>NZ_LBIA02000001.1:3207500-3851349 GCF_001006325.2 Afipia massiliensis | reverse complement strand
GGCGTAGCGAACGGCTGCGGCTCGGCTAATGAACAGACCGCCGAACAGCCCGTTCTGCTCCTGCGCGACCCACTGGCCGCGGCTGTTCTTGCCGATGAAAACCAACGCGGAACTGCACGACGGAGGTTCAGTCTGGATCGTCATTTGATCGCCTCGAAAAGTCATTCTGGGACGTCGCGCCCGGCCTTCGAGAATCGAAAAGTCGCCGCGCAATCACACCGGCAGTGTCAGGTGGGGCCCATATGAATTCGAGATGGAATCTGGGGCGATCTCATAAGCGGGACATAAATGACCCGTGGTCCGCGATGAACCGGCAAGGCCCCATCCGCATTCGCGAATGACCCGGCCCAGAGGCCGTGTGGCGACTGTCTGAGCCGGGTTTTCCGCTCATGGAAAGACAGATCTATTTATGTTCCATAATATACCTTATGCGAATCCGAGATATGGCCAAGCATACGGGCTTACGGCTGTCTCCACCTCAGTCCAAAGGCTCCATAATGAGCCCTTCAGAGCCCCGCAGAGCGAACCTTCCGTCCACGACCTCGTCCTAGCGGTCCATGACCGTCGACAGCAGTATCCGGCCGCGCGAACTGTTCGTTTCGAACGACACTGGTTCTCTTCCAAAGTTCAGAGCCACCAACGACCGTCGATCGTGATGCTCGCGCGCAAACACCAGGAGACTTTCGGTCGCGCCGAGTGGCTTGTACGTGCCAAGTGCCAGCTCAGGTCTCGCACGGCGTAACGCGATCAGCGCACGGTACAGGCTGAGCATGCACGCTGCGTCCTGGCGCTGCGTCATGACATTTTCCGATGCGAAGTTCCGGCTCAGCGGCAGCCACGGTTCGGTAGCACTGAAGCCCGCCTGCGGCGTCGAATCCCATTGCATCGGCGTGCGGCAGCCGTCACGGCCGACACCAAGACCGGGCAGATTTTTCTCCCACGGGTCCCTCACCTGATCCGGCTGAATGTCGACCTGCGGCATGCCGATCTCGTCGCCGTAATACAGCGTCGGCGTTCCCCGGAGCGTCAGCAGCAACATCGCCGCGACGCGGGCTTGATCGCCGCCGATCCGGCTGGCGATGCGCTGGCGGTCGTGGTTGCCGAGCACCCAGTTGGGCCATGCGCCCGGCGGCAGCGCGGCTTCATAGTCATCGATTAGCTTGGCGACGGCACGCGCGTTCCACGGCGTCGAGATCAGCGCAAAGTTGAATGGCAAATGCGCGCCGGCGAGGTCACGGCCGTAATAGGCCACGAGCTTCTCCGGCGACAGATAGATTTCTCCGATCAGAACGCGATCATCGCATTCTTCGATGACCTGTCGAAGCTCTGCCACCACGGCATGTACTTCAGGCCTGTCGGTCGAATACGACGGTATCAACTGCTGATAAGGTTGCTGTCCCGGTACATAGTCGAGGTTCGGCGGATTGTCGCGCAGCAGTTCATCCTTGATGAGAT
Source organism: Afipia massiliensis (assembly GCF_001006325.2). NCBI lineage: Bacteria > Pseudomonadati > Pseudomonadota > Alphaproteobacteria > Hyphomicrobiales > Nitrobacteraceae > Afipia > Afipia massiliensis. The sequence continues at coordinate 3,849,894 of NZ_LBIA02000001.1, read as the reverse complement.
GCCACATCACATCGACGCGGAAGCCATCGACGCCGCGCCGCAGCCAGAACCGCATCACGTTATGAATTGCCCGGCGCACCTCCGGATTGCGCCAGTTCAGGTCCGGCTGACTGCGCCGGAATGCGTGATAGTAATACTGTCCGGTAACAGCATCGAACTCCCACGAACTGCCACCGAATTCGGAGAGCCAGTTGTTGGGCGGGCCGCCCTCACCGCTGGGATCACGCCAGATGTACCAGTCGCGTTTGGGATTGGTCTTCGAACTGCGGCTTTCGATGAACCACGGATGCTGCTCTGATGTGTGATTTGGCACCAGATCGAGAATGACTTTCAGACCCAACTCGTGGGCCGCCGCTACCAGCGCATCGAAATCATCAAGCGAACCGAACAGCGGATCAATCCCGGTGTAGTCCGAGATGTCATAGCCGAAATCTTCCATTGGCGATGGAAAGATCGGCGACAGCCACAGCGCATCCACGCCAAGCTCAACCAGATAAGGCAATCGCTGAATGACGCCGCGCAGATCACCTACGCCATCGCCGTTCGAATCCTGAAACGAACGCGGATAGATCTGATACAGGATGCCGGACATCCACCATGGACAACTCTCTTGCATATGTCAGGCCGGATGAGTTGAGTATTGAATGGTCCTTCTTCGGCACTTAGTCGCAGCACGCGGTCGTTGGCAAGATTGTCTTGAACCCGGCGCGCGCAAGTTCATAATTCAGGTGATGAATCGCATTGCGCGACTGCGCGACATAAATCCTTCACACAGAGCCGAGTTACGTTCGCGCATGATTTTTCAAACGCCACAGCGGCGGCAGCCACGCGGACCGGAACGGTTCGGTTCGGATACAAGGCGCTGGGGCGTGATGCTGATCGTGCTGATCGGCTCGCTTGGTGTTTATGCGGTCGAACGCTGGATGCGGACTCCGGACGCGCCCATTGCCGGCAATGCCCTTGTCGCTGACGGCGATACGCTGACAATTTCCGGGACGCGGATTCGCCTCGTCGACATCGATGCACCGGAACTCGATCAGATGTGCCTGGATGCCCAGGGCCGCGACTGGCCGTGTGGCCGACAGGCCTCGGCGCAGCTCCGAAGCCGTGTGCGCGGCCGAGATCTGACGTGCCAGCCAAAGTCCATCGACAAGTATGGGCGCTCGCTGGCCACCTGCACCCTGCCCGACGGCACCGACATCAACGCCTGGATGGTCCGGCAGGGCTGGGCCATGACGTCAGGTGTCGCGAATATCTATGGCGTGCAGCAGGACGAGGCGAAGTCCGCGAAGCGCGGATTGTGGGCCGGATCGTTCACGCCGCCGCGCGAGTGGCGGCAGCAGCATCCGCGAACAGACAATCGCAAAGATTGAGGGCTTTGATTATACGAGCATGATCTTGTCGGAAAACCGGTTCCCACTTTTCCGGATCATGCTCAGCCCGCTTTCGCCAGACACGGCTGTTCGCGCAGATGTCGCTCGGTCGAAGCCGGATACTTCCGCAACATCGCTGCAGGCCTGATCGGGCGCGGCACAAAATTTCCGCCGCAGTTCGGACAGACGCCGCCAAACACGGTATCGGCGCAGGTTGCGCAGAACGTGCACTCGAACGTGCAGATCACAGCCTCGCCGCTCTCCGGCGGCAGATCCTTGTCGCAACATTCGCAGTTCGGCTTGAGCTTCATCATTGTGCTTCTCCCGTGCGCGGCTTCTCGAGTCTATGCGGCTGCCACAGCGCGCGCAAGGCAGCCGAGCGGTGTCCAGCGCTTGCGCCGTGGCGGCTTTTGATCTTACCTGCGCGCAGAAAAAATGAGGAAATGCCAAATGTCGAAGACCGAAAGAGTGCCGGAATCCCGTATCGCCGAGTCGGAAGTGCTCTATGCGGTCGACGGCAACATCGCCACCATCACGCTCAATCGCCCGGAGCGGCTGAACACGATCTCGCGTCCGATGCTGGAACAGCTCGGTCAATTGCTTCTGCAGGCGGACAACGATCCTGCCGTGCGTGTCGTCATTCTCACCGCGACGGGACGCGCCTTCTGCGCCGGCCTCGATGTGGCCAGCGCATCCAGCGGCACCGGAATCGGCTCGCAGAATGATGCCGACGGCGCACGGACAACGCTCGACCTCAAGACCGCGCCACCCACGATCCTGTTCAACATGGAGAAGCCGACGATCTGCGCGCTCAATGGCGCCGCCGCCGGCTACGGCATGGACACGGCACTGGGCTGCGACATTCGCATCATGGCCGAAAGCGCGAAGTTCGCGGCCGCCTTCGTCAAGCGCGGCATCGTGCCGGAGTCAGGCGGGACTTGGTTTCTGCCGCGCATGCTCGGCTGGGCGAAGGCCGCCGAAATCATCTTCACGGGGCGCACGCTGTCGGCCAAGGAAAGCCTTGAGATGGGCCTGACCAATCACGTCGTTCCCGACGCCGAACTAATGCCGCGCGCCCGCGCGCTTGCGGCCGAGATCGCAGCCAATGCACCATTGGCGGTTCAGTCAGCCAAGCGCATGATGCGCGTCGGGCTTTCGGAGAATTTCAACGATCACGTTCACCACGTCTTCCTGCAACTGCTGCCCTTGATGCGAACGCAGGATTTTCGTGAAGGCCTTGCATCGTTCCTCGAAAAGCGGCCAGCCGATTTCAAGGGGCGCTGAGCCTACGTGACGCCCAGTCGCTCATCCCTGTTGCGCAGCCAGCGGATCGCCGGCAGCGTGAGCAGCACCATCACGACCTTGCCAACGATCTGACCCGATAGAAAATCGAGGCTGCCGAAGGCGAGCCACAGAAACAGCAGCGAGTCAGCGACCAGTCCAACAAGGCTGCTCGCCGCGACGGCGAGCACAAGCCCGCGCTTTTGCAGTGGGGTATAGACCGCGAAGTCGGCCAGTTCCGACAACAGGAACGCAACCGCTGACGCGACCACAAGCGACGCGGGGGCCAGCGCCGCCGAGAGCACGGTCCCTGCTCCGATCGCCGCCAACCCGTATGTCACGCCAAGCCGCCGCTGCACCAGATCGCGCAGCACCAGCGCGAGGCCGGCCATCAGCACGCCGCTCGGCGCCATCAGACCCGGCGCCACCGGGATAAGACACGGTCCATCGGGTGGGCAGACAGTTCCGATGTGCTGGATCAGCCAGTTCGCGATCGGGATGCAGGCGATATAGGCGGCAAGGAAAACAAAGCCTTCCGCGCGAAGACGTCGAGCGAGCGTCATCGCGCTTCGGGGACGGCGTGCGCAGCATAAGCCGCCCAGCCCTTGGCGCGCAGGCTGCAAGCGGGACATTCGCCGCAGCCGTAGCCCCAATCGTGACGCGCGCCGCGTTCACCGAGATAGCAGGTGTGGGAGTGTTCAACGATCAGATCGACCAGCCCCTTGCCGCCGAGTTCTTCCGCCAGCGCCCAGGTGTCGGCCTTGTCGCGCCACATCAGCGGCGTGTGCAGTTCGAACGGACGCGCCATGCCGAGATTGAGCGCCACATTGAGTGCCTTGATGGTTTCGTCGCGGCAGTCGGGATAGCCTGAGAAATCCGTTTCGCACATGCCGCCGACAATGTGGGTGACGCCCCGCCGGTAGGCCAGCGCGGCGGCGAAGGTCAGGAACACCAGATTGCGACCGGGCACGAAGGTGTTGGGCAGGCCGCCCTCGCCCATTTCAATCGCGGTGTCGCGCGTCAGAGCGGTCTCCGAGATGTCGCCGAGCGTCGGAACATCCAGGGTGTGGTTTTCGCCCAGCTTTGAAGCCCATTCGGGGCGGAGCGCCATCATGCCGTCGATCAGTTTCGCCCGGCTGTCCAGTTCAACGGCGTGGCGTTGGCCGTAGGAAAACCCGATGGTTTCCACGCGCGTAAAGCGCGCCAGCGCCCACGCCAGGCACGTCGCGGAATCCTGCCCGCCGGAGAAAAGCACCAAGGCTGCGTTGTTTTGGCCCAACTCTGTCATGAGACTGCACTTAGCATCCGGACACCGCTCCGCCAATTGTCTCCAGACCGTCATTGCGGCATAGAGGGCAAGCCCTTTCATGCCCGTGGTGCGCCATGCCTCCTTCCCGCGACATCTCCGAACTCCTCGACATCATGGCGGCGCTGCGCACGCCCGAAACCGGATGCCCATGGGATCTGGAGCAGACCTTCGCGACCATCGCGCCCTACACCATCGAGGAAGCCTATGAGGTCGCGGAGGCAATCGCACGGGACGATCTCGAAGACCTGAAGGAAGAACTCGGCGATCTGCTGCTTCAGGTGGTGTTTCATGCGCGGATGGCCGAGGAGCAAGGCGCATTCGCCTTCGGCGACGTGGTCAATGCCATTACGACGAAAATGACCCGGCGCCATCCCCATGTGTTCGGCGAAAAAGCCGGGCACATGACGCCTGACGAAGTGAAGGGCCTGTGGCACAGCATCAAGGCTGAAGAAAAGGCCGAGCGCGCGGCGTTGCGCGGTGAGACTCCCGACGCAAAGCCCGGCCTGCTGGAGAGTGTGAAAAAGAGCCAGCCGGCGCTCGCACGGGCGATGGATTTGCAGCGCACCGCCTCGACCGTCGGCTTCGACTGGAACGACCCTCGCGCAGTGCTGGCGAAGATCCGCGAGGAAGCCGACGAAATCGAAGCGGCGCTGGACAGCGGCAACGATGCCCACATTGCCGAGGAAACCGGCGATCTGCTGTTCGCCGTCGTCAATCTGGCCCGTCATGCCAAGGCTGATCCCGAGATGGCGTTGCGAGCAACCAATGCGAAGTTCGAGCGGCGCTTCGCCTATATCGAACGTACCCTGGCCGCGCGCGGTTCATCGCTGGAAGCCGCGACGCTGGCCGAAATGGATGCGTTGTGGAACGAGGCAAAAACCGCGAAGTAATCTCGCGGCATGCGCGTTTCAATGCGTGCTGGGCACTGCGCCGAACTTGGCAATGGTGATGTCGCGTTTGGTTTCATCGACACGCACGGTCATGGCAAAACGGCCGTCCAGCAGATTCTTGTCGAGCACTTCAGCGTTCCGGTGCAGCCAGCTGATGCCCGCGCCGTCTGAGGCATCGATGGAGAGTTCGAGCGTCACTCGCGTGGTCGCAAGACGATCCTCGATGGCGGTGAGAAGCGCGTCGATGCCTTCGCCGGTTTCGGCCGAGACAGGAAAACATGGCCGCTCGGCAGGCCGGCGCGCGGCGATATTCATGAGGTTGGCGCGGCCTTCTTCGTCGAAGCGATCGATCTTGTTCCAGACCTCCAGGATGCGCTGGCCGCTGTCCGGATCGATGCCAAGCTGGCGCAGCACATTCTCGACGTCGTGTTGCTGGGCTTCGGCATCCTCATGCGAAATATCACGCACATGCAGGATGACGTCGGCCTCGATGACTTCTTCCAGTGTGGCGCGGAAGGCTGCCACCAGCATGGTCGGCAAATCGGAAATAAATCCGACCGTGTCGGACAGCATCGCTTTGCCACCGTGCGGCAACGTTAGCGCGCGCAACGTCGGATCCAGCGTCGCGAACAGCATGTCGGCGGCCTGCACATCGGCGCGGGTCAGCCGGTTGAACAGCGTGGACTTGCCGGCATTGGTGTAACCGACCAGCGCGACGACACGGTAGGGCACCCGCTGGCGCCCTGCCCGGTGCAGCCGGCGCGTCGCCTGTACCTTCTTGATCTCATTCTCGATGCGCGTGATGCGCTCGCCGATCATGCGGCGGTCGGCTTCGATCTGGGTTTCGCCCGGGCCGCCCATGAAGCCGAATCCGCCGCGTTGGCGTTCGAGATGGGTCCACGACCGCACGAGGCGGCTGCGCTGATAGTTCAAATGTGCGAGTTCGACCTGCAACGTGCCTTCGCGGGTCTTCGCGCGGCGGCCGAAAATTTCCAGAATGAGGCCGGTGCGGTCGAGCACCTTCGCATTCCATTCCTTTTCGAGGTTGCGCTGCTGAACCGGTGACAGCGCGCAATCCATCACGACCAGATCGACATCGTTGGCCTTGATCAGGCCGATCATCTCCTCGACCTTGCCCTTGCCGAGATAGGTCGCAGGCCGGATCTCGCTCAGCGGTGCCACGACCGCTTCCGCCACGGTCAGATCAATGGCGCGCGCCAGGCCGACGGCTTCTTCAAGCCGGGCGTCAGGATTGCGTGTGCCATGGGATATCGTTGGCGCGTCAGGATCACCCCGTCGCGCACGTTTGTAAGGACCGATGACCAGCACCCGTCCTGTATCGCCCCTCGCCGACCGCGGACGGTCAGCGGCCCCGTCGAAGTTCCGGGGTTCCAAGTCAGTTCAATCTCAAGCTGGCGCGTCCTCGCCGCCTTCGAACAACTGGATCGGAGCGCCCGGCATGATTGTCGAGATCGCATGCTTGTAGACAAGCTGCGAGTGACCATCGCGCCGAAGCAGCAGGCAGAAATTGTCGAACCAGGTGACAATGCCCTGCAGCTTCACTCCATTGACCAGAAAGATCGTCAGTGGCGTTTTGGTTTTGCGAACGTGATTGAGAAAAGTGTCTTGTAGGTTTTGTGCGCGGTCTGCCGCCATTTTCTTATCCCGCATTCTTGTTTTTGGGCCAGCCTGCCCTCTTCGGGGCGTAGTCTGGCTGCCGGCGTCCCTGAGATCCCCCTCCGGGTGCTGCAGCGCGATTAAAGGACACGCCCGGTTGTTAGGCAAGACCGTGGTACCCGGCTAAGCGGCCAAAGGGCGGAAAAACTTACGAAAATGCTGAAAAACGGTGGAATTCTTCACGCAACCGCATGGAAATGGAGCCCGGCTTACCGTCTCCGATGTTGCGGCCGTCGATCCGGACCACCGGCATGACGATCTGGCTGGAAGCCGTCACGAACGCCTCAGCCGCTTCATAAGCCTCGGCAGGGGTGAACGGCCGTTCCTCGAGTTTGATCTGGAGCGCCGCCAGCACCTCCATCAGCACGGCGCGGGTGATCCCGGCCAGGATGCCGCTGTCAACTGATCGGGTGATCACTTTGCCATCCGTGGTCACGATCCAGGCATTGCTCGATGAGCCTTCGGTGACATGACCGTTGTGATCGACAAACCACGCCTCATAAGCGCTGTTCTCGCGCGCCTGCTGTTTCGCCAGCACGTTGGGCAATAGCGACACGGATTTGATGTCGACGCGCGGCCAGCGGTTCTCGGGCACGGTGATGACGCCGATGCCCTTCGCAGCGGTGTCCTGATTTTTCTGAAGATTGAGACCGCGCGCGGTCACCACCAGGGCCGGTTTCACCGGATTGACCGGGAATGCATGATCCCGCCGCGCGACGCCGCGCGTGACCTGCAGATAGACGATTCCGTAACTGACGCGATTTCGCCGCACGGTCTCGTGGATCACGATTTCCAGTGCGGCCAGCGGCATCGGCATGTCGATGCGCAACTCGCGCAGCGAGCGCTGCAGTCGCGTCAGGTGGCGCGGCATATCGACGACTTTGCCGCCCCTGATCTCGCAGACCTCGTAGACACCATCGGAAAACTGATAGCCGCGGTCCTCGATGTTCACGCTGGCGTCCCGCATGTCGCGGTATTGGCCGTTCACATAGGCAATGCGGGACATGTTTAACCTACACCCAGCGCCTTGAGCTTGCGATGCAGGGCGGAGCGCTCCATGCCGACGAATTCAGCCGTTCGCGAGATGTTGCCCGAGAAGCGGCTGATCTGCGCAATCAGGTAATCGCGCTCGAACACTTCGCGGGCTTCGCGCAGCGGCAGACCCATGATGTGCTCGCCGTTGTTACCGGTCGGCATGGCCGGGATCATCGAGCCGACATCCTGCGGCAGCATGTCCGCGGTGATGGCCGCCTCGGCATCGCCGCCGGCCAGGATCATCACGCGCTCGACGTTGTTGCGAAGTTGCCGGACGTTGCCCGGCCAGACATGCGACTGCAGAACCGCCATCGCGTCCTCTCCGATCCGACGTTTCGGCAGGCCGGTCGCGGACGAGATCTGGTCCATGAAATATTCGACGAGGTCTGGAATGTCCTCGCGGCGCTCCGAGAGCGGCGGCACGCGGATCGGAACGACAGAAAGCCGGTGATAAAGATCTTCGCGGAATTTTCCCTCGGCGATCTCGGCTTCGAGATTGCGCGCTGTCGAGGACACGATGCGGACATCGACGCTGACTTTGGTGGTGCCGCCTGCCCGCTGGAACGTCTGATCGACCAGTACACGCAGAATCCTGTTCTGGGTTTCGCGCGGCATGTCGGCGATCTCATCGATAAACAAGGTGCCGCCATGCGCCTCTTCGAGCGCGCCCGGCTTGCGGCCGGTCTCGCCGTCCGACAACTCGACACCGAACAGTTCGACTTCCATCCGCTCGGGCGTAATCGCCGCGGCATTGATGACGACGAACGGTCCATCGGCGCGGCTGGACATCGCATGCAGCGTGCGCGCCGCGAGTTCCTTGCCGCCCCCTGACGGGCCGACGATCATGATGCGGCTATTGGCCTTGGCTGCGCGATCGATGGTCTGACGCAGTTGGTTCATACTGGGGGAGCGGCCAACCAGCGTTCCGGACGACGGCGCATGCTGTTTGAGTTCGCGCACCTCACGTTTGAGCCGCGACGTTTCCAGCGCGCGGTTGGCGACGAGAATCAATCGGTCCGCCTTGAACGGCTTCTCGATGAAGTCGTAGGCGCCGCGCTTGATTGCCGCGACCGCTGTTTCGATATTGCCGTGCCCCGAAATCATCACGACCGGCACTTCGGGATGCTCGAGCTTGATCTGCTCAAGCAGCTGCAACCCATCCAGACGACTGCCCTGAAGCCAGATGTCGAGGAATATCAGGTTCGGCCGGCGGCCCGAAATCTCTGCCAGCGCGGTATCGCTGTCGCGCGCGGTGCGCGTCTTGAAACCTTCGTCATCGAGAATACCCGCAACGAGGTCTCGAATGTCTGCTTCGTCATCGACGATCAAAATGTCATTGGCCATAAATCATGCCCGTTCTGTCAATTGCCGGTTACGGCTTCTGCTTTTATTTCATTGGATTCCGCGGCACCGGCGTCTTTCGCCTGGCCGAGGACGGAGAATCTCATTCGCACCCATGCGCCCCGTGCACCGGGACGAAGGGCGGATGCGTCGTTCAGTTCGATGCGTCCGCCGTGATCTTCCAGAACACGGCCGACAATCGCGAGGCCCAGCCCGGTGCCTTTCTCGCGGGTGGTGACATACGGCTCAAGCAGGCGCGCGCGGCTTTCTTTGGGCAACCCGATTCCGTTGTCCACAACGTCGATCACGATATCGTCGTTCTCGCGCGCGGCGATGACATTAATGTGTCCGCGCTCGATCTCTCCGGGAGGAACCGCGCCGATAGCTTCGGTCGCGTTCTTGATGATGTTGGTCAGCCCTTGCGAGATCAACCGCCGGTCGAACTTCGCATGCATCGGCTCTTGCTTGATATCGGCTTCGATATCGACATCGGGATGTCCGACGCGCATCAGGAATACGACCTGACGAACGGTGTCCGCGACATCCTCGCCCTCGATCACCGGCTTGGGCATGCGCGCGAATTTCGAGAATTCGTCCACCATCCTGCGAATGTCATCGACCTGACGGATGATCGTATCCGTGCACTGATCGAAGATCGGCCGGTCCTCGGTGATCACCTTGCCGAACTTGCGGCGAATGCGCTCGGCGGACAACTGGATCGGCGTCAGCGGGTTCTTGATCTCGTGAGCGATTCGGCGCGCAACGTCCGCCCATGCCGAGGTACGCTGCGCCGTGACCAGCTCGGTAATATCGTCGAGGGTAATGATGTAGCTCTCGTTGGATTGTCCGGTCTGTTCAGAACTGACGCGCACCGACAGGTTGCGTTCGACGCTATCGCGGCTGATCTCGATCTGGCCCTGCAACAGCCGTTGCGCACTGCTGCGCGCCGTCGCCATCAGATCGTTCAGTTCAGGCACGATCTCGGACAACGGCTTGCTCAAGACCTCGGATTCCGAATGCCCGATCAATTTCTCCGCAGAGCGATTGAGGACAGCGATCTTGCCAGCGCCATCGACGCCGATGATGCCGGCGCTTGCGGATGAGAGAACGGCCTCGATGAACCGCCGGCGGCTGTCGATCAGCCCGCTCGCATTCATGAGATCGTCGCGCTGTGTCCGCAACTCCTGCGTCATTTTGTTGAAAGTCTCGCCTAGACTGGCGAGGTCGCCTTCGGATTTAATGACGGGGACCTGAACGTGGAGGTCACCGGTGGAGACGAGATTCGCGGCGCCCATCAGTCGCCGAATCGGAGCAACCAGCCAGTTGGCGAAATTCAGGCCAATCAGCACCGACGACATCAGCACGGTCAGCGCGATCACGGTGAACATCAGCGCGAAGGCGACCTGAATTCCGAGACGCCGCGATTCGAGTTCGGCGTATTCCTTCACGCTCGCCTGTGTCTGCTGCAACTGGGCAACGACACGCGGGTCGAGCAGCCGCGCCACGTAGAGAAACGTGTCCTGAAACGCGCGCAGGCGGATGACCGCGGCAACGTAATTTTGTTCGATGAACACCGCGATCTGGGGGTCTTCCTCCGTGACGTTCTTGAGGAAGTCTGCGGCCGGTGTCTGGAAGTCCTGCCGGATACCGGTTGCCGCCGTTTCGAGGATGTTGCGATCCTTGTCGATGATCATGGCGCCGGGAAGATTGCGCGACTTCGCGCTCGACGTCAGTAGGCTGCGGAAGGTCTGCCGGTCCTGATCGTACAGTGGCCGCGCACGCGCGATGTCGTTCGACATCCCGAGGATGTCGCCGCGAATGAGTTGGGCGTGCTCGTAGACATAGGCATTGGCGACGATCAGCGAATTCTCGATCACCGCGCGGGTGCGAACCGAAAACAACCGATCCAGACCGCGATCGATGGTGACATTGGCGACGATCGACACCAGCACCGCCGGTAACACCGCGATCACCGAGAACAGGCTGACGATCTGAACATGGAGGCGCGCGGCAGCCCGGCCGCGGCGCCGGGCCTGAACGACCTGCCACACCTCGCGCGCGATGATCCCGAGCAGCAACAGGATGGTTGCGCCGTTGATCAGGAGAAACGTGACGACGATTTCGTGGGTCGGTGCAATCGGGGTCAGCCCGGTCAGCACTACGAAGGTCAGGAAGGCCGACAGCAGCGCAACCGCGACGGCAAACGGGGCCAATAGCCGATGCCACGGCCGGCTGGCCGGCTCGGCAGCCGACTGTTCAATGGATTGGGCCGACGCCTCTACTGCGCTCATGCGGGGGATCGTGTCAGGCCAAATTGCCGGAACACGGCGGTTGCCGTATCCAGTGATGCATTCATATCACAATGTTGCTGAATTGCGACAATTCCTAGGCGTGCCAACGAACAAAGCAACACCTTCAACCGGTTCTAACCCTAGCAAAGGGCTTTCAGCATCGATCCAGTCACCGGAATGCCACGCGACCTGCCCCGAGCAGAATTCGCTGCCCGGGAAAGAGCGCCAAGGACTAACTAGCTGCCGCTGCGATAGACCTGAATATCGAGATCCCGGATCTTCTTGCGCAGGGTGTTCCGGTTCAAGCCCAGCAGATCCGCAGCCCTGATCTGGTTGCCGCGATTGGCCGCCAGCGCCGCCGTGAGCAGCGGGATTTCGATCTCCTTCAAGATGCGATGGTAAAGCCCCGGCGGCGGCAGCCCATTCGGGAAGCCGGCGAAATGCGATGCCAGGTACATCTCGACCGCGCCCCCAAGGTTGTCGACGTTTTGCGGCATGCTGCCACCGGAGACGACAGCAGGCGGCGCCAGTTCACCCTCGATGACAGAGCCTGTAATGACGTCCTGCGGATAGAGCGCGGCAAGCCGGCGCGCGAGGTTTTCAAGCTCGCGGACGTTGCCAGGCCAGCGATGCTGTTTGAGCCGCTCCAGCGCCTGCGCGTCGAGTTTCTTTGGCGGCAGGCCATCCTTCTCCGCCAGAGCAAAGAAGTGCCGGATCAGGTCAGGCAAATCCTCGATGCGCTCGCGCAGCGGCGGAAGCCGCAGCGGCACCACGTTGAGACGGAAGAACAGATCTTCGCGGAACAGGCCCTGCTGAATCAGGATGCGCAGGTCCTTGTTGCTGGCCGCGACGATCCGCACGTCGGTCTTGATCGGGGTGCGGCCGCCGACCGTGGTGTACTCGCCCTGCTGCAACACGCGCAGCAAGCGGGTTTGCGCCTCCATAGGCATGTCGCCGATTTCGTCGAGGAACAGGGTGCCGCCCTCGGCCTGTTCGAAGCGGCCGGTCGCGCGGGCATTCGCGCCGGTGAACGCGCCGCGTTCGTGTCCGAACAGTTCAGACTCGATGAGGTCACGCGGGATTGCCGCCATGTTGACGGCGACGAATGGACCGTTGCGGCGCTTGCCATAGTCATGAAGCGCGCGTGCGACCAATTCCTTGCCGGTGCCGGACTCGCCGGAGATCATCACCGTCAGATCGGTCTGCATCAGGCGTGCGAGCACGCGATAGATTTCCTGCATCGCCGGCGAACGGCCGACCAGCGGAATGGAATCGAATTCCCCCTCGTCCTTGACCGAGGCCGGACGCTCCTTCGGCTCCGACAATGCGCGGCCGACGATTGCGATCAGTTCCTTCAGATCGAACGGCTTCGGCAGATACTCATACGCGCCGCGTTCCGACGCCCTGATCGCCGTCATGAACGTGTTTTGCGCGCTCATGACGATGACCGGCAGATTGGGGCGCATCTTCTTGATCCGCGGCAGCAGATCGAAAGCGTTCTCGTCCGGCATCACGACGTCGGTGATGACGAGATCCCCCTCGCCCTGGCTGACCCAGCGCCACAGCGTGGCGGCATTTCCGGTCAACCGCACCTCGTATCCGGCGCGTGACAGCGCCTGATTGAGGACGGTTCGGATGGCTGTGTCGTCGTCAGCGACAAGTATGCTACCTGCGGGCATTTTTAGTCCTCATCTGCAGTCTGTGAGGCATGCAACGGCGTTCCCGGGCGCGCGTCGCTATTGCTTTTGGTTGGGTTGAACATCGGCAGCAACACGCGGAACACCGTTTTGCGCGGCTGCGATTCACATTCGATGATGCCGCCGTGATCGTTGACGATCTTGGCGACGAGGGCGAGACCGAGCCCGCTTCCCGTCGGTTTCGTGGTCACGAACGGATCGAAAAGATTTGCAAGAAGGTCATCCGGAACGCCGTGACCGTTGTCCTTCACACAGAATTCCAGCGGCAAAGACACCCGTGATTTCTTGCCCGGAATCGAAAGACGTACGCCAGGCCTGAACGCTGTAGTGAGCTGGATTTCTCCGTCGGTGCCTAAATCCGTCACCGCTTCGGCAGCATTCTTGACCAGATTCAGAAACACCTGAATCAGCTGATCCTGGTTGGCGAGGACTGGCGGCAGCGATGGATCGTATTCCTCGACGAACTTGACGTTGCGCGCAAAGCCCGATTGCGCGAGACGCTTCACGTGATCGAACACGGAATGGATGTTGACCGGTCCGCGCGCCACAGGACGCTCATCACCGAACACTTCCATGCGGTCAACGAGAGTTACGATCCGGTCCGCCTCGTCGCAGATCAGACGTGTCAGCGTGCGGTCTTCCGGCGACGCTGCCTGTTCGAGCAATTGCGCGGCACCGCGAATGCCCGACAGCGGATTCTTTATTTCGTGTGCCAGCATTGCGGCCAGCGCAATCACCGAACGGGCGGCGCTGCGATGAGTGAGCTGCCGGTCCATCTTGTCGGCGATGGTGCGCTCCTGAAGCATCACAACGATGTGGCCCGGATGTTCCCCCAGCGGCGCGACGTGAAGATCGACCTGACGATCGCCGCCGATTCTCGGCGTGCCGAGGTCGACCTTGTATTCGTTCACAGCGGAGCCGGTACGGCGCACCTGATCGATCAACGCAAGCAGCGGGCTGCCGAACGGTACGAGTTCGCGCAGCATCTGCCGCTGCAAATGCGGGATAGACGTCTCAAAGAATGATTCCGCAGCGATGTTCGCGTCGAGAATTTTGCCGTCCGGAGCAATCAGCATCACCGGATTGGGCAACGCATTCAGAATGGCATCGCTGTTGGCGAGCTGCGGAGCGCGTTGTTCGGCGACGTTGCTCATGCAGCTGCGCTCCAGGAAAATTCGCCAAAGGCATCGTGAAGCGAGCGGCGTACTTGAGCCGGCTCGGTTGCGGTCAGGATGATCTGCCGCCATCGCTTGAGGACATCGCCGGACGCAGCACTCCCCTTCGCGGCCACATCGAGCGCCCAGCCGAGATGCTTGCGCGCGTGGCGTGTGCCGACACGAGGTCCGTAGTGCTCGACCACCTGATCGTAGAGATTGCAGAGATGGTCCAGTTGCGTGCTGAGTTGCGGCGTCTGTTCGAGTTCGCCGCCGTCGAGACGACGGGCGATCTGCCCGGGCAGCCACGGCTGCCCCTGCGCGCCGCGTCCGATCATGACCGCGTCCGCGCCAGAAGCTTCGAGCGCGATAGCGGCTTGTTCGAACGAGGTGATGTCGCCGTTGACCACCACAGGCACGGTCACAGCATCCTTGACCGGCCGCACCGCAGTCCAGTCGGCGCTTCCCTTGTAAAACTGGCAGCGCGTGCGGCCGTGGACGGTGATCATTTTCACGCCTGCCGCTTCCGCACGGCGTGCAAGCTCCGGTGCGTTGAGCGACGTGTCGTCCCAGCCCAGCCGCATCTTCAGCGTCACCGGGACGCTGACCGCAGACACCGTGGCTTCAACAAGCCGCAGCGCATGATCGAGATCGCGCATCAGCGCGGAGCCGGACTGGCCGCCGGTCACGTGACGCGCCGGGCAGCCCATATTGATGTCGATAATGTCGGCTCCGGCGGCTTCCGCGATGCGCGCGCCCTCGGCCATCCAGTGCGTTTCACAGCCGGCGAGCTGAACCACATGCGGGCCGATACCGGCGGCTTCACAGCGCAGGACGGACATTGGGCGGCCGCGCGCGAGATCGTCGCTAGCCGTCATTTCGGAGACAACGAGGCCGGCGCCCAGCTCGGCAGCAATGCGGCGGAACGGAGCATCGGTCACCCCGGACATCGGGGCGAGGAGGACGCGATTGGCAACCTCGATATCGCCAATGGTCAGCGCTGCCTGACGTGCCGGAGCCATGCCGATCACCGCGTATCCCGTTTTCTGACGAACCCCGCCTCATTGCGGAGGGCGCGCAGCTCAATTTCTAAGCATCGCAAAATCATGCCTACACTTTAGCCATTTATGGGCGGTGCGCAAGTGCAACGCACCAATTCTTCCAAATTCTTCACAGGGTTGCGGAATCGTGCTGTTCCCGACCCAAATATGCTAAGGGCAGCACCCAAACCTGCCAACATTCGGCTCATCCACCCTGCTCGGACGGTCGTTACCTACTCATGCCAACTTCAAAACGGACTGCTGCTATCATCGTTGCCGCCGGCCGCGGGCTTCGCGCCGGCACTGGCGGCCCCAAGCAATACCGATCCATCGGCGGTAAAACCGTCCTTTCGAGGGCTATGGAGCCGTTCTGCACACATCCGGATGTCTTCGCCGTTCAGCCGGTGCGCAATCCGGACGACGCCGACATTTTCGACCAGGCGGTGTGCCATCTCAAATATCAAACGCCTGTGAGCGGCGGCGCGACGCGGCAGGCTTCCGTTCGTGCCGGTCTTGAAGCGCTTGCGAGTGAGGCCCCGGACATCGTTCTCATTCACGACGCGGCGCGTGCGTTCGTCACCGACAAGGTGATCTCTCGCGCCATCGATGCCGCGCTGATCACAGGCGCAGCCATCCCTGTTGTTTCGGTGACTGACACCATCAAGGTCGTAGATGGATCGGGCGCGGTACAGGCGACGCCGGATCGTGCGAACTTACGGATCGCGCAGACGCCGCAGGCGTTTCGTTTCGACGTTATTCTGGAAGCCCATCGCCGTGCCGCGCGCGAGGGCCGCGATGATTTTACCGACGACGCTGCAATTGCCGAATGGGCAGGATTGACGGTCGCGACCTTTGAAGGCGATGCTGCGAACATGAAGCTCACCACCCCCGAAGACTTTGCACGCGAAGAAGCGCGCCTCGGCGCCATGCTGGGCGATATCCGCACCGGCACCGGCTACGATGTGCATGCGCTGACCGACGGCGATCACCTGATGCTGTGCGGCGTGCGCGTGCCGTTCAATCGTGGCTTCCTTGCTCACTCCGACGGCGACGTCGGACTGCATGCCATTGTCGACGCTATCCTCGGCGCGCTGGCGGACGGCGACATTGGCTCGCATTTCCCGCCGAGCGATCCGAAGTGGAAGGGCGCGGCATCCGATCAATTCCTGAAACATGCCGTCGAACTCGTCGGCAAGCGCGGCGGCCGTATCGCGCATCTCGAAGTGACGATGATTTGCGAAGCGCCGAAAATTGGTCCGTTGCGTGATGCGATGCGCGCGAAGATCGCCGAGATCACCGGGCTTCCGCAGTCGCGCGTCGCCGTGAAAGCGACAACGAGCGAGCGGCTCGGATTTACCGGACGCCAGGAAGGCATTGCCGCGACCGCCAGCGCAACGATCCGCCTGCCTTGGCAAGAATCTTCTGACCCAAGCGAGCAGTTCGCATGAGCGCCAGCGCCATTCGCGCCCTCTCCCGCTCGTTGCTGGATCTGTGCCGGATGCGCAAGCTGACGATTGCGACCGCCGAATCCTGCACCGGCGGTCTGGTCGCGGCGGCATTGACCGAAATTCCCGGCTCTTCCGATGTGGTCGATCGCGGCTTCGTCACCTATTCCAACGAAGCCAAGCACGCGATGCTCGGCGTCGAGACCTCGACGTTGGAAACATTCGGTGCGGTGAGCAAGGAAACCGCGACCGCGATGGCATTCGGTGCGCTCGAACATGCCGATGTCGATCTGGCGGTTTCGATTACCGGGATCGCAGGCCCCGGCGGCGCAACGCCGGGAAAACCCGTGGGACTGGTGCATCTGGCGGTCGCCGCGCGCGATGGCCGCATCGCGCACAAGGAGTGCCGTTTCGGCGCGGTCGGCCGCAACAATGTCCGCGAGCAGTCGGTCGTGGAAGCGCTGAAGATGCTGACGGAGATGGCGCGCGGACCGCAGCCACCGATCAAGAAGCGCCCACGCGCGGCCGCCCATAGATTGCGTCCGCGCGTTTCTCGAACGCCGCGGCGAAGCGGTGGAAAGCTGCGTCGAACATCGCGCCCATCAGCACCGCGAGTATCCGACTCTTGAACTCGTAGGCGATAAAGAATCCGACGACGCAGGCATGATCGGATTTCGCCTCGAAGGTCCAGCGGTTCTCGAACTTGCTGAACGGACCTTGCAGATACTCGACCATGATTTTCAGGTCCGGACGATCGAGCGTCACCCGGCTTGTGAATTTCTCGCGGACAAGCTGAAACGACACCGTCATGTCGGCTACGATGACCTCGCGGCCGTCAGGCTTCGCCGTCCGCTGGCGGACTTTCAGCGACTGGCACAACGGCACGAATTCGGGATACCGCTCGACGTCGGCGACGAGATCGAACATTTTGTCCGCGCTGTGATGCACGCGGCGCTTGTTTGAAAAGTGTGGCATCGTGGAAGGCTAGCGTCCGGCTGCTTCGCGTGCCGCCTGCAGTTTGGCGAAATCCTCGCCGGCGTGATGCGAGGAGCGCGTCAGCGGGCTCGCAGAAACCATCAGGAACCCCTTGGTGTAGGCAACCTTCTCGTAGCCGCCGAATTCATCCGGCGTCACATAGCGCATCACCGCATGATGCTTGAGGCTCGGCTGCAGGTACTGGCCGATGGTAAGGAAATCGACATCCGCCGAGCGCAGGTCGTCCATCACCTGCAACACCTCGTGACGCTCCTCGCCGAGGCCGACCATGATGCCGGACTTGGTGAAAATAGTCGGGTCCATTTCCTTGACCCGCTGCAGCAGCCGGATCGAATGGAAGTAGCGCGCGCCGGGCCGCACGGTCAGATAGCGCGACGGCACCGTTTCCAGATTGTGATTGAACACATCGGGCTTGGCCGCAACGACCTGCTCCAGTGCGCCGTCCTTGCGCAGGAAATCCGGCGTCAGAATCTCGATCGTCGTGGTCGGGCAGCTCGCGCGAATCGCGCGGATGGTTTTCGCGAAATGATCGGCGCCGCCGTCGGCGAGATCATCGCGGTCCACCGAGGTGATAACGACATGGTTCAGGCCGAGCTTCGAGACGGCCAGTGCCACATGCTCCGGCTCCGACGCATCGAGCGCGTTCGGCATGCCGGTCTTGACGTTGCAGAAGGCGCAGGCCCGGGTGCAGGTGTCACCCATGATCATGAAGGTGGCGTGCTTCTTGTCCCAGCATTCGCCGATGTTCGGGCAGCCCGCTTCCTCGCATACGGTAACGAGCCCGTTTTCCTTGACGATGTTGCGGGTGTTTGCATAGCCGCGCGAATTCGGCGCGCGCACGCGAATCCAGTCGGGCTTCGCCGGCGACTTCGAATCCGGCCGGTTGACCTTCTCCGGATGGCGCGGGCGCACCTGATTGGAAGATACCGTATCGATCAGAACAACCATGAAAAGTCCGCGATTTCCCTCGACTTACCTAAGCCTGCCGCCCCCTTGGCGCAAGCTATCTGCGTCGCCTTGATAGGGCATGATCTTTTCCGAAAACCGGTTTCCACTTTTCGGGATCATGCCTTACCCTGGAATGCATATCACGTCCTGAAGCAGTCCAGCATGGCCCTCCGCGCACATCCCCTGCCCATAAATGGCTGAAAACCGCCTTCCCGCCCCTGCAGGACGCCTGCTGACGCGCAAATTCTTTGCCCGCAGCGTCCATGAGGTTGCTCCTGACCTGATCGGGGCGACGCTGCTGGTGGACGGTGTCGGCGGCATCATCACCGAGGTCGAGGCCTATCACCACACGGAGCCGGCGGCGCACTCGTTCAACGGGCCGACGCCGCGCAACATGGTGATGTTCGGCCCGCCGGGGTTTCTCTACGTCTACCGCTCCTACGGCATCCACTGGTGCATGAACTTTGTCTGCGAAAAGGAAGGCTCCGCGAGCGCCGTACTAATCCGCGCGATCGAGCCGACCCACGGCATCCCGGCGATGCGTCGCCACCGCGGACTGCACGACGAACGAATGCTGTGTTCTGGACCGGGCAAACTCTGCGAAGCGATGGGCGTGAGCGACAAGCACAATGCGCTGCCGCTCGACGCACCTCCGATTGCGATTTACGCGCGGCTGCGAAAGCCCGAGATCGTCAGCGGCATCCGTATCGGTATCACCAAGGCGGTGGAGCTACCGTGGCGCTACGGATTGAAGAGCTCGAAATTTCTCAGCAAGCCATTTCGTTAAGCAGTAAGCACTCAACCGCCTCATAGGAACCGGAATGCGCAACATTACAGAATACCGACTGGTTATCGCGTCACCTAGCGACGTATTCGAAGAGAGAAAAGCAGTTTTTGAGGCAATCGCTGAATTAAACATGCAACTCGAAGGCAGCAATATATCTGTTCGAGCTATCGGGTGGGAAGAATCCGTATCCCCCGGCATTGGGACCGAACCTCAAGCAGTCATCAACAAGCAACTGTTCCAATCCTATGACATGCTTATTGCCGTTTTCGGGGCAAAGTTAGGTACGCCAACAAAATCGTTTCGATCTGGCAGCATCGAGGAAATCGAAAAAGCCATCGCTGCTACCGAAAGCGTCTTTGAGGATCAGCGGATACAGATATATTTTAAAGATTCCATTCCAGCCTTATCGAAAATAGACGCTGGCGAACTCGCAGATGTTCTCGCTTTTCGATCACAGCTTGGGGAGCAGGGAATACTTTATAGCACCTTCCTTGAGCCCGGAGAACTATCCAAAGCCGTTCGCATAAATGTCCAGCGCGCGGTAATGAAGTTGCTTAACTCTGCAAAGGAGGTCCAGAATACCTCAGCGCCTGCTCTGACATCAATTGAACTAACCAACTTTGACGAACCTGACGAGCCAGGATTTCTCGATTTAATGGAGGCGTCCGAAAGAGCCGTAGCTGAAATGACTCGTGAGTTAGAGGGTCTATCAAAAATTGTAGATGAAATTGGCAACGAAGCGACAAAGCAGACCGCAACTTTTGAACAGCTTAATGCAGCGGACGTATCGACAACTGTCAAAAAGTCATCCGCAAACGATTTCGCTGCCTTTCTGGTGACCAATGCCCAACAACTTCTTGATCGATCATCGCGAGCTCGCATTCTGTTCAGAAATTTGTTTGAGGCTCAAACTGAGCTTCAACTGATCATTCTCGGAAATCTTAAAGAAGAAGAGCTTGCGAAAGCTAAACATGCCATGACTCAAGGGTTCAGTGAGATGCTTACCAACGCGATTGGTACGCGCGATACCATGATCGCCTTTAAACAAACCGTAGAAGCCCTCCCTCGGATAACGAGTCAATTTAATCGAGCTAAGAAACGACTGGTAGAGGCCATAACCGAGAATATCGATTATCTGAACGACGTGGAGCGGGGAACTCTGAAACTTATCTTTGACTAGCTTCGGATTGTCGCATCCGTATCGGCATCACCAAGGCGGTGGAGCTACCGTGGCGCTACGGATTGAAGGGCTCGAAATTTCTCAGCAAGCCGTTTCCGGCATAAGGCGAAACGGTGACGAACTTCGCTGCAAAAGGCGAACCGGTGACGTAACCGCGACATCTCAGAATTTCGCGATGTTTGCATCGCGGCGACGTAGCTCCGTCGAAGCGCGCGCTTGTTATGCGCCGCGTGCATGACCGTGAAGGCACGCAAGCCTCGAAAACGTGCATCCATCAGAATGCAGGCATTCGCAATACTCGTCCCTCACAAGCCGTCATTGCGAGGAACGTAGCGACGAAGCAATCCAGTTCTCGCTTTTCAAAAGCTGGATTGCTTCGCTTCGCTCGCAATGACGAGAGAGACAATTTGACCTGAATCAAATCGCCGCATGGCAGACGGCTTCGATCCGGTTGCCGTCCGGGTCGCGCAGGAACGCGGCGTAATAGGACGCGTGGTAGTTGCGCAGGCCCGGCGCGCCATCGTCGCTGCCGCCTGCTGCGAGCCCCGCGTCCCAGAATGCATCAACCTGAGTTTGCCACTTCGCCTTGAAGCACCAGTGCCGGCCGGCGGCGTCCTCGGGCTTCGCGCCCTTGCGGATCGAGATGTAGACGCGATCGGGATAAGCGGAACGCGAGCGTTCGCCGTAGCCAAGCCAATCATCTCGGCGTCCGATCTTGACGACGCCAAGCGCATTCATGATCGCATCATAGAACCGCTCAGCAGCCGCTATGTCGGAGACGGTAATCGAAACATGATCGAGCATCGGTCACTCCGGGATTATCACTCCGTGATGTTCACTAGCCAGACTACATTCAGGCCCGGCGTTTTGAGAAGTCGGTCAGCAATGCAAACAAAATGACGGGAAGTGTTGCGATTGCGATGGGTATGAATGCAAACGCCGGATTTCCGCTGGCGTCCCACGCGATCCCGCCGATGATTGAGATGAGCATCGCGACGCCATAACCGATTGTGAATACCCCCGCAGACATGCGGGGCACGTCATCGGATGCAACCAGCAGAGCGGGCAGCGTCAGAACGAGGGTCAGCACAACCGCGCAGGAAAAGCCGATAAAGGCGGCTGCCGCCAGAACGCCCCACAGGCTCGTTGCGGACAAAACGCCTGCAATGGCGGCGAGTCCAATCACCGCGCCACCAATGAGCGGCCACTTCTTTCGTTCCCATGGGCTCGACATGACCAGCAGAATGAACGACGCCGGCAACTGCCCGACGTTCAGCGCGGTGAGCGCGGGACCAATCAGGTCCGTACGCTCGGTGTGAAGCAAAAATCCGGGAAGGAACGCGTTGGAGCAGAAGTAAAGCTGGTTGCTGGTGCTCATCATCAGGCCGAGCTTCCAGAGCAACGGATCGCGCCAATCCGGCATCCACTGGCGTGGGCGGGAGACCGGCGCGCTCTTCCCTCCCGGCTGAAACCAGAAGATGATGAGCGCGATGACGACCAGCGGAATTGACCACAGCACGAGGCTGGCCCGCCAGCTTCCGCCGACGACCGGCAATATCACGGCGGCAAGAAGCACCGGGAAGATTTCGCCGAACAGAAGTCCGTTGGTGTAAACGGCGGTGGCGAAGCCGATCTGCCTCGGCACCCATTGGCGGACAATCGGCGGCATCGCCGGTTGCATCACCGCGATCCCCGCCGCCATGACGACGGTTGTGATGTAAAGCACGATCGTATCGGACGTCAGGCCGCGCAAGGCCGAACCCGCCGCAGCGATCAAAAGCCCGATGATCAGCGCGGGCACGGCACCGACACGCGCGATCAGCAGCGAGCCCGGGATCGCGACCAGAGCGAACAGAAAAACCGGAATGGCGTTGAGAATTCCGACTTCGGTGCCGGAAAGCTTGAGATCGAGAATGATGAGCGCCAGCACCGGCGGGACCGCAAGGATGGTCAGACGAAGGCCATTCCCTGCGAGCCAAAGGAGAAAAAGCGCGCCGAATGTGGAGCGTGCCGAGCTCACGCCACGTCCTTCAGCCGCTCCAGTGCTTCGAGAATCTTCGCCTTGCGGGCTTCGGCTTCGTCACGCTTCTCGCGCTGCTCGTCGATCACCTCTTCCGGCGCATTGGCGACGAACTTCTCGTTGCCGAGCTTAGCGTCGACGCGCTTGATGTCGGCGTCAGCTTTCGCGAGTTCCTTGTCGAGGCGGACCTTTTCAGCAGCGAGATCGATCACGCCCTTGAGCGGGATCGCAGCCACCTCGCCGCGCACCAGCAACTGCACCGAACCATCCGGCGCGCGATCGGCAAACGAAATGTCGCCCAGCCGCGCCAGACGCTTCATCACATCGCTCCAGCGCTCCGCGCGGGATTTGATGTCGGCGGATGCACCGACCAGCACCAGCGGGAACAACGTGGCTGGCGGGATGTTCATTTCGGCGCGCATGGAGCGGATTGCCGAGATGAGTTCGATCAGCCAGCCGATTTCAGCCTCGGCCGCAGGATCGCTGAACTGTTCGATCTCCGGCGCCGGCACAACGATGACCGGCATCGCCATCGGATCGCCGGCGATCGCCGGCTCAAAGATCGGCTCGGCCGGTGCCTTCAGCGGCCATTCAGCCAGTGCGAGCAGCCCGTTGCGCTGCGCCGTCACCGCCCAGAGCTCTTCCGTGAGGAACGGCATGAACGGATGCAGCAGCTTCAGGATCTCGTCGCGTGCCCAGGCGATGCTGGCCTGCGTCTCGACCTTGGCCGGACTGTCCGCGCCCATCAGCACGGGCTTTGCGAGTTCGAGGTACCAGTCGCAATAAATGTTCCAGACGAAGCGGTACATGCTGCCGGCTGCGTCGTTGAAGCGATAGGCCTGAATGGCGTCGGTGACCTCGCGGGTGGCGCGCGCGGTTTCATGCGCGATCCAGCGGTTGAGCGTCTCCTTGGCCTTCGACGGATCGAACCCCTCGGCCAGTGCGCAGCCGTTCATTTCTGCGAAGCGCGATGCGTTCCACAGCTTGGTCGCGAAGTTGCGGTAGCCCTCGACGCGCTGGGTCGAGAGCTTGATGTCGCGGCCCTGCGCCGCCATCGCGGCCAGCGTAAAGCGCAGCGCATCGGCGCCGTAGTCGTCGATCAGGTGCAGCGGATCGATGACGTTGCCTTTCGACTTCGACATCTTTGCGCCCTTCTCGTCGCGGACGAGGGCGTGGATATAGACCGTCGGGAACGGCACGTCCTTCATGAAATGCTTGCCCATCATCATCATCCGGGCGACCCAGAAGAAAATGATGTCGAAGCCCGTCACGAGCACGTTGGTCGGGTAGTAGCGCTTCACGTCAACGTCGGTATCCGGCCATCCGAGCGTCGAGAACGGCCACAGCGCCGACGAGAACCATGTGTCGAGCACGTCTTCGTCGCGCGTGATAAAGCCCTCGCGCTTCGCCGGATCGACGGCCATGTCATGGCCCTGCTCTTCCGTGATGATTTCCTTCTCGACGTAGTAGCCGAGCGCCTTGCCGACGGCCTCGTCTTCGGTCTCGGCGACGAACACCTTGCCGTCCGGGCCGTACCACGCCGGAATCTGATGACCCCACCAGAGCTGACGCGAGATGCACCACGGCTGGATGTTCTCCATCCACTCGAAGTAGGTCTTCTCCCAGTTCTTCGGCACAAACGCGGTCTCACCGCTGCGCACCGCGGCAATCGCGGGGGCGGCGAGCGTCTTCGCGTCGACGTACCACTGGTCGGTCAGATACGGCTCGATCACGACGCCGGAACGGTCGCCGTGCGGCACCATGTGCGTGTTGGGTTCGATCTTGTCGAGGAAGCCGGTTTCCTCGAGCCTCGCGACAATCAGCTTGCGCGCGGCAAAGCGGTCCTTGCCGTCAAGTTCTTCCGCGAAGATCAATGCGGCTTCCGGCAGGTCGCGCAGATAATCCTCGTTGCCGGAGAGCGACATGCGGCCTTCCTGATCGAGCACGCTGATGGAGCGCAGGCTGTGGCGGCGGCCGACCTCGAAGTCGTTGAAGTCGTGCGCCGGCGTGATCTTCACCGCGCCCGAGCCCTTCTCCGGATCGGAGTACTCGTCGGCGACAATCGGAATCAGGCGACCGACCAGCGGCAGCACCGCTCTCTTGCCGACGAGATGTCTGTAGCGATCGTCATCCGGGTTCACGGCGACAGCCGTGTCGCCGAGCATGGTCTCGGGGCGCGTGGTTGCGACCACGATGTAGGTCGAGGGATCTTCCGCGTTATAGGCGACGCCTTCGAGCGGATAACGCAGGTGCCAGAGGCTGCCCTTGACCTCGATCTGCTGGACTTCGAGGTCCGAAATCGCGGTCAGCAGTTTCGGATCCCAATTGACCAGCCGCTTGTCCTTGTAGATCAGGCCCTGCGCGTAGAGTTCGACGAACACTTTCGCGACGGCGCGCGACAGCCCCTCGTCCATGGTGAAGCGTTCGCGCGACCAGTCGCACGATGCGCCGAGGCGCTTGAGCTGGTTGACGATGACGCCGCCGGACTCGGCCTTCCACTTCCAGACCCGCTCCAGAAACTTCGCGCGCCCCATGTCGCGGCGGCCCGGCTCCTGCCGTTCCATCAACTGCCGCTCGACCACCATCTGGGTGGCGATGCCGGCGTGATCGGTGCCGGGCTGCCAAAGCACGTCGCGGCCGCGCATACGCTCGAACCGGCACAGGATGTCCTGCAGCGTGTTGTTCAGCGCGTGTCCCATGTGCAGCGAGCCGGTGACGTTCGGCGGCGGGATCACGATGGTGAAGGGTTCGGCCTCGCGCCGCTCGGGCCGTCCGGCCTTGAACGCGCCGGCGTCTTCCCAGGCGCTGGCGATGCGGGTCTCGATTTCGGCGGGCTGATAATTTTTCTCGATCATCTTGCGTGCAATCGTGGGTTTATCGCGCTGGAACGCATCCAGCGCGCTCTAGCGCGTTTTCAGGCGTTGTGAAATCCGGAATGCGTTCGGAAACGCGAGCACAACTATATTGGGTGTTGGCCCTGAAAGCAAAACCTGCGGTATTCCGGGCACTTCCTGCCAGGAATTGAAGGTTCTGGGTAAAGCCGCCTGCCTTGGATGGCTTGCTTTGGCGCGCGGTCAGCGGCCGCGGGAGACCCGTTCGATCTCGGCCTTGACGATCCGCTCGACCAACTGGGGCAGATTGTCGTCCAGCCAGGACTTCAGCATCGGACGGAGCATCTCCTTGACGAGATCCTCCAGCGTCCGGGCGTTGTTGCTCAGGACGGTGTTCTGCAGCGCGTTGAAAGCGGACTCGACCGCGGACACCGTCGAGCCCGACAGAATCTGCTGCGACGACATCTGGGGCGAAGGCATTTCGCGCGGCGGCGCCCGCTCGGTGAAGCTGGGCGCTTCCATCGCCGGGGCGCGGTGAGGAGAAACTTGAACCATCGGCGACTCGGTAAACTCCAGATCATCCTCGGGTTCGATCTTGTTGAACGACGGCGGAGGCGTTTCCGGCACCGCCATCTGTTCAGTCAGTTCGAACACATCATTGTCTTCCTCAGGCTCTTCGGCCTTTGGCGGCGCGGCGGGCGCATCAAAGCTCGCCATCATCGCGTCGATTTCGTCCTGGCTGTTCTTTGCTGCAGGTGCAGGAGCCGGCTTAGGTGCAGGCGCCGCAGCAACAGCCGGTTTAGCCGGTGCGATCTTGGACGGCGGAATGCCCGACATCACCGGACGCGCCGGTGCGGGACGGGACATTTCCGCCTTGGGAACTTCGGTCTTTGGAGGCGCGGCAGCCGGAACAGCAGCAACCGGAGCCGCCGCAGCCGGTGCGGCAGTTCCTGCAGCCGGTTTCGCTTCGTCATCCGAAATGATGCGCCTGATCGACGCCAGAATCTCCTCCATGGAGGGCTCCTGCGCCTTTGCCGGTTGCGTCATCTCCGACTCCAAATCCTCGGCTCCAGATCATAGGACCTGCAGAGCCGCACACCACCGTCACGAATCGCTTTAGCGACCCTTCAGAACGGTATGTCATGGCAACAATTGATTGCAAGCAACGGCCTGCAAAGTCGGCCGGTTGATCACAGCGCTGACGGCCGTTTGTGCCGGCGTCCAACACCGAGGCCTAAGGCTTGTCTCTCTCGCCTTGCACGTCATTCCGGACGGCCCGCGCAAGCGGGCCGATCCGGAATCCCGAAGAGTTCATCGGAAGCAATTTCTGGATTCCGGGCTCGCTCACAAGCGCTCGCGCCCCGGAATGACAGTGCTTGATGGCAGTGCTTAAAAGGCGGTAGCCGGATGGCTGCCGCGACCGACGGCCTAGCGGCCGTCGGGAGTCCGTACGCCGAACCAGCTATCGCGCACCTGATGATAGTGGACGCTCGGATCGTAGACGTTGGTCGCGAGTTTCAGCACGCTCGGCGACAGACGTCCGATGGAGTTCAGCACGCTGTAGGACGCGACGACGCGATCGTGCTGCGCCGTCACCAGCGCGACGCGGGCGTTCACCAGCGCCTGCTGCGCGTTCAAGACGTCGAGCGTCGTGCGCTGCCCGACCCTCGCCTCTTCGCGAACGCCGTTGAGCGCGATTTCAGACGCGGTCACCTGCGATTGCGCCGACTGAACCTGCGCCTTGCCGGCAGTAAGCTGGCCCCACGCCTGCGCAACGGTCGCGCGGGTCTGATCGCGAACCTGTTCGAGATTGAGGCGCTGCTGCGCCAGCGTTTCTTTCGACTGACGGATCAAGGCATATTCTGCGCCGCCCTGATAGACCGGTACGGTCAACTGGGCGACGGCGGACGCGCCGAATGCCCGGTACTGGGACATCGTGCTCTCATAGGACTGCTGCACGCTGCCCTGAAGCGTGACAACCGGGAACAGCGCACCTTCGCTGACTTTGACCTGAAGGAAACTGACGTCGATGCCGTACATGGCGGCAGTCACGTTGGGGTTTTCCAGAAGACCGCGATCGATCGCGCCGTTCAGCGTGGTCGGCAGGAAACGATCAACGGGTGAACCAGGCGCAAGATTGACGGGGTCGTTGCCGATGATGCGGCGGAAGTTTGCGCGCGTGGACGTCAGGTTCGATTCCGCCGTCAGAAGCTGGGTACGGCCGTTCGCCAGTTGGGCTTCGGACTGGGCCACGTCGGTGCGGGTCACTTCGCCGACGTTGAAGCGGTCGCGGGTCTGCTTGAGGGTCTGCTCGAGCACACGGACGTTGCTCTTCTGCACCTCAACGATGGCCGAGTCGCGCAGGTAATCCATGTAGATCGTCGCAGCCGAGAACAGCACGGTCTGTTCGAGCACGCGCAAACCTTCGCGCGCTGCGGAGACCTGGCTTTCCGCCGAGCGGGTGCGGTTGGCAGTTTGCCCACCGTTGAACAACGTCTGGGTCACCGTTGCGCCGACCGAGCGCGGCGCATTCACGCCCGCGATGCTGGTGGTGCTCACGCGCCCACCAACCTGGGTGTTCTGCGCGGTGTCGGTGTACTGGGTTCCGGCGCTGGCCGTCACGGCGACGCGTGGACGGTAACCGGAGAGCGCCTGCGGCACGCTTTCGTCAGTAGCGCGGACCGATGCGCGCTGAGCGTTTAATTGCGGGTTATTCTGGTAGGCACGCACCAGTGCGGCTTCGATGGTGTCGGCTATGACAGGCGTTGTGGCGAGCTGACCCATCAAGAGAGCCGCGAGAGCGACACCCGCACTGAGTTTCGTCCGATTTTTAGCTTGCATTACGTCTGTCCCCAAACCGGTTCCGCTCGCCATTTGGGCGCCCGTACACCGGGTAACTGAGTCGCCTTTGCCCGTGCGCGTCAGTCTAGCATCGGCAAGCCGGGGGGAAACCCCGTCCCGCCCGGGTGCCACCGAAACAGTGTGGCTGGGACATTGTAGCCACACCTGCGTGATTCCGAGAAAGCGATCCTAGAAAGTGAACGCCGGACGGCGCTCCAGACCCGTCAAGACCGGCGCGGAGGCATCAAAAAGCATCCGGCTGCCGAAATCCGCCGGTGAGCGCGCTACCAAGGTCGCCCGTGGAGGCTTGCGGGTCGCAAAGACGCCGACAAGCCGGCCGCCCATCTTCAACTGCTCATAGAGTCCGTGAGGCTCGATTTCCGTGGCCCCGTCCATGACGATGACGTCATACGGCCCGCGAGCGCGGTCGCCATCGGCAGGCGCAGCCGCGATCACCGTCACATTGGCGAGACCCAGACCCGCCAGATTCTTTGTCGCCGCGGCTGCCAGCGACGAATCAGGCTCGGTGGCGAACACCTCGGCAGCGAGGTGCGCAACGACAGCCGCCGAATAGCCGGTCGCGCAGCCGACCACCAGCACACGATCCGTGTCGGAGATCGCTGCTGCCTGCAGCATTTTTGCAAGCACCGCGGGCTTGATCAGGTGGCGTTTCGCCTGCCCGTCCGCGGCAACATCGATATCCATATCCAGATAGGCGATCGGACGCTTGCCGTCCGGCACGAACTGTTCGCGCGGCACCGCGAGCATCGCATCAATGATGCGCAGGTCCGTCACATCGCTCGGACGCACCTGACAGTCGACCATATTCTGCCGCGCGGCCGTGAAATCTGACATGGGATAACCTCAAGACGGAACTGATTGGGACAGCCGGATCGACGTATCCGGCGCGGGCATATTTGCGGCAAGGCAGAATACGTTGCAAGCCTGTCTATGGTATGGGCTTACGGCCGATGGCAGCATGCCGGGGCATGGTGGGAAATGATGGCACATCATATGACAACACTTCCGTTCCGCTTTCACATTTCTGGCCTGGTGCTGGCTGCACTGATGATCGGCGCAAGCATCATCCCCGCCCCTGCGCAAACGGCCGCGACACCGGCGGACACCGCGGATCAGGCTCCCAAGCGCAAGAAGATGGTCGAGCGCGCTGCTGCCATCATGAAGGCGCTCGGAGATGCTTCGGCGAAGCGCGGGCAGAAACTCCCGGCGCTGGCCGACTATTACGCCGCGAAGGCCGACCTCAAGTCGATCGATCCGTCTGCCCCGGAAGCGCCACGGGCCAAGAAGCTGCTGGCCGCGATGCAGAAGAACGAGCGCGAATATGTCCGCAAGCTCGGCACCAACAACATCGACGCCAAACTTGATTCGCTCGCCGGCAACGTCGAGGGCCGCAGGAAATTCGCAGCCGACACCCGCAAGCAGATGTCGCGGCGGGGGCTTTCAATGGATATCGGCACGTCCGACGAGCACGAGACGGTGTTGAGCATCAAGTATTTCAAGATGGATCGGCCGACGGTTCTCAGTCTCGCGAGATCCGGCAAGATATTCGACAGGGCGCGCGATCTCGGATTCCGGTCCGTGATCTTCACGGATGGCCGCCTGACCTGGACCTATGACGTGGCAGCCAATTCATTCAAATGAAGAAAGATCAGCGCAAACGCCGCAGCGGAATGCCGGCATCGGGTACGGACACATCAGTTCCGGAGTCTGGGTCCGGCGCGCTGTCCGCAACCGGCTTGTCGACTGTCCGGCGGCAGATGGGCGAGTTCGACGACCTGCCGCCCGAGGTGCGCGCGGCATTGATGTCCGCGAATGAGCCCAGCGATCAGATGATCGATGTCCTCTGCACCATGCATCGCAGCGGTTTTCCGGTCGAAGCCCTGATGAAGGTGATCACGGCAAGCAACGCCAAGGGCAGCAGCTAAATTGAGGGCGTGGTTATCACCGCCGCAAATCCGCCCAACCGGGCTCGGCTGCGGCATAAAGACGGCCCCCGGTCACGGGATTGCATAAGTGCCTGTGCCCTTGTAACTACTCCGCCAGTGGGGCCACGTGGCGGAGTGGTTACGCAACGGTCTGCAAAACCGTGTACACCGGTTCAATTCCGGTCGTGGCCTCCAATATTCTCTTATCCATTCACACACATCGCTCTTTTTTCGGCGATTTACGCTTTGCAAGACTCGGGGCCTTTGCTATAGGCGGCCCATTGCTGCTTCAGCAGTATTCCTCGGTAGCTCAGCGGTAGAGCATTCGACTGTTAATCGAATGGTCGCTGGTTCGAATCCAGCCCGGGGAGCCAATCAAATCAATCACTTAACTGTTCCCGATCCTTCCCTGCCTTGCGGGGGCCTGCGCATGTGCCTAGCTTCTCGAAGGGCGCGGCGGGCAATCCCGGAATGGAACAGGCGGTTTTGAAGTGAGTGCAGAATCCAGGGCCGAGCTTAACCGCCACTTTGAGTGGATCGCGGATCGGCTTCCGGAAAAAGGCGGCCGTTTCGTGCGCTGGTTGCGTCAGCCGTCATCGCGATTGGTGCGGATTCCCCTCGCCTTTTTTCTTGTCGTTGGCGGCATTTTCAGTTTCCTGCCCATTCTGGGCCTCTGGATGTTGCCGCTCGGCCTGATGCTGATTGCCCAGGACGTGCCGTTCCTTCAGCGGCCGCTTGCCCATGCGCTTGGATGGGTCGAGCGAAAATGGCTGGGCCGGAAGAACGGACAGTCCTAGTGGTCCGATTCTAACATTCGCATCCCATTACAGCGGGTATCCTTGCGAATGTTAGAATCGACGGACCACTAGCAAGTATAAGTTTCTAGTGGAGTTTTGGATTTGACATTCGCTTCGCGGACTCGCAGCGCTTGGGTAGCGAATGTCAAATCCACTCCACTAGCCGTCACAGGAAGCCGGGAATGAACTCACCTCTCGACATTATTGTTCCGATCCTGATGGGCGCGGCGCTGCTGTGGTGGATCGGCCGTGGCATGGGCGGACGGTCGATGTTGATCGCCACTGCAGTGACACTCGCGGTCATCGTCGGCGTGTTGCTGGTGCAGAACGCCGGCTGGCGCTGACGCGGCTTCAGCTAACGCCTTACTTGTTGGTTTTTGGATTGCTTCACTTCGCTCGCAATGACCAAGCTTAGTCTACCCGCCGCGATTGCTGACAATCAGAATCAGGTCGAGGCCTTGGCGCCCTTGCCCCGCCTGTTTTCCGGACGCCGATAATCGCGCTTGGGCCGAGGCTTCGGCGCGAGTTCGGGCATCGTCGACTGAACGGCGCGATACTGTGTCAGCATCCGCTGGAACGTCGCATTGAGTTCCGTCTCGATGTCCGCGCGTCCTTCAAGCCTACTGAGCACCATGCCCGCAGCTTCGATGGTCGACAGTCCGTCGCGCCGCGGCTCCTTGCGCAGCTTGCCGTAGAGTGACGGCTGCGCTGGCCCAAGGATGATGCGCCGGCATTTCAGCATCCACGCATTGCGCCACCACAGCGCCTTGGCCTGGCTCCACGTCCCGTCGAGCAGCACCACGCCTTCGATGTCCTTCAGGATCGATCGCTGGCTCTCCTCGAGCTCACCCTTGCGGTCGATGGCGACGATGTCCCGTTCGGTCGCGAGATCGGCGACCTTCGCCGAGCCGAGATAGAGGATCGCCCAGTCGAGCGGATCGACGGAACGGCCCAGCGCCTTGGACAGGCTCGGCCATGACAGGCCGATCTTGTGGGTCACTTTCTTGAAATGCTGTGCCGTCAGCCGCGCGGTGCCAAGCGCCCTGTCCTGCTCCTGCGGATGCTGCAGGATCAGGAGTTCGATCCGGTTTGCGATGGGCGTGACGCTGTCGCAGATGCACAGCGGCAGCGGCTTGCCGCAGCGGGGGCACTCTTCGATCTCTTCAGGCGCATCGGCGCCCGGCTTGGCTTTGGCGGCTTTTGACATGGGTCCGGCTATACGCTGCGCACCAGATCACGGCAACCTGTCAGGCATCGGCTGGCGACAATTCGGTCAGGCCGCCTTGCTGGGCGGTGGGGCCCGGCGCCGTCGAAGCCACCCGCCCAGCAGGCGCCGCTTGCCTTCGCGCGGAATGAGATCGATGTCGCTGACGAGCTTCGCGCCGCCCTTGCGCCGCTCGAGCGTGATCTTGCGGCTGTGAAACTCTTCCAGCTCGGCGCGGTGCGCCACGCTGATGATGGTCGCATCGTTGAGCTCGTCCTGAAGCAACTGCATCATCTTGTCCTGCCCGGTTGCATCGAGCGCGGATGTCGCTTCATCGAGGACAATGATGTCCGGGCGATGCAGGAGCAGCCGCGCAAACGCCAGCCGCTGCTTTTCGCCGCCCGACAAGGTCTGATCCCACGGCGCGTCCTCCTCGATCTTCTCGTTCAGATGCGCCAGCCCGACTTTCTCGAGCGTCTCCGCCATGGTTTCGACGGTCCAGTCGTCCGCCGCGCCGGGATACGCAATCGCGCGCCGCAGCGTTCCGGACGGCACATACGGTTTCTGCGGCAACATGAATATCCGGCGGTCGGGATGGAAATCGACACTGCCGCCGCCCCACGGCCAGAGCCCGGCAATGGCGCGGACCAGCGTGCTCTTGCCGGTGCCGGATTCGCCGGCAACAAGAACACGCTCACCGGGCCCGATCAGCACCTCCGACTCTCCGACAACAGCGGTGCCGTCGTTCAGCGTGACGGACAATTCATTGAGGCGGAGCATCGCATCGCCCTCGGTCTCTCCGCGCTGGATGCGATTGATGCCGTCGCCGGTTTCGGCGCGCTCAAGACCATCGAGCGACATCATCAGCGACGCGATGCGCCGTGCGCCTGCGTTCCATTCCGCAAGGCGTGGATAATTGTCCACCAGCCAGCCGAACGCCGCCTGCACGATCGTGAACGCCGACGCAGCCTGCATGACCTGACCCAGCGACATGCTTCCATCCAGGAACTTCGGCGCGCACAGCAGGATCGGAATGACGGGCGCGATCAGGCTTGATCCCTGCGACACGACCGTGGTTCGCATATGCTGCCCGCACAGCCTTGCCCATTGCCGCAGAACATTGCCGAGCGACCTGTCGATCCCTGAGCGTTCTTCTTCCTCGCCGCCAAGCAACGCAATGCTTTCGCCATTCTCGCGCACGCGCATCAACGCATAGCGGTACTCGGCTTCCGCCTGGTTCTTGCCTTCGGACACCGAGACGAAATTTCGGCCGATGATCGCCATCGAACTGCTGGCAATCGCCGCGTACAGAACGGCCGCGATCACGAGGAAGCCGGGAATGGTGACGGTGCTGCCGCCGATCGACAGTGTGAGCGCGCCGCCGATGGTCCACAACACGACGATGAAGGTCGTCGCCGAGAGAAACGCCTGCGTGACACCCGCCGCGAAATCGACCGGCGCGTCCGTCGCAACCCGCAAATCCTCAGCGATCCGGTACTCGGGATTTTGATGATCGCCATCGACCAGATTGAGCTGGTAGTAGCGGCCGTTGGCCAGCCAGCGCGAGACGGCGGAGTTCGTCAGCCACGCGCGCCAGCGCCGCTGAATGTTCATGCGGGTATAAACCTGCACGACACCGACGGCGACGCTCCCGATGGCCAACGGGAAAAAGACGCCGGTCAGATAGAACACCGTAGAGGCGTCCTTCTTCTCGATGGCGTCGAAGATCGCCCTGTTCCAGACGTTGATGCCGTACTGAAAGGAAATTTGCAGGATGATGAGTCCGAACAGGCCGACGCTCAGCACTCGCGAGAGCCGGCCTCCGCCCGCCCCCCAAAACCCGCGCGCGCTGATCCAGAAGCGGGTCAGCAGATAATCGCGTTTGAGTTGTTCGAGTTCTTCAGGCGACAGAGCCGGGTCCGGCTCAAGCATTTCAGGCGGGGGAGCCTCAACCGGCTTTCCGGTTTCTGCGACAACTTCTTGAATCGGCGGTTTATTCATACCCGCCCAACGCGGATGGAACCGCAAAGTTCCACCACGCTGTGCGCGCCACAAACGGCTATTCGGCAGGCGCAGCCTGCGGCAGCGGCCTCGGCCTATCGCGTCCCCGCAACCGGTCGATCAGCAGGTAGATCACCGGCGTCGTATAGAGAGTGAGGATCTGGGACACGATCAGGCCGCCGATGATGGTGATGCCGAGCGGCCTTCGCAGCTCAGTGCCCGGCCCTGTGGCCAGCACCAGCGGCACAGCCGCCAGCAGCGCCGCCATCGTGGTCATCAGGATCGGCCGGAAGCGTGCAAGGCAGGCTTCGAAGATTGCCTCTTCCGACGCCAAGCCACGCTGCCGCTCCCCTTCGAGCGCAAAGTCGACGATCATGATGCCGTTCTTCTTCACGATGCCGATGAGAAGGATGATGCCGATAAACGCGATCACGGTGAGCGGCGTGTTGGTGAGCTGCAAGGCCAGCAGCGCGCCCAGTCCCGCTGACGGCAATGTCGAAATGATCGTCAGCGGATGCGCGAGGCTTTCATACAGAACACCCAGAACAATGTAGACGGCGATCAGCGCGCCGAGAATGAGCAACGGTTGCTTGCCTGCGGTTTTCTGGCTGTCGGCGGCGTTGCCCGCGAACTCGCCCCGGATGCCTTCCGGCATGTGCAGTTCCTCGACCGCGCGCAGGATGTTGTCGGTCGCGGTCTGCAGCGGGACGCCGTCGGGCACATTGAACGAGATCGTGTTCGAGGGGAAAGAGCCCTGATGGTACACGGAGAGCGGCGACAGGCCACGCTCCATCCGCACGACCGCCGACAACGGCACCTGCGTGTCCCCCGCCCCGGCGACGTAGATCTTGTCGAGCGAGGACGGATCGCCCTGCAGCCGCTGGGCTGCTTCCAGAATGACCTGATACTGGTTGCGCTGCGTGTAGATGATCGATATCTGCCGCTGCGAGAAAGCGTTGTTCAGCGCGTTGTCGATGTCCTGAGCCTGCACGCCGAGGCTCGCTGCAGTCTTCCGGTCGATGGTGAGGTTGAGTGCCAAACCTGATGCTTCGCGGTCGCTGGATATATCCGTGATGCCTTCGACGCTCTCCAGCTTCTTCGCCACGATCGGCGCCCATTTCGACAGAAGGTCGAGATCGGCACTGATCAGCGTGTACTGATAGTTGGAGTCGCTTTGACGTCCGCCGGTCCGCAAATCCTGCGCGGCAAACATGAACAGGCGAATGCCGGGCACGGCCCCGAGCTTTCGCCTCAGCCGATCGATCACCTGCTGGGTGCTCACTCCTGCGCGCTCCGCAGGTTCCTTGAGACTGATAAACATGCGGCCGGTGTTGGAGCCGCCGAAGCCGCTGGCGCTCCCGAGGCTCGAACCGATTCCGGCGACGGCCGGGTCGGCCATGACGATATCCGCAACGCGCTGCTGCAGACCGAGCATCGCCTGAAACGACACGTCGGGCGACGCGCGTGTCGCGCCGATCACAAGGCCGCTGTCATCCTGCGGGAAATATCCCTTCGGCGTCTTGATGTAGAGCGTGATCGTCAGGGCGATGGTCGCGACGAAGACCACCATGGTCAGGAACGGAAACCGCAGCACGACATGCAGCGTCCGCTCGTAGAACCTGACCATTCCCGACAGGCTGCCTTCGACAAGCCGGTCGAACCACGTGGCATCAGGTGAAACCGTGGTCTTGATATAGTGCGCGCAGATCATCGGCGTCACGGTCAGCGACACCACCATCGAGACCAGAATGGCGAACGTCAGGGTCAGCGAAAATTCGCGGAACAGCCGCCCGACGATCCCGTCCATGAAGATCAGCGGAATGAATGCCGCCACCAGCGAGATGCTGATCGACAGCACGGTGAAACCGATCTGCTTCGCGCCAAGCAGCGCCGCCTGATAGGGCTTCATGCCCTCCTCGAGGTTGCGATACATGTTCTCGATCATGACGATGGCATCGTCGACCACGAAGCCGACGGACACCGCCAGCGCCATCAGCGACAGGTTGTTGATCGAGAACCCGGCGACCCACATCATCGCGCATGTGCCCGCCAGCGCCAGCGGGACGGAAATGCCCGCCGCGATGGTCGGCGTCATCCGGCGCACGAACACGAACACCACGAGCATCACGAGGAACGCGGTTGCGCCCAGCGTCCACTCCATGTCCTCGACGTTGGCCCGGATGGTCCCGGTGCGGTCGGAGAGAATTGAAATCTCGACCCCGCCGGGAATCCACTGCTTCAGCTCGGGCAGCAGCGCCTTGACGCGATCCACCGTCTCGATGACGTTGGCGTCCTGCTGCTTGGTTACGGTGATAAGAACCGCGGGCTGCTTGTTGAACCAGGCGATGGAACGGCTGTTGCGGGTCGCGTCGCTGACGTCGGCCACATCCGACAGCCGCACGAAGTTGCCGTTCGCAGACTTGATGACGATGTCGCGGAACTGGGCGGCGGTCCGCATCTGCGGATTTGTGGCGATGGTTTCGCTCAGCGCAGAACCGTTGAACGCGCCGACAGGTCCGATCGCATTGGCATTGATGATGGCGGTGCGGACATCGTCGCTGGAAATACCCGCCGTCGCCAGTGCACCGGGATTGAGCTGAATCCGGACCGCGGGCTGGTCCGCGCCGCTGACGGTGGCTTCACCGACACCAGGAACCTGCGAAATGCGCTGATTGATGACCGTATCCGCGATGTCGTAGATCGCGCTCGGCAGCATAGTCTTCGAGGTCAGCGCGATGATCAGGACCGGAGAGGCTGCCGGATTGGCCTTGCGAAACCGCGGCAGGGTCGGCAGATCGGTCGGCAGATCCGCGAGCGAGGCATTGATCGCCGCCTGCACGTCGCGCGCCGCGCGGTCGATGTTGCGGCCGATCGCGAACTGAAGCGAGATGCTGGTTGATCCCAGCGAACTTGTGGACGTGATCTGATCGACGCCGGCGATCTCGCCGAGCCGCCGCTCCAGAGGTGCGGCGACGGTCGAGGCCATGATGGTCGGATCGGCACCGGGGCGCGACGCGGACACGCGGATCGATGGAAAATCGACCGACGGAATGCTTGCGACCGGCAGGAAATTGTAGGCGACGGCTCCGACCAGAAACAGGCCGATCGCCAGCAGCGTGGTGCCGACCGGCCTGCGGATGAATGGTTCGGAGATGGAGGGCATTCCTAGTGTCCCGTATCCGACGTTTGCTTCATTCTGCAGCGCCTTCCGAGCAAACGTCGGATACGAAAGGACACTAGCTTACTATAATGGCAGTGATCCTTTGGTTCTGACATTCGTAAAGTGCCCGCGAAGAGTGTGATACGAATGTCAGAACCGGATCACTGCACGCCCTCCGTGGCTCCTGCGATCGGAGGCGACGGCTTGCCGGGCTCATCCGGCGGCACGACGGCTTCGATCCGGCGGTTGATCCGGTCAAGCGCGAGATAGATCACTGGCGTGGTGTAGAGCGTCAGGATCTGCGAGACGATCAGGCCGCCGATGATCGAGACGCCGAGCGGAAACCGCAGCTCGGACCCCGTCCCGCTCTCGAGCGCCAGCGGCAAGGCGCCGAACAGCGCGGCCAGCGTCGTCATCATGATCGGGCGGAACCGCAGCAGGCAAGCTTTCACGATGGCATCGTAAGACGACAGGCCCTGATGCCGCTCCGCTTCGAGCGCGAAGTCGATCATCATGATCGCGTTCTTTTTCACGATACCCATCAGCAGAATGATGCCGATCAAGCCGATCACCGACAGGTCCTGCCCGCAGAGGATCAGCGCCAGAATCGCGCCGACGCCCGCCGACGGCAACGTCGAAAGAATGGTGATCGGATGGATGTAGCTCTCGTACAGCACGCCGAGCACGATGTAGATCGTCACCAGCGCGGCGAGGATGAGCCACGGCTGGCCCGCCAGCGACTTGGAAAACTCCGCTGCGTCGCCCGAATACAGGCCGACGATGTTTCCCGGCATGCCGATGCGCTTTTCGATCTCCGCGACCCGCTGAACGGCATTGCCGAGCGACTCGCCAGGCGCGAGGTTGAACGACAGCGAGACCGACGGAAATTGCGACTGATGCGAGATCGACAGCGGCGCCGTGGTGCGGGTGATCGTGGCCACGGCGTCGATCGGCACCTGCGCAGTGGGCGCCCCTGATGCACCGGCGGCGCCCGGCACGTACAGCTTCGACAACACCGACGGATCGCGCTGATATTCCGGCAACGCTTCGAGCACGACACGGTACTGATTGGCCTGACCGAAGATCGTTGAAATCTGGCGCTGGGCGAAAGCGTCGTTCAGCGTGTCGTTGACGGCCTGCACCGAAACGCCGAGCTGGCCGGCGCGCTGGCGATCGACATTGACCAGCGCGCGGAGACCGCCCTCCTGCCCGTCCGACGACACGTCACGGAACAGCGGATCGCGCCGCATCTCCTGCACGAGCTTGTTCGACCATTCGATGACGGAGGGCGCGTCGGTGGCGCTCAAGGTGTACTGATATTGCGACCTGCTGGCGCGTGTACTGATCTGGACATCCTGCACCGCCTGAAAATAGACTGTCATGCCGGGAACAGCGGCCACACGCTGTTTCAGCCGAGCGATCACCACGGTGATATCGGTGTCGCGCTCGCCGCGCGGCTTCAGCGTCAGGACAAGACGGCCAACATTGGTTGTCGGGTTGACCGATCCCGCCCCGATCACCGAGACGACGCCGACAATGTCAGGATCGGCCTTGATGGCATCGGCGACCTGGGTCTGCCGCAGCCGCATGTCCGCGAACGACACTTCTGGGCCGGCTTCGGTGACCGCCGTGATCGACGCGGTATCCTGCAGCGGCAGGAAGCCCTTCGGGGCGACGACATAAAGCGCGAGCGTTGCAATGATGGTCAGGAAGGTTACGACCAGCGTCGCGCGCTGATGCCGAAGCACCACCAGCAGCGTGCGCTCGTAAAACGCAACCATCTTGTCGATCCAGCCGCTGAGCGTGGCGAGACCGGGAACGGCGAATTCCTCGTCGTGCCGCTTCAGCAGCCGCGAGCACATCATCGGCGTCAACGTCAACGACACGACCGCGGATGTGACCACGGCAATTGTCAGCGTCAGCGCGAACTCCCGGAACATGCGCCCGACCAGACCCGACATGAACAACAGCGGGATGAATACCGCGATCAGCGACACCGTCAGCGATATGACTGTAAACCCGATTTCGCTCGCGCCGCGCAGCGACGCTTCCATGGCGTTCTCGCCATTTTCCATATGGCGAACGATGTTCTCGATCATCACGATGGCGTCGTCGACCACGAACCCGGTTCCGATGGTCAGCGCCATCAGCGACAGGTTGTCGAGGCTGAAGCCGGCGAAGTACATCACGCCGAAACTCGTAATGAGCGACAGCGGCAGCGCTACGCCCGCGATCAGCGTTGCGCGCAGCGAACGCAGGAAGATCAGCACCACCAGCGTGACCAGAACGACGCTGAGCACCAGCGTGAACTGGACGTCGTGAACCGAGGCGCGAATGGTGACGGTGCGGTCGCTGACGATGGCGACGTCGATGCCGGCCGGAACGGCTTTCTGCAGCTTGGGGATTTCTTCGCGGATTTGCCGCACGACGTCGATGACGTTGGCGCCCGGCTGGCGCTGGATCTCGATGACAACCGCAGGCTTGCCCTGATACCAGGCGCCGGTCTTCTCGTTCTCCAGCCCGTCGACGATCCTGGCAACGTCCCCGATGGTGACCGGCGAACCGTTGCGATAGGCAATGATGATCGGCTTGTAGGCCTCTGCGGTGGCGATCTGGTCGTTCGCTGCGATGGTGTAAGCCTGCTGCGCGCCGTCGAGCGATCCTTTCGGGCCGGACACGTTGGCGCCCGCAATCGCCGTGCGCAGGTCTTCCATCGAGATGCCGTAGGCCGCGAGCCGGGCGAGATCGGCCTGCACACGAACAGCGGGTTTCAGTCCGCCCAGAATCGAAACGCGGCCGACGCCGGAAATCTGCGCCAGCCGCTGCGCCATCATGGTGTCGGCGAGATCGCTCATTGCGCGTAGCGGCGATGTGTCCGACGTCATCGCCAGCGTCAGCACCGGCGCATCGGCTGGATTTACTTTTGCATAGGTCGGCGGGTACGGCAGGTTCTTCGGCAACACGCCTGCTGCGGCGTTGATCGCGGCCTGCACGTCCTGCGTCGCGCCGTCGATGTCACGGTTGAGATCGAACTGCAGCGAGATCTGGCTGACGCCGAATGAACTCGTCGACGTCATCGAGACCAGCGACGGAATCTGCCCGAGCTGCCGCTCCAGCGGCGCGGTGATCAGCGACGCCGCCACATCGGGACTTGCGCCCGGCAACTGGGTCGTGACCTGCACCGTCGGGAAGTCGACCTGCGGCAAAGCCGACACCGGCAGCGCCCAGTATCCGAGCGCGCCGCCGATCATCAGCGCGATGCCGAGCAGCGAGGTCGCGATCGGCCGATGGATAAATGGCTCAGAGACGCTCATCGATACGCGCTCACAGGTTGGACGCTAGAAAACGGCGAAGCAGGTGGATTTTCAATCGTCATTGCGAGCGAAGCGAAGCAATCCATCTTTCGGATGTGAGAAGCTGGATTGCTTCGTCGCAAGAGCTCCTCGCAATGACGGTGATAAATCCTGTTTCGATCGCAACTCACTGCGGCGCTTTCGCGCCGCCGCCCGTGTTTTGTTGCCCGCCTTGTGGTGCAGCCCCCTGCTCCTTCTGACCACTGCGTCCTTCAGCCCGTGGGCCTTTCTCGCCGCCACCCGGTCCCTGCCGCTTGCGCGGCGCGAGGTCCGGCGTCGGAGCCTGATAGTCCTTGCTGATGGAGACCTTCGCGCCGTCCGACAGATTGGCGAACCCGGTCGTGACCACGCGGTCCTCGACGGCGAGGCCTGACGCGATCACGGCAATGGTTTCGTTCTGCTGGACGACGGAGACGGTCTTCGCGGTAACGACGTCATTGGCGCCAATGACGTAA
Source organism: Afipia massiliensis (assembly GCF_001006325.2). Lineage (NCBI taxonomy): Bacteria > Pseudomonadati > Pseudomonadota > Alphaproteobacteria > Hyphomicrobiales > Nitrobacteraceae > Afipia > Afipia massiliensis. Next base: position 3,808,842 of record NZ_LBIA02000001.1, on the reverse strand, counting down.
ACGAACGTCCCCGCCGGACCGCGCTGAACCGCAGCCGTCGGAACAACGATGGCCTTGTCCAGTGTCTGCACCTTCAGGCGCACGTTGACGAACTGCCCGGGCCACAGCTGGAAATTGGTGTTGGGAAATTCCGCCTTCACCTTCACCGTGCCGGTGGTCTGATCGACCTGGTTGTCGATGCCGGTCACGGTGCCGGTATCGACAACGGTCTTGCCGTCATTCCCGAACACATCGACGGCCAATGGTCCCTTCGCCGATGCCGTGTTGACGCGGAAGATCTGCTGCTGCGGCAGGCTGAACTGAACGGCAATCGGCTGCAGCTGTGTGATGACGACCAGACCGGTGGCGTCCGACGCGCGTATGATATTGCCCTGATCAACCTGACGAAGCCCGACGCGGCCCGACAAGGGCGCCACGACCTTGGTATAGCCGAGCGTTGCCTGCGCATTGTCGATCGCCGCTTGATCGGATTTCACGAGCGCCTCAAGCTGCGCAACCAGTGCCTTCTGGGTGTCCGCCTGCTGCGCCGAGCCTGCCTTGGCTGTCGCCAGTTGCTGATAACGGACCATATCCATTCGCGCGTTGGCGAGCGTCGCCTCGTCCTGCGCCTTCTTGGCGACGGCCTGATCGTACTGCGCCTGGTAGATCACCGGATCGATTTCGGCGAGCACGTCACCGGCCTTGACGTCCTGACCTTCCTTGAATTTCACCGACAGCAGTTTTCCATCGACCTGCGCACGCACCGTCACGTTGTTCAGCGCGCGGACAGTGCCGACGCCGTCGATATAGACCGGCACGTCCTCGATACGAGGCGATGCGGCAAGCACCGGGATCGGAAAATCAGGCCGCGTCCTTGTCGCTGTCTCGGTTTTCTTGAAGTAGGTCCAGCCGAGATAGCCGAGGCCGCCGAGAATGAGCAGCCATACCGCGATCGACACGGTTCGCCGCCGCGCGCCCGACGCAACGCGCGCGACTCCCTCGCCGGCCGCTTTGGCCTTTTCATTCAGATCGGGCTTAAAGAGCATTCGCCGGCCCTTCCGTCCTTGGCGACCAACCACCGCCCAATGCCTGATAGAGACTGACGACCGCCAGCAGCCGGGCGAGTTGGAACTGCGCCAGCGAATCTTCAGCCTGAAATAGCGTCAATTGCGTGTTTAGCACAGTCACGATGTCTGCTGTGCCCGCGCCAAGCTGCCGTTCCGACAGCTCAAATGCCCGCCGCGACGCCGCCACCACGATACGCTGCAACCGCAGCCGCTCGTTCGCCTGCTTGAGCGTCGAGAGCGCCGTGTTCACGTCGGCAAACGCCGAGACCACGGTCTTGCGATAGGTTTGCAACAGCTCATCCTGCCGCGCCTGTTGCAGGTCGAAGTTGGCCTGGATCCGGCCTGCATCGAAAATGGGCTGCGTCAGCCCGGCGGCCACGTTGAAGAACGCCGACTGCGGAGTGAACAGCGCCGCCAGCGCCGCGCTCTGGTAGCCACCCTGTCCGGTCAATTGAATGCTCGGAAAGAACTGCGCCCGCGCGCTGCCGACGCTGGCCGTCGCCGATGCGAGCTGATTTTCCTGACGTCGGATGTCAGGCCGCTGCGTCAGCAGATCCGACGGGATACCCGGCGTCACGCGAGGAATCGCAATCCCTCCAAGCGAGCCGCCGGCCAGTTGCACCCGCTCCGGCGGACGCGCCACCAGCGTGGCGAGAATGTTGGCATTCTCTGCCAGCGCCTGTCGCAGCGGCGGTACCGCCGCCTTCTGGTTCGCCAGCAGGCTTTCCTGTTGCGCCAGATCGAGGTCGGACCCCGTTCCCGCATCGACGCGCGCCTTGATCGCATCGTAGATGCGCTGCGCGCTGGCGATGTTGCGCGTCGCGATCCTGATCCGCTCCTGCGCAGCGACCACGTTGAAGTAGGCATTGGCCACGCTCGCCAATGTCGTCAGCGCGACCACATCGCGATCGAAGCGGTTGGCGTTGGCGGTCTCTTCGGCGGCCAGCAGGGCGTCGCGGTTCTTGCCCCAGAAATCGATCTCGTAGCTCGCGCTGAGCGACGCCGTGTGGTTGGTGACCTCGCCGCGTCCCGTGATCGGAGTAGCGCTTGTGATCGTGCCGGTCGTGCTCGACGAACGCGACCGCGAGCCGGAGAAACTGCCGGTGACGTTCGGCAGCAGCGCTGCGCCTGCCGTCTGCGCCAGTGCGTCCGCCTGCCGAATGCGGGCGACCGCGGCGGCAATGTCGAGATTGACGGTCTGCGCCTCTTCCATGAGGACCGTCAGTTCCTGCGAGCGGAAGCCGCGCCACCAGTCCAGTGTCGGCGGCCTGGTGTCGGCAGCGCCCGATGCCGATTTGTAGGCTGCTGGGATGTCCAGCGCCGGATCAGGCAGGTCGGCCGTGAGGATGCAGCCGCCCGACGTGGCCGCCAATGCCAGCGCCGCGCATAACGCGAGCGAAGGCCTCGGAAACGCTCCACGTTTCAGCTTGAGGGGCAACTCGAACACCAGGTGAATACTCTCCAACAGGGCCAGAATCTTATTGTAGCGGGCTGTTCTGGCGGCGCACAGGGATGTTCCATCGCCGCCCCCAAGACAAGGGCCACCTGTGTCTCCGCAGTGTCACATCTGGAATTGCACTTAGCCCCATAAACAGGGGACTTTCCGGATTTCGCGCGCTTGTGCATTGACAAGCGTTACCAAGATTTCATGTGCGATTCGGCCGTTCGCGCGCTCCTGAAACCTCAACAGCACACTCCCGTATCTCAAACACGGTTTTGACAACGGGGGTTGGAATGCGAGTCGCGGTTATTGGAACGGGAATTGCCGGCAACGCCGCAGCGTGGGCCTTGTCGCGGCGATACCCGGTTACAGTTTATGAACGCGAACTTCGCCCCGGCGGTCACAGTCACACTGTCACCCTCGACTACGATGGAACCCCGGTCGCTGTCGACACTGGGTTCATTGTCTACAACGAGGTGAACTATCCCGGTTTCACCGCGATGCTGGCGCATCTCGGCGTGGAGACCGTCGAGAGCTGCATGAGTTTCGCGGTCACCGCCGACGCGGGCCGCTTCGAGTGGAAGGGCGGCGGCGATACATGGCCGGAGACCGCGAAAGGCCTGTTCGCGCAGCCGCGCAACCTGCTCTCCCCGTCCTATCTCTGGATGTTGCGCGACATTCTCGTGTTCAACGACACGAGCGTGAAGGATCACGCAGACGGAACGCTCAAGGATCTGTCGCTCGGTGACTACTTCACGATGCGCGGTTTCGCGCCGCGACTGTTGTCGGACTACCTCGCGCCGATGGGGGCTGCGATATGGTCGGCACCCGCCGACCGCATTCTGGATTTTCCGGCCGAGAACTTCGTCGCGTTCTTCAACAATCACCGCCTGCTGCAATACGACCGCCCGAAATGGCGATCGATCAGGGGCGGCAGCCAGGTGTATGTCGACAAGCTGACAGCTGCATTCCGCGATCGCCTGCGGCTCGGTTGCGCCGTCACGTCCATCGAGCGCACCAGCCACGGGGTTGTCGTGAAGGACAGCCTCGGACACACCGACACCTACGATCACGTCGTGATCGCGGCCCACAGCGATCAGGCCCTGAAGATGCTGTCCGATGCCGACGCGAACGAGCGCAGCGTGCTCGGCGACATTCGCTACGCCCCGAACACCGTCTATCTGCATCGCGATCCACGGCTGATGCCGAAGCGCAGAAACGCCTGGGCCTCTTGGAACTTCTTGCGCTGGAAGCGCGACGGCGCGGCGGTCAATGACGTCGCGGTGACTTACTGGATGAATCCGCTTCAGGGCCTCGACAATGCACTGCCGCTGTTCGTCAGCCTCAATCCGCCCTTCGCACCCGATCCGGCGCTCACCTTCGGCCGCCACCTGTGCGATCATCCGCAGTTCGATCCGGCGGCGTTCGCGGCGCAGACGCGCTTGCCGGACATTCAGGGCAAGCGCCGTACCTGGTTCTGCGGCGCTTGGACCGGATACGGATTTCACGAAGACGGCTTGCGGTCGGGATTTGCGATCGCGGAAGCTCTGGGAGCATCGGTCCCATGGCGCGAGCCGCCCCAAGAACTTGCACAAGCGGCGGAGTGATCATGCTGCCGGACGAAGCGAGCAAGCAGGCTAATTCCAACGAGGCAGCGTCGCTGTATCTCGGCGACGTCATGCATGCGCGGCTCAAACCCATAAATTCCAGATTCATAGGCCATCGCTTCAGCTACCGGGTCATGAGTCTGCTGATCGACCTCGACAGGCTGGACGCGGCGGACCGGCAGTCACGCCTGTTCGGCGTCAATCGCGCGGCGCTCTACAGCTTCCATGAAATCGATCACGGCGACCGCGACGGCTCGCCACTGCGCGTCTATGTCCAGCGCCGTGCGGCCGAACACGGGATCGACCTGAGCGGCGGCAAGGTCCTGTTGCTGTGCTACCCGCGGCTGCTCAGCTACACCTTCAATCCGCTGTCGGTCTACTTCTGCACGCGCGCTGACGGCACTCTCGCGATGCTGATCTACGAGGTCCGCAACACGTTCGGCGAAATCCATTCCTATGCGCTTCCCGTTGCCCCGAACGAGATCAGCGAAGCCGGCATCCGGCAGGAGCAGGACAAGCTCTTCTATGTCTCGCCCTTCATCGACATGGCCATGCGATACCGTTTCCGCGTCACGCCGCCGGGGGACCGCGTGAAACTGCGCATCCTGGAATCGGACGCGGAAGGCCCCGTTCTGGCAGCGACGTTCAATGGTAAACGGCGGCGACTGACCTCTGCTGCGCTGATCCGGACCTTCGGTGCGCTACCGCTCGTAACTTTCAAAATCATGGCGGCGATACATTGGGAGGCCTTGCGTCTTTGGATCAAAGGCGCAAGAATTGTGGCAAGACCAACAGAGAAGGACAGTTCGGCGGACAAACGGCCGGCACACGCGAGCAGAAGATTTGGACCCAGAGCCACATCACACTGATGGAATTGCGCGATGTCTGACCTGATCACCCTGACCCCCGACAACGTCGAGGCGGTTTTGCCTGACGTGCCCAAACTGGTCCAATTCGCACTCACGTTCGCATCCAATCTCCGGCGCGGGACGCTCGACATCACCCTGCCTGATGGCCGCGTGGTGCGCTGCGGCGGACTTGAGCCCGGCCCCGCCGCGCAGATGACGGTCTACAACTACGGCTTTGCATGGCGGCTTGCCCGCGGCGGCGACATCGGCATTGCCGAATCCTATCTGCGCCGCGAATGGGACACGCCCAACCTGACGCAGTTCCTTTATATTTTCTGCGTCAATCACGATCTGATCCAGACCATGCTCGGCGACAAACCGATTGCGCGGTTCGTGCAGTCGGTTCGTCACTGGTTCAACCGCAACACCAAGCGTCAGGCGCGCCGCAACATCTACGCGCATTACGACATCGGCAACTCGTTCTACTCGGCATGGCTCGACCCGAGCATGACCTATTCATCCGCGCTGTTCGAGGACGGCACCGACGACCTCACCGCCGCGCAGCACAACAAGTACCGGCGCCTTGCGGAGGCGATCAACCTGCAGCCCGGACAGAAGGTTCTTGAGATCGGCTGCGGCTGGGGCGGCTTCGCGGAGTATGCCGCCAAGAATTACGACGTAAAGGTCGTCGGGCTCACCATCAGCACCGAGCAGCGCGACTTCGCGCAGAAGCGGATGCAGGCTGCGGGACTGAACGACAAGGTCGAGATCAGGTTTCAGGACTACCGCGACGAGCGCGGGCAATATGACCGCATTGCCTCCATCGAAATGATCGAGGCCGTCGGCGAGCAATTCTGGCCGCAGTACTTCACCCAGCTTCGCGATCGCCTCGTCCCCGGCGGCTTCGCGGGGATTCAGGCGATCACCATTCAGGACAAGTTCTTCAGCGCCTATCGGCGCGAGGTTGATTTCATCCAGCGCTACGTTTTTCCCGGCGGCATGCTGCCCTCGCCGCAGGTGCTGAAATCGCTCGGCGAGAAGTTCGGTGTTCCTGTTATCCGCGAGCGCATTTTTGGAGAAGATTATGCCAAGACGCTTGCGACATGGAGAGACAACTTCCGCGCAGCGTGGCCGAACCTGATGCCGCTCGGATTCGACGAGCGCTTCCGGCGGCTGTGGGAATACTACCTCGCCTATTGCGAGGCAGGATTCCTGTCCGGCAACATCGACGTTCGTCAGGTGGTGTTCGCCAAATCGGGTTAACCAAGGCCGAAACACAGCAGATCACGCCTGCACGCGCTGCCCTTGTCGGAACGGCAGGTGGCCTCTAGGTTGTGAGCATAAGCTCATCCTTCCTTTGCCTCCTGACACAGCCGGTCCCAGGTCCTTCAATATCATGCACATTCGCAAAGACGTCATCGACGCTATCGGCAACACTCCGCTCATCAAGCTGAAACGCGCTTCCGAAGAGACCGGTTGCACCATCCTTGGCAAAGCCGAGTTCATGAACCCGGGACAGTCGGTCAAGGACCGCGCCGGAAAGCAGATGATCCTCGAAGCGGAGAAGCGCGGCGAACTCAGGCCCGGCGGCCTTGTCGTTGAGAGCACCGCCGGCAACACCGGCATCGGCCTCGCCCTCGTCGCCGCCGCGCGCGGTTACCGCACCATCATCGTGATCCCGGAAACGCAAAGCCAGGAAAAGAAGGACGTGCTGCGGCTGTTCGGCGCCGAACTGGTCGAAGTGCCGGCGCTGCCCTACAGCAATCCGGACAATTACCAGCACATCGGCCGCCGGCTCGCGGATGAACTACGCAAGACCGAGAAGAACGGCGTGATCTTCGCCGACCAGTGGAACAACCTCGACAATCGCAAGGCGCACTACGTTTCGACCGGCCCCGAAATCTGGGACCAGACCAACGGCAAGGTCGACGGCTTCATTTGCTCCATCGGCAGCGGTGGCACGCTCGCCGGAACGGCCACTTTCCTGCGCGAAAAGAAGCAAGACATCATGATCGGCGTGGCCGATCCGCGCGGCGCAGCAATGTACAACTACTTCGATCACGGCGAGGTCAAATCGACCGAGGGCGGCTCGGTGACCGAAGGCATCGGCCTCGGTCGCGTCACCGCGATCATCGAGGACGTCAAGGTCGACAAGGCCTATTTGATCGAAGACGCGGAAGCCGTGCCGATCGTGTTCGACCTTCTCGAACATGAGGGTATCTGCGTGGGCGGCTCCTCCGGCATCAATATCGCAGGCGCAATTCGTCTCGCGAAAGACCTTGGCCCCGGCCACACCATCGTGACCGTCCTTGCCGACTACGGCACCCGCTACCAGTCGAAGCTGTTCAATCCGGACTTTCTGCGCTCGAAGAATCTGCCGGTGCCGGCCTGGCTTGAGCGGAAGAGCACGATCAAACCGCCGTTCGAGAAGGTGTGAATTCTTCGTCATTGCGAGCGAAGCGAAGCAATCCAGAACATAAGAAAGAACTGGATTGCGTCGTCGCAAGTGCTCCTCGCAATGACGAGGGGCTACCGCAAAATCTGACTGAGAAACAACTTCGTCCGTGCGTGCTGCGGGTTCGAGAAGAACCTGTCGGGCGTATTCGCTTCGACAATCTGACCGGCATCCATGAACACGACGCGGTCCGCGACCTCGCGGGCGAAGCCCATCTCATGGGTGACCACCAGCATGGTCATGCCCTCCCTGGCGAGATCGACCATGGTGTCGAGCACTTCCTTGACCATTTCAGGGTCGAGCGCGGACGTCGGCTCGTCGAACAGCATCACCTTGGGATTCATCGTCAGCGCACGCGCAATCGCCACGCGCTGCTGCTGACCACCTGAAATCTGGCCGGGATACTTGTTGGCCTTGTCGGGTATCCGGACGCGCTCGAGGTATTTCATCGCCGCGGCTTCAGCATCCTTCTTCGGAATATTGCGCACCCAGATCGGCGCCAGCGTGCAGTTTTCCAGCACGGTCAGATGCGGAAACAGGTTGAAGCTCTGAAACACCATGCCGACCTCGCGGCGCACGTCATCGACGCGGCGCAGGTTCGGACCAAGCTCGATGCCATCGATGACGATGCGGCCTTCCTGAAATTCCTCCAGCGCATTGACGCAGCGGATCAACGTCGATTTGCCGGAGCCCGACGGTCCGCAGACCACGATGCGTTCACCGCGGCCGACGGCCATGTCGATGTCGCGCAGCACATGGAAGTCGCCGAACCACTTGTTAAGGCCCGAGATACTGACAATGGGATCTGCGGTCATGATTTCATCTCAGACATTCTTGTGAACGTTCAAGCGGCGTTCCACGAACAGCGAATAGCGCGACATTCCAAAGCAGAACACGAAATAGATCATGCCGGTGAAGGCAAAGCCGGTGAACAATGTCGATGGCGTCGCCCAGTTCGGATCGGCGAAAGACGCGCGCAACTGTCCGAGCAGGTCGAAGATCGCCACGATCAGCACCAGCGTCGTGTCCTTGAACAGCGCGATGAAACTGTTGACAAGAGCCGGAATGACATTCCGCAACGCCTGCGGCATCACGATAAGCCCGGTGGTTTTCCAGTACGACAATCCGAGCGCATTCGCCGCTTCCGGCTGTCCGCGTGGAACGGCCTGCAAACCGCCGCGAATGACCTCGGCATTATACGCGCCGGCGAACAGCGCGATGCCGATCAGCACGCGCACCAGACCATCGACGGTAAAGTTGCCCGGCAGAAACAGCGGCAGCATGTAGGTGGCGAAGAACAGCACCGTGATCAGCGGCACGCCGCGCCAGAATTCAATGAAGGCGATCGAGAATACGCGGATCAGCGGAATGGTCGAACGGCGGCCAAGCGCCAGCACGATGCCGACCGGCATCGACGCGACGATGCCGGTGACCGACACCACGAGCGTCACAAGGAGACCGCCCCACGACCGTGTATCGACAATCGGCAGGCCGCCCTGATCGAGACGCATCACCTTGATGACGATGGCAATGCCGACAAAGATCGCAATGCTGCGAAACAGTCCCCGCCAGCCGTTGCGGAATCCGCCGGTGAAGAAAAATACAAACAGCGATACGATGACAGCGGTTGCCGTCAAATCCGCCCACAGCGGCGAATGGAATCGCTCGGTGTAATCGCGCAGCCACTCCAGCGGCCACACCAGCCAGCCGAGCCCCTCGCCGAGCCACGCCAGCGCCTTTCCAAGCAATGCGACCGGCTGGCTGAGCCAGCCGCGACTGATCGTTGCTCCCGCGCCCGCGAGCTGGTTACCCGCGTCCACAAGGCTGGACGCGAATCCCGATCCAAGATCGGCGACCCAGTGCACGGCAAAACCTTTCAGGCCGCCGCCGCGCAGCAGAAAGAAACCGATCACAGGATACGCTGCGAAGAACAGTCCGGAGTTGAGGGCTTTGGCAGGTGCGCGCGGGATCAGCAGCGGCAGAAGCAGTAGCGCGCCGAGCGCGAACGTGAGATTGACCCGCCAGCGTTCCTCCGCCGGATAGAAGCCGTAGATGAACTGGTCGAGTTTTGCTTGAATGTATGGCCAGCATGCCCCGACCACGCGACCTACGTTCGACTCAAGGCAGGCGTTGCGATCGCTGCCCTGCCACACCGCATCGACCAGCAGGAACTTCACGACAGGCACAAGGATCAGCCACAGCAGCACAGCTCCGATGAGCGTCATCGCGATGTTGAGCGGTGAATTGAACAGCCGTTCGCGCGCAAAGCCGATCAGGCCCGTGGTCCTGACGGGAGCGCGGCGCGCTTCGACGATATTCTGCCGGACAAATGAGGTGGCCTGCTCGGTCATGCGGCAAGGCTCCGGTTCAGACGCCAGCCGTAAAAACTCATGATCGCGCTCGTGACCAGCGAGATCAGCAGATAGACGCCCATGGTCAGCGCGATGATCTCGACCGCCTGCCCGGTCTGGCTCAGGGCCGTTCCAGCAAACACGGAGAACAGATCGGGATAACCGATCGCAACCGCGAGCGACGAATTCTTGGTGAGGTTGAGGTACTGGTTGGTCAGCGGCGGCAGGATCACGCGCATCGCCTGCGGAATGATGACCAGCCGTAGCGTTTCACCGCGCGACAGACCGAGCGACGCGCCAGCCTCCATCTGCCCCTTGGGAACCGATTGTAGCCCCGCGCGGACGATTTCAGCGATGAACGCGGCGGTGTAGGTCGACAGTGCGATGGTCAGGGCCGCGAATTCCGGCAAAACCTTCGCGCCACCGACGAAGTTGAAGCCCCTCAACTGCGGCATGTCGAAGGTGACAGGCGCGCCGAACATCGCGATGGCCAGCGCGGGCAACCCGATCAGCATGGCCAGCACGAACGGCCAGATCGTGAGCTTCTCTCCGGCGACGAACAACTGGCGACGTGCGTAGGCGCGCATCGCAAGCGATGCGACGATCCCGATCGCAATGGCCACGACGAACACGCCGAACGGTTGCTGCGGGACAGGATCGGGAACGATCAGTCCGCGATTGCTCAGAAACACAGTGCCGAACAGCGAAATGCTCTGGCGAGGACTGGGCAGCGTCGCCAGCACGGCCAGGTACCAGAACAGAATCTGGAACAGCAGCGGTAGATTGCGGATCAGTTCGACATAGCCGCCGGCGATCCGCGCCAGCAACCAGTTCGGCGACAGGCGTCCCAGCGCGACGAGCACGCCGATGATCGTCGCGATCACGATGCCGACGATGGACACCAGCAGCGTGTTCAGCAGACCGACAACGAAAACGCGTGCGTAGGAATCGCTTTCGGTAAACGGGATCAGCGCCTGACTGACCGCGAATCCCGCCGTGTTGGACATAAATCCGAAGCCGGACGCGATTCGCTGGGTCTGAAGATTGGCCCTTGCATTATCGACGATTTCGTAACCGACCCAGACGACGAGCGCGACGAACAGGATCTGTACGACCACACCGCTCCACCCCGCCTGGCCACCCAGCGCACGGCGAAGCCGTGCGACCAGTTGCAGCGGGGGCTTGCGGGGCTCATTGGCCATTCGCCGCGTCCGGCGACGCTTAGCGAATGGGCGGCGCGTACTGCAGCCCGCCCTGATTCCAGAGCTTGTTCAATCCGCGCGCGATGTTGAGCTTCGAACCGGCGCCAACATTGCGATCGAAGGATTCACCGTAGTTGCCCGTCGCCTTGATGATGCGCGTGACCCAATCCTTCGTCAGGCCGAGTTGCTCGCCGAGGTTGCCGTCGGTGCCGAACATCCGCTTCAGTTCGGGCTTGCTCGACTTCGCCATCTCGTCGACGTTCTTCTGCGTGATGGCATATTCCTCCGCATTGATCATCGCGAACAACGTCCACTTCACGATATCGAACCACTGGTCGTCGCCGTGACGCACGACGGGACCGAGCGGTTCCTTGGAAATTACTTCCGGGAGAACGGCGTGATCGTTCGGCGCGGCGACCTTGAGACGCTCGGCATACAGTTGCGAGACGTCGGACGTGAACACATCGCAACGGCCCGACTCATAAGCCTTCAATGTCTCGTCCGCGGTGCCGAACGCGATCAGCTCGTACTTCATGTTGTTGCCCTTGAAGTAATCCGAGGTGTTCTGTTCGTTCGTCGTGCCGGTCTGAACGCAGATCGACGCGCCGTTCAGTTCCAGCGCCGAATTGACCTTGAGCGACTTGCGGATCATGAAGCCCTGCCCGTCGTAATAGGAAATGCCGGTGTAGTTCAGGCCCAGCGAGGTGTCGCGCGACAGGGTCCAGGTCGAATTACGCGAGAGCACATCGATTTCGCCCGACTGGAGGGCCGTGAAGCGATCCTTCGCCGACAGCGGCACGAATTTCACCTTGCTCGGATCGTTGAAGATCGCCGCCGCGAGGGCGCGGCAGACATCGACATCGAGGCCTGTCCAGTTGCCCTTGTCATCGGGTGCCGAGAAACCGGGCAATCCCTGGCTGACGCCACAGGACAGAGTGCCCCGGTCCTTCACGCCCTGCAGCGTTCCCCGGTCCTTGGGCTTGTCCTGCGTCTGGGCAAGGGCGGACTGGACGGCAAATGCCGAGACAATTGAAATAAGAGCGAGAGATACCCGTTTCATAGAAAGACCTTTCCCGATAGTTCGGCACTGGCGACGACAACGTCGCGCGGGGCTAAACGATCCTGCTGATGTGTACAGACCCAGCTAAATATCTGGTCTGCATAACAGAACGCCGCGCGTGACGTGTCAAGGGGTTGACGTCGGCCATCACGGTCAGCTTACTGAGCATACCATTCATAGGCAGCGGCGGCGTATTGGTCATGTCGGGCAACGCTGCGGCAAGATGTCTTCCACAAGTGATCCTCACATGAATTCCCGAAAAGACGACCGATCTTCCGCACCGCTCGATCCACAGACAGAGCTGGTGACCTCCGGTCGCGACACCCTTGCGCAAAAGGGTTTCATCAATCCGCCCATCGTGCGCGGTTCAACGGTGCTCTATCCGACCGCCGAAGATCTCCACGCGCATCGCGGAGAGTATCAGTACGGCCGGCACGGTACGCCGACCACCAAGGCGCTCCAGCAGGCCCTTATGGCCCTCGAAGGCCCGAACTGCGCCGGCGTAGGACTGGCGCCGTCCGGCGTGGCTGCGATTTCCACAGCGTTGTTGGCGATTCTCAAGGCCGGCGATCACTTGCTCGTCATCGACAGCGCATATCGTCCCACCCGGAATTTCTGCGACGCCCTGCTCAAGCGCTATGGCATCGAAACCACCTATTTCGATCCGCTGATCGGAGCCGGGATCGAAAAGCTGTTCAAGCCGAACACCCGGGCCGTCCTGGTCGAAGCGCCCGGATCGCAGTCGTTCGAGATGCCGGACATACCGGCCATTGCCGCCGTCGCTCATGCCAAGGGCGCACTGGTCGTCGACGACAACACCTGGGCCACGCCGCTGTTTCACCGCTCGCTCGATCAGGGCGTCGACATCAGCATTCAGGCGGGGACAAAATATATCGGCGGGCATTCCGACATCATGTTCGGGACCATTTCCGCCAACGCGAAAACGTGGCCTTCGATCACCGAAGCGATCCGTCTGCTCGGCGTCTGCGCCGGACCTGACGATGTGTTTCTTGCCTTGCGCGGGCTCCGGACATTGGCCGTGCGCCTTGCCCATCACCAGCAGGCCGGTCTCGACATGGCGCGCTGGTTCGCTACTCGTCCCGAGGTTCAGCGGGTGATCCATCCCGCGCTGGAAAGCGATCCGGGGCATGCGATCTGGAAGCGTGACTTCACCGGCGCCACGGGGCTGTTCAGCATCGTGCTGAAACCTGCGTCGAAGCAGGCGGTCGATGCGTTTCTCGACACGGTCACGCTGTTCGGTATGGGCTATTCGTGGGGCGGCTTCGAGAGCCTCGTCATCCCGTTCGACTGCTCGTCATATCGAACGGCAACGACATGGAATCCGGGCGGTCCCACCCTGCGCTTCCACATCGGTCTTGAAAATCTGGATGACCTGAAAGCCGATCTGGCGCGCGGCTTCGACGCATTCAACGCGGCGAAGTGATCTTACCTTTCGTCATTGCGAGCGTAGCGAAGCAATCCAAAATTTTCTCAAGAGTGGATTGCTTCGTCGCTGGCGCTCCTCGCAATGACGCTTAGGTCTTCTCGACCTTCGAGCCTGTGCCCCGGCTTTTGATGATCAGCATGATGTTGCGGATGTAGATGATCGTCGCCAGCGACTGGCCGAGAATGATCACGGGCTCGCGCTTGGCGACGCCGTAGATCAGCGTCATCAATCCGCCGGCCATCGAGAAGAACCAGAACGCCATCGGCACCACGCTCTGGCCTGCGCGCTCGCTCGAAATCCACTGCACCAGAAAACGCGCCGTGAACAGCAACTGCGCGACGAGCCCGAACGCGAGCCAGAAGTCGAATTTCGCGACGAACACATCGTAGAGATAGTTGCCAAGATCCTGACCGAACTGAATCAGCATCAGCTCACCTCCGTCGCGACCGGCGTGGATTTCTTGCGGCGGATCAGCCACCACACGCCTGCGAGATCCATGATCCCGATCCAGAGCCGGTCAAAGAAGCCGTAGTTCGAGACGCCTGAGTGGCGCGGACGATCGATCACATCGACATAGACGATGTCATACCCTTCCCGCCGCACCAGCGCCGGCAGAAAGCGATGCAGACCATCGAAATATGGCAGCGCGAGGAATACGTCGCGGCGAAGCGCCTTCAATCCGCATCCGGTGTCGCGGGTGCCATCATGCAGGATTGCGTTTCGCACGCCGTTGGCCGTGCGCGACTGAAATTTCTTGAAGCCGGTATCCTTGCGGCCGACACGCTGACCTGCTGCCAGGCCGACCTTGTCGCCGCCCTTCTCGATCGCTTCGATCAAATCCGGAAGGAACGCGGGATTGTTCTGACCGTCGCCGTCGAGCGTGGCGACAATCCGGCCGCGCGCCGCGCGAATCCCGGTCCGCACGGCGGCGGATTGCCCGCTGGAGGCCGCATGGCGGATCTGGCGTAAATTGTTCCGCTTCTGCATTTCGGCGGCAAGCCGCTCGCCGGTCGCATCGGTCGATCCGTCGTTAACGTAGATGATCTCATAGGCCCAGCGGCCATCGAGCGCCGCCGCGATCTCGGCGATCAGCGGCGCGACGTTGTCCTGCTCGTTGCGGACAGGAACCACAATCGATACGTCGGGGGCCGGCAGGCCGGGGTTTGTCTGGTGCTCGCTCATGTCCCGATGGGTCCAAATGCCCAGAAATGCGTGTAAAAACACGCACCGGGCGGGCGACCGCTTCTTATGGTGCCAACGCCTGTCGGGCAACCCTTTTCAGGGAGGCCCCGGACGGCCCCGCGAGGGGCTCAATGGAGCCGTCCCGGCCGATCGAGAACCCGAGGCGGCGGGCCGCGAACCAGTAGCGGACGAACATCGCGCAGACCACGCCGGTCAAGGCGCCGCCGACGACATCGCTTGGATGATGGGCAAGCAGGATGACCCGGCTGATGCAGATCAGCACCGCATAGACCAGCATAACGAGCGTCGTTTTTCGCCATACCGCGGAGACCGCAAAGGCCAGCGCAAACGCCGTGGTCGCATGGCCGGACGGCAGGCTCTCAAACGCCGGGTTTCCAGCGAAGTGGCTAAAATAGAAAGCATTGGCCTCGCCGCCGACGAACGGCCGGCTCCTGCCGATGATGTATTTGAGGAATTCGGCGCACAAAACGGCGGTCAGCACCGAGAAGAAAATGTACTGAACGCGCACGCCGAATGCGATCAGAGCCTGCCGCGATATGCCGGCCAATCGCGGCAGCATTAGCAAGATGACGATGAGCCCGCCCGCCAGCGCCCACAGCACGTAGGTCGACTTCCCAAGCTCGGTGAACCAACGCAACGGCCAGAGGCTGGCTGTCCCCCGCGCCGGCATCAGCTTGATGGTCGCGACGTCGGCGGCGACCATCAGAATTCCGATGGTGAATGCCGTCAGCACCGCGAGGCCCAGCCATCGCCGGGCGAGCGCGCGGCGCGCTTCGGCACACCTCGAATGGGAGGGCGCGCGCACGAGGCGCGTGACCGACTGCCACGCCACCAAACCGACGTCCGTCACGTAATTGCGCGGATGGCTGCCGCTGATGTCGGTCGCCATCCTATCGGGTCCCTTCCGAGCGGAACACAGCGATCGAAATCGCCCGGCCCTGCGAGAAGTTATAGCCGTCGATGCGCGTGGCCACGTTGTAGCGCAGGCCGACCGTTTCGGCCCGTTGCGCAAAGGCCCGCTCCTCGCGCCACTCGACCAGCGCAAAACGACAGCTTCCCTGCAAAAGGAAATCGGCGGCGCCAGAGCCGTTGGTCAGCACCGTCGATGTGCCGACCATGAACACAAGGCTCGGTTCGTGGAAGCCCGCCGCTGCGGCTGCCGGACCGACGCATTCGACGTTGCGCAATGCGCGCGCGACCTGGACGCTCGGGAACAGCGGCGCGAGCGACGGCACGACAACGCCGTAAATGCAGACGGCCAGAAACCACGCCGCGCCGATCGCATTCAACAGCGAGCGCTCGGCGCGCTGATCGTCGTACATCCACCATGCGAAAAGCCCGAAGATCAGCGCACCGGCCGCGAACGGCCACGCCAGGAATTCCGGTTGCCGCAACAGCGTCATCGCGCCGATGATCGACGCAACGGTGATGACCAGCGGCAACACGAACCACCACGCCGAGCCGCGTACGATCCATGGGGTGCGCGACAGGACTTTTCGCTCGAGCGCGCCGACGATCAGGATGGCGATGGCCGGATAGAGCGGCAGCACATAGTGCGGCAGCTTGGTGATGACGAGTTCGAAAATGATCCACGCCGGCAGAAGCCAGGCGAGCAGGAACTGCGCACCGGGCTCGCGGCGTGCGCGCCAGACCGCCGGCGTCGCCATGCCCGCCATCGCCGCGCCCGGCCAGAACGTCACCCAGAACAGCACGAAGTAAAGTCCCGGCGGCGCGCCGTGCGTCTCCTGCGGACTGGCGACCTTGCTGAGCATGTCGCGGCCGAGTGAATCGGCAAAGAACGTATCGCCCGCCTTGAGGAAGATCATGATGAACCACGGCAGCACCAGCACGAGGGTCCACATCAATCCCCAGACCGGGCGCAAACGCCACAGCCACGCCGCCGAGCGATCGAGGATCGCCAGGGTCACCACCGTCAGCGCCACGAACATCAGGATCAGCGGACCCTTCAGCAAAATGCCGCCGGCCAGCGCCGTCCAGAAAATCGCGGCCCATCTCCACGGCTGCGGCCCGTCGTCCCCGCGCTGCCAAGAGAGATAGGCACGCGCCATCGCGCCCATCACGGCCGTCGTCGTCAGCAGCAGCATAGCGTCGGTCTTGGCCAGACGCGCTTCGACTCCCAGCAGGATCGAGCTGCACATGATCAGACCGGCAAGCAGCGCGCCGCGGCGTGTCACGAATGCCAGCGCCGTCCAGTATGTCAGCAGCACGGCTCCAATGGCGCCGATCAGCGACGGAACGCGATACAGCCAGATGCGAACCTGCGCGCGCGGCAGACCGAGCTTGGATGCGGTCTCCACAACGGCCGCCTGCGCCCAGTAGATGCCGACCGGCTTTTTGTAGCGCACCTCGTCCTGGAAACGGATGTCGACGAAATCGCCGGTTTCGACCATCTGCTTGGTGGCCTGCGCGAAGCGGGCCTCGTCGCGGTCGACAGGCGGAATGGTGAAGAAGCCGGGTAAGAAAAACAGCAGGCCGACCACGATCAGCAGGAGAACCGCGCGGCCATGGCTGCCGACTGCGAAATCAACGACGCGCACGAGTCCGCTGCCGGGATTCTTCTGTTCCACGGGTTCGCGCGGCGCGCCAAATCTGGGTCTTGGGTAGGTCTCAGCCATCGGTTCCGCATACGCTGAAACCGACACCCGGACAACAGCTTGGGCCGGTTCTACTGAATTCTCACGACAACTGTGTCCGCCGCGCCAGTCGCATCCATCACCGTCAGCCGAACGAAGCCCGGACCCGGCGGATCGACCAGTTTCTGACGCCGGCTGTCGATATGTCCGACGGCTACTCCGTTAACCATCATCGTCAGGGGCAGCACCCCGCCTGCGACCTTGACCGGCATCGCCGACTGGCTCGCCTCCCCGCCGCCATAGGCGTCGATCCGCGAGCCATTGAGCGGAAACTGGATGCGCAGCGCCTGTTCGCTCCCGGTCCGGACGAACTCCCCGGACGCCCTGAACCGCCGCAGCGGCAACGGCAGCTTGGCATTGCTCGCCATCAGCGTTCCCTTCGGGGCCTTCGGCAGCGCCATGGGAAGCTTGCCGGTCCGTGCAAAGGCATCGAACAGGATCGGCGCTGCGGCGGTCCGACCGATGAGCCCCGGAACCGGCGCGCCATCCGGGCGGCCGACCCAGACCCCGATGGTCATCCGGCCGTCGAAGCCGACCGACCAGGCATCGCGGTAGCCGTAGCTGGTGCCCGTTTTGAACGCGAGCCGGTTGCGGGGGGCATTGTCCGGCGGCGGCGTTCCCATCAGGACGTTGCCGATCAGCCATGCCGCAGACGGATCGAGCAGCCGTCGGGTCTCCGGCTCGTCCTTGTCGTCCGGACGCACGATCTCCCGCAGGGTGACCGTGTCGCCGGACCGGGCCAGTCCCGCATAAAGCCGGACGAGATCGTTGAGAGTGATGCCAACGCCGCCAAGCCCCATCGCAAGGCCGGGCGTTTCGTCCTTGGGCAGGATCAGGTTCGCGCCCGCCTGTTTGATCCGCGCCGTGAGCCGGTTCGAACCGATCCGGTCGAGCAAGGCGATCGCCGGCACGTTGAGCGACATCTGCAAGGCCTTGCGCACGGTGACGGTACCCTGAAACGTCATGTCGAAATTTTCCGGCGCGTAACTGCCGTAACGGATCGGCCGATCCTCGATCAGGCTTTCGGGATGCACAAAGCCGTCCTCGAAAGCGAGGCCGTAGATGAAGGGCTTCAGTGTTGAGCCGGGCGAGCGCACTGCCCGCGTCATGTCCACCTGCCCCGCCCGCCGCGTATCGAAGTAATCGGAC
This sequence comes from Afipia massiliensis, assembly GCF_001006325.2. Lineage (NCBI taxonomy): Bacteria > Pseudomonadati > Pseudomonadota > Alphaproteobacteria > Hyphomicrobiales > Nitrobacteraceae > Afipia > Afipia massiliensis. Next base: position 3,790,379 of record NZ_LBIA02000001.1, on the reverse strand, counting down.
GATCCGACATGCGCCAGCACGTCCCCGGTCTCGTTATCGACCGCGAGAATGCCGACCGACACATCAGGCCCCAGTGCAAAGGCGCGATCCTTCGCCAGCGACTCCAGCGCACTTTGAATATTGGAATCCAGCGTGAGTTGAATTCGCGTTGCATCTTTCATGATCGCGAGCGACTGATCGGTCGAATGCGGCGCGAGCAGCGGCATCGGCTTGCGCAGGCGCGGCACGATCTCACGTTTCGCCTGAGTTGCGTCGTCGGCGGAGACGTGTCGATGTTCCACCATGCGCGACAGCACGCGATCGCGCGCGATCCGCGCCAAATCGGGATGACGGTCGAGCCGCCGTGTTTCGGGCGACTGCGGCAGCGCCACCAGCAACGCTGATTCAGCGAGCGACAACCGCTTCGGCTCCTTGCCGAAGTAGGCGAACGACGCCGCGCGCACGCCTTCGAGATTGCCGCCGAATGGCGCGAGCGTCAGATACAGATCGAGAATCTGATCCTTGGTCAGATTCCGCTCAAGCTGCACGGCGCGCACCATCTGGCGAAGTTTGGCGGCGACCGAGCGCTCCTGTCGCGGCTCCATCAGCCGCGCCACCTGCATGGTAATGGTCGAGCCGCCGGATACGATGTGCCCGCGCGTGACGAGCTGGAACGAGGCACGTCCCATCGCCAGCGGATCGACGCCGATGTGCGACCTGAAACGCTTGTCTTCGTAGTTCAGCAGCAGGTTGAGATAACCCGGATCGACGTCCTTCGCGTGGGCCGGCAACCGCCATCGCCCGTCGGCCATCGCGAACGCACGCAGCAGCTTGCCGTTACGATCGAGGATCGTGGTCGAGACCTTCCGCGCATCCTCGAACGGCAGCGGTGGCAGCGACGCGATCCAAATCGTGCCTGCGATCATGCAAGACGCGACGGTTGCTGCGGCCGTGATTGCAAACCGCCGCAGCACACGACGCTCGCTTTTCGCTCCGTCATTGCGAGCGAAGCGAAGCAATCCAGCCAAACGAGCAACCCAAAGAGCTGGATTGCTTCGTCGCTTCGCTCCTCGCAATGACGGCGGAAAGACCGCACGTGATGAGGGAGCGTTATCGTCGACTGACGTGCTCATTTCGCCTTCGTCACCTCGACTGTTCCGGTGCCGGTGCGGCCGTAACGCGAGGGATTGTACATGTCCTCGACATAGGCCTGCGGCAGCACGTACTTACCGGGCGAGACCGCACGCACGATGTAGGCGACCGTGAACACGGCGGTGTCGTCGCTCGCACGCTCGATGGCGGCACTGAAGCGATCATCCCGGAATTCCGTGTTCTGCGGGTCTTCACCATCCTCGATCCAGTCGAGCGTGCCCGAGTCACCCGACGACACCAGCTTCGGATTGTCGATCTCCAGACCGGCGGGCAGATAATCGACCACCATGATCTGACCGAACGTCGGCTTTTCCTCGGTGACCTTTAGCACGACAGCGAAGCGATCATTCTGCTTCGCCTTCGAGACATCGGCGGGCTTGCCGTCGAGCGTGAAGTAATTGCGCTCGATCTTGAAACCGTTCGACGCCGCAGGCTCCGGCGTGATCGGTGCACCGGTGACCGAGACAACCGCCTGCACCGGCGTGTCGCCGGTATTGGTAATGGTGACCGGCTTTGCGACCACATCGGCGCTTCGATAGTTACGGTAGACCGCGTTCTTGGCGACCTCGCCGTTGACGGAAACCGCCAGACTGTTGGCCTCCTTCGCAAGCGCCCGCGAGGCCAGAACCAGCCACGCATTCTCCTGCGTCGAGGTGTACGGCGTCAGGCCGCGCGCGGCTTCGACCCGTTCGACGGCGAGCGTAAGCGTCGCGCGGGGTGCGCTGCCTTCGCTGGCGAGCGAGACCAATGCTGCCGCATCGCGCAGCGACGAGCCGTAGTCGCTGCGGCCGAACTCCAGCGTCGGTTTCGGAGCAAGGCTGTTCACCGCCGCCGAATAGACGCGTTCCGCGCGGGCGCGGTCGCCGACCAATGCCAGTGCTGCAGCAAGCTGGGCCTTGGCAATAGGCGTGGCGATATTGTTCAGCTTGGTGTCCGCGAGATAGCGCAGGTCGCCGATCGGCGCGGTGCCGTTCTTCGCCAGCACATAGAGGCCGTAGGCGAGATCGCGGCCGCCATCCTTCTCCGGCTCATCGGCGTTGACGACGGAATTGCGGATGCGATCCAGCGCCGTCCTGAACAGCACGTCCGGCACGGAGAATCCCTTTTCGCGCGCGCGCGTCAGGAAGTCGGTGACGTAGGCATCGAGCCAGGCATCGTCGCCGCCGGACGACCACAGGCCGAACGAACCGTTCGAGCCCTGGCGTGCGAGCAGCTTGTCGATGGCGTCCTTGATGCGCTGATCGACGGCGGTGTCCAGCGCCAGATGGTTCTCCGCCGCGAGATCGTTGACATACAGCAGCGGCATCGCGCGGCTGGTGATCTGTTCGGAACATCCGAACGGATACCGGTCCAGCGCCTTCAGGATCGTCGCCGCATCGAGCGCCGTCGACAGACCGACCGACAGTTGCACGCCGCCGGTCCCCTGCACGAGGTCGGTGAACATATCGGAGGTCAGCGTCAGGCTCTCACCCTTGGCCAAAGTGCGCACCGAACGCCGCGCAAGTATCTGCGTCGCCGCCTTCACGTCGAGCGCGTAGTTACGCGCCAGCGTCAGACCATTCGGTCCCTTGATCTCGACATTGAGTTGCGCCTGCCCCGCACCGCCTGCAGCGTCAATGGCGAGCGCGACGGAGCTGCGCTGTTTGGCAGCGAGCCGCACGGTGGTCGCCGGATTGCCGGTGAGCTTCACCGGGCCGGATGTCTTGACGCTGATGACGTAGTCGCCGGCAGCACCCTCCACGTTATCCAGATCGAGGTTCATGGTGCCGCGATCGCCGCTCAGCAGAAAGCGCGGCAGCGTTGCGGTCAGCACAACCGGATCGCGCACCGTGACGTCGGTGTTGGCGCGCCCGACCTTGGTGGCGGTCCAGGCCACGGCCATGATGCGCGCGGTGCCGGCGAACTCCGGAATCTCGAATGAGACTTCCGCCGTGCCGTTGGCGCCGACCGTAACGATGCCCGAATAGAGCGCCAGCGGCTTCTGCGTCGGAGGGCTGCCTTGCAGCTCGGCGCCTGCACCGTCACCGCCGGTGCGGATCTGGCCGCGCGTGCCCTGCATGCCATCGATCAACTGCCCATAGAGGTCGCGGATTTCGGACGTCATGCGGCGCTGGCCGAGATAATAGTCATCCGGTGCGGGCGGCTTGTAGTTGGTCAGGTTGAGAATGCCGACATCGACCGCGGCCACCACGATCTTGGCGTCTTCGCCGCGGCTGAGGCCTTCGACCTTCACCGGCAGCTTGAGCGTCGTTCCCGGACGCACCAGCGCAGGCGGCGTGAGGCTGACTTTCAGCGTGCGGTCGGCCTTGTCGATCCCGAACCATTTCAGTCCGATGGCGCGTCCCGGCATGCGCTGGGCGGCGGCATCGAGCGGACGGCGCAGCGTGGCTACAACATAGGCGCCGGTGCCCCAGTCCTTGCCGACGGCAATGTTGACCTTGTTAGCACCTTCCTTGACGTCGGTGGATTGCGTCGTCAGCAGCCGGTCGCCGAGCACGTTGATGGTCAGCTTGCCTGCAGCCCGCGCGTTGATGGATACCACCATCGTATCGCCCGACTTGTATTCCGGCTTGTCGATGGAGGTCTCCAAAAGGTCCGGCGTATCGGCGCTGCCGTCGGAATACCAGCCGACATCGAACTGCACCGATGTCAGCGGTCCATCGGCCTCGGTGGTCTTCACGTCGAGGCGATAGCGGCCGGGCTGCGGCGCGACTGTGATGCGCGCGGGCTTGTCGGCGGCAATCGTCACGTCGCCGTCGGCCACGCGCTTTGTGGATTTCACCGGCTCGTAACCCCAGGATGAGCCCTGCCGGTACCACTGATAGCGCGACTCCATTTTCAGCAATTCGTAACGCAGCCCGCTGCGCGCCAGCGATTTGCCGTCGGGCGCTGCAAACACCACGTCGAAATTGGCAGGGTCGCCCTCGGCGACATTCTTGTCAGCGAACAGCGGCTTCACACCGATCATCGCATCGTTCGGCGCGACCGGAATCGTCAGCTTGCGCTCGACCGCGCGGCCGCCGGTTTCCACCATGCGGACGAATATCTGCGCTTCCTGCGGACGCGTGGAAGACGGTGGCTTGGGCAGGCTGACCTTGAAGGTCGCCTTGCCGTTGGCGTCGGCCTCCGGAAGGTTTTCCAGCGGTGTGCGCTCGTTGCTCGAGGTTTCCTCGTCGGCGACGCCGAACTTGTAGCCTGCAAAGCCCGGACGATCCGACGCCGGAGCAACCAGCATGTCGCCTTCAAGGGCAAGACCGGACGCGGGGGCGCCGTAGAGGAAACGGCCATCGACTTCAAGTTCTGCAGGAAGTTCCGCAGTGATCTGCTTTGCTTTGGAATTTAACGAGAATTCGATGCGATCCGCGACATAATCCTCGACCATGAAGGTGGTTTCGCCCACCGACGGCGCCTTCGGATCGGTGAAGGCCCGGACCCTCCAGGTCCCAGTCGGGACCGCCGAATTCAGCGGCAAGGTGAGACTGCGGCCGCCCGCGCCCTGATCCGGCACGACGGACCGGCGGAATTCCACGCCGTCCGGACGCTCGACCACCAGCGTCAGCGGCGTGCCGGTCACGCCATTGCCCTTGCCGTCACGCAGCAGCGCGGTGAGGTACACCGTCTCGCCGGAGCGGTAGACGCCACGTTCGGCATAGACGAACGCATCCGGTCCCGCAGGCACCGCGCGTCCCGAGACACCGCGATCGGACAGATCGAACGCATTGGATTTGAGGCTCAGGAAGGCATAGTCGCCCTTATCGCCCGAGACCGAGAGCAGCGCCGGCGACAACCCGCCCTCGCCGCGCGCGAGCCCGGCCTCGAACAGCACGTGGCCGGCGCTGTCGGTCTTGCGGGTGGCCAGCACTTCATTGCTGCGGGACACCAGCCGGACTTCCGCACCGGAGGTCGGCTGGGTAGTCGCCAGCGAGTTGACGAACACGTGGACGCCGTCATTGCCGGAATAAGCGGTCAGGCCCATGTCTGAGACGATGAACCACTGTGTCGCCAACTGACCGGAATCGTCATCGCCGGACGAGCCCGGCCCCTTGGCCGCAGCCGTCATCACGTAGACGCCGGGCTGCATTTCGCCCACGGCCTGATCGACCGGGAAAGCGGTGACCACGTCGGCGTTCAGCGTCTGTGCGGTGGCAACCTCGCCGGTCCAGACCTTGACACCCTTCTCGTTGCCGAGGTCGGACAGTTCATAGCTCGACAGGCTGCGCTGGAAGTCGCTGCCCAGCACCGAGTTGATCAGGTTGCGATCGCCGATCCGGAAGATGTTCACCGACACCGACGGCGTGTTGACGCTGACCAGCGGGATGCCGCGCTGGCCGGTGCGCGGCAGCACATAGGCGCGGCCGGTGAAGCGCACGAACGGCTTGCGGTCGCGGACATAGATGTTGAACTCGGCAGACTTCGGCAGGGTTTCCTTGACGGTGGACGGCATGCCGGCGCGCAGGTTGATGGTGTAGCGCTCGCCGTGCTTGAGACCCTCGACGCAAAGCTGCTTCGCTTCGGAGGTGAGCGCCGGGCTGTCGGTGCCGGCCAGCGCCACGAACGGATTGAAGTCCACCCGCTTGGCGAGGTCTTCCGAGAACTGGAAGCAGGCGCGTGGCGACGCCGAATCCGAATCCACGCTGTAATCCAGCAGCCGGAAGCCCTTTTCATCACGCAGCTTTTCATACTGGCCGCGGACGTCCGCGACCTCCTTCTGATCGAGCGACAGCCGCAGCGCATCGAGCGCCGGGCGCCAGAGCTTGCGTTCAGCCAAGGCGTTCCCCAACACAGCCAGCGCGTCGGCCTCCTCGCTCGCATTCGCCGCGCGCTGATAGGCAATGTAGGCTGCGGTCGATGCGCGCTCGTGGAAGAAGGTTCGCTCGCGGTTATCCGAGGGGCGGATCTGGAACACGGTTTTGGCCAGCCGCAGCCAGTTGCCGCTGTCCTCGGGGGCAACAGCGGCCGTCTGTCCCAGCAGGACCAGCGCGCCGCGCAGATCGTTGCGCTTGAAGGCGGCGTCGGTATCGGACTTCAGCGTCGCCGCGGTCTTGTTGATGATCCCGGCCTCGGTCTTGATCTGGGCCTCGAGCCGGATCGCGGAGTCAGCCAGATCGTCCCGCTTGAAGGCCTTGTCGGCCGCCTGGGCCGTGACGAGGCCAAGCGCCAGCGCGGCGCAAACCGAAATGGCGCGAACCAGACCAATCATGGTGAAACTCCCTGCCGGCGACGGTGAGCAAAAGTCGCCTTGAAATGTAGAAAATGCGCGAATCGTGACGGACTCATGGTCGTACCGATATCGGGTCGAAAGATTCTGCGCGACGGTCGCGCATCGACGGGCGCGAGACGGCGCGTCAAGCCATTGACCCGGCGGCAGCATGACTTTAGGCCGGGGGATGCCGAAGACAATGCGGACCCTCGGGCAAACCCCGCAGGTTTGTCGGCCGGACGCGTGGAACGGTTCAGAAATTTCACCGCAGGGTGGCGGATTTTTCACGATCCGGGTGATATGAGAGGGCCAACGGTCCCATAGCTCAACTGGATAGAGTAACGGATTTCTACTCCGTGGGTTGCAGGTTCGAATCCTGCTGGGATCGCCATCTATCCATGAGACCTGTTTCCTTTCAGATGTTTAGTCGCCGTTTGGCTCACTGGGCAGTTCGGTGAGCCACTTTCTGTTCCTGAAATGAGCCTCCCTGCTCTGGCGGCCGCGTGTTTCCGGTCAGCGTTGCGCGTCCCTACGGCGTCTGCGCTGGAGCGCAGAGGATTTCGATGAAATCAACCGGGCCGCCTGCAACATCATCATCGAACACGCCGACAACAAGCCGCCCCGTGTACCAGGCGAAGGTGTCAAGGTTGGTGCGATGGTGAAAGCACTTCGGCCCATCTGCGAACTGATGGTGACCATGCACGACGTGGCGATCACCGTGACCGATGTCTGTGCGATCGGGATACAGCCACCAGAGCAAGACCTGCTCTTTCTGCTCATCGAGCGGGATTGCCGGATCGACACCGGCATGAACAAACACGCGGTGTTTATCGACGTGCATAAGCGGCAACCTGTCGATCCAATCCAGATGCGCGGTCGGGATGACGCCGGGATCGTAGTCGCCGTCCCGTAGGTGGCCGTAAGAAATGAGCGTCGCCGCCCCCCCATTGCCGATCCACCAGCCCGGGTGAAGCGGCTTGCGGAGCGTTTCTACCATCATGTCTTCGTGATTGCCCTTGAGCACGATGCGCCTCCAACCGGGCGGCAATGTTGCAGGGCTCATCAGAAATTCGATGATCTGCCGACTGTCGGGCCCGCGATCTATATAATCGCCAAGGTGGATGATCGCGCCCGGGGCGCCGTTCGCGCGGACCGCGATCTGCTCATAAGATTTCAACAACATATCCATCCGGCCGTGCAGGTCAGCGATTGCGTATATGAGGCTCAAGCTGTGCCTCCGATGGTTTCACATCTCGTGTTAGTCTCGATCCACCACCGCCAGAAGGTGAGTGACCCATGAGCAAACCCACAAAGACCTCGGCAGCTCTCCTTGCCCTCCTCAAGGAAGAAATGAACCACTACGCCGATTGTCCCGACGGCATAAGCGTCTCTGTGATCCCGGCTGGTGATTCCTGGGAGTTTCGGACAACCGCTGACGACGCCACCAAGTCCTCCGTTGGTTACGGCGAGTGCGTCGCGCGCATCGTCCAGATAGGCGACCATCTTGGGAAGCAGTTCGATTTGGAGAACTGATCTCACGCCGCCCTTCCCTGGTGATTTACCGTGTCGGCGCCATTGAGGAGGTTTCAGCCATGATGCCGCACTCGCTTGTGCGGGGCCGACCAGCCGCCACTTGTAAAGATCGCAGATATCCGAGGATCAAGCCAATGGCTGTCGTTATCGGCGATTGCGTGCATTTCCTTGTGGAATTCGGCGGCAAAATGCAAAAATGCCGAGTGTCTGATATTGCCCTCACGAACAAGGAGGGCGTTCGCAAGAAAGACACGAGCCACGACCAGCTTCTCGCCATGTTTGAAAAGCACCGGGCTGAAATTGAGCGTATTGCGGTTGTGAAGCTGGAGAGCGGCCATGTTTCTCTGCTCGGTATTATCCTGACCACTGAGGATTTGAACCGCTGAAACGCCCAAGGGGTGTCCTCGCCTAACCGGAACTTATCAGCCGGCTATCTGTTGAGATTGGAGGTAGCGGAGGGTCACCCTCATGGCTGTCGTTAGCGGCGATTACGTCGACTTCGTTGTGCGGTACGGCGGGAATACCGAAAGGTGCCGAATAACTGAGGCTGCCCTCTTGAATCGAGAGCGTGCGGACAAAGAACACCTCAATCACGGACAACTCATTGCTATTTTTGTGAAGCACCGAGCCGAGATCGAATATCTCGCTATCGCGAAGATGCAGCGCGAAGAACATTCCGACCAGGGCTTCGTCTTGACCACTGATGACCTGAACCCCTGAGAACCGTCGCCGGTTCCACCAGTGATGAGTGCCAGTTGTCACCACTTGCTGAAAAGCGAGGCAAGCTGAGTTGTGGATGCCCTGTTCGCCACCGCCCGGCAGCTAAGGTGTTGATGTGGGGCGGCCAGCCTGTGAAGTTACATTACAAAAGCAAAAAGCCCGGCGCGAGGCCGGGCTTTTGTTTAGATCCATCAATCCTTGAGTAGCTGCGGTGCTAGCCGCTCGCCTCACTGAAACTTGTAGCTGACGCCAGCGCGAACGAGATGGGCCGTCAGGTCCACGGAGGTATTGAAGGGCGTTTGTTCGCCGCCGTGGTTCTGGTTGGTGATGAGCGTATTCACACTGGAGCTGCCGAGGTCGAGATACATGTATTCGGCACGCATGCTCCAGTTCCGCGCGAAGGCGTATTCAAGACCAGCGCCGACGGTCCAGCCAACCTTCGTTTCGGTCCTCTCACCGAATCCATTTCCACTAAACGGATTGCCGTCGGTGTGGCTATCGACGAAACTGTTGGCAGTTTTCACCCGGCCGATGGCCAGGCCGCCGGTGGCGTAACCCAGCAGATTTGGCGAAATCAGATACCCGAGGCGACCACGCAGCGTGGCCAGAACGTCGCTCGACACCGAGGTCGCTGCTACGAAGCTGTCGCCAGCTAATCCAGCGCCGCCGCCGCCGGATTCGGGATAAACACCCCGACCTAACTGGCTGGTCCCAAAGTTAAAATAGCCAACGTCGATCTCGCCGCCATAGACAATGAGGCCGGCCTGCTGATTGTAACCGGCGTGCACGCCGCCAATGACGTTGGAGTTTGAGCTGGATCCCACTAGCGAATTGACGACAGCAGGTGCGTTGGCTAGCGACGCTGGATCACCAGTGCTGCAGATGTAATCAGCCACACCTGCTGCGCCGCAGGCGATGCTATTGGACGGCTTCGCGTCACTAAAGGAGGCTCCCAGATTCCCGCCGACATAGAATCCGGACCAACTGGAGGCAGGAGTTTTGGTGAAAGGCCGCGCCGCTATATCGGCAGCTTGCGCGCTGGTTGCACCAAGAACTGCAACCGCAGCAGCGATCAAAAGCTTCTTCATTTAAACCCCATAAGAAAAATACATACCGAATATGGAACCATATTACGGGGAGCTGTTCGGCGATGATGTAGCTGACGGGCAACACCTTTCGGCCATTTGAGCCCCTATTTGGGAAACTTTGGCCTCTAGCTCCAAAAATAGCCTCCAGATCGGCTCCCTAGCTCATTGCGCGCGCTCGAAATCTGCTACAAGCCGCCCAGTACACCATTGAACAGAAAGACATCGACCGTATGGGTTTTAAGGAGCCGAGTTTTGCGGACCGGCAGGCCGCCGCGCAGAACGCCAGGAAGAACATCGTCGAAAAGTTCAAGGCCAAGCCGGGGCCTGACGATCCTGCTGTGCTGAAAAAGGCTGCCGAGCGGCAGGCGCAAGCCGCCGCGCGTGCCGAAGCCCAGAAGCAGCGTGAGGCAGCCCGGGTTGAAAAGCTTGCCCGCGAAGCTGAACTCGCAGCCCAGGCGGCTGCGGAAGCGCGCCGCCTTCAGGCCGAGAAAGAGGCTGCAGAAGCTGAGCTGAAGGCTCAGCAGAAGGCCGCCCGCGACGCGCGCTACGCCGCTCGCAAGGCGAAGAAGTAACACCGCGGATACGTCCCGCGACGATTTCAAAATGCGACAGGCCCGCCCGATGAGAGCGAGCCTGCAGAAACGCAAAGGCGAGATGAAGTTACTTCTTCATCTCGTCTTTTTTCATGCCGTCCTTCGACATCGTGTCTTTCTTCATTCCATCCTTCGACATTGTATCTTTCTTCATGCCGTCCTTGGACATGGTGTCTTCCTTCTTCATGCCGTCCTTGGACATCTTGTCCTGAGCAACAGCGGCCGGCGCGAAGGCCAGGCCAAGCGAAAGAAGTGCCGCTGCGCCGAGCGCGAAATGGGTGGTGCGTGCCATGTGAAGCAGTCCTCTGAATCCAGTTGCGTTGCGCGACGTGTGCCGCTTCTGGATGTTCGGGCGAGATCGGATTTCGTTACATCGCGCCGGGAAAAATATTCCCGGATCAGTGCAGCGCAACAACCTCCGGTCGCACGCGCGACTTGAGCAGACAATCAGCTAACGAAGGCGGATCGGTTAGTTGCGTGCCTTGGCATTAAGTGCCGAAGCCACCCGGCTCACAGGCGATTTGCCGAGCAGCCTGGCGATGCCGTTGGTGGCCGCAACGAGTTGCTTCATGTCCACACCGGTCGCGATGCCCATGCCTTCCAGCATGTAGACGACATCTTCAGTCGCAACATTGCCTGTCGCACCCGGTGCGTAAGGGCAACCGCCGAGACCGCCTGCGGCGGAATCGATCACGCGCGCACCCTCTTCCAGACCCGCATACAGATTGGCGAGCGCCTGCCCGTAGGTGTCGTGGAAATGCATGCCGAGATTTTTCATCGGGACTTCGGCAGCGACCGCGCGCAGCAACTGCCGCGCCTTCGCCGGCGTGCCGACACCGATGGTGTCACCCAGCGAAACCTCGTAGCAGCCAAGGTCCCACAGCTTCTTCGTCACGGAGACAACTGCTGACGGTTTCACCTCGCCATCATAAGGACAACCGAGCACGCACGACACATAGCCGCGAACCTTGATGCCGTCGGCCCTGGCGCGCTCCATCACAGGGGCGAAACGTTCGATCGATTCCGCGACCGTGCAGTTGATGTTGGCTTTCGAGAAACCTTCCGAGGCAGAAGCGAACACCGCGATCACTTTCGCGCCCGCCGCCTTCGCGCCCTCGTAGCCCTTCTCATTGGGAACGAGGACATGAAACTCGCTGCCGGGATGGTGATTCACTGCGCGCAGCACCTGATCGGAATTGACCATCTGCGGAATGGCCTTGGGCGAAACAAAACTTCCGACTTCGATGGTGTGCAGGCCCGCCTTGATCAGGTCCTCGATGAACGCGATGCGCGCCTCGGCAGTGACCGGCGTCTTTTCGTTCTGCAGCCCGTCGCGCGGGCCGACTTCGACAATGTGGACCTGATCGCTCATCAACCTACGCCTTTAAACTTAAGCCTTGGGCTCGATCTCTGCGAGTTCGACGCCTTCCTGCACGATGTCGCCGACCTTGCACTTCAGCTGCTTCACGGTGCCCGCGAACGGCGCGCGCAGCGTCTGCTCCATCTTCATCACTTCGAGCGTCAGGATCGCAGCACCCTTCTCGACCTCCGCGCCCTCCTCGACCAGTATTGCCACGACGGTGCCCGGCAGCGGTGCAACCACGCGGTCGGCACCCGCCTGCTCCTCGTCCTCGGTGCCGAACGGATCGACCCAGTGCACTTCGAACCGGCCGTTGCGGGTGCGGACATAGACCTCATGGCCGTCGAGGAGTCCCGTGACGTGATGCTTGACGCCGTCGAGCACGACATCGATGCCGCCGCGCGGCGACGCCGAACTCGCAAAAGCCAGAATTTTTCCATCGATCGCCAGCGTCGAGGGGCCCTGACCGTATCGGAGCGACACCTTGCGCTCGCCGCCTGCCTGCCGGAACAGGAACCGGCGATGGCGCGCGCCCACAGCGGCCCATCCCGACGACGCCCGCCACGGCGAGTTCGCGTCGCGGCCCGCGGCGACTTCCTCGCTGCGCAGGATCGAAGCCATGGCAGCGGCGAGTTCGAGGTCGGTCAGCTCGGCTTCGGCCGGCGTCAGCTTCGCCAGCTCGCGTTCGATGAAACTGGTGTCAATGGTGTTGGCGCGGACATCCGGATGCGTGATCAGCGCCGACAGGAACGGGATATTGGTGACGATGCCGCGAACGTCGGTCTCCTGCAGTCCACGATTGAGCCGGGAGATCGCGAGATCGCGCGTCGGCGCCCATGCAATCACCTTGGCCAGCATGGCGTCGTAGTTCGGAGATACTGTCTTGCCCTCGCCGTAACCGGCGTCGATGCGCAGACCGTCGACTTCATCCGGCGTATGCCACGTCCGGATGCGGCCGACCGACGGCATGAAATTCTTGTTCGGATTTTCTGCGTAGACGCGCGCCTCGATGGCGTGACCGTTGAGCCTGATCTGATCCTGCGCCAGCGGCAGCTTCTCGCCGAACGCGACCCGCAACTGCCATTCGACCAGATCGATGCCGGTGATCAGTTCGGTCACGGGATGTTCGACCTGAAGGCGGGTGTTCATTTCGATGAAGAACACGTCGCGGCCGTCGGACACAAACTCGATGGTTCCTGCTCCAACATAGCTGACCGCTGCTGCGGCCTTGCGTGCTGCCGCACACACAGCCTCGCGCTGCGCCGGGTCGAGCGTCGGCGACGGTGCTTCCTCGATCACCTTCTGATGGCGGCGCTGAAGCGTGCATTCGCGCTCGAACAGCGACAGCAGATTGCCGTGGCTGTCGCCGATGATCTGTACTTCGATGTGGCGCGGGTTCTGAACGAACTTCTCGATCAGCATCCTGTCATCGCCGAACGCCGCCAGCGCTTCGCGCTTGGCGCTGACGATGGCCGCCGCCAGTTCATCGGCGCTGCGGACGATGCGCATGCCGCGCCCGCCGCCGCCCGCCGATGCTTTGACCAGAACCGGATAGCCCGCCTTCTCGGCTGCCTTCGCCAAGGTCGCGTCGTCCTGCGCGTCGCCGTGATAGCCGGGCACCAGCGGCACGCCGGCCTTTTCCATCAGCGCCTTGGAGCCGGACTTCGACCCCATCGCTTCCATCATCTCGCCGGTCGGACCGACGAACACAATGCCCTCGGCAGCGCAGCGGCGTGCGAACCCGGCATTCTCCGACAGGAAGCCGTAGCCGGGATGGATCGCTTCGGCCCCCGTCTTCCTTGCAGCCTCGATAATGCGATCGACATTGAGATAGCTGTCGCGCGCCCGCGCCGGGCCCAGCAGGACGGCATCGTCGGCCATCGCGACATGAAGCGCATCGGCGTCGGCTTCGGAATAGACCGCGACCGTTCGCAACCCCATGGCGCGTGCGGTCTTGATCACACGGCAGGCGATTTCGCCGCGGTTGGCGATCAGCAATGTGTTGAAGCGGCGATACAGCGCAGAGGGGGTTTTGGCGTTCACATGCGACTCCATGACCGGCTTAACTCCACGACGCCTTGCGCTTTTCAAGAAATGCCGAAAGGCCTTCGCGGGCCTCTGGCTTGGCGCGCACATCGGCGATCAACTGCGCGGTCTCGGTCATCAGGGCTTCGTCGATGGGACGGCCGGCGATGTCGCCGGCGAGCTTCTTGGCAATGCTGCGCGCTCCCGGCGCTGCGGACTTCAATTGCTTGAGCAGTTTAACGATCCGCTCGTCGAGCGCCTCTGGCGCGACCACTTCATGCAACAGGCCGATCCGCATCGCTTCGTTCGCATCGAACACTTCTGCGGTCTGGAAGTAACGCCGCGCGGTGCGTTCGCCGATGGCGCGCAGAACGTAAGGGCTGATCATGCCCGGTACGATGCCGAGACGAACCTCGGACAGGCAGAACGTCGCGCTCGATGTTCCGATGGCAATGTCGCACGCGGCGACTACACCGACGCCGCCGCCGTAAATCGGTCCTTGCACCCTGCCGATGGTGGTCTGGGGCATCCGGTCGAGCGCGGACAGCATCCGCACCAGCGGCATCGCGTCGTTGATGTTCTCCTCGCGCGAGTAAGTGCCCGCTTCGCGCATCGCGTTGATGTCGGCGCCGGCGCAGAGGCTCTTGCCCTCGCCCGCAAGCAGCAGCGTCGCAATCGAGCGATCGGCGGCGATGCTCTCGAACGCGGCACGCAGTTCCTCGATCAGTGCCTTGTTGAGGGCGTTGTTCAGTTCAGGGCGGTTCAACGTGACGCGCGCCACGTCGTGATCGCGTTCGATGCGGACAAGATCGCTCATCGTTATGCCTTGCATCACATTCTGAACACGCCGAACTTCGGCGGCTCGATCGGAGCGTTGGCGGCCGCCGATAGTCCGAGGCCGAGCACCAAGCGCGTATCGGCGGGATCGATCACGCCGTCGTCCCACAGTCGCGCGGTGGCGTAATACGGATGGCCCTGCGTTTCGTACTGTTCGCGGATCGGGCTGCGGAAAGCGTCTTCTTCCTTGGCCGACCACGTTCCGCCCTTGGCCTCGATGTTGTCGCGGCGCAATTGGCTCAGCACCATCGACGCCTGTTCGCCGCCCATCACCGAGATCCGGGCATTGGGCCACATCCAGAGGAAGCGCGGACTATAGGCGCGGCCGCACATGCCGTAGTTGCCGGCGCCGTAGGAGCCGCCGATCACCACGGTGAACTTCGGCACTGACGCCGTCGCAACCGCCGTCACGAGTTTTGCGCCGTCGCGCGCGATGCCGCCGGCTTCGTATTTCTTGCCGACCATGAAGCCGGTGATGTTCTGCAGGAACAGCAGCGGGATGCCGCGCTGGCAGCACAGTTCGATGAAGTGCGCGCCCTTCAGCGAACTCTCGCTGAACAGGATGCCGTTATTGGCGATGATGCCGACCGGGTAACCCCAGATGTGTGCGAAACCGCAGATCAGCGTCGTTCCGTACAGCTTCTTGAATTCTTCGAACTCCGAGCCGTCGACGATCCGCGCGATGATCTCGCGCACGTCGAACGGCTTGCGCGCGTCGGCCGGCACTACACCGTAAATATCTTCACGCTCGAACAGCGGATCGCGCGGCTCGCGCAATCCGGTAGCGGAGGATTTCGCAGGATTGAGATTGCCGACAATGCGCCGGGCGATGCCGATGGCATGGCTGTCGTTTTGGGCATAGTGATCGGTCACGCCGGACTGGCGACTGTGAACGTCAGCGCCGCCGAGCTCTTCCGCCGTCACGACTTCGCCGGTCGCGGCCTTCACCAGCGGCGGGCCGCCAAGGAAGATCGTGCCCTGATTACGAACGATGATGCTCTCATCCGACATGGCAGGCACATACGCGCCGCCGGCGGTGCACGACCCCATCACAATGGCGATCTGCGGAATGCCCTGCGCCGACATGTTGGCCTGATTGTAGAAAATACGCCCGAAGTGCTTCTCGTCCGGGAAGATTTCGTCCTGCTGCGGCAGAAACGCTCCACCGGAATCCACCATGTAGATGCACGGCAGGTTGTTCTGACGGGCGATGTCCTGCGCACGCAGATGCTTCTTCACCGTCATCGGGTAATAGGTGCCGCCGCTGATCGTCGCGTCGTTGGCGACGATGACGCATTCGCGGCCCGAGACGCGGCCGATGCCGGTGACGATGCTGGCCGAATGCACCGCGCCGCCGTAGAGACCGTAGGCGGCCATCGGCGAGAATTCCAGAAACGCGGTGCCGGGATCGATCAGAAGGTCGACGCGGTCACGCGCCAGCATCTTGCCGCGTGCCGAGTGCTTGGCGCGGGACGCTTCACCGCCCCCGCCTGCGACTTGCGAAAGCTTGTCCCGCAGGTCAGCGACCAGAGTACGCATAGCTTCCGCATTGCGCGTGAAATCGGACGATTTGGGATCGAGTCCGGAACGAAGTCCCATTGTTTCCCGCCGCGTAACGTTTTGATCTTGCTTGCTTCCGTCCATTCCGGACGGCTTCGACCCGCAAGGTGTCACTGCTTGGCGGCTGAATGCAACCACAACTTTTGCGACGATATTGGAGAGACTTGCGCCGGGTCAGACGCCCTCAATAGGGCAAAGCGATCATCTGAAATGTCATGTCCCCGACATTTGTTGGGGCATTTCACAAGCAACGGCTTGCGGGTCTGGATGTAAAGCCGCGCGCGCCCGGCCGGTGGCGCGCCTCCCGCAGAACAAATGGGACAAGACCCGCTGCGGGCTCAGTGCGTCCAGGGCTCGACGCGGCGGAATGCGAAGTTGTCCGCATAGGCCTTCACGCGCGGCTGCAATTCCTTCGGCTCAAGCACCTGGTACGGGATGCCTTCCCGCTCGCAATAGGCAACCGCCTCTTCCCTGGTGTCGAAATGAAGGGTCAGTTGCTGCTTCATGTCGGTGGAGCTGGTCCATCCCATCAGCGGCTCGATCACACGCGGCTGTTCGGGCTCATAGTCGAGCTGCCACGCCTTGGTCTTGGCGGACCCGGACTGCATCGCATTCTTGGCAGGTTTGAATATTCTGGCTGTCATGGATTCGGGGTCCTGGCCTGCTCGCTGTGGCATCGATCAGATAGGTAAAAAGCGTGCGATTCGGTGGCCGGCCAAGATCAAGATGTTGAGCATGCCCCGAAGGAGACTTTTCTACGGTGGGTTCTGGTATAGTCTGTCCAAAACGCGGTGACAACGCCGGACCGCTTGGGTCCGGATAGCCGCCGCTCAAGTTATTTTAGTTCGATCGCATCACGAAACGGTACCCATGGAAATTCAGGCAACACTCCCAGAAAAAGGCCGAGATCTCCGGCTCGATTTCTTCCGCGGTATCGCCAACTGGTGGATTTTTCTCGACCACATTCCCAACAACGTCATCAACTGGGTCACCCCGCGGAACTACGGTTTCAGCGACGCGGCCGACCTGTTCGTGTTCATTTCGGGCTACACGGCGTCGTTCGTGTACGCCAAGATGATGCTCGATCGCGGCTTTATCGTCGGTTCGACACGGCTGTGGAAGCGCGTCTGGCAACTCTATGTCGCGCACGTCATTCTGTTCGTGATTTATATCGCGGCGATCGGCTGGGTCGCGCTGCGTTACGCTGATCCGGACATCCTCAACGAGTTCAACGTCGCCGGCCTGATCGAGAACCCGATCCAGACGCTCGATCAGGGGCTTTTGCTGCGCTTCAAGCCGGTCAATCTGGACGTGCTGCCGCTCTACATCATCCTGATGGGCTTCTTCCCGCCGGTGCTGTGGCTGATGCTGCGCAAGCCCGACATGGTGATGATCGCTTCACTGGTGCTGTATTTCGCAGCCCGCCAGTTCGGCTGGAATTTCTCGGCCTATCCGACCGGCTCCTGGTACTTCAATCCCTATACCTGGCAGTTGCTGTTCGTGTTCGGCGCCTGGTTCGCGCTCGGCGGAGCCAACGAGTCCCGCTCGGTGATCAAGTCGCAATGGCTGCTGATCGCGGGCACGATCTATCTCATCTTCGCGATGATCATGACGATGGCGGGTCGTTTTGAATCCTTCGGCGCGCTGTTTCCGAAGTGGCTCTATGACGCCTTCAATCCGAACGACAAGACGTTCCTTGCGCCGTATCGCGTTCTCCATTTCGTGGTGATCGCGTTCTTCATCACCCGCTTCGTGCCCAAGGACTGGAGTTTACTCGAATCGAAGTGGCTCGAACCCGTGATCAAGTGCGGACAGCAATCGCTGCAGGTGTTCTGCGTCGGTATCTTCCTGTCGTTTGTCGCGCACTTTATCCTGATGCTGAGCTGGGGCACCGTCTGGGCGCAGTTGGGCGTCTCCATCGGCGGCGTCGCAATCCTGACCGCGGTTGCCTATTACGGAAGTTGGTCCAAAAAGCAGGACAAGCCGTCGGCGCGTACGGCACCTCCAAAGACCGCCGCGCCCCAAGCCTCGGCGGCTCCGGGGGCCTGATCCGCGACTGGAGGACTGCATGTGCGGGCGGTTTTTTGCCGCCCGCGATGCGCCATTCCGCCTTGCTGACGCCATGCGAAGCGTGTATCGACTGCATTCATCGGGGTATAGCGTAGCCTGGTAGCGCGGCAGTTTTGGGTACTGCAGGTCCGAGGTTCGAATCCTCGTGCCCCGACCAACTAAATCATTGAATATTATATGATTTTGACGATGCTGCGGCGTGTCCTGCTGCGGCTCGCCCAACGCGCGTTCACCGGGTTCCAAACAACGGATGGGCAACCCGGTCACCGGCCTGAATTCCGTGCTTCCGGGCGGTGCCCCCGATCACCTCAAGTACACCCTTGGCCAGTCCTCCGGACGAAATAATCTTCTCCGAATGAGGTTCGGTGTTTTCCGCGATCCGCAGGATCCGGCCATCGCTCCGGATGAAAATCATGTCGAGCGGGATGAAGGTGTTTTTCATCCACATCGAGACAGGCTGCTCCGGGGAAAAATCGAACAGCATGCCCCGCCCCTCGGGCAACTCTCTGCGATACATCAGGCCGGTGGCCCGCTCCTGCTCGGTCTTCGCCACCTCAACCGTAAACACATGCACGCCGGATTTGGTGACGATCTCCAGAGGCTGCATCTCGGCGGCGGAGACGTTGCTCGCCGCAGCCCCAAGGAATGCGATCGCCGCCGCGAAGACGATCCGGATATTCGTTTTCAGATTTGGGGATTTCGGCAGACGACCAAACAGCATTCGCGAGCAATGTCCTGAACCAATGACCACTGCACCCTAGCGCGGCAATCATGGCAAAGGCCAGACACCGGTCTGGCCTCGTTGGAGGATCACGTGGATGTGGTCGGGACAGACCAGCGCGAAGGCGGCAGTACTGCCGGCCTCGGATTAGTGTGAAGACAGTCCTGGCGCGCCGGTCTCGGGCTGGATCTCAGCCGCCATCATGCCCTTGGAACCGGGCCCGAAGCGGACCAGCACGTACTGGCCGGGACGCAGTTCGGTCATGCCGTACCGGCGAAGGGTTTCCATGTGCACGAAAATATCCGGCGTTCCCTCGCCGCAGCTAAGGAAGCCGAAGCCGCGAAGCCGGTTGAACCATTTGACCTGCGCCCGCTCCAGCCCGCTTGTCGGGGTGACGCTGACATGAGTCCGCGCCGGGAGCATCTGCGCCGGATGGATGGCCGTCGACTCGTCCATCGAGACAATGCGGAAGGCCTGATAGCCCTTCTGGCGCTGCACGCATTCGCAGACCAGTCGCGCCCCTTCATAGGCGGTCTGATAGCCGTCGCGGCGCAGGACCGTGACGTGGAGCAGCACATCGGGCGAGCCATTGTCGGGGACGATGAAGCCGTAACCCTTGGAGGCGTCGAACCATTTGATGACGCCGGAAATCTCGACGAGGTTGACGGCCGCTCCATCAGCGGCTGCGAAGCTGTCGGCAGCCAAATCGCTCGGAGCGAACCTGTCGGGTCCAGCCCCCATCAGCGAACCGCCTGCCTTCTTGGACTCAAATGCGTCCGAACCCATGACTCCCGGACCCCAACAAAATCTGCAGTCAGCCCCACCGGCATGACCAAGTACGTTATGCAACGAAGCTCGCATTTCTCATCGTGACGAATCAAAACGAAGCAATGCGAATCCTTAATTGAACGATAACACTCCGGAACAGGGCTGAAAGACAAAAAAGAAAACAGCAGCGACCTATGAACAGCCTTGAACGATGCGAATCGATTGAGCTAGTGGTCCGATTCTCACATTCGCATCCCGTCTCTGCCGACATTTTTGCGAATGTGAGAATCAAAGGACCACTAGCAAATATAAGTTTCCAGTGGAGTTTTGGATTTGACATTCGCGTTGCAGATTCCCGGCTGAGTGGGGCGCGAATGTCAAATCCACTCCACTGGTCAATTCCTGACGAACGGTCCGAGTGTTTCGCCGATGTCGTAGCGGATCACCAGATCGGCGATATCATCTTGATCCGTCGGCTCATTGTTGATGATCACCAGCCTGGCTCCGCAGTTCCGCGCCAATACCGGAAAACCGGCTGCAGGCCATACCACCAGTGACGATCCGATCGCGAGGAACAGATCGCAGTGCTGCGCGAGTTCCGTTGCGCGGCGCATTTCCTCTTCCGGCATCGATTGGCCGAAGGAGATCGTCGCTGACTTTACCGGCTCGCCGCATGCCGTGCACGACGGCGCAATACCTTTAGGATCAAAGCGTTCCTTGACCCAGGCAATCTCGAAGCGCGTTCCGCATCCGATGCACCGGGCGTAAGTGGTGTTGCCATGCAGTTCCACGACATGTTCGGCGGAAAAACCCGAAGCCTGATGCAGGTTGTCGATGTTCTGCGTCACGATCGCGGGTACCTTGCCCGCCTTATACAATGAAGCCAACGCCCGGTGCCCCCGCCCCGGCCGCGCCGCTGCAAGGCTCGACTCCATCGCAAATCGCCGCCGCCAGGATTCGTCCCTCGCCTCCTGACTCGCGACGAACTCGTCGAACGGAATAGGCCTGTTGCGTGTCCACAAACCACCCGGCGAGCGGAAATCGGGAATACCGCATTCCGTGGAAATGCCGGCGCCGGTGAACGGCACGATTGTGCGTGCCTCGGCGATCATGTCGCCGAGCATTTCGATTCCGCTGCGAAGATCGGATGCAATCATCTGGCGCGCCTGAATGATGGGTTCGCGCGAAGTATAGCTCAACAAAAATGGGGGCGCGAAGCCCCCATTGGGCATCGATCACGGATCGTTGCGCCTCAGGCTGCCTTGGTCGCCTGCGGCTTCGATGCCTCCTGAAGCTGCGGCTTCAGGGCTTCCTTGACATCCTTCAGGTCTTTCTTTGGCACAATAGCCTTGGCCTTCTTGCCGCCACCGAACGCCGCGAGCTTTTCCATCTCTGCGGCGAGTTCAAGCTGGCGTGCGGCAACCTTCTCCGCAAGCTTTTCGCTCGCCTGATCGCGCAGCTTCGCCAGATCGTCGATCGACATCGAATCCAGATCTACTTTTTGCATGGTCGTCTCCGTTGAATGCTCACGGAGGTACCAAGAAGGACCACATCTCGCCAGTTGACGCGGTTTCTTATCCACTGTCATAGGGCTAGTGGCCGCCTGAAAACGTCAGCAGCCCGTGAATTTTGGCGAGGAGCCGTCATGACGATTACGGAGATAAGCCAAGCCATACACCGCCAGGCGTTGTGGATCGGTTTCTCCGGCGGACGTAAGCGTTTCGATGTAACTGCCGAGACTCTCTCTGGCTTCGCGTAGCGCGTCTTCGCTCAAGTTACGCATCATCCCGAAGGTATGGATAACCCGGTCAACCTCGTTCAAAAAACGCCTCCATCATCTCGAAGTTGTGAAAGACAACGGCGACGCAGCATAAAAGTTCCGCTCCATCCGATTCCTTTTGCTGCTATTTGATCGCCACTCTCGCTTGACGACATCAAACTCCGGCAATGTCCGAAGAAGGATAAGAACCATGCGTTACCTCCACACCATGCTGCGCGTCCGCAACCTCGACACTGCGCTCAAGTTCTACAGCGACGCGCTCGGGCTGAAGGAAGTCCGCCGCACCGAGAGCGAGAAAGGCCGATTTACGCTGGTGTTTCTGTGCGCCGCCGAAGACGAGCACCTGCTCAAGCAGGTCAAGGGGCGCGGCGCGCCGCTGGTCGAACTGACCTATAACTGGGATGAAGAAACGTATGGCGAGGATCGCTACTTCGGACATCTCGCCTATGAGGTCGACGATATCTATGCGACCTGCGACCGGCTGATGAAGCTCGGCATCACCATCAATCGTCCGCCGCGCGACGGCCAGATGGCATTCATCCGGTCACCCGATCTGCATTCCATCGAGCTCTTGCAGAAGGGCGACGCGCTCGCACCGAAAGAACCCTGGAGCTCAATGCCGAACACCGGACATTGGTGATCTTCCGCGGTCGCGTCAGACCTTATTGTTGGAACAAGCGCATCGCTTCGACGTTCTCCATGTCCTGAGGTTGACATGGAGGCGAAAATGGGACGCGGACTATTGTTGTGGCTGATCGGCGTGCCGATCCCGATCATCATCCTGCTTTGGCTGTTCTTCGGCCGCTAGCCGCATCATATGAAAGCTCCCGCATCGCGGGGCTTTCATCGTTTCTGCAAGTTGATTCCAGACGCGGCCGCTCTGGGTTTTTTGCAATCAGCGGTCGCTTCGACAAGTTTGACGAGCTTGTTGCCCGCAGCCTTGAGTATGCACATCTCGACTTGCTTGCCGGCCGGCACCGGCTTTGCGCAGATGATCTGAGGATTATCGTCGTACACGGCAGTCGAGAATTTGCAGTTCGCCTGACATGACGCGGCATAGCTGAGCGAGTTGGTCAGCAACACGCTTGCCGATTCCGCACCCGGCAGGATCGTGCAGGTAATCGGGACCGGCTCCGCATGCAGCGTAGATGGCGGACTTCCGATCAGAGCCGTCAGAGTAATTACAGCCAGTTTGCGTAACATGAATCGACCGTCGTTGCTTCCGTCAGCACGGTATCAAGACCGCCCGCCAAACACGAGCGCTTCATAGACGGTCGCTGTTCGGAGAGACGTTCGACGAATTCGGACCGTCCGTCCGAGTTGCAAACATCCGCGATCTCTGTTCGAAATTGGTGATCGGGCCAGGTGCTGCCGGGACGGACGTCGTGCAAAACATCATCAACGCATTTCTGCTGGTCTATGCCGCGCTGTTTCCGATCGTCAACCCGATCGGCAGCGCGCCGCTGTTCCTGCGAATGACTCGCGGACGCACCACAGCCGAGCGCAGCGTTCTCGCCCGGAGCGTAGCGCGCAACAGTTTCTTCCTTTTGCTCGGCTCGCTGTTCATCGGCTCTCATGTGCTCGAGTTCTTCGGGATCACCCTGCCCGTCGTCCGGGTCGCCGGTGGCCTCGTGGTCGCGGCGTTTGGGTGGCGTCTGCTCCATGCCCCTGAAGAGCCGGACCTGAATAACCCAAAGGTCGATACCGGCCCTACGATCGATGCGTTCTATCCGTTGACCATGCCGCTGACGGTCGGACCCGGCTCGATTTCCGTTGCAGTCACGCTGGGAAGCCAACGGCCAATGGCTGCCGACGATCTCACGCACCTGGCAATGCTCGGAGGCGCAGCCGTGGCCGGTCTGGCGGCCATCGCCATTACGATCTTCGTCAGTTATCGCTTCGCCGATCGCATCATCATGTTTCTCGGCGCGCGCGGAACGGACGTCGTGATGCGGCTCTCGGCCTTCATCCTGTTTTGTATCGGCATTCAGATCATCTGGAACGGATTGAGTGCGCTGCTCGGCAAGACCCTCTGACAACCAAAAAACGGTGCCCCATTCACGCCCTTGTGCATCGCAGCACGCGGAACATGAACTCAACCTGCTGTTTTGGCGGATGATTTTGATTAAGCATGAGTTCCCTACCTCCGAAGGGCGCATTGAATACGGTGGTAAATTTCGTTAGGTGTTGATCGACGCGGACCCTCGATGGCCGCTACGCCAGGGTTCGCTTTTTGATGCTCAGCCCCTCGCCCAGCCGGAAAACGGCTTCGACGATCGCCGCCAGCGTTGGTGCGCTTGCGCTTGGCATCTCGGCACTTGTCGTATGCCCCGCTGCGTCGCACGCAGAACAGGCGAAAACCAGTTCTTCCGCATCCGACGATCTGAACAGCGTTTTCAAGACTCAGCCCTGCGTGCAGGCGAAGTCGCTCTCGCAGCTCGATGCTCCGCTCGCGCGCGTCGCCAAACGTCTGGAAGCGCACGATCCCGTCACGATTGTCGCTGTCGGTTCTTCCTCGACCGGCGGTGCAGGCGCCAGCACGCCGGCGTTCTCATATCCCAGCCGCCTTGAGCGCGAGTTGCGTCAAAGGTTTCCGGAAACGCGTGTGACCGTCATCAACCAGGGCATCAACGGCGAAGACGCGAACTCGATGATGGCGCGGATGGATGCGGTTCTCGAGCCCAAGCCGGATCTGGTGATCTGGCAACTCGGCACAAATACCGTGCTTCGCGACGGGAACATCCCCGAGACTGCGAACGTGTTGCAGGCCGGGATCTCGCGCATCAAGAAAAGCGGCGCGGACGTGCTGCTGATCGACCCGCAGTTCGCACCGCGCGTGAACGCCAAGCCGGCGGTCAGCGAAATGGTCGGGCTGATCGCTTATGTCGCAAAGCAAACGCATGTCCCGCTGTTTCGGCGTTACGTGGCCATGCGGCACTGGCATGAAGATCAGGCCATCGCGTTCGACCGGTTCATCACCGCAGATGGCTTACATATGAACGACTGGGGCTACTCCTGCCTCGCCCGCCTGCTTGCTGAAAACATCACAGCCACCGTTGCCCGATCGCGCGCCGTCGCGGGTGTGAAGCCGTTCCAGTAAGACCCCGAGCGCCATCGACGCTCTCTAATTGCTTCCCCGCTGTGATAGTATTCGGTTTCCGGATGACGCATATCCCTTGCAGCAACCGGCGCTTCGGGCGCCGCCCTGTATGGGAACCGCATGACGCACTCGCATCACGCCGCTCACGACCATGCTGATCGTCAGCATCACGGCCATGCCGATGGACATGATCATGGGCCCGGCGGACACGTGCACGCGCCTGCGAATTTCGGGATGGCCTTCGCGGTCGGCATCGTGCTCAACACGATCTTCATCGTTATCGAAGCGGTCTACGGCTACATCAGCAATTCGACAGCCCTGATCGCGGATGCCGGGCATAACCTCTCTGACGTCCTGGGACTGATCGTCGCCTGGATCGCGGTCATCCTGTCGAAGCGGCCGCCTTCTGAGCGCTACACCTATGGTCTGCGCGGATCCTCGATCCTGGCTGCGCTGTTCAATGCGGTCTTCCTGCTGATCGCGGTCGGCGCGATCGGCTGGCAGGCCGTGCTGCGATTGTTCAATCCCGAGCCGGTCGCGGAAGTGACCGTCATGATTGTCGCGGCCATCGGGATCGTCATCAACGGATTCACAGCCTTGCTGTTCGCCT
Organism: Afipia massiliensis; assembly: GCF_001006325.2. NCBI lineage: Bacteria > Pseudomonadati > Pseudomonadota > Alphaproteobacteria > Hyphomicrobiales > Nitrobacteraceae > Afipia > Afipia massiliensis. Next base: position 3,765,283 of record NZ_LBIA02000001.1, on the reverse strand, counting down.
CCGGCCGCAAGAGCGATCTCAATATCCAGGGCGCCTACCTGCACATGGCGGCTGACGCTGCGGTTTCGGCCGGCGTCGTCATTGCCGCATTGGTTATCATGTTCACCGGCTGGCTGTGGATCGACGCTCTCACAAGCCTTGCGATCGTCGCGGTCATCGTGTGGGGCACATGGGGACTTCTGCGCGATAGCACCGCGATGTCGCTTGGCGCGGTGCCGTCAACCATCGATCCCGCCGCAGTCCGCCGTTACCTTGAACAGCGTCCGGGCGTGACGGAGGTCTGCGATCTTCATATTTGGCCAATGAGCACGACCGAGGTTGCGCTGACCTGCCATCTGGTCATGCCGTCCGGCCATCCGGGCGATGCCTTCCTGGTGGAGGCGACGCATCATTTGAATGAAGATTTCGGCATTCAGCACACAACCATCCAGATCGTGACCAGTCCGGTCACGGCGTGCGCGCTGGTCCCCGATCGGGCCGTCTAACCGGCCTTGAAAAGGCCCGACAGAAAATCTACTGATAGAACATGACCAGCGGTCTTCAACTCGATGCGGGCTTCAGCTCAGGACGCAATGGACGGCGACGCCGTCTGTCGCTGGTTCTGGCGTTGATGCTTGGCCTGCTGGCATCGCTGATCCATTGCGGAAGCTGCGATCTGGCCTTTGCGGGCTCGAATCCTACGGCGATCACGCTGGATTTCGACGCGGGCACCCCGCCCGATACGCCAGATCAGAAGATGCCCGCGCATTGCGACCATTGCCTGAACCACGTCACCGGGCAACCGGCCTCTGCCGTGAGTCTTCCTGCTGACATCAGCCATCAAGCGCCGCGCATCGGCCGGGAACAGACGCCGCCGTCGCTTGCCGGCCTGCCCCTTTTCAAACCACCCCGCGCCTAAATCCCGAGGGCCGACAGGCCCGTTGGCATGTCCGCAGCCCCGCAGGCTGCGCGACAGCCTGTCTGCATCAACTTTCGCAGGCACAGCAATTCGTTGAATTGATCGTGGCTCGAGCCTGACCGCTCGCGGGATTTTAACAATGACCAGACTTCGATTACGTGTCGCAGGCGGCGCTCTTGGCGCACTCGCGAGCATTTTTCTCACCGCCGCACACGCGCATGAATCTCCAAAGGCGCAAAGCAAGTCCGAGCAACATGAGCATCATGAAGAAGCCGGCCTGAAGCTCAGCGAGCGTCAGATCGCAGCCGGAAACTTCGCGATCCGGGAGGTGACCGCCGGGATCTTGAGCAAACGCATCGCCGTACCGGGTACCATCGTCCCTAGTGGCGAGCATTTCGCCAAGGTCTCCGTGCGATTGCTCGGCACCGTCGCGGAGTTGCGCAAACGGCTCGGAGATACTGTCCGTGAGGGCGACGTTCTGGCGATTATCGAAAGCCGTGAGGTTGCCGACGCCAAAAGCGAGTACCTCGCCGCGCGTGTCGCATTTGAACTTCAGGAAACGCTGTTCACTCGCTCGAAGAGTCTTTTCGAGTCCAAGGTCAGCAGCGAGAATGATTTCCTGCGTGCGAAGACCCTGTACGAAGACATGCGGATCAAGTTCGATGTCGCACGCCAGAAGCTCTTTGCGCTGGGCCTGACCGGTGACCAGATTGCAGCGCTGCCCAAGCAACCGGTCGAAAGCCTGAGGCTGCAGGAACTGCGTGCGCCGATGAGCGGCCGGATCGCCGAGCGCCGCGTCGATCTCGGATCCCTGGTGGGTCGCGAAGGTCAGGAAAGCGAACTGTTCGTGATCGTCGACTCGCGCGTGGTGTGGGCCGAACTGGCGCTGCCTGCGGCGGATATTGCCGTGGTCAGGGAGGGACAGCAGATCAGCGTCGAAACCGGTTCCGGCGCGGAGCCTCTGCCCGCGACAATCATGTTCGTCAGCCCGCTGCTCGACAAGGACACTCGTCTGGCGCGCGTCGTCGCCTCGGTCGACAATCCTTCCCATGTCCTGCGGCCGGGAATGTTCGTGACCGCTCACATTCCGTTCCAGCAGATTAAAGCGGGCATCGTGGTGCCGAAAAGCGCCGTGCAGACCGTGGAGGGCCAAAGCGCCGTCTTCGTCCGCACTTCGGAAGGCTTCGAGCCCCGCAAGATCATCACGGGCCGCGAAGACAGCAAATCATTCGAGGTGATCTCCGGCCTGTCTCCCGGCGACCGGATCGCGACCGCCAACACCTTCGTCTTGAAGGCCGATCTCGGCAAAGGCGACACCGAGCATCAGCATTAAGGCAATCATCATGATCAAGCGCATTCTCGATCTATCCATCCAGCATCGCTGGATCGTCGTCCTGCTCAGTCTTGGCTTCGTCGCTCTGGGCGCGTGGTCGCTCACGCGTCTTCCTGTCGATGCAGTGCCCGACATCACCAACAAGCAGGTGCAGATCAACACCACGGCGCCGGCGCTGTCGCCGGTGGAGATCGAAAAGCAGGTCACGTTCCGTATCGAGACCGCACTGGCCGGCATCGCCGGACTGCAAACCACACGGTCGCTGTCACGCAATGGATTTTCGCAGGTCACGGCGATCTTCAATGAGAAGACCGACATTTACTTCGCGCGGCAGCAGATCAACGAGCGGCTGATCGACGTACGCGCCAGCCTGCCGCCCGGCGCCGATCCGAAGATGGGGCCGATCTCCACTGGTCTTGGCGAAATCTACATGTGGACAGTTTCGCTCGGCGCGAAATCTGGCGACGGCAAGTCGGGCTGGCAGGCAGACGGCTCGTTCCTGACCACAGAAGGCGAACTGCTGAAAACCGACATCGAGCGCGGCGCATATCTGCGAACGGTGCAGGACTGGATCATCCGCCCGCAGATCAAAACCGTGCCCGGTGTGGCGGGCGTTGACGCCATCGGCGGGTTCATCAAGCAGTTTCAGGTCAAGCCGGACCCTGCGAAGCTGATCGCGCTGGGTCTTTCGTTCGGCGACGTCGTGCGCGCCATTGAGGTGAACAATATCAGCCGCGGGGCCAGCACCATCGACCGTAACGGCGAAGGCATCGCGGTCCGGACCGGCGGCCGTCTGGAAAAGATCGCCGACATCGGCGACGTGACCATCATCACCCGCGGCGCGGTTCCTGTACGGATTCGCGATGTCGCGGACGTGACGATCGGAGGTGAAATCCGCACCGGCAGCGCCAGCCGCGATGGGCATGAGGTGGTCGTCGGAACGGCTCTCATGCTGATCGGGAGCAACAGCCGAACGGTCTCCGCCGCGGTCGATGCCAAAATGCAGGACATCCGCCGTACGCTGCCTGCCGGCGTGACTGTCGAAACAGTTCTCAACCGCACGCAGCTCGTCGATGCGACGATCACCACAGTGGCCTGGAATCTGGGCGAAGGCGCCCTGCTCGTCATCGCCGTCCTGTTCCTGCTGCTCGGCAACTTCCGCGCAGCATTTATCACCGCTCTCGTTATTCCGCTGGCGATGCTGATGACGGCCTTCGGGATGCTGCAAGGCCGGATCAGCGCGAACCTCATGAGCCTCGGCGCGCTCGATTTCGGCCTGATCGTCGACGGCGCGGTCATCATTACCGAGAACGCGCTGCGTCACCTGGCCGAAAAGCAGACCGCCGCCGGCCGGACACTGTCGCTGCCCGAGCGTCTCGCGGTTGTGAAAACATCAGCCGAAGAGATGATCGCCCCCAGCGTCTACGGTCAGGCGATCATCATCCTGGTTTATGTCCCGCTGCTGACGTTCAGCGGCGTTGAGGGAAAGATGTTCGAACCGATGGCCTTGACGGTCATCCTTGCGCTCGTCTCGGCCTTCGTGCTGTCCCTCACCTTCGTTCCTGCGCTGATCGCCATCGCGGTGACCGGCCGGGTGACGGAATCCGACAGCCGGCTCGTGCGCAGCCTTAAGGCGTCTTACGCACCGCTGCTCAAGCGCGCCATCAAACGGCCTGCTCCTGCTGTTGCGACCGGACTGGTCCTGTTCGTCGGAGCCTTGCTGCTGTTTTCTCGGCTCGGTCAGGAATTCATCCCGACGCTGGACGAAAAGAACATCGCCATGCACGCGCTGCGGATTCCCAGCACCAGCCTGACGCAATCGCAGACGATGCAACTTGACGTCGAGAAAGCAATTAGCGCGTTCCCGCAAGTCTCCTACGTGTTCTCCAAGACCGGCACCGCCGAAGTCGCGTCCGATCCGATGCCGCCCAACACCTCGGATACCTTCATTATTCTCAAGCCGCAGGACCAATGGCCCGATCCAAAATTGACCAAGGCTGCTCTGCTTGAGCAGATCGAAGACGCCGTGCGCGAGCTGCCCGGCAACAATTACGAATTCACCCAGCCAATCCAGATGCGTTTCAACGAACTGCTGGCCGGTGTTCGCGGCGATCTTGCCGTGAAGGTTTTCGGCGACGAGTTCGAACCGATGTTGCGCAGCGCGGGACAGATTGCAAACATCCTGAAGAAAACCAAGGGCGCAACCGACGTTAGAATCGAACAGGTCAGCGGCCTGTCGGTGCTGGATATCACCGTGGACAAGATGGAGATCGCGCGGCGCGGCCTTAGCCTTGCAGCAGTTCAGGATGTGATCGGCACCGCCATCGGCGGGCGAGCCGCCGGAGCCGTGTTTGAAGGAGACCGCAGTTTCGACATCGTGGTCCGGCTGCCGGAGGACATCCGCGGCGATCTCGATGCCCTGAAAAATCTTCCGGTCTCACTGCCGATGGCAGGCGTCACGCCATTGACCGTACCGCTGGGGCAACTGGCAACCTTCAAGATCAGCGAAGGCCCCAATCAGATCAGCCGCGAGAACGGCAAGCGCCGCGTTGTCGTCACCGCCAATGTACGGGACCGCGACATCGCCACCGTCGTGAACGACGCCCGGTCGCAGATCGAGAGCGCCGTGACCCTGCCGTCCGGCTACTGGATGTCCTGGGGCGGCCAGTTCGAGAACCTCGCGGCGGCGCGCGCGAAACTTCTCATCGTGGTTCCGGTTTGCTTCGTCCTGATCTTCCTGTTGCTCATGGGGGCACTCGGCACAGCGCGGGATGCACTCATGGTCTTCAGCGCCGTGCCGTTGGCGCTGACCGGCGGCGTTGTCGCGCTGTGGCTGCGGGGAATTCCGTTTTCGGTCTCGGCCGCAGTCGGGTTCATCGCCCTGTCCGGCGTCGCCGTCCTCAACGGCCTGGTGATGTTGACCTACATCAAGCAGTTGATGGCGAAGGGGTACGAGAAGACAGACGCAATCTTTGTCGGCGCCCTCACCCGGCTTCGTCCCGTTGCCATGACCGCGCTGGTCGCATCGCTCGGATTTGTCCCGATGGCGCTGGCAACCGGAACCGGAGCGGAGGTTCAACGGCCGATTGCGACCGTCGTCATCGGAGGCCTCATCAGCGCGACGCTGCTGACGCTCTTTGTGCTGCCAGCACTTTATGCGTGGTTCGGACGCGCTCCGGTGAGCGAAGACGCCGAGGCAGATTCCGTCTCGATGCCGGCGGAGCAGAGAACGGTTATCGAGCCATCGCGAAGTTAATGGGTGCTAGGCCGCGCCGAGATACGCGGCCTTCACTTTCGGATCTGACAGGAGCGTCGCGCCGGCACCTTCAAAAGCCACCTTGCCTGTTTCCAGCACGTAACCGCGGTCGGCAATTTCAAGAGCTGCGCTGGCGTTCTGCTCGACCAGCAACACGGTGACGCCATTGCTCCGAAGATCGACGATGGCGGCAAGGATCTGGTCGACCAGCGTGGGCGACAGACCTAGCGACGGCTCGTCCAGAAGAAGCAACTTCGGTTTACCCATCAAGGCGCGTCCGATCGCAAGCATTTGTTGCTGGCCGCCGGACAATCCTCCCGCCAGAAGCTTCCGCTTCTCCGCCAGAACCGGGAACATCTCGAAAACACGATCCCGGTCGCTGTCGATATCCTTGTCGCGGCGCATGTAGGCCCCGAGACGCAGATTGTCTTCGACGCTCAGCGGTCCGAAAACCTGACGTCCTTCCGGCGATTGTGTCATGCCGCGCTCCACCCGCCGGTGCGGCGGGAGACGCTCGATTCGATCACCCAAAAAGCTGATCTCGCCGGCGGTGATCGGCTGAACGCCGGACAGCGCCCGAAGCAGCGTGGTCTTTCCCGCGCCGTTCGAGCCGATTAGCGCCACGACCTCACCCGAGCGGACGTTGAGGTTCACGCCGTGCAGAACCTCGATGCGGCCATAGGCGCTGCGAAGATTGGCGACTTCAAGCACGGGCCGCCTCCTTTGCACCGTGTTTGCCGAGATAGGCTTCAAGCACGGCTGGATTGTCGCGCACCTCACGAGGCGCGCCTTCCGCGATCGGCTTGCCACGGTTCAATACAAGGATGTGGTCGGAAATCTTCATGACGAGTTTCATGTCATGTTCGACCAACACCACTGCGATGCCCTTGGCTGCTACGCGGCGAATGAGATGATCGATTTCCTCGGTCTCCACCGCGTTGCATCCGGCAGCCGGCTCGTCGAGCAGAAGCACGCGCGGTTCGGCGGCGAGTGCGCGGGCAATCTCAAGGCGCTTGCAGGCTCCATACGACAGCGAACCCGCCGGAACATCGGCGCTGCCGTGCAAGCCGACATCGTCGAGCAAGGTCAGCGCCGCATCACGCGTCTCACTGTTCTGCCGCGTCACCGACGGCAGCCGAAACATATCCGCGAGAAGATTGCAGCGCTCGCGCAGATGACGGCCGACCATGACGTTTTCCGCCGCGGTCATGCGCTGGAATATCTGGAGGTTCTGGAAGGTACGCGACAGGCCGCGCGCGGCAAGCTTGTCCGGGGTCAATCCGGTGACGTCTTCGCCGGACAGTTCGACCCGCCCTTGATCTTGCGCATACACACCGGAAACGACGTTGAAAAGCGTTGTCTTGCCCGCTCCGTTCGGTCCGATGATGGACAGAATCTGTCCCGGGCTGACGCTAAAGCTGACGCCATCAATCGCCTTGATGCCTCCGAACGAAATGCCGATGTCCTTGGCCGCGAGGATCGTCATGACTGTGTCCTCTTCGCCAGCACGCGCGAAAGCGTCGGGACGATTCCGTCGCGCATGAAGATCATCGACACGATGATGAGGAAGCCGAGCAGCAGATGCTCGTATTCCTGAAAGACGGTGAGAACTTGCGGCAGCGTGATCAGCACCGCTGCGCCCACGATGCTCCCGACGACCGATCCAAGGCCGCCGAGCACCACCATTGTCACCATTTCCACGGAGTGCAGGAAACCCGCCTGATCGGGGTTGGTGAAGCCGTTCATCAGCGCGAGCACGGACCCGGCGATCGATGCGTATGCGGCGGCAATGACGAATGCCTGCAGCTTGAAGCGTGCGACGTCGATACCGGCGACCCTGGCCGCAACCTCGCTGTCATGGAGCGCGCGAAAGGCGCGTCCGGTCGGCGTATTGTTCAGGTTGAGGGCGATCCATGTTCCCAGCAGCAGAAGTCCGCCCGAGATCCAGTACCACGTGTCCGAGCCACTGACGCGCCAGCCGAACAGCGTGAGCTTCGCCACTGGCATGCCGTCCGGGCCGCCGGTCCAGCGGCCCTCCGTGGTGATGACCAGCGCCACCAGCACACCGAGGCCAAGCGTGGCGATAGCAAGATAGTGGCCCTTGAGCTTGAGGATCGGACGACCGACGAGATAGGCCAGTACCGAAGAAAGCACGCAGCCGATCAGAAGCGCAGCCCATGTCGGAATTCCGAGATGCGCTGGTCCGATAGCGACGGCATAAGCGCCAATTCCGAAGAAGCCGGCATGGCCGAGGCTGACCTGCCCAGCCGATCCCATCAGAATGTTGAGGCCGATGGCCGCGAAGGCGGAGACCCAGACCAGCGACGCCACGCGGAAGTAGTAGCTCGACGGAAATATCAGCGGCAACGCAGCGACGATTGCCGCGAGCACAATCAATGTCAGATAACGATGGCCGATCTTCTGCAGCACCGCTCAGACCCTTTCCACGGTCCGCCGGCCAAACAGGCCTTGCGGCATGGCGAACAGGACGAGAAGGATAACGATGAAGGCAAAGGCGTCCTTGTAGGTCGAACTGATGTAACCGACCCCGAACGCTTCAAGCAGGCCAAGCAGCAATCCGCCTGCGACCGCGCCAAGCGGATTACCCATGCCGCCGAGCATCGCAGCCGCAAATCCCTTCAATGCGAGCAATGTTCCCACATCGTAGCTCGTCAGCGTGATCGGCGTGATCAGGACGCCGGCGACCGCGCCGATGGCAGCAGATCCTCCGAACGCCAGCGCCATGACGGTCGCCGTGTTGATACCAACCAAGCGCGCTGCAAGCTTGTTCGCAGCGGTCGCGAGCACAGCCTTTCCGAGCACGGTGCGCTCCAGAAACACATACAGCAGAAGCACGATCACGCCCGTTCCGCCGAGGACCCAGAAGCTCTGCGGCTGGATGGCCGCACCGAGCAGATTGACCGGCGTGTCGCCGGAGATGCTCGGAAGCTTGTGAAACTGCTTGTCGAACAGGACCTGCGCCACGCCACGCAACAAGATCGAGGCGCCGATTGTGATGATGATCAGCGTGACTGGCGATGCATCGCGTGCAGGCTCGATGGCGAGCCAGTACAACAAAAGACCGACGACGACAGCCACGCACACCGCAAGAAGCGCTGCGAGCGGAAGCGGAACGCCGGCGGCAGCGGCGAACACCGTCACCATGCCGCCCAGCATCACAAACTCGCCCTGGGCGAAATTGACGACGTCGGATGCATTGTAGACAAGCGTGAAGCCGAGAGCGACCAGAGCGTACACCGCGCCCACGGTCAGTCCGGAAACAAGAAATTGGACAAACTCTGGCATTCACGCTCCACGAACGACGATGGCAGCCGAGGGCTGCCGTTCCCGGCGATACAATTCATTCAGGCAGAGAGATGGTGCTCCCGGACGGAGCAATCCGAACCATCCGGGAGCATCAATACATACGCGGCGGGTTTACGAGCCCGGCTTGATCAGCGACCAGTCGCCGCCCTTGATTTCCAGCATGCGGAACGCGGAGAGATCGAGGCCAAGATGGTCTGTCGGCGTCATGTTCACAATGCCGCCGGTGCCGACAAAGCCCTTGGTCTTTTCGATTTCGTCACGGATCTTCTTCGGGTCGTTTGAACCGGCGCGCTTCATGGCGTCGATCAGGATGTACAGACCGTCATAGGCATGGCCGCCGAAGGTCGAGACCGGGCTCTTCGCGGTGTCCTCGTAAGTCTTCTTGTAATCCACGACGACCTTCTTCTGCGGATCGCTGTCCGGCAGCTTGTCACCGACCAGCAGCGCGGCTGCCGGCAGGCGGATGCCGTCAGCAGCGGCGCCCGCGAGGTCGATGAAGCTCTTCGAGGCCACGCCGTGGCTCTGATACAGCGGCGTCGCGGTCATGCCGAGCTGCGCGTAATTGCGAGTGACGATCGCAGGTCCCTGCCCGAAGCCAGGATTGACGATGGCCTGAACGCCTGCGGTGTTCTTGATCTTGGTGAGCTGGCCGGTCATGTCGCTGTCGCGCGGACCGTAGCTTTCCTCGGTGACGATCTTGATACCGTAGTTCGGCGCAACCTTGGTGCACTGGGCCTTCATCGAAGCGCCAAAGCCGTCGGTGCCCGAGATCATGGCGATGTTCGTGAGCTTGCGCTCCTTCAGATTCTCGAAAATCTTTTCGCACGCCATCTTGTCGGTGTGCGGCGTCTTGAAGACATACTTGCGGACCGGGTCGATGATTTCGACAGCACCGCCGAACGAAATAAACGGAACCTGTGCTTCCTCGAAAACCGGGATCATCGCCATGGTTGTTCCGGTGGTCGAGCCACCCGCCATTGCAATAACCTTGTCGTCCTCGATCAAACGCGTGGCGAACGTGCGCGCCTTGTTGGCGTCGCCGCCGTCGTCATAGACGATGAGTTCGATTTTCTTGCCGTTGACCCCGCCAGCCGCGTTGATCTTGTCGACATACATCCGCAGCGTTTTATCTTCAGGCTCGCCGAGGAACGAAGCCGGACCCGTCACCGAAAGGACGGAACCGATCTTGACGGTCTGCTGCGCGAATGCGGAACTGCTGAACGCCAATCCGGCTGCACCGGCGGCCAATAAAAGTTTCAATGCTGAAGTCGGCTTCATGGTTTCCTCCCTGAATGATGGGCGCCCGTTTTTTGGAGAGCTTGCCCGGCGCATCTTGTTCGTCACATCGGCGAATTGTCCCATGTGATCTGATGCGCTTCTGATCTCATCAATATAATTGACCGAACGGTTGGTCAATAGTAATATGCTTTCCAACGGCTGACAGAAACAGGCCGATTGGGAGGACGCTGTGGACAAGGATGTGGTCCTGACCGAGATCCGCGACGGATATCGCGTCATCACGCTCAACAGGCCTGACAGCCTCAACTCGTTCAACGCAAGCGTGCATGCCGCGATGGATGCGGCATTGACCGATGCGGAATCCGACAAGGCATGCCGTGCATTGATCCTCACAGGCGCGGGACGCGGGTTCTGCGCCGGACAGGATTTGTCGGAAGTGGATTTCACCCCCGGCCAGAAGCCGGATCTCACCGTCACGCTGGATCGGCACTACAATCCTTTCATTCGCCGATTGCGAAAACTGCCGCTTCCTATCGTCTGCGCGGTGAATGGCGTGGCTGCCGGCGGCGGCGCCAATATTGCGTTTGCCTGCGATATCGTGTTGGCCGCCCGTTCCGCCAAATTCATTCAGGCCTTTTCCAAGATCGCCCTTGTCCCGGACTGCGGCGGCACATGGTTCCTGCCACGGCTTGCAGGGAGTGCGCGCGCTCGTGCCCTCTCGATGCTGGCCGAACCTGTCACCGCCGAACAGGCAGAGGCCTGGGGCATGATCTGGAAGGTGGTGGACGATGCAGGCCTGATGGCGGAAGCACACCGCCTCGCCGCTCATCTCGCCAAGCAGCCGACCGGCGCACTGACGCTCACCAAGCAAGCGCTCGACGCGTCAGAGACGAATACGCTCGACCAACAGCTCGATCTTGAACGCGATCTTCAAGGGGCAGCAGGCCGTGCTCCGGATTTCGCGGAAGGCGTGAACGCATTCCTCGAAAAACGTGCGCCTCGTTTTGTCGGAGGCATGTGATGGACGCAGTTGCCGGCAACAAAGATCCGCATGCGCTGGCCCAGGCTTGCGCCAACAAGATGTGGCAGGACGACCGGGCCAGTCAGGGACTCGGCATGAGCCTTCAGCGGATTGCGCCGGGTGAAGCCGTTCTCTCGATGACCATCCGCAAGGAGATGACCAACGGTCACGGCATCTGCCACGGCGGCTTCATCTTCACCCTCGCCGACTCTACGTTTGCGTTCGCATGCAACACCTATGACCAGCGCACGGTCGCGCAGCAATGCGCGGTGACGTTTCTCCAGCCGGTCCGCGAGGGCGAAACGCTCACCGCGCACGCCGTCGAACGCACACGCGCCGGGCGCGGCGGCATTTACGATGTTACGGTCCGCGACAGCAGCAACAAGGTCATCGCCGAATTTCGCGGACATTCGCGGACGATCTCGGGCCAGTTGCTCGACAACCAGCCGCAAGACAACAAGTAGGATTGGGAGAGAACGTTGCTTCAGATACCGCTACGCAAGCTCGACCGGCTGACGCCCGAACCGACGGAACTCGATCGTTACGAGATCGCCTCCCGCGACGACATCCGCGCGCTTCAGCGCGAGCGGCTGGCCTGGTCGCTCCGTCACGCGTATCAGAACGTGCCGCACTACCGCGCGAAGTTCGATGCCGCTGGCGTCACCCCGGATTCGTTCAAGGATCTACCAGATCTGGCGAAGTTTCCTTTCACCATCAAAACCGATCTGCGGGACAACTATCCCTTCGGCATGTTTGCCGTACCCGAAAAGGATGTTGCGCGCATCCATGCGTCGTCAGGAACGACCGGCAAGCCAACCGTTGTCGGCTACACCAAGCGCGACATCGAAACCTGGAGCGACGTGGTCGCACGCTCGATCCGCGCTGCGGGCGGCCGTGCCGGCATGAAGGTCCATATCGCCTATGGTTATGGCCTGTTTACCGGCGGCCTCGGCGCGCATTACGGCGCAGAGCGTCTGGGTTGCACCGTGATTCCCATCTCGGGTGGCATGACCGAGCGTCAGGTCCAACTCATCAACGACTTCAAACCCGAAGTCATCATGGTGACGCCGTCCTACATGCTGGCGATCCTCGATGAATTCAGGAAACAGGGTCTCGACCCGCGGAAATCATCGCTGCGTATCGGCATTTTCGGCGCCGAGCCATGGACCAACGCCATGCGTGAGGAAATCGAAGAGGCCTTCGATCTTCACGCCGTCGATATCTATGGGCTGTCCGAGGTGATGGGCCCGGGCGTCGCCAGCGAATGCGTCGAAACCAAAGACGGCCTTCACATCTGGGAAGACCATTTCTATCCCGAGGTCATCAATCCTGCGACTGGCGAAGTGCTGCCCGATGGTGAGAAAGGCGAACTGGTTTTCACGTCGCTGACCAAGGAAGCGATGCCCGTGATCCGTTACCGGACGCGCGATCTGACACGGCTGCTGCCCGGCACCGCGCGATCGCTGCGCCGGATGGAAAAAGTCACCGGACGCTCCGACGACATGATGATCATTCGCGGCGTTAACGTATTCCCTACTCAGATCGAGGAAAAGCTTCTCAGCATTCACGATCTCTCCCTGCACTATCAGCTTGTGCTCACACGCGACGGCCGCATGGACAACATGGAAATCCAGGTTGAAGCGCGGCCGGAAGCCAGCTTTCCCGCACGCGAGGCTGCGACGAAGCAATTGGTGCAATCGGTGAAAGACACCATCGGCATCACGGCCCTCGTCACGGTTCTCGATCCGGGAAGCATCGAACGCTCCGTCGGCAAGGCCACACGCATTATCGATCGCCGGCCAAAAGAATAACCAAGGAATAGCAAAGACTCATGGCACGCAGCCGCGCCAACGACTACGACGACAAACGACAGGCGATCCTCGATCGCTCGGCGGAGCTTTTCTCGGCGCACGGCTACGACCGCGCGTCGATGAACAAGATCGCCGAAGCCTGCGGCGTGTCCAAGGCCAATCTCTATCATTACTACAAGGACAAGGAAGGTCTGCTGTTTGACGTCATCCGCTTCCATCTTGAAGAGTTGCTGGAAGTCGTCGAAACCGCAGACGATCCGGGCGCGCCGCCCGAGGCGCGTTTGCGCGGACTGGTTGCAGCACTGCTGGAAGCCTACCGGGATGCCGATTCCCAGCACAACGTTCAAATCAGCAGCATGCGGTTTCTGCCTCAGGAGCGTCAGACCGAGCTTAAAAGGATGGAGCGCGATCTCGTCACCATCTTTTCATCGGCCGTCGTCGGCGTCGCGCCTCACCTCAAGGGAACCAAAATGCTGACACCGGTGACCATGTCGCTGTTCGGCATGGTCAACTGGCATTACCTCTGGTTCAAAAGCACCGGATCGGTCAGCCGCGCGGAATACGCCGATCTCGTGACCAGGCTGATCGTTGACGGCGCTCGTAATGTTCTCAAGCAACCGTCAAAGGCGTCCAAACGCACCGCAGCAGCGGAATAGACTCATTTCTCAACCGGTGCTGCCCGCACCCAACATCGAAGTGATCGCATGAAACTCGACAGCTACGTCAATGGACAATGGGCCGCACCCGGGCGCGACCTCGTCGAAGTGCGCAGCGCCGTCACCGGCGATGTGGTCGCAGAAGCAACAAGCGGCGGGCTGGATATGCACAGCGTCCTCGCATATGCCCGCAATGTCGGCGGCAAGAATCTACGCAAGCTGACATTCCACCAGCGCGCGGATCTGCTCAAGAAGCTTGCGCAGTATCTGACGGAGCGCAAAGACCAGCTTTACAAGCTGTCGTTCCAGACCGGCGCGACGCGGACCGATAACCTGATCGATGTCGATGGCGGCATCGGCACGCTGTTCGTCTACGCCGGCAAGGGCCGCCGCGAACTTCCGAATTCCACTTTCCTGCTGGACGGCGCGGTGGAGCCGATGGGCAAAGGTGGCACATTCGCAGGCCAGCACATTGTCACCTCGCTGCATGGCGCCGCAGTTCACATCAATGCCTTCAATTTCCCATGCTGGGGATTGCTTGAGAAACTTGCACCCGCGCTGCTTGCGGGCGTTCCGGTCGTCTCAAAGCCCGCAACTGTGACATCCTACGTTGCACACGCGCTCGCGCGCATGATCGCCGAGTCCGGAATTCTTCCCGAAGGCGCGTTTCAGTTTGTCGTCGGCAGCACCGGCGACTTGTTCGATCACCTCACCTGCCAGGACGTTGTCTCGTTCACCGGCTCCGCCGATACATCCGAGAAGCTTCAGCGGCATCCGGTGATCGCGCGGGAAGCCGTCCGTTTCATCGCCGAGCGGGATTCGCTTAATGCTGCAATTCTCGCGCCGGACGCCAAGCCCGGCACGCCGGAGTTCGACCTGTTCGTCAAGGAAGTCGCCAAGGAGATGACGGTGAAGGCCGGGCAGAAGTGCACGGCGATCCGCCGCGCGCTTGCGCCGTCCGCCAGTGTAGAGGCCGTCATCGACGCCCTGCGCGAACGGCTCGCGAAGGTGGCCATCGGAAATCCTGAACTGGAAACCGTTCGCATGGGCCCCGTGGTCGGCCTTGATCAGCGCCGCGATGTCCTTGCTCACGTGAAGACGTTGCGGACCGAAGCGCAGCTTGTCGCAGGCGATCCCGACAATTTCGACATTCAGGGAGCTGATGTCACGCGTGGCGCGTTCCTTCCGCCCCTGCTGCTGCATTGTGCCGATCCTATTCGCGCGACGAATGTTCATTCGGTCGAGGCCTTCGGCCCGGTCTGCACCGTGATGGGTTACGGCGATCTCGAACAAGCCATTGCGCTCACCAATCGCGGCGGCGGCAGTCTGGTCGCTTCAGTTTATACCCACGATCCGAAGGTGGCGTCGGAGCTTGTGTTTGGCGTCGGTAGCTTCCACGGACGTCTCGTGATGATCGATCGCGACTGCGCCAAGGAGCAGACCGGTCACGGCTCACCGATGCCGCAGATGGTCCATGGTGGTCCCGGCCGCGCAGGCGGCGGCGAGGAACTGGGCGGGGTGCGCAGCGTGCATCATTACATGCAACGCACCGCGCTGCAGGGCTCACCGGCGATGCTGACGGGCATCACCGGAAGCTGGATGAAGGGCGCATCTGTGATCGAAAAAGACCGGCATCCGTTCCGGTTTCATTTCGAGGATCTGGACGTCGGACAGACGTTCTATTCGAAGGAGCGCACCATCACGCTGGAGGACATCGAACATTTCGCCCATTTCACGGGCGACACGTTCTATGCCCACATGGACGAGGAAGCCACCAAGGGCCATCCGTTCTTTCCCGGGCGTGTCGCGCACGGCTACCTTTTGCTGTCGTTCGCTGCTGGCCTGTTCGTCGATCCCGATCCCGGTCCGGTGCTCGCGAACTACGGCCTCGATTCACTTCGCTTCATCAAACCGATCCAGCCTGGTGAGACCATCAAGGTGCGGCTCACCGCGAAAGAGAAAATACCCCGCAACAAACAGTACGGCGAAGTGCGCTGGGACGTTGAAATTCTGACCGACAAGGACGAATCTGCAGCGACCTACGAATTGCTGACGATGAATGCTGTTCGTCCTCAGGCCTGATCAAACAAACAGCACAAAGGGAGCGACCATGATCCTCGTGACAGTGATGTACCCAGTGGGTGAGGCATTCGACACCGATTACTATCTCAAGACACACATGCCGTTGGTGAAGGATCGCTGGGGTCCGCTCGGGCTCAAGAATGCGCAAGCCATCAAGGGCGTGGCGAAGCCGGACGGCAGCGCGCCCGATTATCAGATGAGCGCGCTGCTGACCTTCGGATCGATGGACGATTTCAAGGCCGCCGGAAAAGCGCACGGCAAGGAAATCTTCGCCGACATTCCCAATTTCACCAAGGCGCAGGCCGTGGTGCAGATCAACGACGTCGTTTTCTAGACTTCGGGCGATAAGGTGTCGTCAACGGATCAAACAGATCCTGAGAGTGCACGTCGTTCGGTTTCGAGCGAGGATGCTGCAATTGCGCGCGCCTTCTCGCTCAAGGACCTTCCCGATGCATTCTATGATGATCCCTACCCGACTTATCGCGCGCTGCAGTCCGCCGATCCGATCCATCGCATGCCGGACGGATCGCTGTTCCTGACCCGCCATCGCGATCTGGAAGCGATCTACAAGGACACGACGCGCTTCAGCTCCGACAAGAAGGTCGAGTTCGCGCCAAAATATGGCGCGGGCTCACTCCTCTTCCAGCATCACACCACAAGCCTCGTTTTCAACGATCCGCCGCTGCACACCCGGGTGCGCCGCCTGATCGCCGGTGCGCTCAATCCGCGCGCCATCGCCGAGATGGAGCCGGGCTTGACTGCCCTTGTCGACCGGCTGCTCGACGACATGCAGGCGCGCGGCAATGCCGACCTCATCGAGGATTTTGCGTCCGCTATTCCCGTCGAAGTGATCGGCAACCTGCTTGCCATTCCTCATAGGGACCGCGCACCGCTGCGCGGCTGGTCGCTGGCGATCCTTGGCGCGCTGGAGCCTTTCCTTTCAGAGGATGTGCAGGCACGTGGCGAGCGAGCCGTAAAAGAATTTCTAGACTATCTCCGCCGCTTGGTGGCGGATCGCCGCGCACGGCCCGGCGACGCAGAGCGCGACGTCCTGACCCGCCTGATCGAAGGTGAAGCGAGCAGCGGAGAACGCCTGAGCGAGATCGAGCTTCTGCAGAATTGCATCTTCATCCTGAACGCAGGCCACGAGACGACGACCAACCTGATCGGCAACGGGCTGGAACTGCTATTGCGTTTCCCGCGCGAACGACAACGCCTGATCGACGACCCGGCATTGATCAAGACGGCGGTCGAGGAGTTCCTGCGCTACGAGAGTTCAAATCAGCTCGGAAACCGGCGCGTTACTCAGGACACGGAAATCGACGGCGTGGCGATCCCGGAAGGGACGCTAATCACGCTTTGCATCGGCGCGGCGAACCGGGACCCAGACGTATTCGCGCAACCGGAGCACCTCGACATCGGACGCTCACCGAACCGCCACCTCGCGTTCGCATCCGGCGCGCACGCCTGTGTCGGCCTCACCCTCGCGCGGCTTGAAGGCCGGATTGCCATTAGCCGGTTTCTCGCCCGCTTCCCGAACTTCAAAGCCAGCGGGCCTACCCACAGGGCGAGACGTGTGCGTTTCCGCGGCTTCACATCGCTTCCCGTCACGCTCGCCTAAGCTTCATTCACAGGACATCACATGCCGACATTCGACAAGGCCGCCGCTACAACTTTGCTCACATCCGTCTTCGCGCAGTGGGTCCAGGACCTCGACCTGTCGATTGAAAGCATCGAGGGCGATGGGGCCGTACTCCGGATGCGTTTTTCCGACAAGCTCTGCCGCGACAACGGCGTCGTCTGCGGTCAGGCATTGATGAGTCTCGCCGACACTTCGATGGTGTTCGCGATCTGCTCAGCTGCGGGAGAATACTTTCCGATGACCACGGTGGATCAGACAATCCACTTCATGCGCCCGGCCATGCGCTCGGACTTGCTGGCTGAAGCACGCGTCGTGCGGATGGGAAAGACCATGGCTTACGGCAGCGTGTCGATCCGGACGGACGCCGACGCGCGGCCTGTCGCGATGGCGCAAACAGCCTACGCTCTGCTCCGCGAGGGAAAATAGTTACATCTGATCGTAGTCAACCACGACGCGGCTTGAGACCGGGTGCGCCTGGCAGGTCAGTACGAAGCCGGCTTCAAGCTCCCACGGCTCCAGCGAGTAGTTGACGTCCATCCGCGTCTCGCCCTCGACGATCTTGGCGCGGCATGTGCTGCACATGCCGCCCTTGCAGGCATACGGAAGGTCCATGCCGGCGCGCAACGCGGCGTCGAGAATGGCTTCGCCGTCGGCAATCGGCACATCCTTGCGCTTGCCGTCCACGATCAGCGATGCGACCGCCTTCGGCGGTGCTTCCGGAACGATCTGAACCTTCGGACGCGGCTTGCCCCCGAATTCCGATACAAACCGCTCCACATGCACGCGATCGGCCGGAATGCCGAGATCGATGCAAGTTGCCTCGATCTCTTCGCTCATGGCGACCGGGCCGCAGACGAACACATGATCAACCGCTGCTGCCGGCACCATCGAACGCAACAAGACCTCGACCTTCGCGCGGTCGAGCCGACCGTACAGGATCGGCAAATCCTGCTCTTCCTGCGACAGCACATGGAACACCGACAGGCGGCCCATGAACCGGTCCTTGAGCTCTTCCAGCGCCTCGCGGAACAGAATGCCGTTGGTCGCACGGTTGCCGTAGAACAGGAAAAAGCGACTGTTTGGCTCACGCGCGAGAATCCCGCGCACGATCGACATGATCGGCGTGATGCCGGAACCGGCGGCAAAGCCGACATGGATGCGCGCCTGGTCAGGCGCATGCGCCACGCCGAAGCGGCCCGTGGGCGTCATCACGTCGATCTCGTCGCCGGATTTCAATTCGTCCAGCGCCCAACTGGAGAACGCACCGCCGTCGACTTTCTTGACCGCGATGCGCAGCTCGTGATCGTCCGGGCTTGAGCAAATCGAATACGAGCGCCGCACCTCCTCGCCGTCCATGATCGTGCGCAGCGTGAGATATTGGCCGGGTGCGAAGACGTAGTCCTGCGCCAGCTCACCCGGAATGGCGAACGTCATCGATACAGCATCTGCGGTTTCGCGGCGCAGATCGTCAATGGCAAGGCGGTGGAATTTTGGAACGTGTGACATGGTTGGCTGCTTTAGTGGCATTTAAAGTAATCAAACGGCTCACGGCACGCCTTGCAGCGCCATAGCGCTTTGCAGGAGGTCGAGCCGAATTCCGAAAGAACTTCGGTGTTCACCGATCCACACTGCGGACAGGCCACTTCCTGCTCGCCGAACAGCGCACGACGTCCACCTCCAGTCTGAGGCGGCGCGATGCCATACTCTTTCAGTTTCTGTCGCCCCTGCTCGCTCATCCAGTCTGTTGTCCAGGCTGGTGACAGGACCGTACGTACCTTCGAATTGCGAATGCCTTCGCGTTCAAGCGCCAGTTCGATTTCCAGCGCAATCATGTTCATCGCCGGACATCCGGAATAGGTCGGCGTAATCGCGACCTCAACGGCGCAGTCGATCACGGTCACATCGCGCAGCACACCGAGATCGGCGATGGTCAGCACCGGAATTTCCGGGTCAACCACCTGCGCCGCCGCATTCCACGCGGTCTGGCGAAGGTCGTGCATGTTGCTGCCGGTTACCATGTCGCGTTCGGGAAGGTTCGCTGCATCGATTGCAGTTCGCTGAGCAGATGCCCGAGATGTTCGGTGTGATCGCCGGAGCGGCCCCCCTTCTGCATCCAGTCGCTGGCCGGACGCGTCAGCGTCGCCGCGCCCAGAACATTGGAGACAGTCTCCGTCCAGAGCCCCCGCAGGCTTTCCGGATCGATGGCGATGCCGGAAGAGATCAATTCTGCATCGCTCTGATCGGCGTGGAACAACTCTCCCGTGAAGGCCCAGAGATCATCGGTCGCGGTCTGCGCTCGCCGGTGACTTTCGTCGGTGCCGTCGCCGAGCCGGATCATCCATTCCGACGTGTGTCGCAGATGATAGGCGCTTTCCTTCTCGGATTTCGCGGCAATCGCCGCCAGCGTCTCATCCCTGGATTTCATCATCGCGCGCCAATAGGGATCGGCGAAGGCGGAGTAGAAGAACTGCCGCACGATGGTGCGGGCGAAGTCTCCGTTCGGCTGCTCGACCAAAAGCACGTTGCGATACTGGCGGACGTCGCGCAGATACGCGTACTTATCCTCGTCATTGCCCGCGCCCTCGACCTCGGCGGCATAGCTGTAGAGCTCGCGCGCCTGCCCGATCAGGTCGAGACCCATATTGGCGAGCGCCATGTCCTCTTCCATCATCGGGGCGTGACCGCACCATTCGGACACGCGGTGCCCGAGGATCAGCGCGTCATCGGCCCGGCGCAGCGCGTAAAGCACCAGCGGACTTTCAGAAATACTGATAGAAGGCGTTGCCATGGTTCAATACTCGCGATGTCATTCCGGGATGCGCTTCTTGGCGCAGACCCGGAATCCATGCGCCAACGATGGTTATGGATTCCGGGTTCGATCGTTTCACTCGCGCCCCGGAATGACGAGTGAATGCCAATCACATATGGCCGACTTCATCGGGCACGTCGTAGAACGTCGGGTGGCGATAGATCTTCGACATCGCCGGCTCGAACATCATGCCCTTCTCAGACGGATCGGACGCGATGATCGCATTCGACGGCACGATCCAGATCGACAGCCCCTCACCGCGCCGCGTGTAGATGTCCCGCGCTGCCTGAAGCGCCAGCGTCGCGTCCGCAGCATGCAACGATCCGACATGCTTGTGCGCGAGGCCGTTACGGCTGCGGATGAAAACTTCCCAAAGCTGGGTGTTCTGAGTGGTCATGACAGCCTCCTAAGCCGCAACCGCAGCGGTGCGGCGCGCCTGCTGTTTCTCCGAATAAGCGGCCGCCGCCTCACGCACCCACGCACCCTCCTCGTGGGCCTTGCGGCGCGCGGCAATGCGGTCACGATTGCACGGGCCGTTGCCCGAAAGCACCTGCTTGAATTCGTTCCAGTCGATCGCGCCGTAGTCCCAGTGGCCGCTTGCCTCATTCCACTTCAGGTCGGCGTCCGGAATCGTGAGGCCGAGATAGTGTGCCTGCGGGACCGTCGCATCGATGAACTTTTGACGCAGGTCGTCGTTCGAGAAGCGCTTGATCTTCCACTGCGTCGACTGATCGCTGTGCTGACTGAGCTGGTCCGGCGGACCGAACATCATCAGGCAGGGCCACCACCAGCGATCCAGCGCGTTCTGCGCCATGGCCTTCTGCTCCTCGGTGCCACGCGCCAGCGTCAGCATGATCTCGTAGCCCTGGCGCTGGTGGAATGATTCCTCCTTGCAGACGCGGATCATCGCGCGCGCATAGGGACCGTACGAACAACGGCAGAGTGGGATCTGGTTCATGATGGCAGCGCCATCGACCAGCCAGCCGATCGCACCAATGTCGGCCCACGTCGGCGTCGGATAATTGAAGATCGAGGAATACTTCGCCTTGCCGCTCAGCATCAGATCGACAAGCTCTTCGCGCGATGAGCCAAGCGTCTCGGCCGCCGCATAGAGATAGAGTCCGTGACCGCACTCGTCCTGAACCTTGGCCAGCAGCGCGGCCTTGCGGCGCAGCGTCGGAGCCCGGGTAATCCAGTTGCCTTCCGGCAGCATGCCGACAATTTCGGAATGAGCGTGCTGGGAAATCTGCCGTGTCAGCGTCTTGCGATACGCGGCAGGCATCCAGTCGTTCGGCTCGATGCGATCATCGGCATCAATGCGCGCCTGGAAATGCGCCGCACGTTCCGCGTCCTCGACATGAACGACTTCGGCTTCCGATGTGTTGAGCGCTTGCGTGTACATCGCCGTTTCCTCCCGGGAGACGCCGATAAACATATAACAAAAATATCTAATCGCAAGTTATTTTTGTAACATGTTGCGCCGCACGTCCGAAAACCGACGGCCAAGTTCCGGCCCCGGCGGCCGCAGCGAACCTGTTGCGCTCTCCCCATGCGCGTCCAGCCAGGATTCGGAAGCAGGCAGAAGGGCTTGATAAAGCCGGGCGCAGAATTTCCGCGCTTCGAGCGCGGGCCATGCCGGCGGCAACAGCGACGCCGGCAGCAGCGGATCGCGCAGGATCACCCGCCGGTAGTGATGGATCAAAAGGACCCGGGCGAGGATGGCGTCCGCCGGCACCATGCTGTCGGCATCGCTGACCCAAGCCTCCAGCGGCGCGAAGGTTTTCATGAACTCGCGATACGAGTCCGCGGTCCGCTCCAGTGACCAGCTCGCATCGACCAGCCGCCGCCCCGAGGCATCGTCAGCCGACACCTCAAGCCGGATCGCGCCGGCGGCGATCGACGGCAGCGAAACATTGGACGGCGCCACCCAGACGCCGGGCATCGGGCTGCCGAAGCCAGCTTCGGTCAAAGCCGTGCGCGATGCTTCGCGGTCCGCCCCGTTTCCGATCAGCAGGAGCTCGAAGCGCCCGGCCCAGTCCGACGAATGCGGGTTATAGACATGCGCGACGGCCGTTTCGAACCGCTCGCGCCCGCTCTTTGCGAGCTTGTAGAAGCTCTTTCGGCCCACCTTGTCCCGGTCGAGCCAGCCATCGGTGGCGAGCCGCGACACCGCAGTCCGTACCACGCCCCCGTCGGTTCCCAGCATGTCCAGGAACTGCAGAAGCGTCCCCAGCCAGACCGACCCGCCACGTGGCAGAATCGCATCGCCATAGAACGTGATGATGAGGGAGCCGGTACGCGAGGGCTCGCGCTTGAATCGGCTGACAATGCGGGAAAGCGATGGGTGACTCATGGCCACCCAGCATAGTGCATTCCATCAGGCGGGCGAGCCCGGAAGATAAAGATGCGTCGCTTCGGGGTAGTCAATCCGACCAGCAGGCTAGCTTACCGCCCATTCCGGACGGGCTAGATCAGCTTCTTCATCTAAAATCTGAGGAAAATTTCAGGGAGAGACTGCCCTGGTTGCCAGTCTACGGCCGCTAGGCTTCCGCCCATATTTGACGCCAAGGGACATCCTCGGCGCGGAGAGCGCTTTGTCCATAGCGACCGCCTCTAACCGGGCGATCAGACGTGAAAATGCCAAACCAGCAGAACGACGCCCAACACCGCTGCGCCGCTTAGCACCCAGCCGGCAACGTAAGCGGCGGCCTCAAGACCCAGATCGTTCATGTGCTCTGTCGGCACCTGGTGGACACGCCAATGGTCAGCCATCGCAGCCTCCAATGAAGCCTCCCTGTGAGAGACAATCGCGAACCCGCGTGGAGGTTCCGCCACCCACCTAAATTCCGTGAGGCGGCCTTGTGATCAGACACTCATCCGACGTCGAACTTGACGCCCTGGGCGAGCGGCAGGTCGCGCGAATAGTTGATCGTATTGGTGGTCCGGCGCATGTAGCCCTTCCAAGCATCCGAACCGGATTCACGGCCGCCCCCCGTCTCCTTTTCGCCGCCGAACGCGCCGCCAATCTCGGCGCCGGACGGGCCGATATTGACGTTGACGATGCCGCAATCGGACCCGGCCGACGACATGAAGGTTTCAGCTTCCTGAATGTCGGTTGTGAAGATCGATGACGCGAGCCCCTGCGGAACGCCGTTGTGCATGGCGATCACGTCGGTCAGGTCGCGATAACGGATGACATAGAGAATTGGCGCGAAGGTCTCGCGCAGGACGGGCCCCTGCTGCCCCGGCATTTCCACGAGCGCCGGCGTTACGTAGTAAGCCGAAGGCAGAGCGCGATCGACGCGCCCGCCGCCGTGAACCTTGCCGCCGAGCGCCTGCGCTTCTGTCAGTGATTTTTCCATCGCCTCGTAAGCTGCCGCATCGATCAACGGGCCTATCAAGGTCGACGGCTGGGACGGATCGCCGATCGAGACCGAAGCGTAAACATTGCGCAGCTTCGCGATAAATCCGTCCGCAATACTTTCATGAACGAACAGCCGCCGCAGCGAAGTACAACGCTGTCCTGCGGTCCCCATCGCGGAGAACGCTATGCTGCGCAGCGCGAGATCCTGATTGGCGGACGGCGTGACGATCGCCGCGTTGTTGCCGCCCAGTTCGAGAATACAGCGGCCGAACCGCGCCGCGACCCGCGGCCCCACGTCCCGGCCCATGCGCGTCGAACCGGTCGCGGACACGACCGCAACCTTCGGATGATCGACGAGAACCTCGCCAACAGCTCGGCCGCCCTGAACAAGTCCGGCAAGCCCAAGCGGCGCGGCGGCAAACCGCGCCAGCGCGCGCTCCATGACAGCCTGCACCGCATAGGCCGTCAGCGGCGTCTTTTCCGACGGCTTCCAGACGACAGCATCGCCGCACACCAGAGCGAGAGCCGCATTCCAGCACCAGACAGCAACCGGAAAATTGAACGCCGTCACGATTCCGCAGACACCGGCTGGATGCCAGGTCTCCATCATGCGATGGCCCGGCCGCTCGGTGGCGATGGTGAGGCCATAGAGCTGCCGCGACAATCCGACGGCGAAGTCGCAGATATCGATCATCTCCTGCACTTCGCCCAATCCTTCGGAGAGGATCTTGCCGGTCTCGATGGTCACCAGACGACCCAGATCCTCCTTGGACCGGCGCAGTTCCTCACCCAGAAGCCGCACCAGTTCGCCACGGCGCGGTGCCGGAACGCTGCGCCAAATCAGGTAAGCCGCATGCGCTTGCTCGATCGTCCTGCGCACATCATCCGCACTTGCCTCCGGCAGATGGCCGACGGTCAGGCCATCGATCGGCGACCGCGCGACGAGGCTGCCCTGCGCCGCAAACGGCGGGGCTGCGCCGAGCTTGTTCAGGAGATCAATTGCTTCGCGAGCGACGGTCGAGCTTTCCATGCGAGCACTCATTTTCCACTCCCGGCAACTTCACCAACGAGATGATCCGGCTCAGGCAGTTCCGACATACGACCCGCGCTCCGCCGTTTGAATATCGCGCGCTCTTCGACAAACGAAGACCAAGCCTCGTGCGAGCATCATCGCACAGCTTGCCGCCAGCTACAGTACATTCAATTTCCCAATATCCCGGATCACGCCGCGAATTGAAGTGTGCGAGCACTGCCGGGCCATGCAGTTAGCCTGTCGTTACACTTCACCGATGGGCGAGTCTTTTTCCGTCAGTACCGTTTGAATGAGCGACACCTGCCGCGTCTTCCTATTCTTGAAAAGCTCAACCCGTAATTCTTTCGTTGCCAACCTCGAATAACCCAGATCAGGATGCCCATAGGCAATTTCGTAAACAAGCGTTCCCACGCATCGTTCGGGTACTTGGTCAAACTGCCATTTGGAAAGACCGCGATTTGGAAAATAGGTCATCTGCGCGTTGGATCCCATAACCGACGACGACGAATTCGCCTGACGGATAACGACTCCATTAAACGCCAAGCGGTAATCTTGGACGAGGAACTTCAACGGCAGGCTTGTACTATTTTGTAGCAAAAGCCTTAGCTCAAGCATGTTTGCGACATTTTTCCAATCAGTCTGTGGAACTACGTTTTGCAAAACCAGCGCATGGCTATAGCGATCAACAAGTTCGGTATACCGATCTTCTCGCCGTCGGATCGCGCGATACGCGCTTTCCAAGATTAGAGCCAAAAGCATACACGCGACGATGATGAGATAAGTCTGCCAGCTCCAAGCTGGCAGCCAATAGACAAGCTTGTAGATTTCGGGATGCGAAGGCAGAAGTATTTCGTCTCGAACGGCGCCGGCCGCGCCGAGTAGTGACAACGGGACAGCAATCATCCATTCCCATGTTGGGCGGATTAATTCTTTCAATACTAGCGACCGTGATCGCAGTCCCTTGATCAACACGACACCAATGCAACGCGCATTTTTCCGTGTCCCTTGCCTCGAGCAACGGCGAAATGCAGTTTGATTACGGTCGATTCCACCGTTCCAAAATCACTCATGGTAATGCGCCCACGCCGAGTTCCCGTGCATCGACACACAACGCAACGGATCGTGTCAATCGCGCTCACGCGAGCCGGGAGTGCATGCGAACTTAATGCTCACATCATTCGGCATTAAGATTCAGCACTCGACTGCGATGTAGGACGATTCACAGAATCTAGGACGAAACACACACCTAAGTATTTGATATTATTGTTTTAGCTTTGTGAGTGGCGCTCCCTAGCGGAATCGAACCGCTCTCTCCACCGTGAAAGGGTGGCGTCCTAACCGATAGACGAAGGGAGCGAAAAGGCTGCAACCGCTGCGCACCGGGTGGTAC
The DNA here is from genome assembly GCF_001006325.2 of Afipia massiliensis. Taxonomy (NCBI): domain Bacteria; kingdom Pseudomonadati; phylum Pseudomonadota; class Alphaproteobacteria; order Hyphomicrobiales; family Nitrobacteraceae; genus Afipia; species Afipia massiliensis. Next base: position 3,739,422 of record NZ_LBIA02000001.1, on the reverse strand, counting down.
GTTGACCGTTGTCTTTTCGCCTTGGAACTAGTCTTTTAGTCGCACAAAAACAATGCGTTAGCATTGTTCTGGGCGGCACCGAACCGCAATCCCGTGAGGTGATTTGGCCGACGCGGGGGAACGTATAAAGGCGTTTCGCGACTGCGGCAAGCCGCCAGATGCCCCCGCTTGAGCGGTGTGCGTAACTTCATGCACACTCCGTTGAGACCTGCCGCCCGCAGTGGGCCAGGCCGCCGGAGCGCCAAGCATGACCCGCAAGCTGATCGACATTTCCGTACCGTTGCAAAATGACGTGCCGGCGGATCCTCCGGGCGGCCACCCCACGATCCAGTATATCGACCACCAGCAGGGATTGCCGCGGATGCTGCAATTCTTCGACGGATTAAAGAAGGAAGACCTTCCCGACGGTCAGGGCTGGGCCGTGGAGCAAGTGAGCCTCTCCACGCACAACGGCACCCACCTCGATGCGCCCTATCACTTTCATCCCACCATGAACCGCGGCGAGCGCTCATGGACCATCGATGAGGTTCCGCTGGAATGGTGCTTCCAGCCCGGCGTGAAACTGGACTTCCGCCATTTCCCCGACGGCTATGTCGCGACCGCCGCCGACGTTGAAAACGAATTGAAGCGGATCGGACACACCCTCAAGCCGCTTGAGATCGTCATCGTCAACACCAGCGCCGGTGCGAAGTATGGCCGGCAGGATTACGTCACGTCCGGTTGCGGAATGGGCTACGAGGCAACGATGTATCTGCTGGAGCGCGGCGTGCGTCTCACCGGCATCGATGGCTGGAGCTGGGACGCACCATTCATCTACACGGCCAAGAAATATGCCGAGACGAAAGACGCCAGCCTGATCTGGGAAGGTCACAAGGCTGGCCGCCACATCGGCTATTGCCACCTCGAAAAGCTGCACAATTTAGAACAATTGCCATCGACCGGATTCACCGTGTCATGCTTCCCGGTTAAGATCGAGCGTGCATCGGCCGGCTGGACCCGCGCAGTCGCGATCCTCGACGCGTAGACTGAGCCGGCTGGCTCTTACAACACCACCAGCCCAGGACTAAGCTGGCTGTAACCGGCAGATCGAAATAGGAACAGGAGACCGTCCATGACGATGCCTCAGGATGTCGCCGGGCTTCACAAGCGAATGAAGGAAGCCGTCAAGGCGAACTGGAAAGCCTTCCTGATCGAGGGCATCGTTCTGGTGATCCTGGGGATGGCTGCGATTGCGATTCCGTTGCTCGCCAGCATCGCGGTTACGATCTTCCTCGGCTGGCTGTTCCTGATCAGCGGTGCGGTCGGGCTCTACCTCACCTTCACCACGCGTGACATGCCCGGCTTCTGGTGGTCGCTGCTCTCAGCGGTGCTCGCACTTGCCGCTGGCATCATCCTGATTGTTCAGCCTGTGGCGGGAACGCTGACGCTCACGCTCGTGGTCAGCGCCTACTTCATCGCCGAAGGCATCACCACGATCATGTATGCCCTCGCCCATCGTAGTGAACTATCCGGACGTTGGGGATGGCTGCTGGTGTCGGGCATCGTCGATCTGGTGGTAGCTGCGCTGATCATCGCAGGGCTTCCCGGATCAGCCGCGTGGGCGATCGGACTGCTTGTCGGCATCAACCTCGTGTTCGGCGGCACCTCCCTGATCGGGATGGCGCTCGCCGCGCGGAAGGCCTGACGTCCTGAGATCTGTTGCGTTCAGCAGCCTCTGCAGATGCTCTTGATCTTGCGATCGAGCGCCTTGTCTTCGGCTGACTCCGTGTAATTCTTTTCCTGCAGGGTTGGCACATCGCTGGCGCGCGGCTGCCGATGTCCAACCGGCGCGTTGGGGATGTTGCCTGAATTCGTCGTCGCCGAGGGGGTCGTGGGGCCGGACGTGCCACTTTTGCTTTGCGCCAGAGCGCCGGACGTGGCCAGCAACACGGCCATGATGGCCATCGGGATGGATTTTCTCATGTCACACCTCCAGCAATGCGATTCCTCAGCGTGAGACTATTCTACTGGGAACGATTGGGATTTTCTATCGTTCCGCAGTTGCGTCTGCCTTGCGCCGCACAATCCTGCACCTTGCGCAGATCCGCCATCGATCCGAGCAGCCAGATACCTGCGACCACAAGCAGGACGAAAAAGCCGAACATCACCGCATTTTCGACAGCTCGATTGCCGTCGTTTTCGGGAGGTTCGGGTCCCGCCATCGTTGAACTGCCTACTCTGCAGGCGGATAGAGGTGAACATCGCCGCAGTAATCCGCAACGCGATACTGACCGTCCGCGTCTTCACTTGTCCGCGATAGATACTGCGGCCCGACCGGCGCCTTGCCGTGACCGCCCGGAATGTCGAGTACGTAATCCGGCTGGCATAGTCCCGACACACGCCCGCGCAGATGCTGCATCAACTTCTGCCCTTCCTCCAGCGTCGTGCGTAAATGGGCCGTGCCCGGCGCAAGGTCGCCGTGATGCAAATAGTACGGCTTGATCCGGCACTCGACGAAGCCGCGCATCAGCGCCTCCAGCGTCTCCGGGTCGTCGTTGACGCCGCGCAGCAGCACCGACTGGCTGACCATCGGAATCCCCGCGTCGATGATCCGCGCGCAGGCGCCACGCGCCTCGGCCGTCAGTTCGCGCGGATGGTTGGCGTGCACGGCAACCCACGTGGTCGCCCCGCTCACTCTCAATGCGGCCGCGGTCTCGTCGGTCACGCGGCCCGGATCAGCAACCGGCACGCGCGTGTGAATGCGAATGATCCTGACGTGATCAATCGCAGCGAGATCGTTCATGATCTCTTTCAGCCGACGTGCCGACAGCATCAGCGGATCGCCGCCGGTCAGGATCACCTCCCAGATTTCCGGATGCGTCCGAATGTAGTCCAGAGCAGCGGCATAGGCCTCATTCGAAAGCGCAGTCTCCTTGCCCGGCCCAACCATTTCGCGGCGGAAACAAAACCGGCAATACACCGCGCAAACATGCACGAGCTTGAACAGCACACGGTCCGGATAGCGGTGCACGATCCCGCTGACCGGCGAATGGGGATGATCGCCGATGGGATCGGCATTCTCGTTCGATTGTGTAACTAGTTCATCGGCGGAGGGAATGTATTGCCGCGCGATCGGATCGTGCGGATCGGATGGATCGATCAGCGCGGCCACAGCGGGTGTCACTGCGACCGCGTAACGCGCAGCGACCTTTTCAAGCGCGGGTAGCTGCTCAGGAGACACCAGGCCATGCTCGATCAGGTCGGCTGCCGTTCGCAACGTTGCAGTGGCGCGACCGGTCATGCGTCACCTCCCGGCGGCGTCCAGACCACCTGATCGACGCGCGTTGCGCCGCTGGCGAGCATCACAAGGCGATCGAACCCCAGCGCCACGCCGCAGGCCTCCGGCATGCGGGTCATCGCCGCAAGGAAGTCCTCATCGAGCGGGTAGCGTTCACCGTATCGCCGCTCCTTCTCGTCCATCGCCGCGGTGAAGCGCAGCCGTTGTTCGCCTGCGTCGATCAATTCGCCAAAGCCGTTCGCGAGTTCGACACCACAGGCATAGACTTCAAACCGTTCTGCAACGCGCGGATCGGATGGTTTGACGCGAGCCAGCGCTGATTCCGGCGCGGGGTATTCGTAGAGAATCGTCAATCGGCCCTGCCCCAGATTTGGTTCTACATGCTCGACCAGAACCTTGCTGAAGATGTCCGACCACGTGTCGTCCTCGGTGATGCGGACGCGATGTCCCGCCATCACTGCGAGCGCATCGCGGTCCGCCTGTCCTTCGGGAATCGTTGCAAGCAAATCGATGGACGCGAAGCGCGAAAACGCATCCGCAACAGTCAGCAGTTCCGGCGCGGCAAATGGATCGGCGCTCTTGCCGCGGAATGAGAACGTCCCGATTCCCGTCTCCTGAGCTGCGCGTGCGATCACGACGACGCAATCGGCCATGACCGCTTCATACCCCTCATTTGCGCGATACCATTCCAGCATGGTGAATTCCGGCAGATGCAGCGGACCGCGCTCGCGATCCCGGAATACCCGGGCGAACTCCACAATCTTTGTCTCCCCGGCTGCCAGCAGCTTCTTGCAGGCAAATTCGGGGGAGGTTCGGAGATAATGCCTCGTCTTGTCACCCGCGGCCGACGTCAGGTCAGCCGAGGGGGCGTGAAGATGTGTCTCGTTCCCGGGCGATTTCTGGAGAATTCCGGTTTCGACCTCGGTGAACCCCTCACCTCCGAACCACTCTCGCGTAGCCCGGGTAATGGCGCTCCGCGCCTGCAAAAACGGCTTGCGGTCCACGTGGCGGCCGGGCATCCACCAGGGTGAAGGTTCCTGTCCCGCATTCATGCGCGAAATGCCTGATTCCCTAGCAAAATGCTGGCTTTGGCGCTCCAAATCGGTATGTTGCGGCCCGAAACCGCCTTGCCGGACCTCGAAGCACCGACCCGGCACCGCAACCGGCCCTGAACATTAGGAAACCTATCTGTGAAAGTCATCGCCAGTTCGATCCGCAAGGGCAACATCATTGAGCAGGACGGCAAGCTATATGTCGTTCTGACTGCGGAGAACATCCACCCCGGCAAGGGAACTCCGGTCAGCCAGATCGAAATGCGCCGAATCAGCGACGGCACCAAGGTCTCCGAACGCTACAAGACGACCGATCAGGTCGAGCGCGCGTTCGTCGAGGATCGCGACTACAACTATCTGTACGAAGACGGCGACGGCTTCCATTTCATGAACAACGAGAATTACGACCAACTCCTGGTGCCCAAGGATGTGGTCGGCACGCAGGCTCCTTACCTGCAGGAAAACATGACCGTGAAGCTGTCGATCCACGACAACATCGCGGTCGCGATCACCCTGCCCCAGCGCACCACGCTGGAAGTGGTCGATACCGAGCCGGTGACCAAGGGACAGACGGCGTCGTCATCCTACAAGCCTGCAATGCTGTCGAACGGCGTCCGCACGCTGGTCCCGCCGCACATCGGCACCGGCACGCGCATCGTCGTGATGACCGAAGACGGCTCCTACGTCGAGCGCGCGAAAGACTGAGCGCAGATCCCGTGAGGACGTAGTGACGACGGCGCGGGCAGTGAACAACAGAAGGACGGCATCGGGGAATTTCTGGTGCTGTTTTCTGTACCTTGCCTCGCTCTCCGTTACCTCGCTCTCCTTTGGCCTGCTCGCGCAACCTGCCCGAGCCGGCGAATTCAGAACGCCATCGATATCGCTCGTCAGGCCGGACTGGTCTGCTGCCGTCAACCAGCTCAAGACCGAAATCGACTCGCAGCCGCTTGCCGTCGATAATTTCAGTTTCACCGGCGGACGCCGCCCGTCACGTCAGTTCAGCGCACGGCGCATCACGGCGGTCTCGCAGATCAACACCGTCACGTCGCCGATCTTTTCCGGCATCGAACTCAGTCCGGTTCCGGTGTTGTTGCCGTTCGACGGCGCCCTGTATCTCGCCGATCGCCGGAGCGGGGCGGTCAATCTTCTGATCCCGCGCTATCAGGCCGGCTTCCGCGCCGCCAGCATGTTCGAGGCCGGGCCGTCCGGCTACGACGCGGTCTTCCTGCTCGACCATGGCGCCGACGGCAACATGCCGTCGCGGGTCTATTCGCAACCCGTTGAAGTCCAGATCACCGCGTCACTGCTGATCTACGACATCAGGGATCCGCTCGCCGGCAAGGGCGAGCCGGTCAAATCGCTGGCGACGCAATTTCCAAACCTGCGCCGGGTGATCCGCGAGGGGTATGTACGCTACGCGTTCACACGGTTCGGCGTTCCTTATGTCGTTTCGATCCAGTGCCTCGACAGCGTCGCGCGCAGCAAGCGTCTCTCCTGCCGTGAAGCGTCGCCCGTCGCCGAGCGGTTTATCAAGGCCCTGCGCATCGCGGGCGGCACCCCGCGCGATCCCCGTTACAACATCGCTTCCTACGCCTCTGAGCGGCCGATCGCATACGACGCTGACTTCACCTATCGCCCGCCGGGCGAGATCATCGCCAACAGCGGCTATCGCGGGCAAGGCGGCCACCAGGACTTCACGGTCTACTCGCAGATCCGCTTTCCGATCGAGAAAGCTCCGGCATTCGCCAACTCGCAGTCGTTCCTGAACTGGGGTGACTGCAACCTCACGGGGCGGGTCTCATTTGCGCCGACCAAGGGCGATCCGTATCGCTGCAAGCGCAATGACAAGCAGTTGGTGTTCGATGAATCGGCCAAGGAGAACTACAGCTACCCCTGGCAGGACAACTTCTGCGAGACACGCGACTTCGAGGTCGGACAGTGCGCCAACGGAATGGGGCATCAGGGTCAGGATATCCGCCCCTCGACATGTCACCTGCGCAACGATGGCGCGGATCGCTGCATCCCCGATCTTTTTCCGGTTGTCGCGGTCCGGGAAGGCGTTCTGATCAGGTCGCCGAAGCAACAGGCCGCGTTCCTGCTGGTGAATACACGAAACGAGCACGTCCGCTTCCGCTACATGCACATGAACCCGGCGCGCCTCGACGCCGACGGCGTGATCTATGGACGGCGCGTGACCGAGGGCGAGCGGATCGGTGTGGTTTCGAATTTTCAGGATCGCCCCGGCGGAACGACAAACCATCTGCATTTCGACGTCCAGGTGTTCACACGTGACGGCTGGCTCTGGGTCAATCCCTACGTCACCCTGATCTCGTCCTATGAACGCCTCGTCGGCGGCCGTGGCCGGGAATACATCCAGCCGCCTCCGGAAGCGCCTGCGATGGCGCATGCCCAACCGCGTGCGGATCTCCCGCCGAATGCTGTTACGGAAGGCGGAGGCCGCTAGACGGCATGATCCCGAAATGGGAACCGGTTCTCAGACAAGCATGCCCTCGGGCCTGACCCGAGGGATCATGCCAGACAGAATCCGCGGCAGATTGGCCTTTGGCCCATTCTGCAAAGCCACGCTAGACTGACCGCATGACACACAGAGATTCTCGGAATCCGACCTTCCTCACGCGACGAACGCTGCTTGGCACTGCGATTGGTGCAGGCGCGCTGATGGCCAATCCGCTTCGCGCGCTCGCGAGCCCTCCCGGCTTCGATCAATGGCGCGAAGGATTTCGCGCCCGCGCCCTCGCGCGCGGGATTTCCGAGGGCACCTACATTCGCGTGCTGAGCCGCATCGAACCGGACATGAGCGTGTTCCAGAAGATGCGCAAGCAGCCTGAGTTCAACGAGCAACTCTGGCAATACATCAACCGCCGCGTCTCGGACTGGCGTCTGGCCGCAGGCAAGGTGGCGCTTCAGAAATACAGTGCGCTGTTTGCGCGGATCGAAAAGGATTTCGGCGTCGAGCGCGGCACGCTGCTCGCGCTGTGGGGCGTCGAGACAGCGTACGGCGACCCGCTGGTGCAGCAGAACCATATGCGGCCAGTGTTTCCCTCGCTGGCGGCGCTGGCGTGGAACGAGCCCCGCCGCAAGGCCTACTGGGAAACCGAACTCATCAACGCGCTGCGCATTGTCGACAAGCATTGGAGCACGCCCGAGGAAATGCGCGGCTCATGGGCCGGCGCGATGGGCCACACCCAGTGGATGCCGGAAGTCTGGCTCAATGTCGGCTTCGACTACGACGGCGACGGCCGCGTCTCGCCGTTCGGCCGCCCCGATGACGCGCTGGGCTCCAGCGCGCGCTACCTCGTCAACCGCGGCAAGTATCGTCGCGGCGAGCATTGGGGTTATGAGGTGAAGGGCGCGACCGCGCCCAAGAGCGGCAGCCAGTCCTACGCCAAGTGGGCTGCCTCCGGCGTCACCCGCGCGGACGGCCAGCCGTTTCCGCGCCCCAACGATTCTGCACAGCTCTGGGTGCCCGTGCAGGGCGGACCATCGTTCCTGCTGGGACCGAATTTTTACGCCGTGAAGAGCTACAATCCGTCGATGAACTACGCGCTCGCCATCGTGCATCTCGGCGATCGCATTCAGGGCGGCGGACCATTCGTCCAGCCCTTCCCCGGATCGGAACGCGCGCTCACGCTGGCCGAAATCCAGGAAGTCCAGACGCGCCTCACCAAGGCGGGGTTCGACACCGGCGGCACCGATGGCCGCGTCGGCAACGACACCATGCAGGCAGTGAAAGATTTCCAGACCAAGGCAGGACTGCTGCCCGCTGACGGTTATGCCGGATTGAAGGTGCTGGCGCGGCTGCGGCAAGGATCGTAGCTGCCGTCAGCCCGCTTTGCTCATAAAGACTGCGAGTTGCAGACGACGAGTTTAACTGGGATTGCGCCATATATACGATGTCGTCCCCGCGCAGGCGGGGACCCATAACCACCGAACATCGTGGTGGTGGCGATAAGATCGCTCCAACATCTTCCTCAATCGAGAATCTTGGGCGTATGGGTCCCGGCCTTCGCCGGGACGACGTGGGGGGATTCCAAACAACGCCAGCAAAATGATCTGGATGGAGATTTTTCCACCCGTCATTCCGGGGCGCGCGTTTTCGCGCGAGCCCGGAATGACAGGGCAGAAAGCCACGCATTTCTGCAACATTTCGTGATGGGGATAGCAATCCCCATGCGCTGAACCTCCCTTAAATTCAGCGCGTCCTGTTCGTGAGGGGCGCTTTCTAGAGGCGTCAGAGAGCGGAGCAGGATACGGCGCCTGCGCGCATGGTTCGCAACCATGCGTCCGGGAGGCTGGGGTCAGCGACCGGGCCAACTACGTGGCTCTGCCTTCAGTGGCTGGACGCGGACAGGATGAACGCGGCGAAAGCCGCCGGATCGGGGCGTGAAAGCGCTTGTCCTGTCCCGGAAGAACGCTCCCCTCGCCCAAAATCGCCGCTGATGGAGCGCCGCAAGGCGATGCGCTTCCTCGCAAAGGAAGCGAGACACTACATTTGCGCCTCGCGGCGCTCCATGCCCCTCATTGTTTGAGGGCGAGACTCAGAGTTCACCTCGCGCGTGGCGCGAGAACGATGGCGCGTGCGTGAATGTAGTGGCTGTTTGAAAATTGAATCTGGAAGTCGAAGTGACACACGCTGTCACGTCACATTCATTCGTCGTCCCCGCGCAGGCGGGGACCCATAACCACTAAACGATGTGATGATGGCGAGAAGATCGCTCCAGCATCTCCCTCAAATCGAGAACTCAGGGAGTATGGGTCCCGCCTGCGCGGGGACGACGCGCAGAGATTGTGCGCATGTCCCATCACCGAGATCGTCATCCAGAGGTGCGTTGCGCGCTCAGGAATGAGGCCTAGCGAATAACGCTAGGCCCCAGATCAGGCACGGCCACATCCGTCACACGCATCTGCACGCGCTCGGAGCCCTGCCAGCGATCGACCGTGAGCGATCCCGCGACATGCAACATCTGTCCGCGATTTTCGATCAGCGCATTGCCGAGTTTCTGACCGATCGAACGGAACGCGATGCCATTGACGAAAGAACCGTCGCCGGACTTGAATCGCAGACGCAGATGCGCCTGTCCCACTTCATCCGCGAAAACCAGTTGGTGTGACGGCAACGCGATCAGCGGTTCGGGATTGCCTGCGCCATACGGTCCGGCGCGGTTCATGGTGTTGACGAAATCAGTGGTCACCGCGCGCGCGCTGACGGCACCGTCGATGAACAGCTCATTCGCATGCCGCGCGTCGGCAACGGTCGCGGCCAGCGCTGTTTCGACAAACGCCCGAAACTCCGCGAGGTTCTCCTTCTTCAGCGTCACGCCCGCGGCCATCGCATGCCCGCCGCCCTTCAGCAGAATTCCTTCATTCACCGCCTCGCGCACCACCTTGCCAAGATCGACGCCCGGAATGGAGCGGCCCGAGCCTGTGCCGATGCCGCCGGGTTCCAGCGCAATGGCAAAAGCTGGTCGCGAAAACTTCTCCTTGAGCCGTGACGCCACAAGACCGACCACGCCCGGGTGCCAGCCCTCGGAAGCCGTAACGATCACAGAGCCCTTGTCGTCGAGTCCGAGCGACGCCAGCGCTTCCGCCTCGGCCTGCGCTTCCGCCATCTGCTCGATCACGCGGCGCTCAGTGTTGAGACGATCCAGTTCAGCAGCGATCCGGGCAGCTTCCGAGATATCGCCTTCGAGCAGCAATCGCACGCCCAGGTCGGCGCGTCCGATACGGCCGCCCGCATTGATGCGTGGACCCAGCATGAATCCGAGATGCCAAGCCTCAGGCGGGCCGCTGAGCCGGGAGACATCCATCAACGCGGTGTGGCCGACGTGATCCCGGCGTCGCAGCGCGATCAATCCCTTGGCGACGAAAGCGCGATTGAGTCCGGTCAGAGAAGCGACGTCGGCGACGGTGCCGAGTGCGACATGGTGGAGCGCATCAAGCAGATTTGGTTCGGGCCGCACATCGCTCCAGAAATTACGGGCGCGCAACTCGCGGTTCACAGCCACCAGCGTAACGAACACAAGACCGACAGCGGCGAGATGCCCAAGGCCCGATAGATCGTCGAGCCGGTTCGGATTGACCAGCGCATCCACCACGGGAAGTTCATCACCGCACTGGTGATGATCGATCACGACCACGTCCATGCCGAGGCGCTTGGCTTCCGCAAGCGGCTCGATGCTTGTGGTGCCGCAATCGACCGTGACCAGCAGCGTCGCGCCCTTGTTGGCAAGCCCTCGCACCGCTTCGACATTGGGGCCGTAGCCTTCGAAGATGCGGTCGGGAATATGGATCAGCGGATCGAGCCCGCAATGACGCAAATGCCAGGTCAGCAGCGCCGCCGAGGTCGCACCGTCCACGTCATAGTCACCGAAGATCGCAACCTTCTCGCCGCGCGCCGCCGCATCGGCAATGCGTTTCGCAGCGGCTTCCATTTCCGTCACCGTCAAAGGGTCGGGCATCAGTTTACGAATGGTCGGATCGAGGAAATCATCGACGGCATCGATGTCAATGCCACGGCCAGCAATGATCCGCGCCAGCATTTCGGGCACCTGATAACGCTGCGCGATGGCAAGCGCCCTCGCCGCGCCGCGCGGATCCAGCCGGTCGCGCCACACGCGGCCGGTCGCGGACCGGGTCACGCCAAGGAAGGCCGGGACCGACTCAGCAGGCAATGCGGATGCAGGGAGCGTCATGATGCCTTCCGCAGGTAAGCACGAAGCGTCAACGTTCAATGATTCGCCGCGACGAGCTTAGCAGCCGAGCTTGTCGGCGAGGTCGTTGAAATCCTTGACGACGAAATCCCAGTTTCCCTCGGCCTTGAAATCACGGTTCTGAAACGGACCATACTCCGTGATGCGCGGCACAAAAGCCGTCTTCAGGCCGAGCGCCTGCGCCGCCGCCAGATCGTTATTGTGAGCGGCGACCATCATCACCTGCGCCGGCGCAAGACCGAGAATCTTCGCTGCGCCCAGATAGGCTTCGGGATCAGGCTTGTAATGGCGGAAAATCTCGGCGCTCAGCACCAGATCCCACGGCAGGCCGGCATGCTTCGCCATGTTGGTCAGAAGCGCGACGTTGCCGTTGGACAGCGGACTGATGATGAACTTTGTCTTCAGCCGTGTCAGGCCGCTGACACTGTCCGGCCAGGGATTGAGGCTGTGCCAGCCTCGGGTGAGATAATCGAAATCGGCCGGCGTCAGACCGGTGATGCCGAGTTTTGCGGTGAGCGGCTCGATCGACTGCCGCTGCAGGTCGTCGAGGATCACGAAGCCCCGCTCCGGATGTTTGCGAACCTCGTCCATCGACGGCATATACGCGCCACGCCACCCATCGACCAGCGCGGTCCAGTCGCCCTTGATGCCCTTCGCCTTGCCCCATGCGATGAAATTATCGATCAGGCTGGTTCGCCAATCGACCACGGTCCCGAAGACATCGAACACCAGCGCCTTGATCTCGGACATCGAACTCCTCAGAGAATCTTGCGGTATTGCATGAAGCCCGACCGATCGGCGACTTCGTCATACAGAATCTGTGCGCGCGCGTTTTCGAACTGCGTCAGCCAGTGCACCCTGCTCGCACCGGCGGCCTTGGCCTTCTCATAGACGGCCTCGATCAGCTTGCGGCCCACGCCATGCCCGCGCGCACCTGCGTTCACGAACAGATCCTGCAGATAGCAATAGTTGCCGACCGTCCAGCATGAGCGGTGGTAAAGGAAATGGACAATACCGGTCAGCTTTTCATCGACGAATGCACCGAGCACGTACATCGGCTCCGCATCGTCGTGAAAGCGCTGCCACGTCACGGCAGTCGTCTCAGCCGGAACGGTGGCTTTGTAGAACTTGAGATAGCCGGCCCACAAAGGCTCCCACGCTTCGCGCTCATCCACGCGAAGAGGCCGGATGACAACGCGGTCAGTCATGGATTATGCCCTGCTCAATCGAGGTGGAATTTCTCGAACTGGCGATGTTCGCCCTTGATGATGCGAACGGTGCCGGTGACCGAGCGCATCACGACGGTCTCGGTTTCGATGACGTTCTTGCGGAATTTGACGCCGGACAGCAGCGAGCCGTCAGTCACACCGGTCGCCGCGAACAGGCAATCGCCGCGCGCCATGTCCTCGATGCCGTAGATCATCTTGGGGTCGGTCACACCCATCTTCAGAGCGCGCTCGCGCTTCTCGTCAGTATCGAGAATGAGACGACACTGCATTTGGCCGCCGATGCAGCGCAGCGCGGCCGCAGCCAGCACGCCTTCCGGCGCGCCACCGGTGCCCATGTAGATGTCGACGCCGGTGTTGTCCGGGTCTGCGGTATGGATCACGCCCGCAACGTCGCCGTCGGTGATCAGGCGCACAGCCGCGCCTGTGCTGCGGATCGCGTTGATGATGTCAGCGTGGCGCGGACGATCAAGCACAAGCGCCGTGATCGCTGACGGATGCACGTCCTTGGCGCGTGCAAGGCGACGAATGTTTTCGGCAGGCGATGCATCCAGTTCCACAACATGCTTCGGGTAGCCGGGACCGATGGCGATCTTCTGCATATAGACGTCCGGGGCATTCAGCAGCGTGCCGCCTTCCGCCATCGCCATGGTCGCAATCGCGCCCGGCATGTTCTTGGCGCACAGCGTGGTGCCTTCGAGCGGATCGACCGCGATATCGACTTCCGGACCGGCATCCGAGCCGACCTTTTCACCGATGAACAGCATCGGCGCTTCGTCGCGTTCGCCTTCGCCGATCACGACGGTGCCCTGAATTGGAATCTTGTTGAGCTCGCGCCGCATGGCGTCCACCGCCGCCTGGTCGGCGGCTTTCTCGTTGCCGTGGCCCCGGAGGCGCGCAGCGGATACGGCGGCACGCTCAGTCACGCGCACGATTTCGAGTGTGAGAATGCGTTCCAGCAGAAGCTGCGGCGGAACGGAAATCGTAACGGACATAGGCTAACTCCCAAGACAACAACGTGGCGACGGACCCGGCTGACCGGACCCTATCAGTTCTTTTCGATGCGGATGACCTGCGGACGGCCGGTTATCACCCGATCTTGCTGGACGGCATGCAGGGCACGGCGCACCGCATCCTCAGTGGTGGCGTAGGTAATGAGGATGACAGGCACCGGCGATGGTTTGCCGCGCGTATTTGTCGGTTCGACTGTGCCATCAGGATGACGCTGCACGATCGATTCAATGGAAATTTTCTGCTCGGCGAGACGCGTCGCGATGGTCGCAGCCGTTCCAGCAAGGTCGCGCGCCATCAGGCGAATATAGTAGCCGCCTTCATGACGCTTCATCGGCGCCTTGGTTGTGGTTTTCAGCTTCGCAGTCGGCCGTCCGAACGGCGCAGCACGAATACCACGTGCGACATCCGCGATGTCGGCGAGCACCGCCGAAGCGGTCGCGGCACCGCCAGCGCCGGGACCGACCAGCGTGATCGGCGGAAATCCCTCGCCGTCGATGGTGACCGCATTGGTCACGTCCATAACCTGCGCAATCGAGGATGACTTCGGCACCATGGTCGGATGCACGCGCTGTTCGATACCGGACTCGGTCCGCACCGCGACGCCAAGCAGTTTGACGCGATAGCCAAGTTCCTCGGCTGCGCGCAAATCTTCCGGCGCAATCGATGAAATGCCTTCGACGTAAACCGCGCTCTGATTGACTTTGGTGCCGAACGCAAGGCTCGCGAGAATGGCGAGCTTCTGCGCGGTGTCATGTCCATCGACGTCGAAAGACGGATTGGCCTCGGCATAGCCGAGCCGCTGCGCATCCTTGAGGCATTCCGCGAACGACAATCCCTCGCGCTCCATCCGGGTCAGGATGTAGTTGCAGGTGCCGTTGAGAATGCCGTAGACGCGATGAATGTCGGTGCCGGCGAGACCTTCGCGCAGCGTCTTGATGACGGGGATCGCTGCCCCCACCGCCGCTTCGTAGTTCAGTGCACCGCCGTGTTTTTCGGCCAGCGCAGCCAAGCGAGAACCGTGCTTGGCGATCAGCGCCTTGTTCGCGGTGACCACCGATTTGCCGTTCCGCAGAGCCGCTTCGATCGCCGACAACGCCGGTTCACCGGAACCGCCCATCAGTTCGACGAAGCAGTCGATCTTCGGATCGTTGGCGAGCGCCAGCGGGTTCTTCGCCCACTCGAGGCCGCGCAGATTGAGCCCGCGCTTCTTGGCTTTTGAACGCGCTGACACTGCGACAACCCGGACGCCACGGCCACACCGCGCCGACAAGACCCTGCTCTGACTTTCGATCAGGCGGACTACCTCGGCACCCACGGTGCCGAGGCCCGCGATACCCACCTTGAGTGGTGCGACCATTGTGCTGAAAACCTGCCGGAAAAATTACCGCCGATTGGCGAGCGGAACCACGTTGTGCAACGATTCAACGCCAGTTTCAAGGAAGCGCCGGATATTGCGGGCGGCCTGGCGAATGCGCTGCTCGTTTTCCACCATCGCGATGCGGACATAGCCCTCGCCATGCTCGCCGAAGGCGACGCCGGGCGACACAACGACACCGGATTTTTCCACCATGAGTGTGGCGAACTGCATGCTGCCGACTTCGCGAAACTTCTCCGGCAACGGCGCCCAGGCGAACATTGACGCAGCCGGCGGCGGAATATCCCAGCCCGCGCGGCCAAAGGTTTCCACCAGCACGTCGCGGCGCTTGCGGTAGGTGTCACGCATTTCCTTGATGCAATCCTGCGGACCATTCAGCGCAGCCGTGGCTGCGACCTGAACCGGTGTGAACGCACCGTAGTCGAGGTATGATTTGACGCGGGTCAGCGCAGCGATGATCCGCTCATTGCCCACCGCAAAGCCCATGCGCCAGCCGGCCATCGAGAACGTCTTCGACATCGACGTGAATTCGACCGTGACATCGATTGCACCCGGCACCTGCAAAACGGATGGCGGCGGCACGCCGTCGAAATAAAGCTCCGCATAGGCCAGATCGGACAGAATGAATATCTCGTGCTTCTTCGCGAACGCGACGAGGTCCTTGTAGAAATCAAGTGAGGCGACATAAGCCGTCGGGTTCGACGGATAACACGCGATCATCGCAATCGGCTTGGGGATCGAGTGGATGATCGCCTTCTCGAGCGCGCTGAACAGTTCTGGAGTCGGCTCGGCAGGAACAGAGCGAACCACACCGCCCGCCATCAGGAAGCCGAAGGCGTGGATCGGATAGCTTGGGTTCGGCACCAGCACCACGTCACCGGGCGACGTGATCGCCTGCGCAACGTTGGCGAAGCCTTCCTTGGAACCGAGTGTCGCAACGACCTGGGTTTCCGGATTGAGTTTCACGCCGAAACGGCGCTCGTAATAGGCAGCCTGCGCACGACGCAGGCCTGTAATACCCTTCGATGCCGAATACCGGTCGGTCCGCGGCTTGCCGAGTGTCTCTTTAAGCTTTTCGATCACATGCGGCGGTGTCGGCAGGTCCGGATTTCCCATCCCGAGATCGATGATGTCGGCCCCGGCGTTCCGCGCGGCCGCCTTGGCCCGATTGACTTGCTCGAACACGTAAGGCGGCAGACGGCGGATACGGTAAAACTCTTCCATGGGTCGGGCTCCGAAGGCCGGTAAAACCGGCGGTAACAGACGAGATCAGTAACGTGTTTTGCACCGAAGTGGAATTCGGCACGGTGGTTAGAAGGTGCGGAATTTCAGCATATTACGCGGATTCGGACGCAATGCGGGAGGACCCGCACCAGAATTTGCATTTTTGCGATTGAATCGTGGTCTTTTTAGCACCACCGGGGGTTGCGGCGAAGCGTAAATCTCAGTTGGTGCGGCGCTGGGCGGCCTTTGCGCCGGAGGCCTGCCGATCGCGGGCCGCGAGCAAATCCTTCTCCAGCTTGTCCTGCTGGGCCTGATCCAGCACCGTTTCCTGACGGGGCGCCGGCAGGTCATGGACGGACAGATACTCTGCCGGGGTTGCAGGCCGCGCTGGCGTATTTGCAGGCAGCCCGACCAAGGGTGCGTCAGCGATCGTGGACGCGCAACCGCCGAGCGCAAGGCCAAGCAGCAGCAAGCCGGCCCAAGCCGGCGACTGCCGAACCCGCTGCATTTGGCGTCGCACGGAAATATTTACGTCCTCTGGTTTCGATCGGCACGATTCCTGCTCTGTGGATGGGCAGGCGATGCGAACTTATCATCGGCGGAGAGCGTTAACCCCGGATAATCATTGCCGCTGAGCAGACAGTGTTCATGAGGCTCTAATGTGACCGAAGTATTAATCATGCCGCAACGCAGCACATGCAAATCAGCAAGCCGATCCGAACTATGCCATGATGATCGTGCGAACTCACAAGGTTCGTGGCTGATCGAAACGAAAGTTCAGAAGTAAGCGATGAGTGACACCCTGCTAAGCACCAAGACCGGCGAGAACGGCTCCACGAAAAGCTTCGATCCGGAGGCGTTCTCGGCAAATCTTGCGCGCGCACTTGAATCAAGCGGTCGCGCCCTCTCCGCCTATCTGAAGCCGCGTGAAAACGGTGAGGAAAAGGGCCGGCCACCCGGCGAACTCAACGAAGTGGTGAAGACGTTTACGTCGGTCGCCGAGTACTGGCTTTCCGACAAGGATCGTGCCGCCGACGTGCAGATGAAGTTCGGCAAGGCCTATCTGGACTTGCTGACCAGCGCCGCGCGCCGTCTGTCGGGCGAGGCAACGACACCCGCGGCCGAACCGTCGCCGCGCGACAAGCGTTTCCATGATCCTGAATGGAAGACCAATCAGTTTTTTGATTTCATGATGCAGGCCTATCTGCTCACCACGCAGTGCGCGAACGACCTCGTCAAGAATGCCGACGGCCTCGATCCGCATACCCGCAAGAAAGCGGAGTTCTACGTTCAGCAGGTCACCAACGCGATTTCGCCGTCCAACTTCGTGCTGACCAATCCGGAAGTTCTTCGGCAAACGCTGGCAAGCAATGCCGATAACCTTGTCCGCGGCATGACGATGCTTGCGGAAGACATCGAGGCCGGACACGGCACGCTCAAGATCCGTCAGTCCGCAGGCAACCTCGAAGTCGGTCGCGATGTCGCGCTGACACCGGGCAAGGTCATCTACCAGAACGAGATCATGCAGCTCATTCAATATTCGCCGGCGACGGAAACCGTCCTGCGCACGCCATTGCTGGTCGTGCCGCCGTGGATCAACAAGTTCTACATTCTCGATCTCAACAGGCAGAAGTCATTCGTCCAGTGGTGCGTCAATCAGGGCATCACGGTGTTCCTGATCTCATGGGTCAACCCCGACAAGACGCTCGGCGGCAAGACCTTCGAAGATTACATGCGCGAAGGCCCGCTGACGGCGATGGACGTCATCGAAAAGGCCACGGGCGAGATGCGCGTCCACACCATAGGCTACTGCGTGGGCGGCACGCTGCTGGCGACGACGCTGGCGTGGCTCGCGGAAAAGCGCCAGGTCCGTGTGACCTCGGCGACGTTCCTCGCTGCACAGGTCGATTTCACCCATGCCGGCGATCTGCTCGTGTTTGTCGACGAGAGCCAGATTTCGAATCTCGAACGCGACATGAAACAAACCGGCGTGCTCGAAGGCAGCAAGATGGCGATGGCCTTCAACATGCTGCGTTCAAACGACCTGATCTGGTCGTACGTCGTCAGCAATTATCTCAAGGGCAAGGAGCCGGCGGCATTCGACCTGCTGCACTGGAATTCGGACGCCACCCGCATGCCGGCGGCAAACCATTCCTATTACCTGCGCAACTGCTATCTCGAGAACCGGCTGTCCACTGGCACCATGGCCATCGACAACACCCAACTCGATCTCTCCAAGGTGAAAGTGCCGATCTACAATCTCGCCACCAAGGAAGATCACATCGCGCCAGCGGAATCCGTGCTCTATGGCTCGCAGTTCTTCGGCGGTCCGGTCAAATATGTGCTGGCCGGATCGGGCCACATTGCAGGCGTGGTCAATCCGCCGGAGCTGGAAAAGTACCAGTACTGGACCAATGACCGCATCGGCGACGTCACACTCGCCGACTGGGTCAAGGATGCGCAGGAGCACAAGGGGTCGTGGTGGCCTGACTGGCGCTCATGGGTCGAGTCGATCGACGCCGAACAGGTGCCCGCGCGCATCCCCGGCTCCGGGCCCTTGGAAGCGCTCGAAGACGCGCCGGGAAGCTATGTCCGGGTCCGCGCCTGAGAATAACACCTGCCTCGACATTGGCCTCGCACCGCCAATCGTCTATGACTTCTCACGTTATTTGCTTCGTCGACTCGCCCCGTACCATGACGGGACGGTGAAGGCATTTCCACCCGCCTCCGGGCAGGCCTTGCAAGATTGGAAGGAAAAACGTCGATGACACGTGAACTGTTCTGGCTGACGCTGACCGTTATTTTCACAGGCCTGCTCTGGGTGCCCTACATTCTCAATCGCTGCCAGGTGCGCGGCCTTAGCGGCACCCTGGCGAACCCGTCGCGCAACGACAAGCCACAGGCCGAATGGGCCAACCGCCTGATGTTCGCCCATGACAACGCCGTCGAAAATCTTGTGATCTTCGCGCCGCTGGTCCTGATCCTCAATGCGGTCGACTATTCGACCAAATGGACCGTGCTTGCCTGCGCCGTGTACTTCTGGTCGCGCGTTGCGCATCTCATTGTCTACACGTTCGGCGTTCCCGTGCTGCGCACCCTCGCCTTCACCGTCGGATTCATCGCGCAGGCCGTTCTCGCGCTGGCGATTTTCAAGATCCTCTGATCGCGCGACATCGCCGGTCAAACAAAAGGGACGGCTGATCGCCGTCCCTTTTTTCTTTCGTATGTCCGCTATGCGATGTCTTACGGAAACATCGGTGGCTGATCGACGCCCGCCGTCTCCGGAAACCCAAGCACCAGATTCATGTTCTGCACTGCCTGGCCCGAGGCGCCTTTGGTAAGATTGTCGAGCGTCGAGACGATGATTGCCCGCCCCGCGATGCGATCCGCGGCCACGCCGATGAACGTCATGTTCGAGCCGCGCACATGCCGCGAGTGCGGTGTCTTGCCGAACGGCAGGACGTGAACGAACGGCTCCTTCTCGTATTGCTTGACCAGAATCTCGTGAAGGTCCTGCGCGATCTTGCCCCGCCGGCCCCGCACATAGATGGTCGAGAAGATGCCGCGATTCATCGGGAGAAGATGCGGGGTGAACGATACGACGACATCCTTGCCGGCGGCCTTCGAGAACTCCTGATCGAGTTCGGCCATATGCCGATGCTGGCCGACACCATAGGCATTGAAGCCTTCGGAGACTTCCGAGAACAGCATCTCCTCCTTCGCCGAGCGTCCTGCACCGGTCATGCCTGACTTGGCGTCGATGACGATTTCGTCCGGCTCGATCGCCTTGGCTTTCAACAGCGGAATCAGCGGCAACTGTGCGCAGGTGGTGTAGCAGCCAGGATTGGCGACCAGCCGCGCCTTCTTGATGTCACGCCGATAGATTTCCGCCAGCCCATAGACGGCTTCCTTCTGTAGTTCCAGCGCGTGATGCTCGTGTCCGTACCACTTGGCGTAGGCCGCCGGATCTTCCAGCCGGAAGTCCGCCGACAGGTCGACAATCTTGACGTCAGGGGCCTTGGCGAAAACGTCCTTCAACACCTTCTGCGTGGTGGCGTGCGGCAGTGCGCAGAACACCAGATCGAGCCCGGCGTTGGCCCAATCGACCTCGTCGATCGTCACCAGCCGTGGGAGATCGTAAGGAGCAAATTGCGGGAACACGTCGCCCATCATCTGCCCGGCACGCCGGTCGGCCGTCAGCACGGCGATCTCCACTCGGGGATGGCGCAGCAACAGCCGGACGAGCTCCGCCCCGGTGTAGCCCGAAGCGCCGAGGATACCGATCTTCTTCTTCGTGCTCATGGCGCGATCCTTTCGTGCACAGTGCTCAACATTTCATTTTCTTTAATGGCAGCAAAAGCCTGCGGGCGCGCGGCGCGCATCGCAGCCGACAGTGTTTGTGCGCCCGCCGACTTCTGTAAGGCCAAAGCGCCGGTCACCGCAACATGGTCCGCATCCGATTTGTGCTGGTTCAGCTTGAAGCTGCCCTCAATCTCCTCGACGGTCATGACCAATCCCACGATCGCTTTCATCATCGCCTCGCGACGGCCGCTAGACATCTTGTCCATCGTCCAGGGCCGCTTCGGCGCAAGGTCGCTTTCGAACCGGGCACTGGCCTGGTTCAGATGATCAGGCAGTTGTTGTCCTGTCATCACCCGAACCGGACCCGTCATGTGAACCGTCTGATAGAGCCACGTCGGCACCTGATCGGGCGAAACGTACCAATCGGGTGACACATAGGCGTCCGCATCGCTCACGGCGAACAGCCACGGCGTCACGCCGTCGGCGTGGCCGACAAGCGGATTGTGACGAGCAAGATGAAAGCAAAGCAGCGGCGTGCCATCGCTCCCATATTCAATGTGGAACGGCACCGGCGACGCGACCGGCTTTTTGCCGTCGTGGGCGCAGGCGAGCCCAAAACCGCGCGCGGCAGCAAACGCGAGGCAAGCAGTTCGATCAACTCGGGAGGCGGGCGGAACGTACATTGCAAACTCCTGCTTCAGCGAGGAGCCGCCTGAGATCAAACCGCGTGTTTTGGGAGTGGAAGCATGCCGCGGACTGTCTCCGGCGGCACGAAAGGTGATCTTAAACGCGATCAACCGCCCATACCGCGGGAATGCGGCGACGGCGGGCAGCGATGATGATTGCATTCAAAATCATGGGCGCGGATATAAGTCCGCGCCCAATTTCCGTCAAGTCGTGATCCGTCAGCTTAGATGGACGAATTCCAGGGGGCCGGCACCCAGCGATAACCCGAGCCGTCCTTCTCGATGTTGGCGAGGCCGGGGAACGGGTAATGGAAGCCCTGCACGCGCATCCTGTCGGCGGCGATCATGTCGTAAACCTTGCGCCGGGTTTTCTCGGCCTGTGCAGGGTCCTGATCGAACATCAGGTGCCAGCCGGGATTGCGGACGAACAGGTCGGGATCATTGGTTACATCCGACTGGATGAAGACCTTGTCCGCGCCGGACGACAGGACAAACGACGTGTGGCCGGGGGTGTGGCCGATGGATTCGACGGTCAGCAAACCGGGAGCAACATCCTTGCCCCACTCATAGGGCGTCACCTTCTTCTTCAGCCCGGCTTCGAAAACGCGGCGGTTGTTCTTAAACAGACCTTCCATGCGACCGGCAGGAGCGCGGCTCATCTCGCCATCGTCCATCCAGTACTTCCACTCCGCGGCAGGCACCAGAACCTCCGCGTTCGGGAACGCAAGCTGATTGTCTGCGGTAAGCAGGCCGTTCACGTGATCGCCGTGGAAGTGCGAGATCACCACCATGTCGATCGACTTGGGATCGATCCCGGCCGCCGCCATGTTGGACGAAAACTGACCGACCGCACCTTTGCTCGATGCAAAAGCGCCGGGTCCGTTGCCGGTATCGATGACCACAAGCTTGCCACCGGTGTTGATCACGAGCGGTCCGAACTGGATTGTCATCTTGTCGCGCGGGCGGAAAGCTTTCTCGAGCGCAGCATTGACCTCGTCCTTCTTGGCGTTGAGAACAAACGTCTCGCCGAGCGGAAACGTGTTGGCGCCATCCGAGATCACGGTGACCTCAGCGTCGCCGACCTTATATCGATAGAAGCTGGCGTTCTGCTTGCCCGCAACGGGTGCTGCAGCCTTCGCGGGATGAGCAGATAACAGCGGAGCCGCAGTGAGAGCTGCAGCGCCAGTCAGCGCATGACGTCGTGTCAAATCCATCTTGTTTCTCCCCGTAAATGAGATCGTTTGAAAACACCGCGCCGTTTGTGACGCCTTCTTGCAAATCATTCGCAGCACGAACGCGCGCATGACCGCGCGTCACTGTAACACCACTTCGCGACAGCTATTCCCGATCACAAATAGTTTGAAATGGCCCGGTCACATGAGCAGTTTGACGCCGAGCATGCCTGGCGCCATCAACAGGCCAGCCCACAGGAACGCGGAGGCGAAGTTCGCGAACTGGAAGTGCCAGTACTCCATTTCGACAATGCCCGCGACGAGCGGCACGGTCGCGCGCAACGGCCCGGAAAAGCGGCCGATGAAAATGCCGAGCACGCCCCACTTTTGCATGAACCGTTCAGCGCGCGGCAGCATGTCGGGAAAACTCGACATCGGCCACATGTGAGCTATTCGGTCGTGAAACCTGACCCCTATCCAGTAGGAGACCCAGTCCCCCATCGCCGCACCGAGCCCGCCCGCAATCCACACCGGCCAGAAGCTGATGCCGCTAACGCCGATCAGTGCGCCGATCGATACCAGTGCGCCCCACGCCGGAATGACCAGCGAAAGAAATGCGAGAGATTCCGCGAACGCGAGCGCGAACACGACGGGCACGGCCCACATCTGATGGTCGCGGACAAATTCGGCGATCCCGCGAGTCATTTCCTCGAACGTCATGCAATGTCCCAATCCCGGCTTTTATCGAATCTGCCGGTTCCCCTTAATTCCAAGTACCACGACTGGAACTGCCTTGTTCGGGAACCGCCTGCGTCACATTTACCGCCCTAACCATGGCATAGTAACAGCCAGCGATTCGTCCCCTGATCACGATCTATCAAGATTTAAGAGATATGCGGAAGCCTTTGAAAAAGAAAGATAAAACAGACGTCGATCTGTTCGCCTCATCGGACCGGAAGCCCCGTGCGGCCGCAAAAGCCACCGCCAAGCCATCAGGCGCGGAGGCTGGCTATACCGCGCGCGACATCGAGGTGCTCGAGGGTCTGGAGCCGGTGCGCCGTCGCCCCGGCATGTATATCGGTGGCACCGACGAGAAGGCGCTGCATCACCTGTTCGCGGAAGTCATCGACAACTCGATGGACGAGGCGCTGGCCGGTCACGCGACTTTCATCGAGGTGCATCTCGGAGCCGACGGGTATCTGACCGTCGTCGATAACGGCCGCGGCATTCCGGTCGATCCGCATCCGAAATTTCCAAAGAAGTCCGCTCTCGAAATCATCATGTGCACGCTGCATGCGGGCGGCAAGTTCGACTCCAAGGTCTACGAGACCTCGGGCGGTCTGCATGGCGTCGGCGTATCGGTCGTGAACGCCCTCTCCTCGCAGCTCGTGGTCGAAGTCGCGCGCAATCAGCAGCTCTACAGGATGACCTTCGAGCGCGGCAAGCCGAAGGGCAAGCTCGAAGAACTCGGCAAGATCAACAATCGCCGCGGCACCAGCATCCGATTCAAGCCCGATACCGAAATTTTCGGCGTGAAGGCCGTGTTCAAACCGCAGCGCCTGTTCAAGATGGCGCGCTCGAAAGCCTATCTGTTCGGCGGCGTTGAAATCCGCTGGCGCTGCGACAAGGAATTGCTCAAGGGCGTCGATGACGTGCCGGCGGAAGACACATTCCATTTCCCCGGCGGCCTGAAGGACTATCTCGCCGCAGCAATCCACGCCGACACGCTGGTGCATCCGGATATTTTCTCCGGCAAGTCAGGCCGCAACGGCGCACACGGCGCTTGCGAATGGGCGGTCGCATGGACTGCGGACGCCGATGGCTTCCTGTCGTCCTACACCAACACGGTTCCGACGCCGGATGGCGGCACGCACGAAGCAGGTTTCCGCAGCGCGCTGCTGCGCGGCTTGAAGGATTACGCAGAGCGGATCGGTCAGGGCAAGAAGGGCTCGTCCATCACGTCTGAAGACGTAATGGTTGGCGCAGCCGCCATGCTCTCGGTGTTCGTGCGCGAACCGGAATTTCAGGGCCAGACCAAGGATCGTCTGGCAACCGCTGAAGCCCAGAAGATTGTCGAACAGGCCATCAAGGACCCGTTCGATCACTGGCTGACCGGCAATCCCCTGCAGGCCAACAAGCTGCTGGAATTTGTGGTGGAGCGCGCCGACGAGCGACTGCGCCGTCGCGCCGAGAAAGAGACCTCGCGCAAGACCGCTGTGAAAAAACTGCGGCTGCCAGGCAAGCTGGCCGACTGCACCAACAGCGCCACCGAGGGCTCCGAACTCTTTATCGTCGAAGGTGACTCCGCAGGCGGCAGCGCCAAGCAGGCGCGCGACCGCAAGACGCAGGCGATCCTGCCACTGCGCGGAAAGATCCTCAACGTCGCTTCGGCAACCAAGGACAAGCTGACCTCGAACGCGCAGTTGGCCGATCTCATTCAGGCCATCGGCGCCGGCATCGGCGCACAGTATCGCGAAGAGGATTTGCGCTACTCACGCATCATCATCATGACGGACGCGGACGTGGACGGCGCGCACATCGCCTCGCTGCTGATCACGTTCTTCTACCGGCAGATGCCGCGCCTGATCGACGAAGGACATCTCTATCTCGCCGTGCCCCCGCTCTATCGTCTGACGCACGGCTCCAAGACGGTCTACGCCCGCGACGAGGCGCATCGCGATGAGCTCCTGAAAAGGGAATTCCACGCCAACGCCAAAGTCGATATCGGCCGCTTCAAAGGCCTCGGCGAGATGATGCCGGCGCAATTGAAGGAAACCACAATGGACCCGACGAAGCGCTCCATGCTGCGTGTGGTGCTGCTGCCGGACGACCGCGAAGGCACCGCGGATTCCGTCGAGCGCCTGATGGGCACCAAGGCCGAAGCACGCTTCGCCTTCATTTCCGACAAGGCGGAGTTCGCCAGCGAGGATCTGCTGGACGTGTAAACCGCCATGCGCGGATGAAACCAATTCAGGAACGAGGCGTAGTGTTCATATGCGAACACTCTTCCTCACCATCGGCGCATTCGCGATAGCCATCGGTCTACTCTGGATCGGTCAGGGCACGGGCTATGTGAACTGGCCGCAATCCAGCTTTATGATCAGCCAGATCCAATGGGCGTACTACGGTGCTGCACTGAGCCTCGTCGGATTGCTCATGGTGGCGTTCGCGCGGGGCCGCTAGGCGATATGGCCTCGATATGATTTGATCTCCGCGAGCGGCGAAGACCGCAACGGAGGCAACATGCAAACAACGCTCTTCGATCTCACCGGCAAGGTCGCCATCGTCACCGGCGGTAATGGTGGTATCGGCCTGGGCATGGCTCGCGGTCTGGCCCGCGCAGGCGCAAGCATCGTCATTGCCGGGCGCAACAAGGCAAAGTCCGAAGACGCTGTTCGTGACATCGAAACGCTTGGCGCAAAGGCGCTGGCGGTCACGGTCGATGTGACAGACAAAGCCTCCGTCGCAGACTTGGTCGAGGTCACGTTGAAGCAGCTGGGCCGGCTCGACATCCTCATCAACAATGCTGGAATGAGCGTCCGCCATCCCGCTCACACACTCAGTCTCGACGACTGGCACACCGTGATCGATACAAATCTCACGAGTGCCTTTATCTGCTCAAAAGCGGCCTATCCGGCGATGAAGGATGCCGGTGGCGGCAAGATCATCAACATCGGTTCGATGATGTCGATTTTCGGTGCGAGCTTCGCGCCCGCCTATGCCGCGAGCAAGGGCGGCATCGTGCAGTTCACCAAGTCAATCGCATTGTCGTGGGCGGCCGACAACATTCAGGCCAATGCGATCCTGCCCGGCTGGATCGACACCGCCCTCACCCGAACCGCGCGCGAGCAGATTCCGGGGCTCAACGAGAATGTGCTGAACCGCACACCCGCAAAACGCTGGGGCAACATCGATGATCTCGCGGGCGCCGCGGTATTTCTCGCGTCGTCCGCGTCCGATTTCGTCACCGGCACTGCGATCCCGGTGGATGGCGGCTATTCCACACAAGGATGATCATGTCTTCTCGACAGAGCGGACGTGTTCCGGCCGAACGCCGATGCCGAGCAGACGGGCCGTGAGGCCCTGGAGCCACGGCAGTGCATTGATCACGCGGACGGCGAACGGTGGCTTTAGATCTTCACCGGACAGTGCGCGATTGATGATGCGATCCTGAACAACGGTTTGCATGACCTGCGTCACCTGCGTCGGAAACAGGCGACGTTGCTGAACGTCTTCGAGGTCGTCCAGCGATGGCTCCCCGGCCCCAAATTTGTCGAACAGGATGTTTGCGGCCGCGACCGCATCCTGAACCGCAAGATTGACGCCAACGCCCCCAACCGGAGACATCGCATGCGCTGCGTCGCCAATGCAAAGCAGGCCGGGCAACGCCCATTGCGTCAGCCGATCAATCCGAACTGTGAGCAGCTTGACGTCATCCCAGCTTTTTACGTCGCCGATGTGATCGCGCAAGATCGGCACCAGCGATGCGACATTCTCGCGAAACGCATCAAGCCCGCGCGCCTTGATGTCGTCGATCTTGCCTTTGGCGATCACATAGGCGCACTGCCAGTAGTCATCACGATCGATGGTCACCATCATCTGCCCGCGCTGCAGGCGCGCGAATATGCCGTCGCTGTCGGCCTTCTGCTTTCCGACGCGAAACCAGAGCACGTCTATCGGCGCGCCGATATCTTCGCTCTTGAGGCCCGCCTGCTCCCGCAGAATCGAATGACGGCCATCGCAAGCCACCGTGAGGTCTGCCGTAACGTGAAGCGGCCCTTGCTGCGTGGCAGCAACGACGCCGGTTATCCGCTCGCTGTCCCTGACCAGCTCGGTTGCTTCGGTGGACTTCATGATCTGAAGACTCGGAAAACGTGCCCCCTTCGTTTCGAGAAAGTTCAGGAAATCCCATTGCGGCATGAGCGCAATGAACGGACACTGGGTTTTTAGTCGCGACAGGTCAGCAATCCGGATCGGCGTCGCGCCGAACACGCCTTGCATCTGCGTCAATTTCTGATGCGGAATTTTCAGGAAGTCGTCCAGAAGACCCAGCTCCTGCATCACCTGCATGGTCGAGGGATGAACCGTGTCGCCACGAAAATCGCGGAAAAAATCTGCGTGCTTTTCCAGAACGATGGTTCTGATCCCGGAGCGGCCAAGCAGATAGCCAAGCATCATGCCCGCAGGCCCGCCGCCTACAATGCAACATTGCACCGAGAGGGATCGCCCGGCAGATTCGCTCGAACTCTCGAAGGACATGGGACGGTCCCTTCCTATCGCCGGAAGTTCTTGATCTCCGACAGGCTGCCGTCCTGATAGGTCAGTTCGACTGAAACGGATCGGGTCGATGCGGGAATCTTCATGTATGACGCGGCGTTTTCCGGGATGGCGGACGGATCCCTGGGATTGCACGGCGGGATCTTGACCACCTGGTTCGGCACCGTCGTGTCGATGCCAATGCGCATTTCCCGAACCGCGCAGCGGAACGACAATATCTGCGAATAGTAAACCAGCGGGCCGCTGTATCCGCCGAACGAGAGCCAGCTGTTCGACGTCATGTCCAGCAGCTTGCGATGGCTGGCGATGAGCGCCGCTTCTGGATCGAACTTGATCGGAAACGGTCCCTGCATCTGGCCGGTCGGATCGACATAACGCACCTGAATCGTCGCCGCCGGCGCATCGTTCGGCAGTTCGATCGAAGGGTTCGGCATGCGCCGCCGGGTGCGCGGATCGAGCGCATCAGTGAAACCGGTTTCCTTGAATTCGCCGCTCTCGCCGAGCCGCCAGGAAATCGCCAGTGTCGGGTCTGCAATGGAAAACGCAATCGACCATCCGCCGTTGTGGCGCATGAAACTCGCAATCGGCGCGTTGCCGTTATCGATGATAATCGGAGGCGTCGGCTGCACCGGCAGCGCCGCGACCTGCGTTTGCGCCTCGACCGCGATGGCGCGGTCGCCGTCCTTGACTGGCCTCAAGACGAAATCACCGACGATCTGATCGTAATAGGCGGGCGTCTGCATCCGGCTCGCCGCCACCGTCATCTGACGGACATCGGACTGGGTCCGCTTGGCGATCTGCACGAGATTGAGACCCGGTTGCGCCAGTTCGCGCACGAAGCTGCGGGTGAACACCGAATTGGGATTGGGATCGTTGTCGTTCAGGCGGTCGAGCGCGGTCTGCTTTGCGCCCGCGGAGAAAATCACGAACACGCCTTCTGGCGGTGAGATTGGTGCGAGGCCGCCGCTTCCGCCAAGGGCGCGTGTGCCCGTCGCCTCGAAGGGATTATTGCGGCAAGCATCGAAAACGAAAATCGAGGTTCGTGCACCACGAGCCTGCAGGCGTGAAATCACGCGCTCGGCCGAGAATGCGCCGTCACGGATCAACTCTTCCTGCCCTTGCGTGACCGCAGCGATGTCCGTCGGAAGCAGATAGTTCTGGCCGTTGATTTCGAATCCGTGTCCGGCAAAAAAGAAGAACGCCGTATCGCCCGGCTCAACAATCTTGTCGAACGCCAACATCGTTTCGCTGAACGCCTTGCGGGTCTGATTTTCAGCGAACAGCACGGTGAAGCCGAGCTGTTTCAGCGCATCGGTCATGGTCCGCGCGTCGTTCACCGCCTTCTGCAGCCGTGGCACGTTGCGATAGTCGTTGTTGCCAATCACCAGCGCCACGCGCCTTTCGGCGGAAGCTGGCGCGGCAAACGCCGTCATCAGCGCAACGAGGCCGATCAGCAGCGTCCCGATCCGAAATATGGCCATGATTCTGTCCCCTCGGGCCGCGCGGCTGGCGAGGCCCGGTTCCGGCGGTCAGTATGTCATAGTCGTCAGGGACAAGAAGGCGGTTCATGCATCCCTGCCAGAGGGCTGGAAACCCCTTCAACTTGTTGTCGTATTAAGGTTTTTCGCGGTTTTCGCCCTCAAATTCATTGACTTTCGCCGTTTCATGCCTATGTTCCGCTGCAACGCGGTCAGAATCGAGACGCGATTCTCTGGCCAGCCGCCTGTCGGCAAATATCTCCTCCCCGTGCCCTTAAAGCGTGCCGTTCCGGGGTGAGCGCGACAGAAATTTCCAGAGTCCGAACGGCGATTTCGACTCGAGGCTCAATGTCCTTTTCCAATCTCGGCCTGTCCGACAAGGTTCTCGCTGCCGTGGCGGCGACTGGTTATACGATCCCCACCCCCATCCAGGAACAAGCGATCCCCCACGTTCTCGCCCGGCGCGACGTGCTCGGCATCGCCCAGACCGGCACCGGCAAGACCGCCGCCTTCGTGCTGCCGATGCTGACGCTGCTGGAAAAGGGCCGGGCCCGCGCGCGGATGCCGCGCACCCTCATCCTGGAGCCGACGCGCGAACTCGCAGCGCAGGTCAAGGAACAGTTCGACAAATACGGCGCCGGCCAGAAACTGAATGTCGCCCTGCTGATCGGCGGCGTGTCATTCGGCGACCAGGACACCAAGCTCATGCGCGGCGTCGACGTGCTGATCGCGACGCCCGGCCGGTTGCTGGATCACACCGAGCGCGGTGGCCTGCTTCTCACGGGCGTCGAACTGCTGGTGATCGACGAAGCCGATCGCATGCTCGACATGGGCTTCATTCCCGACATCGAACGCATCTGCAAGCTTGTCCCGTTTACGCGGCAGACCCTGTTTTTCACCGCGACCATGCCAGCGGAAATCCGGCGCATCACCGAGACCTTCCTGCACAATCCCGAAAAGATCGAAGTTTCCAAACCGGCGTCCACCGCCGTGGGCGTGACCCAATTCCAGGTCGGGGTCGGACGCGAGCCGCACGAGAAGCGCGAAGTGCTTCGGCAGTTGCTCCGCGACGCCAAGGATCTCAAGAACGCGATCATCTTCTGCAACCGCAAGCGCGACGTGGCGGTGGTTTATAAATCGTTGCAGAAGCACGGTTTTAGCGTCGGCGCCCTTCATGGCGACATGGATCAGTCGGCTCGAACCGCCTCACTCGACCAATTCCGCAAGGGCGAGCTTCCGCTGCTGGTGGCCTCCGACGTCGCAGCCCGCGGCCTCGACATCCCCGAAGTCAGCCACGTCTTCAATTTCGACGTTCCTCACCATCCGGATGACTACGTCCACCGCATCGGCCGCACAGGCCGGGCCGGACGCCTCGGGACAGCGATTTCGATCGTCAGCCCTGCGGACCAGAAATCTGTCGCCGCTATCGAGAAGCTGATCGGGCAGCCGATCGCCCGCGCCGATTTCGTCCCCCTTGAGAACAGCGACGCATCCCCATCGCCAGCCCGCGAACAGCAGGCCGAGCGTGCACCGGAAGAGCGCAAGCCTCGCCGCGATTCCCAGCGAACCCGTGGTGGCCGTAACAAGTCCCGCAAGCCTGAAGGCGCAGACCGGAAACCTCAGGCAGCCGAAAAACCCGCACAATCCCAGCCGCCGTCAATCGGACGCGCAATGCCGCCGGCCGCGCGCGAACAACATGCCGAGCCGGGAGACCACTCGCATCTTCCAGCGTTCCTGCTAAGGCCAGTCCGCGCCCGCGGCTAAGCTACAACTATTTGACCCGTCTGCCGATTATGTCGTTTACGGGTCATTCATTCTCATCCCTTAACGTGCCTTCGATATTTTTAGCCATTTCGTTGACAAAGGCTGGCAGAAGCCCGCCTTGAAGGACACCGAACGTGATTGGCCTGCTGGAAGAATACGAGCGCACCATGGCGTTCGCCGAAGTCGCTTTGGGTCAAATCCGATCCTTGCGTCAGAACGCAGTGCCTCGCAATTACGAGATTTGGTACATTTACGCGACCGGCTACAACGCCGCGCTCAACAAGATCATCAACGAAACGCTGGGTCGCAACGGCAAACTGACCGAGGCCGACCTCGAGCAGATTTACGAAACCTATCTCTCCCAGAACCGGACCACTGAGCGTATCGACACGGTCGGCACGCGGGTGATCAATGAAATCGACGACGTGATGAATCTCATCACGGATGCTCTGGGAATGACGTCCACGTTCGGGCGCAATCTCGAGGGCGCCACCCAGAAACTGTCCGGCGCCAAGGATCGCGAACAGGTCAAGGCCGTGGTCGAGGCGCTCGTGGCATCGACGCGGGAGATGCAAGAAACGAACAAGGCGCTGGAGGCCCGCCTCGCCACGTCCAAGCAGCAGATCAGCAGCCTCCAGCACAGTCTTGAGGCCATTCGCAACGAAAGCCTGACCGATCCTCTCACCTCGCTGGGAAATCGGAAATTCTTCGATCGCGCCATCGAAAACGCGGTTACGCACGCGGCCGAATGCGGCGAGCCGCTATCCTTGCTGATGCTCGACATCGACCACTTCAAATCCTTCAACGACAACTACGGTCACCTCACCGGCGACCAGGTGCTGCGCCTTGTCGCGATGTCGCTGAAGCAGACCACCAAGGGTCAGGACATCACTGCGCGCTACGGCGGCGAAGAATTTGCCGTGGTGCTGCCGAACACCGCTCTACGTCAGGCGCTGACGGTCGCCGACAACATCCGCCGTGCGGTGATGTCGAAGCAGTTGAAAAAGAAATCGACGGGCGAGATTCTCGGCCGCGTGACCATTTCTGTCGGTGTCTCGATGCTGCAGCCCGGCGATGACCGCGAGAGGCTGATTGAGCGCGCGGACGCCTGCCTCTATGCGGCCAAGCGCAACGGCCGCAATCGGGTGATCTGCGAAGCCGATCCCGAATTCTCGCCGACAGATCGCATTCAGGTCGCTTAACGCTTTTTCGCGCGCGCCCGTTTCGGGCTGACTTTCTTGCTTTTGGCAGCTTTCGCCGGCGCTTTCTTTCCTGCGGACAACTTTGCGTTGCTCGTTCTGGCCTTGGCCGGGACGGGCTTCGCAGCCAGCTTGGTTGCCCGTTTTTTCACCCCGGACTTCTTCGCCGCAGCCCGTTTCGCCGCACCCAGAGCCTCGCGCGCCCACACAGCCAGTTCTTCAGGATCGTCGTAAAGCCGCTCCGGCAAATGCCGATACGACTTCACCACGACTATCTTGCTTTTGGTCTCATACTGGAAAGGCTTGGCTCCCTCGGCTTCATAGCGAGGGACCGTGAGGTCATCGACCCTGAAGATGACGCCTGCGCGCAACGCCATGGCGAAGTTCACGCCGTCGGCGACGATGCCGTAGCCGCTGAACATCCGCCGCAGCACGACGGGTCCGAATTCCGAAAAGAGGTCTATGAGATAATCGCGGTCCATTTTCCCCGGACCGGGTCGATCAGCCGTCGATTTTCGCGGCGGTCAACTGAACCGACTCGCCGCAACCGCAGGCGCTGATCTGATTGGGATTGTTGAAGATGAACTGCGCCTGCATCTTGTCGGCCTTGTAGTCCATCTCGGTGCCGAGCAGGAACAGCACGGCCTTCGGATCGACCAGCACCTTCACGCCCTTGTCCTCGACCACTTCATCGGTCGGGCGCACTTCATGGGCATATTCTACAGTGTAGGACTGGCCTGCGCAGCCGCCGTTCTTGATACCGACGCGAAGACCGACGATCTCGGAGTCGGCGCGCGCCGACAGTTCCTTGACTCGCGACGCAGCAGCGTCCGTCAGTCGCATGACCTGCGGACGGGGGCGAACGGCCGGCTTTGCGGCGGGTGTCGGAGTGCTTGGCGTCATACCGGTCATTTGGTCATTTCCCGCGGCGATTCAATGCCGCCTTCAGATTACATGCCGAGTCGGTACTTCAAATCACCACATGTTGAGGACGAGGCGCGCCTCGTCTGACATCCGGTCGGGGGTCCAGGTCGGCTCCCAGACAACGGCGACGCTGACAGGGCCAACGCCCGCGACACTGGCCACGGCATTCTCCACCATGGTGGGCAATTCGCCTGCAGCCGGGCAATTCGGCGTCGTCAGCGTCATCTGTACGTCCACGGAGCGGTCGTCCTTGATGTCGACCTTGTAGATCAGGCCGAGTTCGTAGATGTCCGCCGGGATTTCGGGGTCGAACACGGTCTTCAGCGCGGCCACGATATCCGTGCCGAGCCGCTCGGTTTCCTCGGGAGGAAGCGCCGACTGGGTATCGAATTTCAGGGCCGCCGGTTCGGCCGTCTGGATGGTGTCGTTCATGAGAATAGCTCCCGCGCCTTGATAAGCGCCTGCGCCAACTGATCGACTTCAGCGCGCGTATTATACATGCCAAATGAGGCACGGCACGTCGCCGTCACGTTGAATCGCTCCAGAAGTGGCATGACACAATGGGTGCCTGCCCGGACCGCGATCCCGCCACGGTCGATGACCGTCGCCACATCATGTGGGTGTGCACCGGTCATTTCGAAAGAGATGACCGGACCCTTGCCCTTCGCCGTACCTATAATGCGGAGCGAATTGATCTCGCGCAGCCGGTCGGTCGCATAGGTCAGCAGATCGTGTTCATGCCTGGCGATACGGTCCTTGCCGATCAAATTCACATAGTCGATCGCTGCACCGAGCCCGATCGATTCGACGATGGCCGGCGTGCCGGCCTCGAACTTGTGCGGCGGATCGCCGTAGGTCACCCAGTCCTTCGCGACCTCGCGGATCATTTCGCCGCCGCCATTGTAAGGGCGCATCGCAACGAGGTGATCATACTTTGCGTACAACACGCCGATCCCGGTCGGCCCGTAGAGCTTGTGACCGGTGAAGACATAGAAATCGCAATCGATGTCCTGCACGTCGATGGCCATATGCACGGCCGCCTGGCTGCCGTCGACCAGCACCGGAATGCCACGCGCATGCGCGAGCTTCACGACGTCCTTGACCGGCACGACGGTGCCGAGCGCATTCGACATCTGCGTGATGGCGACGAGCTTGGTCTTCGCCGTCAGCAGCTTTTCGAACTCGTCGATCAGGAAGTTGCCTTCATCATCGACCGGCGCCCACTTGATGACCGCTCCGTATCGCTCGCGCAGGAAATGCCACGGCACGATGTTCGAGTGATGCTCCATGATCGAGAGCACGATCTCGTCGCCTGCCTTGATGTTCGGCTCACCCCATGACGACGCCACGAGGTTGATGGCCTCAGTGGCATTGCGTGTGAAGATGATCTCTTCGTTGCGCTTCGCGTTAATGAACTGCGCAACTTTGGTCCGGCCGCCCTCGTAGGCGTCCGTCGCCGCGTTGGCGAGATAGTGCAGGCCGCGATGGACGTTGGCGTATTCGGACTTGTAGGCTTCCATCATGCGGTCAAGCACGGCGTTCGGCTTCTGCGCCGAGGCCGCGTTGTCGAGGTACACCAGCGGCTTGCCATAGACTTTCAGCGCGAGCGCCGGAAAATCCTGCCGGACGCGCTCCACATCATATGAGCCATTGGCTACTGCCGGATGCATGATCAGCCTCGCGTCGCCAGCCATCGCTCGGCCGCGGCGATCGCGAAGTCGCGAAGATTGTCATCCACGATCGACTCAATGGCCTCGCCGACGAAAGCTGCGATCAGAAGTGCCTGCGCTTCCTTCTCAGGCAAGCCGCGCGCGCGCAGGTAGAACAACAGACTCTCGTCCAGCGCTCCCGTGGTCGCGCCGTGACCGCAGGTCACGTCGTCCGCGAAGATCTCCAGCTCCGGCTTGTTGGATGCTTCGGCCTCGTCAGACAGCAACAGAGCACGGGTCATCATCTTGCCGTCGGTCTTCTGCGCGTCGGGGCGCACAATGATGCGGCCCTGAAACACCGAATGGGCGCGATCATCGAGAACCGCGCGGAACACCTCGCGGCTCGTGCAGTGCGGGACCGCATGATCGACCACAAGCGTAGTATCGCCATGCCGACGAGCGCCGAGCAGGTTGACGCCGTTCGTGGTCAGCTCGCTGCCTTCGCCGGCGAACGTGATGAAGCCCTGATAGCGGCTGACGTTGCCGCCATTCGTCAGGTTGAATGTGTTGAGCTTCGCTTTGGCGCCGATGGTTACGATGCTGGTCGAGATGTGGGCGGCGTCAAGCGCGTCTTCCATCAGGCGGACATGCTGAAGCTCAGCATCGTCACCAATCCAGATCACGACAGAGTCGTGAGTCTGGTAGGATGCAGCACCCTCCGCTGCAACGAAGCTCTCGACGAATGTCGCGCGCGCGCCCTTCCCGATCTTCAGCAGGGAGCGCGTGACAAGCGACGTGCCTGAATCGGTCGCCACGTGAACGATATGAATCGGCTTTGCGAGCGCGGCGCCTTCGGCCACGTCGATCACGACCCCGTCCGTTGCCAGCGCGGCGTTCAGCGAAATCATCGCATCCGACGCAACGCTGGTCATCAGCAGATCCGCGCGCACCTTGTTGTCGTTATCTTCCAGAACCTCGCGCAACGCCTTCACGTGAACGCCCGCTTCGAGCACCGTCACATCCGACAGTTGCGGCGCGAACACGCCGTCGACGAGAACCAGCTTCTGCGTGCCATCGATGCCGAGCGACTTGATCGCTTTCGCAGCGCGCACAAGATCTGCCTGATCCGGCGCAGGCGCCAGTGGCGCGACCTCACGCAGCAAGGCGCGCAGGTCGGTGTATTTCCATTCCTCGATGCGCCGGTGCGGCAGGCCGCGACGCGCAAAGTCGTCGAAAGCATTCTGCCGGACTTCGGCAACGGTGCCCGATCCGGGCAGACGGCCGCGCGCCGCGGCGAACAGTTCGCCGAGCGCATGGTCCGTCGTGGGCTTAACCAATGCAACGTTCATGATGGACCCGCTTACGCTGCCTTGTCTTCGAACTGGGCGTAACCGGACTCTTCCAGCTCCAGCGCCAGTTCCTTGCCGCCGCTCTTCACGACGCGCCCCTTCGACATCACGTGGACGAAGTCCGGGGTGATATAGTTCAGCAGCCGCTGATAGTGCGTGATGACAACCATCGCGCGATCCTTCGAGCGCAGCGCGTTGACGCCGTCGGCGGCGACACGCAGTGCGTCGATGTCGAGACCGGAATCCATTTCATCGAGGATGCACAAGCTCGGCTGGAACAGCGCCATCTGCAAAATCTCGTTGCGCTTCTTCTCGCCACCAGAGAAGCCGACGTTGACGCCGCGCTTCAACATATCCATCGGAATGTTGAGCGAGTCCGCGACGGAACGCACCTTCTTCAGAAAATCAGGAACCAGAAGCTCGGCTTCGCCGCGCGCCTTGCGCTGGGCATTCAAAGCGGTGCGCAGGAAGTTCATGGTGGTGACGCCGGGAATTTCCACCGGATACTGGAACGCCAGGAACACGCCCTTGGCGGCGCGCTCATCCGGCGCCATCTCCAGAACGTCTTCGCCCTTGAACAGGATTTCGCCAGCGGTGACATCGTAACCGGGCTTGCCGGCAATGACATGGCTCAGCGTCGATTTTCCGGAGCCG
Source organism: Afipia massiliensis (assembly GCF_001006325.2). Classification (NCBI taxonomy): domain Bacteria; kingdom Pseudomonadati; phylum Pseudomonadota; class Alphaproteobacteria; order Hyphomicrobiales; family Nitrobacteraceae; genus Afipia; species Afipia massiliensis. Next base: position 3,703,069 of record NZ_LBIA02000001.1, on the reverse strand, counting down.
TTCGGCCCCATGATTGCATGAACTTCGCCCTGATTCACGGTGAGGTCGAGACCATGAAGGATCTCGTTATCTTCCACCTGAACCTTGAGGCCTTTGACTTGCAGTAACGCGGTCATCCAACACTTCCTTCCAGCGAGATCGAAATCAGCTTCTGAGCCTCGACCGCAAATTCCATCGGCAATTGCTGCAGCACATCCTTGACGAAACCGTTGACGACCAGCGCCACGGCTTCTTCCTGGCTTAGTCCGCGCTGCACGCAATAGAACAGCATGTCTTCGGAAATCTTCGACGTGGTCGCTTCGTGCTCGAACAGCGCCGATGAATTCTTGGCTTCGATATACGGCACGGTGTGCGCGCCGCATTTGTCGCCGATCAGCAGCGAGTCGCACGCGGTGAAGTTACGCGCGCCGGTTGCCTTGCGATGGGCGGTGACGAGACCGCGATAGGTGTTCTGCGAAACGCCGGCCGCGATACCCTTCGAGATGATGCGGCTGGTCGTGTTCTTGCCCAGATGAATCATCTTGGTGCCGGAATCGACCTGTTGGTAGCCGTTCGAAATCGCGATCGAATAGAACTCGCCGCGCGAGTTGTCGCCGCGCAGGATGCAGCTCGGATACTTCCAGGTGATCGCGGAGCCGGTCTCGACCTGCGTCCACGAAATCTTGGAATTCTTGCCACGGCAGTCACCACGCTTGGTGACGAAGTTGTAGATGCCGCCCTTGCCTTCCGAGTTTCCCGGATACCAGTTCTGAACCGTCGAGTACTTGATCTCGGCATCGTCATGGGTGACGAGTTCGACCACGGCGGCGTGCAACTGGTTCTCGTCGCGCTGCGGCGCGGTGCAACCTTCGAGATAGCTGACGTATGAGCCCTTGTCGGCGATGATCAGCGTGCGCTCGAACTGGCCGGTGTTGCGCTCATTGATGCGGAAATAGGTCGACAATTCCATCGGGCATTTCACACCCGGCGGCACGTAAACGAACGAGCCGTCGGAGAACACAGCAGAGTTCAGCGTCGCGAAATAGTTGTCCGAAGTCGGCACCACGGTACCGAGATATTTCTTCACCAGATCGGGATGCTCGCGGATCGCTTCCGAGATCGGCATGAAGATCACGCCGGCTGCCTTCAGCTCGGCCTGGAACGTCGTCGCAACAGACACCGAGTCGAACACGGCATCGACGGCCACGCGGCGCTCACCTTCAGGGCGCACGACGCCGGCCAGCATCTCCTGCTCGCGCAGCGGAATGCCGAGCTTCTCGTAGGTCTTCAGAATTTCCGGATCGACCTCGTCGAGCGAGGCCAGCGCGTTCTTCTTCGGCGCGGAATAGTAATAGAGGTCCTGATAGTCGATCTTCGGATAATTGACGCGTGCCCAGGTCGGCTCTTCCATCGTCAGCCAGCGGCGATACGCTTCAAGACGCCATTCCAGCATCCACTCCGGTTCGTTCTTCTTCGCGGAGATGAATCGGACGGTGTCTTCGGAAAGCCCTTTCGGGGCCTTCTCGGATTCAATGATGGTTTCGAATCCATAACGATATTGATCGACGTCGATCTGGCGAACCCGATCGACCGTCTCTTGTACAGCCGGCATTTCAATCCTCCGCTCGCGGTTTCAAGGACCGCGGTGGACCGCTTAAGTTGTATCAGACTTGAGTACACGCATCGCGTGAAGGTTAGAACCGTTCAAGCCCGATTGCATGCGCTTTACCTAATACACCTGAGAGCTTTATCCAAGCCTCAAGACACCGATCTATGTCTGCTTCGGTGGTGTCCCAGCCCAGACTGAAGCGAATAGCTCCCTGCAGGAGCGCCGGATCGGCCTTCATCGCCTGCAGGACATGGGAGGGCTGGACCTTGCCCGAGGAACACGCAGATCCCGACGATACCGCAATGCCCTCCAGATCGAAGCCGATCACAGCGGTTTCCGCCTTCAGGCCCGGAGCCGAAACCAGCGTAGTGTTGGGTAGCCTCGATACGGCATCCGAGAAAATTACGGTGCCCGGATGGTTCCTGAGGCCCGTTTCTAGCCGCGCCTGAAGCGACTTCATCCGGGATGCGTCCACGTCTATCGACGCCACGCCGGCCCTCACCGCGGCTCCAAAGCCCGCGATTCCCGGCACATTCTCGGTTCCGGCCCGGCGGCCCTGCTCCTGACCGCCGCCCCTGACCAGCGCATACAGTCCTTCGACCCCGGCGGCGACAGCGACTGCTCCGATCCCCTTGGGACCGCCGATCTTGTGCGCAGAAATCGTGAGAATATCGGCCCCGAGAGCCTTGATGGGTATTTTTGAAAGCGCCTGAACCGCATCCACATGCAGCAGGTTTCCGGCCTCATGAACCAGCGCAGCCACCTCGGAGACTGGTTGGATCGCCCCGGTCTCGTTGTTCGCCAGCATGATCGAGACCAGCGCCGGAGGTCCGCCTGCCAGCAACGCGGCGAGGCTCTCCAGGTCGATCACGCCCGAGGGCAGCACCGGCGCGATCTCGACCGCGCCCTGCGCGAATCGACCGCCCGCGAGCACCGACGGATGCTCGATGGCCGAGACGATCAGCCGCTGCACCGGTTCCCCGCCGCTTTGGTGCAACGCCGGCGTCAGCGCCAGCGCGTTCGCCTCCGTACCTCCCGAGGTGAAAATGACGTTCCGCAGATCGGCGCCGACCGCTTCAGCCACAGCCGCACGCGCATCCTCGACAAGCCTTCGGGCGGCGCGGCCCTCGCTGTGCACCGACGATGGATTGCCGCTGACATCGAACGCAGCCGCCATCGCCGCGCGCGCTTCCGGCCGCAGCGGCGTCGTCGCATTCCAGTCGAGATAGACGCGTTCACGCATGATGTCTGACAATCCCGTCCGATCCGCTGGGCGCTTTACCCCACAATTGCATGAAAATAATCAGCAATCTGCGCCCCCTAGATAGTCCCTGCAGGCTCAATATGCTTGCTTTTTGCCCCTTGCCCCATGCTAGAACGCGGCACCCGTTCATCGCGCCGTGCCGCGCGCATGAGAACACTCGAGAGACACATCGTTTGCATCGGCCAACCGGCCCGCACAACGACGCTTCAAAGGAATTTTGATGCCTGAGGTCATTTTCACCGGCCCTGCCGGCCGTCTTGAAGGCCGCTACCACCCGGCGAAGCAAAAGAACGCGCCGATTGCGATGGTGCTGCATCCGCATCCGCAGTTTCAGGGCAACATGAACCATCCGATCGTGTATCAGGTCTATTACGCGTTCGTGGCGCGCGGCTTCTCCGTGCTGCGCTTCAACTTCCGCGGCGTCGGCCGCAGCCAGGGGCAATTCGATCACGGCACCGGCGAGTTGTCGGATGCGGCGTCGGCGCTCGACTGGGCACAGACCATCAATCCCGAGGCGCGCGCCTGCTGGGTTGCCGGCTTCTCGTTTGGCGCATGGATCGGCATGCAGCTTCTGATGCGCCGTCCCGAGGTCGAAGGCTTCATCTCGATCGCGCCTGAGCCCAACCGTTACGACTTCTCGTTCCTCGCGCCCTGCCCCTCGTCCGGCCTGATCGTTCATGGCGACAAGGACATCGTGGCGCCGGCGAAGGACGTCACGACCCTGGTCGAGAAGCTCAAGACGCAAAAGGGAATCGTGATCGATCAGCAGGTCATTCCCGGCGCCAACCACTTCTTCGTCGACAAGATGGAGCCGCTGATGGAATCGGTGACGTCCTATCTCGACATGCGGCTCGCCAACGTCCGCTAACGAAGCGATCTTTTCCAAACAAAATGGCGCGGACGAGGGATCGTTCCGCGCCATTTTCATTACTGAACCTGCGCCTTTAAGCAGCAGCACGCTGGTCCAGTTGGGAAAGATACGACCTGTGCTTCTTCATGAAGGCCCGCAGCAGCGCCGGATACTCGGCGTTCACGGCTGCGACCACTGAGGGCCGTTCGCGCAGACTCTTGCGCCAGCGTGCGATCTTCGGCTTGTCGGCGAGAATGCCGAAATCGCCGATTTCATCGAACGTATCGAAATAACGGAACACCGGTGCGAACACTGCATCGACCAGCGAGAAGGATTCGCCGTCAAACCATGGTGCCGCGACGAGTCGCAATTCAAGCCGCGCAAATTTTTCAGTTGCCTGCTTCACCTTGACGTTGAACGCTGCCTCATCGGTGGCCGTTTCCAGCCCCCAGATATCCGCCAACACCGCCGAGCCGAACTCCATCCACGCGCGATGTTCGGCGCGGGTGAGCGGGTCCTTCGGGTGCAATGGCTTGGGCTGGGTTTCTTCGAGATATTCGAGAATGACCGCAGATTCAAAAACAACCTTGTCGCCAACCTGAAGCACCGGCACCTTGCCGAGCGGCGAAATCTTCAGGAACCAATCGGGCTTGTTGTCGAGATCAATGTCGATCCGCTCGAACGGCACGCCTTTCTCCGTCAAGGAGATCACCGCACGCTGCACATAAGGGCAGAGCTTGTGGCTAATGAGCTTGAGCTTCTCGCTCATGACGTCTTCCTCCACTGATGCGAGCACGGCGGCGGTCGATCACTTTCGACATTCGACGCTGTCTGGCGCACATAGCGCCACACGCCGTCGCGAATGATTTGAACTGCGAGAATAAGTTCGGCGACCAGCATCGGGAATCTTCCTTCTATGCACTTGTATGCAAATAAATGCGAGTGCATGAAACTTGTCAAGATCCATGCAGATGCATGAAGTCACGGTTTCGCGAGCACGCCACCCGTCAGTGGTGCGGTTACGCCTGTGGTTCCCGGAAATGTCAGCGGCAAGCCCTTGAGGCTGCGGACGGCCATGTAGGCAAAGGCCTGGGCCTCGACCGCATCTCCTGACCAGCCGAGATCGGTGCCCCGTATCATGGACGCGGGCGCGACGCGCTGGCCCAGCATCCGCATCAAGGTCGGATTGCTGGCACCTCCGCCAACGACAATCCAGTTCGCGGGTAGCTTTGGCAACGTCGGCGCAATCATCGCGATCGAGGCAGCCGTAAATGCCGTCAGGGTAGCCGCGCCATCCTCCGTGCTCATGCCCTCAACACTCAGCGCTGCGAAATCATTGCGATCGAGTGATTTCGGTGGTGGCGTTGTGAAGAAGGGGCGGCTCAATGCACGCGCGATCCAATCCTGATCGGCACGCCCTCTGGCTGCCGTTCGGCCGTCGCGATCCACCGCCTCGCCTGTCCTGCGCAGCATGAAATCGTCGAGCGGCGCATTGCCGGGTCCAGTGTCGCAGGCGATCAATGTCTCGCCGTCGATATATGTGATGTTGGCGACGCCGCCGATGTTCACGACCATCGCCGGTCCTGTGCTGTTCAACAGCCGCACCAATGCGCGGTGATACACCGGCACCAACGGCGCGCCCTGCCCGCCTGCGGCAACGTCGGCGGCGCGCAGATCGAACACCACCGGCAAGCCAAGTGCCTTGGCCAACGCATGACCGTCGCCGATCTGCACCGTCAGTTTCTGATCCGGACGATGCAGCACCGTCTGGCCGTGAAAGCCGACGACATCGATGGCGTCGCGAGACAGATTATGGGCCTTCAGAAAATTCTCGATTGCTTCTGCATGTGCGCGCGTGACCAGCAACTCCGCGTCCATCAGCGCGCCGGGCCGTGCATCGCGTTCGATGACAGATACGGCATCGGCAAGCGCCTGCCTCAGCAAAACGCGTTCACAGTCGCTATAGGCGCGATAAGACGTCGGGCCGAACGTCCCGATACGCTCACCATCCGTCTCGATCAGGGCGACATCGACGCCATCGAGAGATGTCCCGCTCATCAGCCCAATCGCCTTCAGCAAGAGCGTCTCCTTCGGCCAAAATGCCCGCATTCATTGTTTTGTTCGCATTCTGGCCGCAAAGCCCGAATACGCGCTTGGTTGAATCCGACGCCGGACCTGATACACCACAGGCCCAAACAAAATGCTAAATAGCTCAATCGTCAAAGAGTGCCTCCATGAGCGCCTACAAGTCCGATTTCCTCAATGTCCTTCAGAGCCGCGGTTTCATCCACCAGATGTCGGATGCCGCCGGTCTCGATGCCCTTGCCGACAAGGGCGATGTGACAGCCTACATCGGATACGACTGCACGGCCTCGTCCCTGCATGTCGGGCACCTGCTGTCGATCATGATGCTGCACTGGCTCCAGCAGACCGGCAACAAGCCGATCGTGCTCATGGGCGGCGGCACCACCCGGGTCGGCGATCCGTCCGGCCGCGACGAGACGCGTAAGCTTCTGACCTACGAGCAGATCGATGCCAACAAGGAAAGCATCAAGGGAACCTTCACGAAGCTGATCCGGTTCGGCGCAGGCAAAAGCGATGCGGTAATGGCCGACAACGCGGAATGGCTGACCACGCTGAATTACATCGAAATGCTCCGCGACGTCGGCCGGCATTTCTCGATCAACCGCATGCTGACCATGGATTCGGTGAGGATGCGACTGGAGCGAGAGCAGGAACTGTCATTCATCGAATTCAACTACATGATCTTGCAGTCCTATGATTACGTAGAACTCTCGCGTCGTTACGGATGCAACCTGCAGATGGGCGGCTCCGACCAGTGGGGCAACATCGTCAACGGTATCGATCTCGGACGCCGCATGGGAACGCACCAACTCTACGCGTTGACGTGTCCTCTGCTGACGACCTCCTCGGGCGCGAAGATGGGCAAGACCGCTGCGGGCGCGGTCTGGCTGAACGCTGACCTGCTGAGCAACTACGACTACTGGCAGTTTTGGCGCAACACCGAAGACGCGGACGTCGAACGCTTTCTGAAGCTGTTCACGCTTCTGCCGATGGATGAGATCGCGAAGCTCGCGGCACTCAAGGGACAGGACATCAACGAGGCGAAGAAGATCCTTGCAACCGAAGCGACGGCACTCATTCGCGGACGCGAAGCTGCGGATGCGGCATCGGAGACGGCGCGAAAGACCTTCGAGGAAGGCACTATCGCCGGTGACCTGCCGACGCTGGAAATCTCACGCGCCGAGTTTGAGGCCGGTGCGCCGGCGCTGGGACTGTTCGTTAAGGCTGGTCTTGTGGCGTCGAATGGCGAGGCGCGCCGTCAGATCAAAGGCGGCGGCCTGCGTGTCAACGATGCGCCGGTTACCGATGAGAAAATGAACCTGACGCCGAAGGATCTGACGTCGGAAGGCGTGGTGAAGCTCTCGATGGGGCGCAAAAAGCACGTGCTCCTGAAGCCCGTTTAGAAAGCGCGCCGCTAGCTTTGGCTAACCCCGGCGGAGCATGGTCATCATGGTGGCCGACATCGTGGCCACCAATTTTTCGCGGCCATCGTCGCTGGCGAAGGCGCGGCCTTCCGCGATGACAAGCGTGCGGCCCGGCTTCACAACATTGCCGACGAAACGGAACGTCTGGCCTTTGGCAGGCGCCAGCAGGTTGATCTTGAACTCGACGGTGAGGATATCCGCCTGCGCGGGCATCAGCGTGTAAGACGCCAGCCCGCACGCGGTATCCAGTCCAGCGGAGACGATACCGCCGTGCAGGAAGCCGTTCTGCTGCGAGAACCTCACATCGTACGGCATCTGTAGTTCAAGCGTTCCCGGCTCGATCCTGGTCAGCGTTACTCCAAGCGTGGCCAAAGCCATTTGACCCGCGAACGTCTTCCGCACCCGCGCTTCGTAGTCGGGATCCTGAATCTGAAATGCGCTCATTGCTGGTTGGGGGTCGCAAAATCCGCTGGGGCGCTTTGCCTGCCGGTGTTGAAATCGAAGATCTTGCGGAATACGCCGGGCGCCATGGCCGAAATCGGATTGACCCGCAAAACAGGCGCGCCGGGTGTTCCGACTACCTCATATGTAATGCCGATCAGGCCTTCATTGCTGCCGCCGCCAAGGAACAGGCCGACGATCGGAATCTGCCCGAACATATTGTTCAGACCATAGAGCGGAACGAAGGTGCCGCTCATCTTCACCTGATTGACGGGATAGTCGATGAACCCTTCGATAGTCGCACCGATCGTCGGGCCGCGAAGCACGCCGTCCTTCACCCGTAGCTGGCCGCTCTGGCGCGTAAACTCCGCGCGCATGCCGGAAAAACCAACGCCCTGCGAATTTGCGCCCGGCGCATTGGCGACAGCCCGGTCAAGCGCGGCCTCGCCTTTGATAACAAAGTCGCGAACGTTCAGCAGTCCCTCCTGGGGTGCCGTATCCGACGTCGGCGGATCGACAGCCAGCCACATCTTGCCGCCATTCATCTTCGCGTAGGTGTCGGTGAAACGGAAGAACGCGCCTGCGTCGCTGGTCTCGAGATACATCACGTCACGCCCCTGTGCACGTCCACGCAGGTCCCCGATCACCGGCGTGTCACGCCCCAGCTTGCCGCTGAGCGAGAACGATCTGATCGCTCCGGCGCGGCGCGTGAGTTTCAGATCTATGCTGCGGACCGCCTCGCCGTAGAAACCCGCCAGCGCACCGAGCTTGGCGTCGATATCGATGTCAAAATTCTTGGATTTTTCCTTGGTGTTCTGGTCCCTGCCCGACATCGCGCTCTTGATGAAGCCGCGGCCGTCGAACACCTCACCCCGCATCGTAACCTTGAGCATTCCGTCCGGCAGCCGCTCGGCCTTCAGGTTCGCCTTGTCGCCTTCCGACGGCGAAAACGTCGGGAAGGACACACTGACGAGATCGTTCTTGTCATCGACCTCCAGCGAACCCTTGATCAGTGTCCCACTGCCTTCGACGACGATATCCTCGAAGCGCGTGCCTTGAGGCTTCTGCACGACGTTGAAGGTCATCTTGGTCGTCTTGCCCGCAACCTTGATCCAGCCGGGCAGCAGGTTGTCGATGCGCGCGGCTGTGAGGTCGGCCTCGACGCCAAAGCGATTGTCGCGGTTATCCCCCTCGCCGCCGGCGATCTTCCCGGTCAGCTTGATCGGAATGGCGCCGCTCAGGCTCGATCCCAGATCGACGCCTAAGCGCGCGCGGGCCGCATCGTCAAGGGTTGCCGAAACGCGCACGTCGGCATCGCCTTCATTGTTCTTGCGATAGTCGAGTGCCGCTGGTTGCCCGCCGATCTTGACGTCGCCCTTCACACGATACCCCTGATTATCGGCAACCACCTTCAGCGAGTTTGCCTCAAGCTTCTGGTTCATTGCGAGCTTGTCGACGGCCAGCGCGCCAAGATCGAGGTTGATGGAGTAAGTCGTATCCGCCTTGGTCAACGCATTCTTCAGAGGCATCGCCAGCGTGACAATCGCGGAAACCGTTCCTTTGCTCGAATTGGGATCGATTGCCGTATCGCCGGCTTCGCGCAGCCTCTCCGATTGCAGGACTTCGGCTGCCGCCGGAACCGGACCATCAATCCGGAAGCGCACCTTGGTCGGCGCGGGTTTCGGCGCAAGATCCGGCACCTCGAACGTCAGGTCGGAAATGTTGAGCCGTCTACCCGCCGGCGTATCGACCGCGCCCTGCCCGACGTTGATGTTGACCGTGCGGCCGCTGACACGACCCTTCATGTCGGCATCGCGAACCAACGGCATGTCATCGACTGGCTTGATGGTCAGGCCGCTCGCCAGGAAATTCACCGACAGCCCATCGTCAGGGATCGGCGGACCGCCGCGGACCAGCGTATGGACTGGCGCATTCACGGCAACATCAAGCCGCTGGACCATTCCACGATCGACCCGCTCGGTGACCCACTCGCGGACCTCGGGCGCAATCAGGACGGGCCAGATGCGCTTCAGCACCGTCACCGGCATCGGCGTCGCCGCCATGCCGAGCGTCAACCGCGCCTCGCCCGAATAGTCGAGACTTCCGGAACCCGCGACACCGATCTCGCCGTTGCTGATGTCGCATTGAGTCAAAAGTACGCGCCGGTTTTCGGTATCGAACCGGAGGCGAATGGCGATGCGGTTGAAGATCGAGGGGGCTTCTCCCGCTTCACCGGCCAGCAGAATTGTTCCGCCGCTGAGTCCGAGTTGCCAGTTCGGGATGCTGTCGTTGGGTGGTTCGAGATGTGCCAGCAGCGTGATGCGGTTGGCGCCCGCGTAAACATGAAACGGCGCCACCATGACGCGGCGGCCCGCATCCCACTCAACACGCGCATCGGCGTGGTCGATCACCATTGGATAGTCGGGCACGTTGAGATCGACGATAGTGCCCTTGCCCGCAACAATTTCGCCCCTGAAATAGGTGGGCAGCCCGTCACGGCCGATCTCGCCCTTGAACTCGCCGCTGAGCGGCATGTCTGCCGCGTAGGTGAAATCCTTCAAGCGGGCCGCAAGCAGCAGGTTGTTGGTCGGAACCTTGTTGGCGCTGATCTCGATCGACCGCACGCCGTTGGACGGCGCACCGACCGCGACCTTGAGCTCCCAGCCGTTCTTGCCTTCTTCGCCGACGCTAAGCGCAACACCGCCGCCCAACGGACGGCGCAAGCTCAGGCTGATGTTCGAGAAGTTGAGGACTCCGCCGTTGCGCTGATCCTCGACCGTCAGCACACCATTGCGCAATCCAATTTCGTTGAGGCTCTGGCCATCAAGACCGTTGGCGCTGAGACTGTCGAGCCAATCAAGCGCGGCAAGCAGCCCTCCCGTACCGTTCGACGCTGCGGCCGATGTCGCAGGCACTGCCGGCGGCGCGGGCGATGCCTGAAACGGCAAAGGTGTCGGACCGGTAGCGGTCGGCGGTGCGGGTTTAACGGGAACCTTGCCGGTCGCGAGCGGGCTGTTGCTTTGTCCCGTCGAAACAATCACGCGGCCGTCGGGCGTGATCCGCACCGCAAGTTCGGCACCCACGAGCCGAAGAGTTTCAGCGCGAAGCCGCCCGGTGAAGAGCGCCATCCCGGAAAGCCGCACTTCCGCTTTCGGCGCGCTCGCAACGATGTTGCGGTCGTGATCCCGTACGACGATGTCACGCAACCGCACCGCAATCCTGATCCGGCCGGCACGTTCGATCTGCGTGCCTCCAACTTCAACGGTGTGATTGTGTCCAAGATTCTCTTCGATCGCCGATGCCAGCCAGGGCGTCATAACGTCGAGATTTACCGGGCCGGCACCAAGCCGCAGCCATAGCGCTCCGAACGCCGCGGCAAAGATAAGACTCACCGACATCAGGACAATCGCGGTCCGTCCGGCCCATCGACTGCGCGCGATCCCTCGGCGCAACCCACGAAACCAGTCTGTGACCCGGTGAATTCCGATGCTTGGCCGATTGAGAAGTTTGACCGCCCTGTCACACGCGGCAGCGTCATGGTGATTCCATCCGGAATCATCCCAATGCCGGTGCTCGTCTGCAGCCTTCGCAAAGGCTTTTTGGGGCTCTGATCTCGGCATTGCCTCTCGGTATTGATAGTCAGCCTGGTCGCGCCGCCGGGCGTCAAAGCGTCAAATTGGAGACTCGCTCCGTCGGAGTACTGCCAGACTAAAGGTCCAGTCTTAGTTTATTGTATTATCCGTCGTTCGACCGGTGGCCTGAGAGAGTCGAAAATTCAATAAAATGGCTATCCACCATACCCCGGGGACGTCAAATTTGCCCAGCCGAAGAAGTTGGCATTAGTGGTCTGGTCGCGGTTCTCGCGAATCCCAAAATACCCCGCTGAAAGCGACGAAAGGAAGGCGTATGTCCAAGAAAACGCGTAAGAAATCGTCCAAATCGAGCCCAACGGCGGGGAGCGGAAAAACCAAAACCTCCAAGCGGGTTGCCACCAGGGCAGCGGCCTCATCCGCCGCCGGTAAATCTGGCAGAAAAACCACGGCCAAACGGGGGGCGGCGAAAGCTGCGGCAACAAAAAAAACATCTGCTGCCAGCACATCGAAACGCGCCGGCGCCAAGACCGCATCGGCCAGAAAGCCTGCTGCATCCGCAACAAAGGGCAAACCGGCGACCACACCGGTCCGGATGGTGGGAACGCTTACAGAGGGCAAACCAGCGCCTGCGTTCTCCTTGCCGCGCGACGGCGGGCAACTCGTGTCGCTGAAGACCTATGCCGGGCGCAAGCTGGTGATTTTCTTCTATCCCCGCGCGGACACGCCGGGGTGCACCCTCGAAGCTGTCGCCTTCAGCCGCCTCGCCAATGCTTTCGCGGCGGCCCAAACTGCTGTTCTCGGAGTTTCGGCAGACCCGGTAACCGCGCAGGAACGATTTCGCGACAAGCACGAACTGACGGTCCCCCTTCTGTCGGATGAGACGCTCGGGATGCTGAAAGCCTATGGCGTATGGGGCGAAAAATCGATGTACGGCAAGACGTTCATGGGGATTATTCGGACAACAGTTCTGCTCGACGCCAGCGGCAAAGTCGCAAAAATCTGGCGCAACGTCAGGGTCGATGGCCATGCCGATGAGGTGCTGGCGGCGGCGCGAGTCGCCTAGCGGGACTGGCGCGTCGACGTTCGCTACCTAACCTCCCCACGCGACTTCAGATTCTGGCACCGCAACTAAGTACCGTTTTCCGAAAATTAACCATGAAAGGTTCAAATCAGCCTCTGTAAATGAGCCGTCCGGAGCCGTTCCGGCCGGCGCGGGAGTGCTGATGTCGAACCGTTCCGCCCACTATTCTGATCACCCCAAACATCACGCCCATGAGCATGCAAGGGCGCCGCAGCGACGCCCGGCGCATCATCGCCCCGATCGCAACGGCTATACGATCGTCCATCACGGCAAGGCGGTGCGATTCGGGCCGGTGGTGTTCTGGATCGTGGCCGGATCGATCGTTGTCATGGGCGCGTGGTCCGCGGCGACGGCGACCTACTTCGCTTTCCGTGACGACGTACTGACGCGGCTGATCGCACGCCAGGCCGAGATGCAGTACGCTTACGAAGACCGCATCGCGGAACTACGCGCACGTGTCGATCGCACCACCAGTCGCCAGTTGCTCGATCAGGAGCAATACGATCAGAAGCTCAACCAGATCATGCGGCGGCAGGCGCTGCTTGAATCGCGCGCCGCGGCACTCAACGCCATGCCTGACACCGCTCCGACCGGCTCGATCAAGCCGACCTCGCGGGGGCCACAGTCGACCGACGCCGGCACGACGACAGGAATGCCCAAGCCGTCACCGATCAACGACACCGTGATCTTCGTCACGCCGCCGGATCGCGAGGCCCGGCTCGAATCGCGGACGCCAGCAGTCGCCCAGCCGCGCACGGAGTTTGCGAAAACTCAGGGCGTCGACAGCGTGTTGTCGAACCTGCAGACAGCGCTCGACAAGGTCGAGGGCCGCCAGACTGCTACACTCAGCTCCGTCGAAGGCAGTTACGAGTCACGAATGCGCCGCATGCGAGGCGTGATCACCGATCTCGGCCTCGATATGGCGCAACTGGAAGCTGCTACCCCGAAAGGCGGCGTGGGCGGACCATTCGTACCCGCAAAGCCCGGGTCGGATGCCGGCGCGTTCGAACGGCAGCTCTACCGCATCAACCTCACCCGCGCGCAGGTGGACAAGCTGACGCGCACGTTGTCGCTGGTGCCCTACCGGAAGCCGGTTGTGGGCAACGTCGAATTCTCGTCCGGCTTTGGCGTGCGTAGCGATCCGTTCCTCGGCCGTCCGGCGATGCACACCGGCCTCGATTTCCGCGGCTCGACCGGCGATCCGGTGCGCGCCACCGCGAACGGCAAGATCGTCACTGCAGGATGGAGCGGCGGCTACGGCCGCCTGGTGGAGATTGATCACGGCAACGGCCTGTCGACGCGCTATGGGCATCTGTCGGAGATCAACGTCAAAGTCGGCCAGCATGTCACGATCGGCCATGTGATCGGCGCGGTCGGCTCGACCGGCCGGTCAACGGGTCCTCACCTTCATTATGAAACGCGTATCGACGGCGATGCGGTGGACCCGCAGAAATTCCTTCGCGCGGGCGTTCGCCTGACGCAGGGTTAGTTTCAGTTCAGGCAATTCCGGACCGGCGGAACAGGCGAAAGACGCGCCCATCCATCACCAGCAGCGCGCTCGCGATAACGAGTGCGCCAACGATTTCACGTGCCTCGATCCTCTCGCCCAGGAAGAAATAGCCCAGCAGAATTGCGCTGACGGGAACAAGAAGCGTCACCAGCATCACGTTGCTCGCGCCGGAGCGCGTGACGATCTGAAAAAAAAGAATAAACGCCAGCGCGGTGGAGAGTGACGCAATACCGAGTATGGCCAGCCATGTGACCAATCCCGGCATTTGCAACTGCCAGGGGCGATCGAAGATGCTGGCCAGAACCGCCATCATCAGACTTGCCGAGATCAGTTGAAACGTTGCGGCCCCGATCGGCGGAGTGCCGGCCAGCTTCCGCGTTGCCCACAGCGCGGAGAACCCGAAACTGATCGTGGCCCCAAGGCAGAGCGCGATACCGATGCTCTGGTTCGAACTGATGTCAAAGTCATACCCTTTCAGGATGATGACGCCGCACAGGCCGAGCAGCACGCCCGCAACGCGCCGGAGGATGAGATTCTCCTCCCCGAACGCCGCTGCGACCAGAACAGTGAAAACCGGCGTCGTTGCGTTCAGAACCGATGCCATCCCGCTCGGAATGTAGGTCTGCGCCATGACGAGCAGTGAAAAGGGGATCACATTGTTGATTAGCGCCATCACCGCAAAGGGGCGCCATCCCGCGACACCGGCTGGAAGCCGGATTCCATTGACCCAGAGCAGCGGCAGCAGGATCAACGTCGCAATCGACAGCCGCAGGAACACCAGTGTCAGCGGCGGCAATTCCTTCAGCGCCACGCCGGTAAAGAAGAACGTGCCGCCCCAGAGAACCGACAGCAGGACAAGCCGCGACCAATCGCGCTCGTCCATTCGCAATTCAGTGTCGGGAAGTCTCTCTTGCACGATCGTCATGGCGCAAGGAGTACGCGGCGCTCGGGCGCAAAACCACCCGCTTCCCGACAACCCGGTTCTGCGTCTGGAGCGTTTTCAAGCGAGGTGGACACCGGCTCATGTAACGAAAACGCTACACATCAAGGACTCTAGTCGACGTCCTCGATCGCGCCCGGCGTGGTGCCGAATGCCTTCTGCGCCAATGTCGCCGCCATGAAATCATCGAGATCGCCGTCGAGCACGCCCGACGTATCGGACGTCTGCACACCGGTGCGCAGATCCTTCACCATCTGATACGGCTGCAACACATAAGATCTGATCTGATGCCCCCAGCCGATGTCGGTCTTGGCGGCCTGATCGGCTGCGGCTTTCTCTTCGCGCTTCTTCAATTCAATTTCGTAGAGCCGCGCGCGCAGCATGTCCCATGCTTGCGCCTTGTTCTTATGTTGTGAACGGCCCGCCTGACAGACCACGGCCACGCCGGTCGGAATATGCGTCAAACGCACCGCGGATTCGGTCTTGTTGACGTGCTGGCCGCCGGCGCCACCTGAACGCATCGTGTCGACACGAACATCGGACTCCGCAATATCGATCTTGATCGAATTATCAACCACCGGAAAAATCGCCACGCTCGAAAACGACGTGTGCCGGCGCGCGTTCGAATCGTAAGGCGATATCCGCACCAACCGGTGCACGCCCGCCTCCGTCTTCAACCAGCCATAGGCATTGTGGCCGCTAATCTGGACCGTTGCAGACTTGATGCCGGCTTCTTCACCCTGCGTTTCTTCCAGATACTCGACCTTGAAGCCGCGCTTCTCCGCCCAGCGCGTATACATGCGCAGCAGCATCGAGGCCCAGTCCTGGCTCTCCGTGCCACCCGCACCGGCATGGACTTCAAGATAGGAATTGAACTTGTCCGCTTCGCCGGACAGCAGGGCTTCCAGCTCCTGACGCGCAACATCCTTCTTCAGAGCCTTGAGCGCATTCTCAGCTTCGAGAACAACGCCCTCGTCGTTCTCGGACTCGCCAAGCTCGATCATGCCGATCTGGTCTTCGAGCTCGCGCTCGATCTTGCCGATACCGGTGAGCTGCCCCTCAAGCGCGGTCCGCTCCTGCATCAGCTTCTGGGCTTTCTGCGGATCGTTCCAGAGATTGGGGTCTTCAGCGAGGGCGTTCAGTTCGGCGAGGCGCGCCGTTGCAGCATCGACGTCAAAGATGCCTCCTCAGCAGCCCGACTGACTGCTTGATCTCTTCGACTAACCGTTCGATTTCGGGGCGCATGACAATTCCAGCTAGTGTGGTGGTTCGCAAGTCCGCATCATTCCCGCAGTGTGATCCGCATGCGGACTTGCGAACCAAGACCACACTAGAATCATAATTGCTAGTGTCCTTTCGAATCCGAAGTTCGCCAAAGAGCGTGCGGCAGAATGAAGCGAACTTCGGATTCGGGACACTAGCGGCTGAGCCGCGATTCAAGGACGTGAGGGATGTAACGGCTGACGGCGGCCAGCGCAACTTTATAGGATCGCGTATTCTGATCGCAAAACCGGTACCCACTTTTGCGGAATACGCTTCGCGCTAATAGAGACCGCCGGTCCCCGGCCGGAAGATCGCGCGGTCCGCGTCGGGAGAGATCCCCGGCGAGCGCCCGTCCGCATCAGCCACGCCGATCACCGAGTAGTTATCGGGCGGTGCCGTGCCCGGCTTGAAGGCCTCGAGGATGGTCCTGCCGCCGTCGCCCGGTCCAGCGCGCATGCCGGACTTGGCATCCACACGGATCAGCTTGATTCCGGCGGGCACGCGGAACGGAACCGCCTGCTTGTCGGCAAGCGCGAGCTTCATGAAGTCTTTGACAACCGGCGCGGCCAGATGACCGCCGGTACCGCCTCTGCCGAGGTTCCTTGGCTTGTCGTAGCCGATGTAAACGCCGACAACGAGATCCGGCGAGAAGCCGATGAACCACGCGTCCTTTTCATCGTTGGTCGTGCCGGTCTTGCCCGCGATCGGCTTGCCGACCTCTCGCAAGACGGTTGCGGTGCCGCTCTGCACGACGCCTTCCATCATCGACGTGATCTGGTAGGCGGTCATCGAATCCAGCACCTGCTCGCGCCGGTCGACCAGTGACGGTTCCGGCTGGTTCTTCCAGCCCTCGCCCGCATCGCAGCCCCTGCACTCACGTTGATCGTGCTTGAAGATGGTGTGGCCGTAGCGGTCCTGAATACGATCGATCAGCGTCGGCTTTACCCGCTTGCCGCCGTTGGCGAACATCGAATAGGCGGTCACCATGCGCATCACCGTCGTCTCGCCCGCGCCAAGCGCGTAAGATAGATAGTTCGGCAGTTCATCGTAAATGCCGAAGCGTTTGGCGTATTCGCCGATCAGCGGCATGCCGACATCCTGCGCGAGGCGTACCGTCACCGTATTCAGCGACCTGATCAGCGCGTTCCGCAGCGTGGTCGGTCCGTAATACTTGCCGGTCGAGTAGTTTTCCGGACGCCAGACACCGGCTCCCTGCCCCTGATCAATTTCGATCGGCGCGTCCACGACAACCGTTGACGGCGTGTAACCGTTGTCCATCGCGGTCGAGTACACGATCGGCTTGAACGACGAGCCCGGCTGACGATAGGCTTGGGTCGCGCGGTTGAACTGACTCTGGTCGAACGAGAAGCCGCCGACCATGGCGACGACGCGGCCGGTCCACGGATCCATCGCAACCATCGCGCCCGAAACTTCCGGTGTCTGACGGAGCCGATACTGCCCCTCGACCTTGTTGCCATCCTTGTCCAGCAGCGGATCGACATAGATCACGTCGCCCGGTGCAAGCACCTGCGTCACGGCGGTCGGCGTCTTGAACCGTGTCGGACCTGCCGCCGCCTTCGCCCACCGCACGCCGTCCAGCGAAATCAAACCGGTTTCGCGCGTCTTGGAAACCGCGCCGCCAAGTTCACGCCCGGGCTGAAAGCCGACACGCGCCGACTGGTCGCTGGTCTCGAGCACCACCGCCATCCGCCACGGCGAGATATCGGAGAGCGATTTAACCTCGGCGAGTTTCACGCCCCAATCGCCGCCAACATCGATCTTGTGGGGCGCGCCGCGCCAGCCCTGGGCCTCGTCGAATTTGACCAGCCCGGCCACCATCGACTTGCGGGCCATAATCTGAAGTTTGGGATCGAGCGAGGTGCGCACCGAAAGGCCACCTTCATAGAGCTTCTTCTCGCCGTAACGCTCGAAGATGTCGCGGCGGACTTCTTCCGCAAAATACTCGCCCGCAAAAATGTGTGCCGCGTTGGAGCGCGACGTCACGATCATTGGCTCCTTGCGGGCAGCGACAGCGTCGGCTTGCTTGATCCAGCCGTTCTCAACCAACCGGTCAATGACGTAGTTTCGGCGTTCGATGGCACGATCACGATTGCGGACCGGATGAAGGCTCGACGGCGCCTTCGGCAACGCCGCCAGATACGCGGCTTCCGCGATGGTGAGTTCGTTCACTGACTTGTCGAAATAGACCAGCGACGCAGCGGCAATGCCGTAAGCGCTCAAGCCGAGGTAGATTTCATTGAGATAAAGTTCGAGAATCTTGTCCTTGGTGTAGGTGCGCTCGATGCGCATTGCCAACAGCGCTTCCTTGATCTTGCGATCGAAGGAGACTTCGTTGGTCAGCAGGAAGTTTTTCGCGACCTGCTGGGTGATCGTGGACGCCCCCTGCGGGCGGCGGTTGGAGCCATAGTTCTGCGCGTAGAGCACTGCGGCGCGGGCCATGCCCATGAAATCGATGCCGCCATGTTCGTAAAAATTCTTGTCTTCCGCCGCGAGGAACGCGTTGATGACCGGCTTCGGAATCGCCTGGATCGGTAGATAAAGCCGGCGCTCCTTGGAGTATTCGCCAAGCAGCGATCCGTCCGCAGCATGAACGCGCGTCATCACTGCCGGCTCATAGTCCTGCAACTGGGAATAGTCCGGCAGGTCCTTTGAGAAATGCCAGATCAATCCCGCAGCAGCGGCGACGCCGACGAGGAACACGATCGTTCCAGCCGCGAACAGAAAGCCCATGAACCGCAAGAGCAAGCGCATCGTCAGTATCCGTCCTTAAGCGTCTGGCGCGATCACCCGCGGTAAACGACCGGGCTTCCGAACCGAACTATACCATTCGCCATTCGCGCGTGGATCGATTCTCGTCTCTTCCCAACCCAAATTTCTATAGAGCCGCCGCTGTGGCCAAACTAGGGCCTCGGCGACAATTGCCCTGCGAATTCAAGCCGAAGGCGCTTATTTCGAAGACCCTGCGGAAATCACACGCTTTCCCAGAAACGCATCGACGGCCTGCGCGACGGAACCGACCGTACGCGACCGCCAGCTTTCAGAGACCAGATGCTGGAGATCGTCCTTGTTGGACACGTAGCCGAGCTCGACCAACACCGAGGGAACGTCGTGCGCCTTGAGGACCTTGAAGCCAGCCGACTTCAGCGGATGCTTGTGCATCCGGGCGACGGTCTTCATCTCGTTGACGAGGGTTCGCGCAAATCGGTTTGAAAACGCTCGTGTCTCGCGCTGGGTGAGCTCGATCAGGATATCCGCCACTTCCGCCGGCTCTTCGGTCAGATTGATGCCCGCGATGGCGTCCGCCTTGTTTTCCGCCTCGGCCAGCTTCTCGGCTTCCGCGTCGGAGGCGCGATCCGAGAGCGTGTAGACGGTTGCGCCCTGCGCGTCGCCTTCCCGCTTGGGCAGCGCATCGGCGTGAATCGAGACGAACAGCGATGCCATGTTGGTGCGGGCGATCTTCACGCGCTCGCCGAGCGGGATGAAGGTATCGTCATCGCGTGTCATGACGACCCGGAATTTGCCGCCCTTCTCGATCCTGTCCCGCAGCGCTTTGGCGAAATCCAGCACGAGCGTCTTTTCAGCCTCACCGGTCGCCGCCTGAGTTCCGTTGTCGACGCCGCCGTGACCGGGATCGATCACGATAACCGGGCGGGGATCGGCGGCTTTGCCGGCCCCAGTCGCGCCGGTCATTTCCACCGCGGCGCCCGAGGCATCGGCGACAATCGCCGGACGCAGTTGGAGTTTTTCGTCGCTCGCGTGCGAAACCTTGAAGGCAGAGCGTTCCACGGCGGCCAGTTCGACGACGAGCCGCGGCGGCTGCCCGTTAGCGGCATCAATGACGTAGGCCTTCTCGATTTTCGCCGGGCCTGTCAGGTCGAATACCACCCGAGACCCGCCCGGCATCACGAGACCATAACGGAATGCGCGGATCAGCCCGCGCCCTGTCGCCCCTGTGCCGGCAGGAAAGTCGAAGGTGACCTGAGGAATATCCACCACAACGCGATACGGATCGCCGAGCACAAAGGCCCCCACGTCGATCTTGCGGTCGAGATCGAGAATGAATCGGGTCTGCTTGTTATCGCCCGCCACGCGCACGCCGGAGGCGATTGGAAAGGCTGGTGCAACCGTCGGCTGTGGCGACTGAGATTCGACTGCTCTGGCGGCGGGAATCGCCAGGCACGACAATGCTGCGGCGCACACAAGGGCGGCCACCAACAATGCGCGATATTTCATGTAGTTTGTCACCAAATCCGCAGCTCCGGACACCTCATACCGCAATAGAACCGCACAGTTAACGACGGCTTACCGGGCAAAGAACGATTAAGACGCTGTGTTGCAGCGTTGTGACGCTTCGCTTGCCAGAAACCACTGTTCGACGTATGTATGAGGGGCTGACGGTTTAAACTTCCGGTTGTGTCGCGTTCAGCTTCCCGGTGCAGCGCCAGTTCCTCATAGTTCAATCAGAGGTTCCAGCGTACCTTCCGACCCTCCACAGCCAGCGCAGTGCGCGGCTGACACGGAGCGGCGGTTACCAGCCCGAGCGGCTACCCTCATAACCGGCAACCGCTGCTGCAAGGCAGCGGACATCCAGAACCAGCGCGAACCCGCTGGCGACGTCGGCGGCAGGATACGGCGGCACCTTTGCCGCCCATTGAATTAGACGGGCCGACGCTTGATGCGCCAGACTCTATTGCCGAACGGGATCTGTAATAAAATCCCATCAATGCCAGCATCGATACGACGCGAATCTTTTCCGCGTCGCGTTTCGCTGACGTTGCGATCGGCACGGTGCTTCGGGCGGCGTTTTGGCCTTCCCCTCACCCCCGAATCAGGTGAACCGTTACGTGACCCGGCTACGCGCCTAGCGCTGCCCGCCGAACGTGCCGTTCGCCGTCAAGAGCTCAAAAATGCCCAACAAAATGTTGATCGATGCCACCCATCCGGAAGAGACCCGGGTGGTCGTGGTCCGCGGCAATCGCGTCGAGGAATTTGATTTCGAGTCTGCCCAGCGCAAGCAACTGCGCGGCAATATCTATCTCGCCAAGGTCACGCGCGTAGAGCCGTCGCTGCAGGCTGCCTTCATCGAGTACGGCGGCAATCGTCACGGCTTTCTTGCCTTCAGCGAAATCCATCCGGACTACTATCAGATCCCGGTTGCCGATCGTCAGGCCCTGATCGAGGCCGACGAGCGCGCGCACCGCGAAGCCGAGGAAGAAACGGAAAACCGGTCCAACCGCCGCCGGTCCCGTCATCGCAGTTCGCGACGCCGCAACAGCGGCGAGCGCGTGCAAAGCGAGATTGTCGAGGGCGCAAGCTCCGAGACTGAGGGCCTGACGCAGGCGGATACGGCGCAAGTCGGCGATCACGCGCCTGACCATCCGCATGATGCAGAGGCTGCACATCACGATGAACACGGTCTCGGCGAGCACGAGCATGGCGAGCACAGCCGTGATCAGCGCAACCATGGCGATCGCGCCGATGACGATCACGCTGCACACGCCCATGACGATCATCTACATGAGATTGAACAAGCTGCTGCGCCCTTAGCTCAAGACGCGCCCAGCACATCTGCCAGCGACCAAGCTGAAGCGGCTCACGATCATTCTCACGACGACCACGCGCATGACGATCAACCGCATGAGCATCATGCGCATGACGACTCTCATGACACCGACGCCGCTTCGCGCGGCGACGATCGTCAGGACGAACACCACGCCGACGATGCTGACGACGAAGAAGAAGAAGACGATGCCGAAGAGGAAGTCGTCGAGTCGGTCGGTGGCGACGACGTGCTGGAAGAAGTGCCGGAACGCGCCTTCCGTCCACGCCGTCAGTACAAGATTCAGGAAGTCATCAAGCGCCGCCAGGTGATGCTGGTTCAGGTCGTGAAGGAAGAACGCGGCAACAAGGGCGCTGCGCTGACGACCTATCTCTCGCTCGCAGGCCGCTACGCCGTCCTGATGCCCAACACCGCACGCGGCGGCGGCATCAGCCGCAAGATTACCTCGGCGCAGGACCGCAACCGCCTGAAGGACGTGGTGCAGGATCTCGACGTGCCGGAGGGCATGGGGATCATTCTGCGCACCGCGGGCGCTTCGCGCACCAAGCCCGAGATCAAGCGCGACTTCGAATACCTGATCCGGATGTGGGAAACCGTCCGCGACACCACGCTGAAGTCACAGGCCCCCACCCTCGTTTACGAGGAAGGTTCGCTGATCAAGCGCTCGCTGCGCGATCTCTACAACAAGGAAATCGACGAGGTCCTCGTCGCCGGCGAGTCCGGCTTCACCGAGGCGCGCGATTTCATGAAAATGCTGATGCCGACCAATGTGCGGTCGGTGAAGCAATATCGCGACGGCCAGCCGCTATTCTCGCGCATGGGCGTCGAGAGCCAGCTCGACGCGATGTTCTCGCCGACGGTCACTTTGCGGTCTGGCGGTTACATCGTCATCAACCAGACCGAAGCGCTGGTCTCGATTGACGTGAACTCGGGCCGCTCCACCCGCGAGCACCACATTGAGGACACCGCGCTCAAGACCAATCTTGAAGCCGCCGAGGAAGTCGCACGGCAGCTCCGGTTGCGCGACCTCGCCGGTCTGATCGTCATCGACTTCATCGATATGGACGAGAAGCGGAACAACCGCTCCGTCGAGCGCAAGCTCAGCGACTGCCTGCGGCAGGACCGCGCCCGCATTCAGGTCGGCCGCATCTCCCATTTCGGCCTGCTGGAAATGTCGCGCCAGCGCATCCGCGCCAGCGTGCTGGAAAGCTCGACCGAACCGTGCCCACATTGCGGCGGCAGCGGCCACGTCCGTTCGGTTTCGTCCGTCGCGCTGCAATTGCTGCGCGGCCTCGAAGAAACCCTGATGAAGGGCCCCACCCACAACCTCACGGTGCGCACGCGTACCGACGTGGCGCTCTACGTCCTTAATCACAAGCGCGGTCACCTGCGCGATCTGGAAAGCAGCTTCAAGGTCACGCTGGCGGTCATCGCCGACGGGACGATCAGCGGCCAGCAATCCTTCGTGATCGATCGTGGCGAAGCCGTGCATACGCTCGAGGCCGCCAAGGCGATCCTTGCCGCGCAGCTCGCCGCGTCCCCGGCTGCGGCCGAGGATACCTACGACTACGAAGACGACGAAACGTTTGAAGCCGAAGCCGAGTTCGAAGGCGACGAAGAAGCCGAAGGCACGGAAGCTCAGTCCGCTGACGCCGGTGCCGTTGCAGAAGGCGAAGAAGGTCCGCGCCGCAAGCGTCGCCGCCGTCGACGTGGCCGTGGTGAGGGGCGTGAAGGTGCTGCTCCCGCTGATCAGAACGCCGCTCAGGGATCTGTAACGCAGGCTGAGGCCACGGACGACGATAGCGAAGAAGGTGACGACGAGCAGGAAGATCAGAGCGGCGAACAGCGCGCCGACCAGGCAAACGGCGAGCGCCGTCCGCGCCGCCGTGGCCGTCGCGGTGGCCGCCGCCGCCGTGGAGGCAACGAAGCCGGCGAAGGTGCTCAGCCCGGCGAGGGAATCGTCTCTACGATTGCCGACGACTTCGGACCGTTGCCTGAATCCGAATCCGCTGAAGCGGTTGCCGATCTGTCGGCGCCGGCAGAGCCGGTCCGCGAGGAACGCCCTGCTCCTGCACCGGCGCCCGAACCCGTATCCCATCACATCTCGACGCCGGAAGACGTCGAGGCCGCTCCGCGCAAGCGATCGACCGTCCGCGAGAAGGTGAGCTTCTTCTTCGGAGAGACGCCGAAAACCGAGCAGGAGCCGACTCCTGTTCAGACGCCGGCATCGTCGAGCGAGCCAACGCCTTCCGAACCGCAGAGTGAGCCCTCCTCACCGCGTCGCGCGGGCTGGTGGTCACGCCGCGGCGAGTAGCATCCAGACCGTCGTCAAAAATGAAACCGCCCGCTTCACAGCGGGCGGTTTTTTACTGCAGCCTTGTTGCCATGCGGCCGATCAGCCCTTGGTCAGCCAGCGCGTAATCCGCGCCACCGCTTCGGAGATTTCCTGCGTCGAGCGCGAGTAGGAAAAGCGCACGAACGACTTTCCGTGAAACGGATCGAAATCCACACCCGGCGTCGCCGCCACATGCGCCTGCTGCAGCATCGCCTTGGCGAACTCGAAACTGTCGGAATTGAATTTCGACACATCCGCGTAAAGATAGAACGCACCGTCCACCGGCAGGAATTCCGTCAAGCCGACTTTAG
Source organism: Afipia massiliensis (assembly GCF_001006325.2). NCBI lineage: Bacteria > Pseudomonadati > Pseudomonadota > Alphaproteobacteria > Hyphomicrobiales > Nitrobacteraceae > Afipia > Afipia massiliensis. The sequence goes on along the minus strand of NZ_LBIA02000001.1, from coordinate 3,678,803 downwards.
GCAGACCATCGATCAGGATACGGCGGTTCTCTTCATAACCGTGCTTGATCACATCCATCTCGGCGCAGCCGTCGAACGCGGCTTCGGCCGCGATCTGCGACAGTGTCGGCACCGAAATCGACAGGTTCTGCTGCAGCGTTTCAACGGAACGTACCAATCCCTCGGGCACGACGATCCAGCCCACACGCCAGCCGGTCATACAGAAGTACTTCGAGAACGAATTGATAATGATCGCCTCGGACGACAACTGCGCCGCCGTCACCGCCGGGAATGCGTAGTCGAGGCCGTGATAGATCTCATCCGAAATGAACCGGATACCCGCGCTGTCCGCCGCGGCGATCAGATCGGTCATCGCCTCGCGGGTCATCATGGTGCCGGTCGGATTGGCGGGGCTGGCAACCAGCACGCCTTTGAGCGGTGTCTTCCGATGAGCCTCCAGCAGCATTTCGCCAGTGAGTGCGTGCCGTGTGGCGCTGGTGGTTTCGATCAAGACCGGTTCGCATCCAAGCGCACGCAGAATATGACGATATGGCGGATAGCCCGGCGACGTGATGGCGACCCTGTCGCCCGGCTCGAACGCAGACAGGAACGCGAGAACGAAGGCCCCCGATGAGCCTGTGGTGATCACGATGCGGGCGGGATCCACATCCTGCGCGTAGGTTTCGCGGTAGTGGCGCGATATTCGCTTACGCAGTGAAGGAATACCGATGGCAGCGGTGTAGTCGATCTTGCCTACATCGAGCGCCGCGCGGGCGGCGGCGATGGCGGTCTGAGGCGCAGGCGCCGCCGGCTGCCCGACCTCCATGTGAACCACATTACCGCCCTCAGCCTCTATTTTGGCCGCGGCCGCCATCACATCCATCACCATGAACGGCGGAACATTGCCGCGGCTGGAGGGCTTCAAAAGGCTTTTTGCCTTGTCTCTGAGTGTCACATCGAGCATGAAATCTGCTGTTCCCCGGTGTGGCGACATGCGAGGAAAGCATGCGGCGCCGTGCCGTTCTACCGCCGCATTCGGCGGCTTGTTAGACCTTGATTTTAGCACCCTACAGGCCGCCGCTCCATTGCCAAGCTCGCTGACCAAGCCATGACAAATGTCCCCTTGACCGTGCCAGCCGAACGCTCGTCCGTCCGCGCACCCATCACCGGATGGTTCCGTTTCGGGCAATCGTTCGCGCGACGCGCGACTGCGATCGTCACGACGGCGGCATTGCTCGTCGCGTCATGGCCGGTTCATGCGCAACAGAGAGGCGGCGGTGGCCTTCCGCTGCTGCGCGACACCGAAACCGAGCAACTCCTGCGCGACTATACCCGCCCGATCCTGCGCGCGGCAGGACTCGAGAAGCACAACATTCAGGTCGTCATCATCAACGAGTCGTCGTTCAACGCTTTCGTTGCCGACGGCCGCCGAATTTTCGTCAACTACGGCGCATTGCGCGAGTCCGATACGCCCAACCAGATCATCGGCGTGCTTGCGCACGAAACGGGGCATCTGGCCGGCGGACATCTTTCGAAGCTACGCGAGCAGATTTCCCGCGCGCAAACACAGATGATCATCGCCATGCTGCTCGGCCTGGGCGCAGCGGTGGCCGGTGCACGTTCGGGCGCCGGAAGCGCCGGTGCCGCTGCGGTCGCAGCACCTCAGGCCGCCATCATGCGCACCATGCTGTCCTATCAAAGGCAGCAGGAGGAAAACGCCGACAAGGCCGGCGTGAAATTTCTCAACGCCACCGGCCAGTCGGCCAAGGGCATGTATGAGACATTCAAGCGCTTCTCGGAGCAAAGCCTGTACGCATCCCGCGGCGCCGATCCCTACAACATGTCTCACCCGATGCCCGCCGAGCGCGTCAGGGCGCTGGAAGAACTGGCGAAGTCGAGTCCGTATTGGGACAAGAAAGACGATGCAGCTCTGCAGCTCCGCCACGACATGATGCGCGCCAAGGTATCCGGCTTCATGGAACGCGCGGATACCGTGAATCGCCGCTATCCGGCCTCGAACGACAGCCTGCCCGCGCGCTATGCCCGCGCCATCGCCACCTATCGTCATGGGGACCTGCGCAGCGCCCAGTCCCAGATCGACGCCTTGATCCGCGTGCAGCCCAACAATCCTTACTTTTATGAACTGAAGGGTCAGGCTCTGCTCGAAGGCGGCAAGCCGGTCGAGGCCATCGCGCCCCTGCGCAAGGCGGTGCAGCTGTCCAACAACGCACCGCTCATCGAGATGTTACTTGGCCAGGCCTTCGTGGCATCCGAGAATAAGGCCTACGCTGAGGAGGCCATCAAGATTCTGCGTGCAGCGCTGATACGGGAGCCCGAGGCAGCGCTTGGATATACGCAGCTCGCAATGGCGTACGGCCGCAAGGGCGACTATGCGGAAGCCGATCTCGCCTCGGCCCAGGCAGCCTTTCTACGCGGAGACCAGAAAACGGCGCGAGACCTCGCCTCGCGCGCGAAGACGAGATTCGCCATCGGCACGCCCGGTTGGGTCAAGGCCGACGATATCGTTAATACGAAGCCGATAAAGAATTGAACTCCGGCGTTGCCGGTCCAAACCGTCCGAAGGGATACTCATGTTCTCGCTCCGCTCTCTTGCTCCCCTCGCCTTCGCACTGGTGCTGGGTCTGCCTGCCGCGTCGCATGCGCAGTCATTTAACGACGCCCAACGCAGCGAGATTCAAAAAATCATCAAGGACTATCTCGTGGCGAATCCGGAGTTGCTTGAGGAGATGTCCGCAGAGTTGCAGAAGCGACAGGCTGTGGCAGAAGCCGAAAAGCATCGCGCCGCCGTCCAGAAAAATGCGGACACGATTTTCAAGTCGCCGCGTGGCGTCGTTGTCGGCAACCGCGATGGCGACGTGAATTTCGTCGAATTTTTCGACTACAATTGCGGCTACTGCAAACACGCTATGGTCGACATGCTCGCGCTGATGAAATCGGATCCGAAGCTGCGCGTCGTGCTGAAGGAGTTCCCGGTGCTCGGGCCAAGTTCAGTCGAAGCCGCCCAGGTCGGGATCGCGGTCCGCATGCAGGATCCAACCGGCAAGAAGTATCTCGATTTCCACCAGAAGCTGCTGAACGGACGCGGACAGGCGGACAAGGCCCGCGCCATGGCAGCGGCCAAGGACGCCGGCGCCGACATGGCCAAGCTCGAAAAGGACATGACCAGCCCCGAAATCAGCGCGACGCTCAATGAGAACTTCAAGCTCGCAGAGGAGATGGGTCTCAACGGGACACCAAGCTACGTGATCGGAAAAGATGTCGTGGTCGGCGCGGTCGGCGCGGCAGGCCTGGCCAAGAAAATCTCCGAGGCCCGTTGCGGCAAGGCGACCTGCTAGGCCCAACCGGCCCATAGGTCTGGGGGTATCGGAAGACCGCCGGGAATATCCGTTAATATTGGTTAACCAACGATTTCCGGGCCTTCTATCGGGCTTTTCGGGTGATTTCTGAACCATTTGGCAGGGGACGGCGAAGCCGATCAGGCTTCCCTCCCGGCCTCATGTTGCCTATAAACCGGCCGAAGCCGCGCGCGCCGCATCATTTCGCCGACATTGCTGGGTTTGGTTTTCGGATGGCAAAGACGATCTACGTGCTCAACGGGCCGAACCTCAATCTGCTCGGCACCCGCGAGCCGGAGACCTATGGCCATCACACGCTGGCCGACGTGGAAAAGCTTTGCCACGACAGCGCCGCCCTTTACGGCCTCACGGCGGATTGCCGGCAGTCGAACCGCGAGGGCGAACTGATCGATTTCGTCCACGAGGCCGGTGCCAAGAAGGCTGCCGGTATCATCATCAACGCGGGCGGTTACTCCCATACCTCGATCGCGCTTCACGATGCGCTGATCGCGGTCAAGCTCCCGACGATTGAAGTTCACGTATCCAACATCTACGCGCGCGAACCCTTTCGTCACCACTCCTTCGTCGCATCGGCAGCCGTGGCAACGCTGTGCGGCTTCGGAATTGACGGCTATCGCCTCGCTATCAGCGGCCTCGCCGCCAAGATCGGCGCCAAGGCAAAAGCCTGATCCTGTTTGTCAGTTAAGAAAGCTCCGGATTTCACATGGCCGCTTCGCCGAAAGAACCATCTGCTCCCAAAGAAAAGCCAGCCGACGAGCGCGAGCTCATTCGCGAGCTGGCAATGCTGCTCGACGAAACCAATCTCACGGAAATCGAGATCGAGCGCGCCGGATTGCGCCTGCGGGTTGCACGTAACATCAGCATCGCGGCAGCCGCACCCGTCTCTTATCACCCCGCGCCCGTCGCGGCGGCTCCGGCATCCGCACCTGTTGCGGCGGCGACGTCCGCCGACATCTCGAAGCATCCCGGTGCGGTTCCCTCGCCGATGGTCGGCACGGCCTATCTTGCGTCGGAGCCTGGCGCGAAGCCGTTCATCGACGTCGGCAGCAAGGTCAAGGTCGGCGATACGCTCATCATCATCGAAGCGATGAAGACGATGAACCAGATCCCGTCGACGCGCGCCGGCACCGTCACGCAAATCCTCGTCGAAGACGGCCAGCCCGTCGAATTCGGCGAACCGCTCGTCATCATTGAATAATCGTTCTCACCGTCAGGCGCTGCGATGTTCGACAAGATCCTGATTGCCAATCGCGGCGAGATTGCATTGCGCGTGCTGCGCGCTTGCAAGGAACTCGGCATCGCGACTGTTGCCGTGCATTCGACTGCGGATGCAAACGCAATGCATGTCCGGCTTGCCGACGAGAGCGTCTGCATCGGACCGCCGCCCGCCAAGGACAGTTATCTGAACGTGCCGGCGCTGCTCGCAGCGTGCGAAATCACCGGCGCCGATGCGGTTCATCCGGGCTACGGCTTCCTGTCGGAAAATGCGCGGTTCGCTGAAATTCTGGCCGACCACAATCTGCACTTCATCGGCCCAAAGGCCGAACACATCCGCCTGATGGGCGACAAGATCGAAGCTAAGAAAACCGCGCAACGCCTCGGCATTCCCGTGGTGCCCGGCTCGGACGGTGGCGTTGGTCCTGGTGACGATGCCATGGCCATCGCCAAGAAGATCGGGTTTCCCGTGCTGGTGAAGGCTGCCGCCGGCGGCGGCGGACGCGGCATGAAGGTCGCTCCGACCGAAGCTGATCTGTTGCTCGCGCTATCAACCGCCAGCAACGAAGCCAAGGCCGCGTTCGGCGACGGATCGGTCTATCTGGAAAAGTATCTCGGCAAGCCTCGCCACATCGAGATTCAGATTCTCGGCGATGGACGCGGCGGCGCGATCCATCTCGGCGAGCGCGATTGTTCTCTCCAGCGCCGTCACCAGAAGGTGTGGGAAGAAGGCCCCTCACCGATCCTGAACGCAGCCGCGCGCGCCAAGATCGGCGAGACCTGCGCCAAGGCGATGCGCGAGATGCAGTATCTCGGCGTCGGCACCATCGAATTCCTCTACGAGGATGGCGAGTTCTATTTCATCGAAATGAACACACGCATCCAGGTCGAGCATCCGGTGACCGAGATGATCACCGGCATCGACCTGGTGATCGAGCAGATCCGTGTTGCCGCCGGCGGCGATCTGCCCTGCACGCAGGACGAGATCGTCATCAACGGCCACGCGATCGAATGCCGGGTCAATGCCGAAAATCCGGTGTCCTTCCGCCCCTCGCCGGGCAAGATACTGCAATACCATCCGCCCGGTGGACTGGGCGTGCGGATCGATTCAGCAGTGTATCAGGGTTATGTCATTCCGCCGTATTACGACTCGCTGGTGGGCAAGCTCATTGTCCACGGCAAGACCCGTGGCGAGTGCCTGATGCGGCTACGGCGCGCTCTGGACGAGATGGTGGTGGACGGCGTCGAAACCACGCTGCCGCTGTTCCGCGGGCTGGTGCGCGAGCCCAGCATCATCGACGGCGACTACCACATCCACTGGCTCGAACATTATCTCGCAGCCGGCGACACCAAGTCGTCCTGAGCCGATATTGCCCGCACCCAAATTTCGGTTCCAGCGATGGAACTAAATTCCTATTTGCGCGTGATCCCGCAACTGAGCTATTTATCGGTTTCAGGGGTAGCACATTGAAATTTCATAGATTTCTCCATTCCGGCAGCTCCGCAGGGCCAACGTGACACAGGACGCGGCCCGTCGGCGCACGCTCTGGCAGATTGCCCTGCTCTCCGCGGGCTTTCTGGTGCTGGTCGCGATCAGCATCACGTCGATCATTCTGGTGAACAGGGTGCGCGACGACAGCAAGTGGGTGGTTCATACCGTCGAAGTTGAAAGTCAGATATCGACAGTTCTGCTGGAAATCCGGCGCGCTGAAAGCGCGGCTCGCGGCTATCTGCTGACATCCCAACCAAAGTTTTTGACCGAGCATGAAACGGCGGTCAAACGCATTCCGCCCAGTGTCGATGCACTTGCGAAGTTGACCACCGACAGCCCCGCTCAAATCGAAAACAGCAAGCAACTACGCACAGCTGTGGAGTTGCGGCTGGCCGAATTTGTGAAAGCTATCGACTATGTAAAGCGAGATGATATCCCCGGCGGCATTGCGATGTTACGCGATGGCAGCAGCGCTGTCGTTCAACGCGTCGTTGAAGTCGCCGCCGCGATGAGCGCCGAGGAAGATCGCCTTTTACAACTGCGAACTGCAGCGGCGGATCGCAGCCAGACGCTATCAGCGGTTGTCACCACAGCCGGTTCAGGGCTGGTGCTTCTTCTGGCCGGCGCCTCGATCTTTCTGGTGCGCCGCTCGACGCAGGCACGCGATGAAGCCGAGCAGCAATTGCGTGACAACAACCTTTATCTCGAAGCGACCGTCGAAACGCGAACCGCCGATCTTCGCGAAGCCAATGAAGAGATACAGCGCTTCGCCTATATTGTAAGCCACGACCTGCGCTCGCCGCTCGTCAACATCATGGGCTTCACGAGCGAGCTCGAAGAGCTGCGCACCGACATCTTCACCCGTATCGCAAAATACAGCCGGGCCGCAGCTATAACCTCCGTAGCTCCCGAGCCTATCGGCGATGCGAATCCCGCCGATGCGCCGGAACTCCAGGCAGAGGACAAACAGCTCTCTCAGGATTTTTCCGAAGCGCTCGGCTTTATCAAGTCGTCAATCGGCAAGATGGATCGACTGATCTCGGCAATTCTCAATCTGACCCGCGAAGGCCGTCGCGATTTTCATCCCGTGGAGATCGACGCAAGAGAGTTGATCGAGACGATTATATCGTCGACTGCTCACCAGGCATCTGAATCCAATACGCAAATACGCGTCGAACCGCTGCCGGGTGTCGTCAGCGACCGCCTTGCATTGGAACAAATCTTCTCCAACCTGATTGACAATGCTCTCAAATATCTCAAGCCAGGCACGCCAGGCGACATCCTGATCAAGGGCCGCCAGAAGCTCGGTTTCGTTGTCTTCGAGATCATCGATAATGGCCGCGGTATCGATCCAAAAGATCACTCCCGTATTTTTGACCTGTTTCGCCGGGCGGGCCTTCAGGATCGTCAGGGCCAGGGCATCGGGCTTGCCCACGTCCGCGCACTGGTGCGCCGTTTGGGTGGCACCATCAATGTTTCGTCAGAGCTTCACGAGGGCAGTACTTTTACAGTTACCCTGCCCGCACGATGGAATTTTGGAACTCAAGGAAAAGAAGTATGAGTCTGCCAGTCAAAATTATCATGATCGAGGATGACGAAGGTCATGCTCGTCTGATCGAACGCAACATTCGCCGTTCCGGCGTCAACAACGAGATCGTGCCATTCACCAACGGAACCGACGCGGTGAAGTACCTGTTCGGCACGGATGGATCTGGCGAAGAGCATAAGGATCAGGCGCTGTTGATCTTGCTCGACTTGAACCTGCCCGACATGACCGGGATCGATATTCTCAAGCGGATAAAGGAAAACAGTCACGTCAAATGCGCGCCGGTTGTGGTGCTAACAACCACGGACGACGAACAGGAAATCAAGCGCTGCTACGAGCTCGGCTGCAACGTCTACATCACAAAGCCGGTGAATTACGAAAATTTCGCCAACGCCATTCGGCAGTTGGGCCTCTTCTTTTCAGTCATCAAGGTTCCATCCGCCTAACATGAAACCGGAAACACCACTCCTCCTGTACATCGACGACGATGCCGATCTCGCGCGGCTGGTCGAGCGCGGATTGAAGCGGCAAGGATATGCCGTGGAGCACGCCTCAGATGGTACGAGCGGTCTTGCACGCATTAGGCAAGGCGGGATCGATGTGGTCGCACTCGATCAGCACATGCCTGGCCTCGACGGGCTCGAGACACTCGCTGAAATCCAGAAGATTTCCGATGCACCGCCAGTCATTTTTGTAACCGCATCACAGGATAGCAAGATTGCGATCACTGCGTTGAAGGCTGGCGCTTCGGACTATCTGGTGAAGGATACACAGGGAGAATTTCTCGCGCTACTCGACGTGGCAGCCAGGGGTGCCGTGGAGCAGGCCCTGGTCCGAAAGGCGCGCGACGATGCCGAAGCGGAAGTTCATGCTTCGCGTGATCGCTACGCTGCGCTGGCGGCGGAACGCGAGGTTCTGCTGCGCGAGGTGAACCACCGCGTCGGCAACAGTTTGCAGATCATCGCGTCGTTGCTGCATCTTCAAGCGAATTCAAGTACCGACGAAGACGTGAAGGCCGCGCTGACCAACGCAATGGGCCGCGTCGCTGCCGTCGCGCAGGTGCATCGCCGCCTTTACACATCGCAGGATCTGAAGACGGTCATGCTCAATCAGTATCTCGAGGCGTTGCTCGAAGATCTGCGCCGTTCCGCGGAAGGCAACCGGATGTCGCGGCTGACGCTGAAGGCGGAGCCGGTTGAGATCGACCCGGACCGCGCGGTGGCGATCGGCATCATCGTCAACGAGCTGGTGATGAATGCGGTCAAATACGCTTATCCGGATGGAGCCGGCCCTATTCACGTCGAGCTTCGATCGCGCGACGGCGGCCTGGAGTTGTCGATTTCCGACGACGGCGTCGGGTTGCAAGTGAAGCAGAATCCCCAATCCACCGGCATGGGCCAGCGCATCGTCAGCGCCATGGCGATCAAGCTCGACACCAAGGCAGAACGCGACCCGGCGCATCCTGGAACACGTATCGTCTTGCACCTGAAGAACACGGCCCAAACCCACGTTCGACAGCCCGCCCCCGGGATGGCTTGACGGTCGCGGAAGCGGATACATTTTGCTACAGTTGCGCATGAGTTCGCGCGACACCGCACCTTCCGAAATTACCCCCAGTGTCCTGCTGCGAGCCTATGCCTGCGGCATTTTCCCGATGTCGGAAAGCGCCGACGACCCGACCATTTTCTGGGTTGAACCCGAAAAGCGCGGCATTATCCCGCTTGATGGCTTTCGCGTCGCATCTCGCCTGGCGCGGACCGTTCGGGCCGACACCTTCCGCGTCACGGTCAATACTGCTTTCAAGCAAACCATCGCCGGTTGCGCCGCGCCGCAGCGGGGCCGCGATGACACCTGGATCAATGGCCGCATCCGCGATCTCTACACGTCGCTGCACGAGATCGGTCATTGCCACAGCGTCGAAGCATGGCGCGGCGATCACCTGGTGGGCGGACTGTATGGCGTCAGCCTCGGCCGCGCATTCTTCGGCGAAAGCATGTTTCACACCGAGCGCGACGCATCCAAGGTGGCACTCGTCCATCTCGTGGCCCGCCTGCTGGCCGGAGGCTTCGTGCTGCTCGATACGCAATTCGTGACGGACCACCTGCGCACCTTCGGCGCTGTCGAAGTTCCGCGGCGGCGTTATCGCATGCTGCTCGATGAAGCCGTGACCGGGCATGGCGACTTCTTCGCGCTTCCCGCCAGCCGGCCGGTCACCGGCGCGGAAGCGCTGGCGTGCCTGACGCAAACCTAGCTTGCACGAAAGGCGTTATCGCTGGAACGGCGGGAATGGATTGGGCGGCGGCAAGGGCCGCTGCACGGCCGGCTGCTTCGCCGGACGCTTTGGCTGCTGCTGAGGCGGCGGAGGCGGCGCGGCTTTCGGCGCCTCCTGCTGCGCAACGGTTGCTGCCGGACCTTTGCAGTCGGTCAGCCAGATATCGTAAATCGGGTGCTCGACGCCGTGCAGACCCGGACTGGCCGCGAACATCCAGCCTGAAAATATCCGCTTCACCTCACCCTGCAACGTGATCTCATCGACCTCGACGAACGCGTCGGTGTTGGCCGCTTCTGTCGATGGTCGCGTGTAACAGGCCTGTGGCTTGACGCGCAGCGCGCCGAACTGAACGGTCTCACCCATGTCGGCATCGAACTTGATGATGCGGCCGGTGATCTTGTCGAGGCCCGCAAAGACCGCCTGCTTGTTGACGATCTTCTGCGCCGGCGGCTCCGTCACGACCTCGTCGCCCGGCTGCAAGGTCGCAGGCGACGGCGGCGCACCGCGCGGCTGTTTCTGCCCCGGCGGCAACCCCGGCAACGGATTGGCTGGAGGCACGGTCGCGACGTTTGGCGTGCCTTGTCCGGGCACTGCGGGCTGTCTTGGAGCAGCGGCCGTTCCTGGCGGTGGAGGCAACGGCTGTGTTTGAACGTTGCCGGGCGGCGGTACGCCCTGCCCCGGTGGCGGACGGTTGGGGGTCGGAAGCAGGCGGCCCTGCGGCGGCAGATCAGGGACTTCCTCTTCTTCCGGCTCCTGTATCGGCTCCCCGCGCTGGATATTGGCGGGCGGCCGCGGTCTGTCGGAAAAGATGTTGCCGATCTGCGCGTGAACGGGCGACGCAAGCGACACCAGCGATGTCGCGATCAAGGCTGCGAATGAAAAGGTGGTGATGGTTCGGAACATCTTGCGCGACTTTACACGAGCACGACGCCAAGAGGTGCGAAGCGGTTTCCGGAAAACATCGTGCTCCACACCTGTCGGAACGATCACGGTCATGATCTTAAGCTGATCCGGCCCCATTATGCGATTCAATCGAATCGGCTGCACGCCATTCTACAGATAATGGGCCTTGCGCAGGTCTTCGGTTAACACGCCGAATACGGCGGGGAAAGGGCGGGCCGTCCGCGCTACATTAAGGGCGTTGGAGCTGGCGTTACTGCCCGGGCGTCCACGGCTGATAGTCACCGGTGGCCTTGGGCCGGCGGCCGCTGGCAAGCGTCGAACCCGAAGGGCGATAGGCTGCAGGCGTCCCGGTCATGTTGGGGCGGTGCGGCTTTTCCCACTCGCGGGGCTTGTAATCGATCTCGGTCGGCGGCGTGTCCACGGTGTGGTGCAACCAGCCGTGCCACGCCGGTGGAACGCGCGTCGCTTCGGCATATCCGTTGTAGATCACCCAGCGGCGTTCGAAGCCCAGTGTCGGGTCGATCTTGCCGCCGCGCGTACGGTAGTAGGTGTTGCCGCCCTCGTCCTGTCCGACCAGTTCGCCAAATCGGCGAGTCCAGAGCTGCGTGCCGAAGGTCGACCCGCTCCACCACGTGAAAAAACGCAGGAAAAACAGCTTCATGGCGCGAATCCGAACTGGGCGCGGGTGGCCGCGCGAGAGCTGTTTGATGCCACCGGGCGGGCCAATTGTCCAGCACCAACAGCAACTTGGTGGAAGGACCACACGGTCGAACTGCGCATTACTCAGCGCGCGCAGCGCGCCTGCCGCATGGGATTTGCGCTGCGAGATACAGGAAAAGCTGATCGCCTTCCTGCAGGAAGAATACCCCGGCGCCCTGCCCCGAACGCGCCAGGAATTCGTTCATCGTGAAACAACGCATGACACTGAACTGTCGCCACACGCAACTGGCATCGGGCGTCGCGCATAAGTGATGGAGCAACATGGTTTGGTCGCAATCCGTTCATGCTGCATTGGGGTGATGTCTGGGACCGTGACGTGAAACTTCGAAAGGACGGAACGACTGACTTTCCTGTCCGTTCTTTCGTCAAGTTCACTCGGAGTGCGAACAATGATCAATCTCAAGATTATCGGCGCAGCAGCGCTACTCGCAGTCGCACCGGCGATTGCGTCGTCAACCGCGGATGCGCAAGGCGGTAGAGGTGGAGGCGGCGGCGGCGGCATGTCTCGCGGCGGCGGCGGTGGCGGTGCCATCGGTGGAGGCGGCGGCTTTCGCGGTGGTGGCGGCGGTGCTGCCATCGGTGGTGGTGGCTTCCGTGGCGGCGGTGCGGCGATAGGTGGCGGCGGTTTCCGTGGCGGTGGTGCTGCGATGGGCGGCGGTGGCTTCCGCGGCGGTGGCAACTTTGCCGGCCGCGCGGCAATCGCTGGCGCCGGAGCCGGCGCTCTTGCCTCAGGCCCGGCATTCGCCGGACGGCCCGTAGCGCAGCTCGGAGGCGGACGTCCGGTTGCCCAGCTTGGTAGCGGATGGAGTGGCCACAGACACCACGGTCACAGGCACCATCGTCATTGGCGCCCGGGTTACGGCTTCGGCGCCGGGCTGGCTCTCGGTGCATTGAGCTCGTCTTATTATTACAACAGCCCGTACTATTACGATGACTCGTATGCCTATGCGCCGGTTTATGAGGAGTATGCAGCAGTGCCGGGCGGCGATGACGCTTACTGCTCGCAGCGCTACAAGTCCTACGATCCGGCATCCGGGACGTACCTTGGCTATGACGGCCAGCGGCACCCCTGCCCGTAAGCTGCCGCTCCACGCTTCGGGGCGTGTTCCGGATTTGGAACCGCCCCAGAAGCGCCTGAATCCAAACGAACATTATTGTCCTCTGAGTGAGGCCGCGCATTCCGCGCGGCTTCTCGATGCAGAGTGATCGATGCGGGCTTGGAGTGAGGACATGATCACGTTTAGGAATGGATGTGCGATCGCAGCAGTTGCGCTGGCGCTTCCGATGGCTGCGACGTCATCCAGCCATGCTGCTCCGCTGGCGCCGAGCCAGTTGATGTCGGCGGCGCACATCGGTGCCGACAATTCGCTGGCAACTCAGGTTCAGTACCGGCGGCGATATTATCGCGGCGGAGGTGCTGCCGGCCTCGGGATCGGCCTAGCTGCGGGCGCGCTGATCGGCGGCGCCATCGCTGCGGGATCCAGCCCATATTACTACGGACCTGGATACGGTTATGGATATGGCGGCCCGGCTTATTATCCGGCCCCTGCTCCGGTCGTTGTCGCACCTCGGTACGGCTACGGTGGCGGAGACGCCGAGGCGTACTGCATGCAGCGGTATCGGTCTTATGATCCGGCTTCAGGAACGTATCTGAACTACGATGGCAATCGCTATCCCTGCCCGTAAGTTCGAACAAAGCTTGATTTCAAATCCGGCGATGCATCCGAATGCGTCGCCGGTTTGTTTTTGACCATTTTGATTTGAATCCAAAAATCCCGCAGAGCGAAAGCGCTAGAACGAAACCTTCACGCCGCCCCTGCCCGTGATGGTCTGGCTTTGATCGGACATCGCGGTGAATTCGGCTGCTCCGAACACCGAGAAACCCGACGCATTGCGCCAGTCGAAACCCGCCCCCGCATAGAAGCCGACGATGCTGGCTTTGCCCGGTGTTGCGAAAGCGAGGCTCTGCCCGAGCAAAACGGTGTTGACGTTGCTGTCGCCGACGCGCTGCAAGGCGATCAGACCCGCTGTGCCGCTCAACTGGAGCTGCTCCGTCGGCGTCGCGTTGGTCGTGTGCGTCAGCTTGAATTCGCCGCGTTCCTCGAAATTGTGCGACGTGCGCGAAGCGACCGTCAGGTTTGTGGAGGATCCCACCTCTTGATATCCGCCGAAGCCGGCTGCGAGGTAGCGCATGCGCGCGGACGGTGTCAGGGTCAGATTATAGCCGAGCGACCGCTGGAAGCCGTAAGCAACCTCCGGACTGATGAACCAGCCGTTGTATTTTCCTGCAGCGTATTCGTAGCCGCCCGGTACGAGGTTGTTGGCGATCGTGCGCTTGACGTCATTGCTGCTGTAGCCGCCGAGCAATGAGAAATCCAGGAAGGCGCGCCCCATCGCGTAGCGGCCGTAGAGACCGCCGAACCCGATGTCGCTTGAAGTGTCGCCTGAATTCAGATCGATGGTGGATTTGATCGCGCCGCCACCAATGAAGCCGCCGAGACGCAGGCCGGGCTGCACCGTCTTGTCGATGCCGAGCACACCGCCATAGAAATTAGACACCGAGCGCAACGTCGGGGCATCCGCTTGTTGAATGCGCTGGCCGCCGAAACCCTGCGCCCAGATGCTTGTGCCGTCTGCCGCCGTGAAGCTCGGATTGCTCAGGAGCACGCGATCGTTGCTCGCATAAGCCAGCGCAGGAATGCCCGAAAAGGCATCGTTGGCCATGTCGCGCGCGACGTTGCCGGACGGTGCGAAACCGATTGCCATCGATCCGCTGCCGCCGATCGGCGCAGGATTGGTCAGGCGGCTCGTGACCAGCGACGTGATCGTGCGTGTCACGTCGACAACATTGCGATCCGCGGCCGCGAACGACGTCGGATCAAGAATGGCGACGGTGTCTTCGTTGATGACGTAAGGCGCACCACCGGTGATATTGACGATCGCGCCGGTATCCATGAGGCCGCCGAAGGCGCCGCATCCGCAGCCAGGACCGCCAAAGGTCAAGACAGAAGATATGTCGTGACCGCTCAGGATATTGACCTTGGTGCCAACCGCGAACGGATCGGTGATGTCGCCGTTGAGGATAACCTGCCCGACGATACGCGAGCCCGGCAGGATGTTTAGTGTTGTCGGCGTTGCAGGATCGAATTGGACGAGATTGATGGCCAATCCACCGCTCGAGGTTCCATCGACCAAGCCCGCGTTGGTAAAACTAGCCGAGCCGATCACACCAGCGATGACATCGACCGTGCCATAGATTTTGCCGGCATTCAGCGCGGATGCATTGCCGTTGCCTCCGGCCACGCCAGCGGCCGTCACGACTGGGCCCATGACGGTGCCATAGTTTACAGTGATCGCATTGCCGTCGCCTCCGGCCATACCGCTCCCGGTAAAAATGCCGCCATTCACGAAACCGGTGTTTACCGTCGTTGCGTTGCCACCATCGACAGCGCCGCTAAAGATTCCGGGTCCAAAGCCCGCATTCACGATGCGTCCAGAATTGATGGTGATTGCGTTGCCGCCATCGGAGGTCTGAGTCAAAATCGTATCGACTGTGCCGGAATTGATGCCGGTCGCAGTGCCAGCGCCGGACCCCAAGCCGCCATTGCTTGTGACCGTGGCCATTCCATTAATGGCAATACCAGAATTTCTGGTCGTGGCGTTGCCGCCGCCATCCGCCGTGGTGCTGATCACATTCGCCACGAAGCCCGAATTGATCGATGTCGCCGATCCACTAACCAGCGCCGAGCCAGGTACCGTGGAAGTGGTAATCGCTGAAGTGAATCCGGAGTTGTTGATCAGCGCATTGCCGCCGTCCTGCGCAATCGTGGTGATATCCTGAATTACCGTTCCGGAGTTCGTCGAAGTGGCATTGCCTGCTCCGGTGAGCGTGCTGATGTATGTCCCGATTGTCCCGGAATTGTTGGACGTCGCGTTGCCAAGACCGCTGGCCGACGTTTCCAGCATATCCGCGTTGATGCCGGAGTTCGTGGCGGTAACGTTGCCGTCAACACTTGTCGTGGTGATTCCGTTGCTAAATCCGGAACTGGTCGTCGTGAGATTGAACGAGCCGAGCTGGTCCTGAAGAAACGGCACGGCCGTCGCGCCGGTGTTGCTACAGGTGACGTCACTGGCGCCCAGCGTTCCGACGCAGGCGAATTGCGCGCGCGCATTGGTTGAGACCAGCGTCACGACGGCAGTGATCGAAGCGGTCATCACAAGGAATCGCAGCGCGCGCGCCCACGACGCGCTCACCCTCAACGCCACATCCGCAACGATCAACGCCACGCCAACCCCACACACCCAGCGGCACGTCAGCCGTGGTTGTTCCGCAGGGGAACCTAGCAGGCGGCGGTTCCAAGAGCTGTTGCATTTGGGCGACAGCGCCAAATAATGAAGTGTTAACAGGCGCTTTCTGCGCGCTTTGAGACGTCCATTAGGACCGTGACGCCAGCACGACGCCGGCAATGGTGAACCCGAGCGCTGCGATTTGCGCGACACCAAGCGGTTCGCCGAGTGCCGCCGCCGAAGCCAGCACCCCGATCACCGGCACGAGCAACGTCCCGATGGCGGCGACCGACGCCGGTAGCCGCTGCAGCGCGGCGAACCAGCAGGCATAGGCGACGCAGAACTGGACTACGATCGAATAGCCAAACAACGTCCAGCCCAGCGGCGTCAGGCTCATAAAGTGCGGCTGCTCGATCAAAAGTCCTATCGCCGCGACCGGCAGGCAGCCGATCAGGATCTGCCAGACCGCCGATGTCAGAGGTGGCAGCGTCAGCGGCCAGCGTTTGCCGAACACCGTACCCAAAGCAAACAGGAACGCGCCTCCCAGCGCGAGGAGAATGCCCGGCAGCTTGGCGTAGCTGGCAGTAATGCCTCCCCCGCCCATCAGCGTCACGAGGCCCGTAATAGCCATCGCCATGGCGACCACGCGCAGCAGTGAAATGCGCTCGCCCAGAATCGGCCACGCCAGCATCGAAGCCCAGACCGGCATCGAATAGGCCATCACGGCCGCTTCGCTCGCCGGGAGATAAACCAGCGCCAAGCCCATCAGCGCCATCCACGCCGTCACGTTCAGAACGGACAGGAGCACAAGCCGCGCCCACTGCGCGCGGGGCACCTTCAGCGATTGCCGGAACGCCAGCGCCAGCAGCGCGAGCAACGCCGCGCCAACGATTCCCGACAGGCCCCGCACCGACAGCGGCGGCAATTCCGTCAACAGATGTTTGGTGACGGGCCAGTTGAGACCCCAGCCGATCGATGTTGCGACCAACAGCAGCACACCTGTCGGATCGATTTTGGAGCTCGCCCTGCTCATCGTTGGCGTACTCACGATCGCACTGCCAGCGCGACGCTACCGACCGTCAGCACGAGCGCGGCAATCTGCGCGGCGCCCAGAGGCTCGCCGATGACATACGCGGACACCAGCACACCGATCACCGGCACGAACATCGTACCGATGGCGGCGGCGGATGCCGGCATGCGCTGCAAGGCTGCAAGCCAGCAGGCATAGCCGATACATTGTTGCACGATGGCGTTGTAGGCGAGACAACTCCAGCCAACGATGGACAGCGCCGCGATGTCGGGCCGCTCGATCGCGACGCCGAACAGCGCAACGGGCAGGCAGCCGACCGCCAGTTGCCAGGATGCGGAGGCCATCGGCGGCATCGTGATCGGAAAGCGCTTCAGAAAAATGGTGCCCAGCGCATACGTAAAGGCGGTGGCCAGCGCCAGCAGGATGCCTGGCAATTTTGCAACGCTGGCCTCGACGCCGCTACCGCCCATCAGAACCACGATCCCGGCGAACGCCATGATCATGGCGACGACGCGCAATGGCGTCAGCCGTTCGCCAAGTACAGGCCATGCCAGCACGGCCGTCCAAACCGGCATGGTATAGGCGAGAATGGCGGCTTCGCTGGCAGGGAGAATTGTGAGCGCGAATCCCATCATCACCACCCAGGAAGTGATGTTGAGGAACGCGGAGATACAGATTCGCAGCCACTGCCCCTCCGGCACGCGCAGACTCTGGCGCGCCGCGATCGCAAGCACGGCAAGCAGACACGCTCCCGCCAGTCCCGACAGCCCCCGCGCCGATAACGGCGGCCATTCGCCGAGCAATATCTTCTGAACCGGCCAGTTGATGCCGGCGCCCAGCGTCATAATGCCGAGGAAAACCAGCCCAGCGGGCGCTATGCGTGCCGGCGCGCTTCGATAGATCTGGGCTGTCATGGGAATGAAGAGTCCGAGGGAACCGTCCGCACCATGACCGCGATTCGCGCGTTCAGCCACCCGCTTTGCGGCAGATCTTCCCCGCGATTGCGCAGGCGCCGGGTCGATGCATCTCAACGATTCCCGACAGGCCGCATTCGCCACTGCGCGACGGCTCGCTCGTCCGGCGACGTTTCGATCAGCGCTTCGGGCGGCGTGCGGCTGTCCACAGGTTTGGCCCTTCGACTTGAATTCCACACCATGTGGATGACGGGGAGAAAGACCTTGGGCGCGTCACGTGATCCACCCGAAATCCGCAAAAAGCGCGCATACCCAAGACGCGATTTTGGAGGCTCGCGACAAACCTTGGAGGAACTCACAAGGAGGTGAGATTTCGGCTTCCGAATCCACAAGGACTCACCGATACTTCCCGCAATGCGAACCATCCCGGCGATGCGCCATCCCGCTGGAAATCCGCATTTTCCACCATATTTAGTATTTGATTCAACTTTCGACACTAATCCTTGACGTGCCGGATGGAGTCGGCCTAGCTTTGGGACTGTTCGGCGCGGGGGTTTTCAGTCCCGCCGGACACCTCCCGAAAAGGGTCAAAACGACAACTCCGTCAGGCCGGTCGAGGCCACGGGACGTGGATTTGTCTGCTCTTTTTTCGGAGCCGGACGGCAGTCCGGGCAAAAGGCGAAACCGCGGCAAACCGTGGCGCATAAGGCGAGTTTGGGGCGTTCGGGCAAGGCCGGTTTGGGGACCGGATCGCGCCCACCAGAGTTAACAGGCCGCGGCTTCGGACCCGAAACGGGACGACGTGAACGGCAAAGAACTGCGGACGAACCGGTTCGCAAATTGAAATCTCCGGCTTACCGTCAAGGGACGGGAGCGCCGGCAAAGGACGGGGCACTACAATGCGCATCGAACGCCGCTATACCAAAGCCGACCAGTCACCCTACGCCGCCATCGACTTCCGGCTGACGACGAGCGAGATCCGCAACCCCGATGGCTCGGTGGTGTTCCGCCTTGAGAACGTCGAGGTGCCGGAGTTCTGGTCGCAGGTCGCCTCCGACGTTCTGGCGCAGAAATATTTCCGTAAAGCCGGCGTCGCCTCGCGCCTGAAGAAGGTCGAGGAAGAAACCATTCCCTCGTGGCTGTGGCGCTCGGTGCCGGACACCGAAGCGCTCGCCCTCCTCCCCGAATCCGAGCGTATCGGCGGCGAGCATTCCGCCAAGCAGGTGTTCGACCGCCTCGCCGGCTGCTGGACCTACTGGGGCTGGAAGGGTTCGTACTTCTCGTCGGAAGAAGACGCCCGCGCGTTCTATGACGAACTGCGCTTCATGCTCGCCAAGCAGATGGTCGCGCCGAACTCGCCGCAGTGGTTCAACACCGGACTGCACTGGGCCTACGGCGTCGATGGTCCCGGCCAGGGCCACTACTATGTGGACTGGAAGACCGGCAAGCTGACCAAATCCAAATCGTCCTACGAGCATCCGCAGCCGCACGCCTGCTTCATCCAGGGCGTGGACGACGACCTCGTCAACGAAGGCGGCATCATGGACCTGTGGGTCCGCGAAGCGCGCCTGTTCAAGTATGGCTCCGGCACCGGCTCCAACTTCTCGCGTCTGCGCGGTGAAGGCGAAAAGCTTTCGGGCGGCGGCCGCTCGTCGGGCCTGATGTCGTTCCTCAAGATCGGCGACCGTGCAGCGGGCGCCATCAAGAGCGGCGGCACCACGCGCCGCGCGGCCAAGATGGTCGTGGTCGATGCCGACCATCCGGATATCGAGACCTATATCGACTGGAAGGTGAAGGAGGAGCAGAAGGTCGCGGCCCTCGTCACCGGCTCCAAGATCAACCAGAAGCACCTCAAGGCCATCATGAAGGCCTGCGTGAACTGCGAAGGTTCAGGCGACGACTGCTTCGATCCCGAAAAGAACCCGGCGCTCCGCCGTGAGATCAAGTTCGCGCGCCGCGCCATGGTGCAGGACAACCTCATCAAGCGCGTGATGCAGTTCGCCAAGCAGGGCTACACCGACATCTCGTTCGACACCTACGACACGGATTGGGATTCGGAAGCGTATCTCACCGTCGCGGGCCAGAACTCGAACAACTCCGTCTCGCTGAAGGACGATTTCCTGCGGGCGGTGGAAACCGACGGCGACTGGAATCTCAACGCCCGCACCAGCAAGAAGGTGATGAAGACGCTGAAGGCCCGCGATCTCTGGGAAAAAATCGGTTACGCCGCCTGGGCGTCGGCCGATCCCGGCCTGCACTACAACACCACCATGAACGACTGGCACACCTGCAAGGCCAGCGGCGACATCCGCGCGTCGAATCCGTGCTCGGAATACATGTTCCTGGACGACACGGCGTGCAACCTCGCCTCCGCCAACCTGCTGACCTTCTACGACACGCAGACCCGCCGCTTCGACATCGAAGCCTATGAGCACCTGTGCCGCCTGTGGACCGTGGTGCTCGAAATCTCGGTGATGATGGCGCAGTTCCCGTCCAAGCCGATCGCCGAACTCTCCTATGAGTACCGCACGCTCGGCCTCGGCTACGCCAACATCGGCGGCCTGCTGATGACCATGGGTCTGTCTTACGACTCCAAGGAAGGCCGCGCGCTGTGCGGCGCCCTCACCGCCGTGATGACCGGCACCAGCTACGCCACCTCCGCCGAGATGGCAAAGGAGCTTGGCCCCTTCCCCGGCTACAAGAAGAACGCCGCGCACATGCTGCGCGTGATCCGCAACCATCGCCGCGCGGCCCATGGCCACTCCAACGGCTATGAAGCGCTTGCCGTCAATCCGGTGCCGCTCGATCATGCGAGCTGCCCGCAGGGCGACATCGTCACCCGCGCGAAGTTCGTTTGGGATCAGGCGCTCGAACTCGGAGAAGCCCACGGCTACCGCAACGCGCAGACCACGGTAGTCGCGCCGACCGGCACCATCGGCCTCGTGATGGATTGCGACACCACTGGCATCGAGCCGGACTTCGCGCTGGTGAAATTCAAGAAGCTCGCCGGTGGCGGCTACTGGAAGATCATCAACCGCGCCGTGCCGGAAGCGCTGCGCGCGCTCGGCTATCCTGAAAACCAGATCGCCGAGATCGAAGCCTACGCGGTCGGTCACGGCTCGCTGGGACAAGCGCCCGGCGTCAACGCCTCGACGCTGAAGGCCAAGGGCTTCACCGACGAAGCCCTGAAGAAGGCCGAGGCTGCGCTGCCGACCGCTTTCGACATCAAGTTCGCCTTCAACAAGTGGACCTTCGGCGAAGATTTTCTGCGCGACACCTTGAAGATCGAACCGGAAGCCATCGCGGCCCCCGGCTTCGACCTGCTCACCGCCATGGGCTTCAGCAAGCGCGAGATCGAAGCGGCCAACATCCACATCTGCGGCGCGATGACCGTGGAAGGCGCGCCTCACCTGAAGGCCGAGCACTACTCGGTGTTCGATTGCGCCAATCCCTGCGGCAAGATCGGCAAGCGTTATCTTTCGGTGGAAAGCCACATCCGCATGATGGCCGCGTCGCAGCCCTTTATCTCGGGTGCGATCTCCAAGACCATCAACATGCCGAACGACGCCACGGTGGAGGATTGCAAATCCGCTTACCTGCTGTCGTGGAAGCTCGCGCTCAAGGCCAACGCGCTCTATCGCGACGGCTCGAAGCTTTCGCAGCCACTGAACTCGCAGCTCATCAGCGATGATGACGACGAGGAAGATGCCATCGAGGCGTTCTACGACAAGCCGATGGCGGCGCGCACCACCCAGGTCTCGGAAAAGATTGTCGAGAAGCTGGTCGAGCGCATCATCGTCATGCGCGAACGCGAGAAGATGCCGGATCGCCGCAAGGGCTACACCCAGAAGGCTGTGGTCGGCGGGCACAAGGTTTATCTGCGCACCGGCGAATACGATGATGGCCGCCTCGGCGAGATCTTCATCGACATGCACAAGGAAGGCGCGGCGCTCCGCTCCTTCATCAACAACTTCGCCATCGCCGTCTCGCTGGGCCTCCAGTACGGCGTGCCGCTGGAAGAGTATGTCGACGCCTTCACCTTCACCCGCTTCGAGCCTGCGGGCCCGGTGCAGGGCAACGACTCGATCAAGTTCGCGACCTCGATCCTCGATTACGTGTTCCGCGAACTCGCCGTGTCGTACCAGTCGCGCTTCGATCTCGCCCACGTCGATCCGAGCGAGACGCAGTTCGACGCGCTCGGCAAGGGCGTCGAGGAAGGCCGCAATCCGGACGGCAACAAGTTCGTCTCGAAGGGCCTCACCCGCTCGCGCACCGACAAGCTTGTGGTCATGCAGGGCGGCGCCGACGCGCAGGCTTCCGGCAATGTCACCTCGATTGCGTCCGCCGGCGCGACCGCACGGCACCACGACGGGCAGGACAATGTCGAGGGCGCGGTGGCACTCAAGGTCGCCGAGCCTGAGCGCGAACTCTCGCCGACGGAAAAGCTGGAGCAGCAGAACTGGAGCAAATCAGGTTCAGCAGCACAGGCCGCTCCATCCAAGGCCGAACGCCGCGCGGAAGCCAAGGCTCGCGGCTACGAGGGCGACATGTGCACCGAGTGCTCGAACTTCACTCTCGTTCGTAACGGAACGTGCATGAAGTGCGACACGTGTGGCAGCACGACGGGATGTTCGTGAGATTGGCTGAATAGTAGCTAATCGACTGAATTTGGGGCAGGTCTAACCTGCCCCTTTTCTTAAACGGCACACGGTTACGCTATGTCGACAGAGCCAGATCCGAATAAACGAAACTTTTTTGACATTTTCGGAATTGACCGAAACGTTTTCGCACCCGTTCCCGAAACATTTAGATCTTGGACGACTGTTTCACTCACGATTGGATTAATTGTCTTCAGCTTAGGTGTGCTGATCTCCGCAATTCTACTATTTCGCCTTGGCGTCAATGCGCTGTTTTCGCCGGACGATTCATTTCAGGACGCGGCCAAAAACTTCTTGTTCGCTTTAGCCGGTGCGTTTGGTGCACCATTTCTCGTGTGGAGAACATGGGTTGCTCACCTACAAGCCAACGCGGCCACGGCTCAAGCGAATACGGCACTAGAAAGCCATTTAACCGGTATCTTTGCAAAGTCGGTGGAGCTCCTAGGCCTCGTCCGAGAAGTGAAAACCATAAAGCCAGATGGCTCACCTGTCGTGCGGTCTCTCCCAAATTTAGAATCGCGCTTAGGGGCTTTGTATTCGCTCGAACGCCTCCTGCGCGAAAGCAACAAAGACCAACAAGCAATTTTGGAAACGCTATGTGCTTACGTTCGCGAAAACTCTCCGTTGGAAATTCCAGAAGATGAAAACGAGCGGGACAAAATTTCTTCCGGCAAGCAAGCGCCTGAACCGAGCAGACGAACCGACGTGCAAGCTGCAATTACGATAATTGGCCGCCGACTTTTGGTCGTTCATGAACGAGGACGTAGAGAAGGATGGCGCTTAGATCTTCGTGAAGCAAATCTCGTTGGATATGATTTCTCCGGCCTGAATTTCGATGGATCAGATTTTACAGGCTCATTTCTGAATTTCTGTAAACTGAACGGAGCTAGTTTCGAGAATTCAATATTCTCAAATACTCTATTTTGTGGGGCAGAACTTAATCGAACCAAATTGACCTGCTCTTCACTCAATCATTGTAATTTCAGTTCGGAAAAAATTAAGGACTCTGACTTCTCTCTAACCACGATTGAAAACACCGATCTTCGAGAAGCTCACATAATAAGTCTAGATATTAGAGGCGCAAACTTAAAAAACGCTTTCAGTTCTTGGCTAGAATTTTCCGTAACCGACGCAATTAAGAATGGCGCAACGAGCTTTAATGCGATGGAAATCGTTCGAACAAATGAACTATTTAAGAAGGCCCACTGGGACGAAACGACGGCTTTATCAAAAACTACCCTCGACGCCATCGGCTTGATGAAGCAAGCGTAGCCCGGATGAAGCGAAGCGAAATCCGGGGCTGCATCCGCGGCCGCCATCTCCCCCGCATTGCGCTGCGCTCCATGCGGCTACTTCCGCCCCATCCCAAATTTCACCGGTAGGTATTGACTGGATTCCCGCTTGCGCGGGAATGAGCGGGTGGTGCGAGATCGCTCCCCCATCCGCTCGTCCCCGCGAAAGCGGGGACCCAGAAAGGAACCTGACAGCAAGTGCACTTGATCCGATGCCCACGCGATCAACGAAGAATCACGGCGACAAATCCTCAAACAAATCCCGCCACTCCGGATTGCCTGCCTCGATCAAAGCAATCTTCCAGCCGCGATTCCATTTCTTCAATTGCCGCTCGCGCATGAAGGCTGACTCCCGGCTCTCATGCGCTTGATACCAAACCAGCATCTTCACCTCGTATCGTGACGTGAATCCCGGCACGGCCCCCGTCCGGTGCTGCCAGACGCGGCGCGGCAGATCGTCGGTCATGCCGATGTAGAGCGTGCCGTTTCGTTGGCTTGCCAGCATGTAGACGAAGAAGCTCATATTGCGTTGCCTCTGGATCCCCGCATGCGCGGGGATGAGCGGAGAACGGGATTTTAGCAGCCGAGGATCAACGGAAACAATTGGCCGGCGCTCCTCCAGACTGTGCTACGCTCCTTCAGGGCACCGGCATCATATGCCTGAAAGGACGATCCCCATGTCACTCACCTTCCTTCGCGCCCAGGGTCACGATTACCAGACCGGCACGTTCCTGTTCTTCATGGCCGACGGCGAAACCGAAATTCAATGCGGCGTCTCGGACTCCGCCATGGACGACGCCGAGAAGGCGCGCAACGTCCGCGAAAACCAGCGCGGCGACCAGTTCGCGCGTCTGCAGGACCGCATCACCGATTGCGCCGCCAAAAAATATCTCGCCGGAAATCTGGAAGCCGGCGCGTCGCGCATCCTCGTGCGCTCCATCGACCTCACGCCGCGCAAGTAACGGCGGCTTCCTCCGCCCGGTTCATCAACGGGAAACGGTCCCGCCTCAAAGCCGGCCGCAAACCGTCAACCTTCCGCACCGCACATAAACTTATCGGATACGTCAGCCCTGTTGCTGGAACGCTGCGGCCCCGGGCGTATTGTTCTCCGGAGGCGAGCGGAGAACGCGCCATGCGGCTTCATCTCGACAACGAGAGACGTGAAACGCAGATGTGTCTGGCGTTGGTGATCGCGATCATGATCCTCGCGGGGTCCGCGATCCTGTACATGGGTACACACTATCAAGTGACGACACAGACCCTCGCGCGAGTGCCGCTCGCCTCGCCGCTCTGACAGAGTCTAGCAAGGCGCGCGGGTTCACGCGGACGCGTCAGCCCTCAAACGCCTTCTTCAGCGCGGCGATGTCGAGCTTCTTCATCCTGAGCATGGCCTCGGCGGCGCGCTTGGCGGCCGCGCCGCCCTCGCTCATCGCGCACCTGGCTGTGCAGCGTCGTCGCGCGTCATCGAGAATGCCAGTCGAAAGACCGATGACGATGGCTTGGCCGACGCGCCGGCTGCTTCCAACGCCGTCGGTTGAAGCTCGGACAACAGAACCTGCCGCAGGGCCTCGTCGCTGTATCCGGACACAAGGACAATCCAGTCCGCCGCAGCATCGGCACCGCCGCGAATCCGCTGCTCGGTGGTGACGCCGGATTTGGGCGTGTTCGTCTGGAACAGGTGCGCTCCCGTGACGCCGGGCTGCGACGGCAGCTTGGCAAGGGCATCGTGCAAATGCGCCGACAGCGCCTCCTCCCTGCCCGGCTGCGGCGACAATCGCAGCGTCGCCATCACGCTCGCGACACCGCCGCCGTGACTGGCGATCACGCGGCACTGGCTGCGCACCATGTTGCGATGATGCGGCATCATCTTCGCCGACCACGGCGTCGGATCGTTCAGCCGGGCGAGATAGTGTTCGGACGTGAGCGTCTCATAGGCGTCCAATTCGTAGATGACGAAGAATCCCTCGCTTCCATCCGCGGCGGACCAGCGCGATCCGCGAAGAAAACCCGGAATGCTCATTCGCTCGGGAAAATGCTCGTGCGAGTGCCAATCCTCGAATTCCGCACGCTGATCGGGAGCCATGTCCCACCACATCGCCACGGCGGCGCGACCCAGCAAGGTCATCTGCAAGTCCCTTCGTCCAAACCTGGCCGCGCGATCTCGCCGCGTGTGCTTGCGATGCCGCCACCTTTCCATCCTGCTCTTAATTGATATAGCATCCAAGCCTGCCGGCGCGGCACACACGCGGCGCGGGAAGAACAAACAATAATCAAAATGCGGTTGGGCGGACCGACACACCGCCGCCCGAAAGCCGCGCATCAGAAGGAAATACCAAGATGAAATGCCTCGTCCGCGCGCTGGGAGCGCTCGTTGTCATCTCCGCTGGCGCCGGAAACGCATCGGCCCAGAACTGGCCGACCCGGCCGATCCGCATGGTCGTGCCCTACACGCCGGGCGGCTACACCGACATGATGGCGCGCCTTGTCTCCGAGAAGATGGCGGCCGCGCTTGGGCAGAGCATCGTTATCGAAAACAAGCCGGGCGCCAATGCCGCGATCGGCACCGACGTGGTCGCCAAGGCCGCGCCCGACGGCTACACCTTCGGCACCGTGATCGCGGCCCATGCGGTGAACGCGACGCTCAAGGCTAATCTGCCTTACAACACGGAAAAGGATTTCACCTATGTCTCGCTGATGAGCGTCGCGCCGCTGATCCTGATCGCGACGCCCTCGCTGCCCGCGAAAGACATGAAGGAGTTGATCGCGCTGGCCAAGGCGAAGCCGGGTCAGCTCAATTTTGCGTCCAGCGGCGTCGGCTCTGCGGCGCACCTGACCATGGAAATGCTGAAGAGCCGCGAAGGCATCAATCTCCAGCACGTGCCCTACAAGGGCACGGCAGGCGCGCTGCAGGATCTGGTGGGCGGCCAGATCAACGTCATGTTCGATATCATCGGGCCGTTGATGGAGCAGGTGCGCGCGGGCAACGCCAAGGCGCTCGGCGTGGCGGCGAAGGAGCGCGTTCCGGCTGCCGGCGACATGCCGACCCTGAACGAGCAAGGCGTGAAGGATTTTGCCTCCGGGACCTGGGCGGGCATCGTTGCTCCGGCGGGCGTGCCCAAGGAGATCGTCGAGCGCGTGGCTGCCGAGGCAAAGAAAGCCCTCGCCGATCCCGACCTGAAGAAAAAGCTTGAGCAACAGGGCATCGTCGCCATGGGCACCACGCCGGACGAATTCCGGAAGTTCGTCGGCGAGGAAGTCGCGCGCTGGAAGCAGGTCATCACCGCGGCCGACGTCAAGATCGACTAACGTTGGCGGCGTCAATCGCGGGCAGCTGGCTGTCAGTTGCCCGCGCCCGCTAGCGCCGCGCCGTTCGCTTCACCGACAGTCCCGCGGCCTTGCAGTGCCGCCGGACGGCCGCGGCGATTTCGGTCGCCGCGCGGCTTCGCGCACGGCCGTTGCGCCAGATGATCGCCGCAGTCCTCGTCACGCCGGGCTGGACGATCTCGATTTGTCTTAAGCCACTCTCCTCGCCAATGGCGCGCTCGAACAGGATCGCGGCCGTCTGCCCCTGAAGACGAATGGTCTCGAGCATCGCATCGATCGAACTCATCTCCAGCCAGATGTCGCGCTCGATCCATTTCCCAAGCTCGGCATTGATGATCCGGCGCGACAGGAACCGTTCGGTCTGTACCGTTAGCCTCAGGCCCGTCAGCATCCGCGCGGGAACGGATTTTCGCCGCGCGAGCGAATGATCGTCCCGCACGACTAGCATCAGCCGCTCCGAGAACAAGGCCTCCGCTTCCACGTCGGTGCGACCCGGCGTTGCGAACGACAGACCCAGGTGCAGCGCGCCGCTCGCAACTTGCGCCGCGATGTCCGGCGCCGGCAGATCCTCGATGGAAATGTGAATTCCTGGGTACGAATGCGCAAACTCCGCGATCACGGCGGGGAGCAGCGTGGTGTTGTAGGTATGGATGACTCCGATCCGGACCCGACCGCGCACGAGGTCACGGAGACCATCCAGCGCAAACCGTCCCTCATCGACCTCCTCCAGCGCGCGCCGCGCGTAGTCCGAGAACGTTCGCCCCGCGTCGGTCAGCTGAATTCCGCGCCCGACACGATCAAAGAGCCGGGTTCCAAGCAGCGCCTCAAGCTGTCCGATCTGGTGCGACAGCGTTGACTGAGTGACATGCAGCGCTTCGGCCGCGCGCGTGATGTGCTCGGAGCGTGCAATTTCCAGAAAATACCGAAGATGCCGAAGTTCGATCATTCATCGATACCATCGATTGATACGGGGGATATATATCATTTGACTCATCGGACAGTCCACTTCCTATGTGAGCGCAAAAGACACACAGAACCCTGCGGAGGAGACCGTTTTGCGGAAGATTTTGATCGCGATTTCTATGGTTATGGGCCTCGGCCAAGCCACGGCCGCCGACTTTCCCACCCGCCCCATCCGGCTCATTGTCCACTTCCCGGCCGGTTCCTCCACCGACGTGATCGCGCGCACGTTCGGCGAGTCCGTCTCAAAGAAACTCGGCCAGCAGATCATCATCGACAACAAGCCCGGAGCAGACGGTTCGATCGCCGCAAACGAGCTGAAGCGCAGCGCGGCGGATGGCTATACCATCATGCTCGCGACCAACAGCGCGATGTCCGGGGTGCCTGCGACGCGCAAGACGCCGCCCTACGACGTCACCACCGATTTCACACCGATCACCGAGATCGGCCGCTACAATTTCTTCCTCTACGTCAGCAAGGACGTTCCGGCGAAGAACCTGAAAGAACTGATCGCTTACGCCAAGGCGAACCCGGGCAAGCTCGCCTATGGCTCGGGCAACATCACGGGCCGTCTGGCTTTTGCGTCGGTTGTCGCTGCGAACAATCTCGATGTGACGCCCGTCCCCTACAAGGGCGAGCCGCCTGCCATCACCGACCTGATCACCGGCCGTATCCAGGCGATGGTCGCAACCTCCGGCACCGGCCTCCCGCAGGTGAAGGACGGAAAGATCCTGGCACTGGCGACCATTCTCGAAAAGCGCAGCGCCGCCGCGCCGGACGTGCCGACCATCGCCGAAGCGGGCTTTCCGGATTTCAAGATCGAGCCCTGGGCAGGCCTGTTCGGTCCGCCGAATATGCCGCGCGACATCGTTGCCTTGCTGAACAACGCCTTCAAAGAAGCCATGTCCGATCCCGCCGTGAAGCAGCGGATGGCCGAGCAGGATTTTACGCTGACGCCATCAACGCCGGAAGACCTCGGTGCACTTGTGAAGCGGCAGCTCGACATCCACCGCAAGATGGTCTCAGTCGCCGGTATCGAGATCATCGAGTGAGAACTAACCTGCCCAAAGGCGGGACCATCCTCGGGGAGCTGGCTGTCAGTCAGCTCCCTTCGCTTTACACGCTGTGCCTCGGCCTTGCGATCTCGCCGCGCGTGGTGGCGATGCCCATCTCGAAACTGTCGGCGATGCGGCGGGCGCGGATGACGAAGGCCTCAGCCACATCGCTCTGGAAGATTTCGCGCGCGGTCTTTTCGAAGAGCTGAAGCCAGCGGTCGAAGTGTTCGCCCTTGATCGGTAGCATCAGGTGCGGGCGCATGGGGCGGCCTTCGTAACGGCCGGTCTTGAGCAGCATCGACGACCAGAAATCGCTGATCTGCGCGATATGATGGTCCCAGTCCTTCACCGCCGCGTTGAAGATCGGCCCGATGACATCGTCGGCGCGGGCGCGGCCGTAGAATGTCGCCACAAGTTGGGCGATCTTCTGTTCGGTCAGGTCGGGATGGAAGGTATGAATGGCGGGAGTAGTCTGATCGGTCATGCGGCTGATGTAAGCCGCCGCCTCGCCGCAGACAAGCGCCCTACAGCCATCACTTTCCGGTTGACGCGGCGCGCGCATTCTTGCTGCTCTTGATCGAGCCCAAAACCCAGCCGCCGGCGGGAGGACATGCATGCCCAGTCCCATGGATCGCGCATTCGCGCCGGACGCGAAGTCGCGCAGCGCTGTGCGGCCAAAGCCGGTGGCTGCGATTGTCGCCGCAGCGGCCATGGTTCTGTCACTGTCCGCCAACGGCACCGCGAACGCAGCCCCCAGAGGCAAATCCAATCAGATCCGCTACGAGTATGTGCCGCCGAAGAATCCTGCGCACCAGCCGATCCACGACCAGATGAAGCAAGGCCGCGCCCTCGAAAATTTGCAGGAATTGCTCAGCCCGCTTCGCCTTCCCTATCCGCTGATGCTCAAGGTCGCAGGGTGCGACGGCGTTGCCAACGCCTGGTATGAGAATGAAGTCATCACGGTCTGCTACGAGTTGCTCGCGGAGATCCAGAAAAACGCGCCGAAGCAGGACCTTCCCATCGGCATTTCCCGGGCGGACACCATGCTGGGTCCAGCGCTCGATGTCTTCCTACACGAAACCGGACACGCGGTCTTCCATATGCTGGAAATTCCCGTGCTCGGTCGCGAGGAGGACGCCGCCGATCAGTTCGCTGCCTATGTCATGCTCCGGCTCGGCAAGGACGAGGCCCGCCGGATGATCCTGGGCTCCGCCTACGGTTACAACATCCAGATGCCGCAGGGACCGCACGTCACCGTTCGGCTCAATGCGTTTTCGGACGAACATTCCCTGCCGGCCCAGCGGGCGTTCAACGTCCTGTGCATCGCCTATGGCGCGGACAAGACGCTGTTCGCCGACGTCGTCGAAAAGGATTTTCTGCCGAAAAAGCGCGCCGAAGGCTGCGGATACGAATACGAGGACCTCACCTTCGCGATGACGAAGTTGATCGCCCCGCATATCGACATGCGTGTTGCCAAAAAATTTCACGAGGTCTGGGCGCGAACCGTCAGCGCGCGGCGCGCCCGCCTCGCGCGCCCGTCAGATACACCTGAAGTCAAGCCGGACCGTGTCGGGACCGGCGGCAAGCCGTAACGGCACTGCATTTTCCGCGACTGCGAGGAACACGCCCCGGCGGCACTCAGCCGTTTGGAACGAAACCGCTGTCTCCGGGTTGAAACTCTCAAGCTGTGTTGAGAAGGCGGGGTTTACGACGATGGACGATCAGGAAACTGTCATCGCGGCTGTTCAGGAAGCGCGTCGCATCCTCGGCCGCGACACCGGCTCTGGTCCACAGGACCGCAAGATAACAATCGACAGTCTGCGGTCTGTACTCGACAGCGATCAGGTGGCCCAGGCGCTGGAGCGGATCGCCCAACGCAGCCGTTCCAGGCCAACCGTCGAGAGCCCCTGGAGTTAAGTCTTCGAGTTAGATCTTCAGATTGAGCACACAGGAGAGACCGCATGGAGTCTGCTCAGGCGTTCAAACATCTCCGCACCCTGATCAAGGCCGCATCTGCGACCGACGATCCCGTCCTGATCCATACGCAGCTGACCATGATGACGGTCATCATCGACAAGGCCGCCCCGCGGCAAACGGCCCGCGCACCCTTGTGGCTGACTGGCCCGGGGTCCATGGAAAAAATGTCCGGGAGAGAAATGCCGAGGCCCTATTCCGGAGCGGAATAAGCGCCGCTGGCGCACGCCTGTTTGATCCGGATCAAGGGCCGGGTATGGTTCCGATGTACAAGCCGGAACCAACAGACAGGGAAGCCAAAATGTCCGCATCCGAAATCGCAAGCCGTCACTTCGCGGCGGCTCTGGCGGAAGCAAAAGCCGCAGGATTGGATGACGACGGCGTCTGCCGCTCGCTGCTCGGTCTCATCGTCGCGAAATATCTTGAGACAAGGAGTGTCTCCGACGTGCAGTCGGAACTGCACTTCCTTGCTGACAACTGCGACCCCGACGCGGACTTCGCCTTCATGCGGCCGTAGAGCCTGCCCGGCTTTGATCAAATCAAAGCCGGACTTCAGCTTTTCATTTAGCGCTTTTTTCAGGCGAACCGGTACCCGCTTCGCTCGAAAACGCTGCAGAGGTCCGGCGGGCTCAGCCCGCCTTGCCGTACTCGTAGAACCCGCGCCCGGTCTTGCGGCCGAGGAGTCCGGCATCGACCATCTCCTTCAGCAGCGGCGCGGGCCGGTACTTCGGATCGTTGAATCCGGTGTAGAACACCTCCATCACCGACAGCATGGTGTCCAGACCGATCATGTCGGCCAGCGCCAGCGGGCCGATCGGATGATTGCAGCCGAGCTTCATGCCGGCGTCGATCTCTTCCGCGGTGGCAATGCCTTCCTGCAGCGCGAACACCGCCTCGTTGATCATCGGGCACAGGATGCGGTTGACCGCGAAGCCCGGGCTGTTCTTGGCGGTGACCGCCACCTTGCCGACGCGCTGCGCGAAAGCGAGCGCCTTGGCGTGGGTGTCGTCGGAGGTCTGCAGGCCGCGGATCAGTTCGAGCAGTTGCATCACCGGCACCGGATTGAAGAAGTGCATGCCGATGAAGCGATCCGGACGATCCGTCGCCGCCGCAAGCCGGGTGACCGAGATCGACGAGGTGTTGGTGGCGACCAGCGCGCGCGGCTGCAGGTTCGCGCAGAGGTCCTTGAGGATCTTGATTTTCAGATCCTCGTTCTCTGTCGCGGCCTCGATCACCAGATCGCATGAGGACAGTTTGGACTTGTCGGTCGTCCCGTTGATCCGCGCCAGCACGGCGTCGCGGTCGGCGGTGGTCATCTTCTCTTTCTTGACCAGCCGATCGAGGCTGCTGCCGACCGTCGCGACACCGCGCGATACAGCCGCGTCGGAGATGTCCACCATCACGACTTGAAGACCCGCAGCCGCGCAGATCTGCGCGATGCCGTTACCCATGGTGCCGGCTCCGATGATGCCAACGGTCTCAATCATGTCTCTTGTCCTTTCATTGCTTCAATCCGGCGGCAAACCTTTACGCCGCATGGGTTCGCCATACGGCCCGGCCGCGTCTCGTCCATGGACCGGGTATCTACTCCGCCCTGCCCGGCTGCGCTACAGCTAACACGGACGGGCCGTCCGCTCATGAACCCGGTTCCTCCGCCGGACGACGAAAGAAGCGACATCCAACGAGACTTTGTCATGACCTCCACGCCCCCTCCGCTGCCGCCGGTCTCCGACTGGGAGACGCCGACGATCCGCGCCACCGTGCTGGCGATTGCGGCGGCGAACACCGTGTTCTGGCTCTGGACGTTCCGCTTCATCGCGGCCCACACCAATCCCAAAGGCGACGGCTTCGAATGGGTCGCGGTGATGCCGTTCGGCTTCATCTTCCTTCTCGGCGCGCTGCTGCCCGCGATGCGCGCGATCCGCGGACCCCGTGCCTTCGGACCAGGATTCAATCTCGGCATTGCATTGGCGCTGGTGATCGGCGCAACGATGCTGAACGCGATGATGTACTTGCAGGTTCTCGGCGAGTTCACGGGAACGAAATAAGCGCGGAACAGACGCGTATCCGCAAGGATGATGCTGGCTTGTCAGGACATAGGGAAGAGTTCACGTGGCGCCGCCCTCTGGATCCCCGCATGCGCGGGGATGAGCGGGATAAATCGAATGCTCGCCCGATGAGCGGAAGTTAGGGGTTTGCCCCTCAGTACGGCGGCGCTTTCTTCGCGCGCTGCGCCTTTGCGGCCTCGACCCACCACATCAGATCATCGGCGAAGCGCGGAAACGATCTTGCGAGCGCCTTGCCACCCTCGCCGGTCGGCTCTCCTGCTTCAGAGAGCGATTGTCCAATCGGTCCGACCGCGATGGTGCTCGAGGTTACCACCATGCCCATCTCCGACAGCGTGCCATGCCACGCCAGCGCAGCCCGCGCGCCGGAAAACCGTCCCGCCGAATAGCTGGCGATGGCCGCCGGGCGCCAGAACCATTCCTCCAGAAAATGATCGGTGAGATTCTTCAGGCCCGGCTGCAGGCCCCAGTTGTATTCGCCGGTCACGAACACAAAGCCGTCGGCAGCGATGATCTTCTGCGCGAGTTCTTCCATCGCGGCGGGCGCTGTGCCTTTCGGATGCTCCTTGTACATCCGGTCCAGCATCGGCAGGCCGATGGCTTTCGCGTCGATCAGTTCGGCATCGACGCTCCGGTCGCGCAGACCCTTGACGATAAAATCCGCGAGGCGAATGCCC
Organism: Afipia massiliensis; assembly: GCF_001006325.2. Taxonomy (NCBI): domain Bacteria; kingdom Pseudomonadati; phylum Pseudomonadota; class Alphaproteobacteria; order Hyphomicrobiales; family Nitrobacteraceae; genus Afipia; species Afipia massiliensis. The sequence continues at coordinate 3,645,062 of NZ_LBIA02000001.1, read as the reverse complement.
ATCCGGTCGGACCGATAGGAGCCATAGAGCACGAGAATGCGGTCGGTCATGGGCGCGCTCCGGTTGCGGGACGGCAGAAAGCGTAGCCCGGATTGGAGCGCGGCGTAATCCGGAGGGAGTGGAACAACTACCCGCGTTTTGGGTTTGAAATGGCGCGGTCATCATTCCGTGCTCCGGCCTGTCCCTGACTGAGGAGCAAGAGCAATGGTTCGAACGATCCTCATCGCTGCCGTGCTTTCCGCAACCGTCACCGCCGCTTTCGCCCAGGACTCTCGACGCGGCGGAACATCCGACCAGCAGCGCGCCTGTTCAAAGGATGTGTCCCGTCATTGCCGTCCGGTGATGAAGGAGGACGATTTCGCAATTTTGGGATGCCTGAAAGAAAACCGCGCCAAGCTCAGCAAGCCATGTCTCAGGGCTCTGGCCGAGAGCGGTCAATAGCCCAGCGCCGGAAGACGCGGAGCGAAATCCGGGTGCCGCAATACACCAGATCGAATGCCCTTGCCCGTCTTCACGAACCCGCCGCGACGAAGCACTCGAAGCTTTCAAAACAGGCCCCGTTGCGACATGATGCCCTCGTTTCTGAGAAGCATTTTTCTGCAAGCCGATTGCGAGGTTTGTCGATGGCGATCTGGAAGCGACTTCGGCGGGCGCGGGCCGACGATTATCAGACCTGGCACCCCATCGACGAAACGCCGATCCCTCTGAGCATCGGACGGATCTGGCTAGCGGACAAGGACGGCAACGCCAGGCGCGCGATGTCGTGGACATGGCCCGCCCTCAAGCGCCGCGAGCCCGGCAAGTATCGCCAGTGGATGATGCGTGTGCATGGTGCGAAAGAACCGCCGTCTGCGGCGGTTTGAGATAGCGCCGCGCTAGATTATGTCCTGGTGCATACAGTCGGCCCTCGCTTGCCGTGCCTGAGCAAGGTGCCTTTCTTGTTCATGGTCAGCGTAATGCCCCGACCGGTGTAGCGCGCACCCGTCAGGGTGAACCGCTTCCTCAGCGCCACGGCCTTGCCGTCGATCTGGACGTTCGCGACCTTCGTATCCAGAAGCGCAACGAAGCGTGCGCCGTCGGCGCAGGTGAAACTCTGGAAGCTCTGCGCGGACACCGGCGACGTGTCCGCGCCGGTCAGGACGGCAAATGCCGCTGCAAGGAATGTCAGCCGTTTCATCGTTCGCCTCTCCCGCTCCAGCTAGCCATCGGGTTCCCCGGCTCGCCTTACAACCCACACGCTCCGGTAGTCTAGCAGGCCCGCCTTTCCTGTGCATATCGCAACAGTTCACGGGAGCGGTCCCCCGCATAGGAGTACACTGACGCCTCGTCGGCCATTGCGATTTCGCAAGCGCCTTCAAATACCTGTGGTCTTTCGGCGTTTGTCCGTGAGTCGCGTCATCCCTGGTCTGGAGGGAGAGTTCAGATGCTGACAAATGTTGCGCTCCGGGATGCCCGGCCGGCGGTGATCGTGTGTCCTGGCTGCGCCAAACACCTGATGGACGTCATGGACGTCCGCTGGGCGATGACCAAGCTCGAGTTCACCTATGCCTGCTCGGGCTGCGGCACCGAGACCATCCGTGCGATCGCGGGCGACACGCCAATATTTACGTCGCGCGCCACGACGCATCTGCGCAGTCTCGAGATTTTCCGCTTCAGTCCCGATGCCGCCGAGCGGCCGCGTCATCGCGCGGTGGAAACCGCGATTAGCTCGCAGGTCGTGCGCGAGCGGCGGACGGGCTGAACAGCCGCGTCCCGTCAGAAGCAGAGGTTGGTCACGACCTTGCCGGACTTGTCCTTGAGCACATAGGGACACTGCGCACGCTTGAGCGCCGCCTTGGCCTCGTCGTTGCCGAGCGCTGCGGCTTTCTCGTAATAGGTTTTCGCCGCGCCGGAATCCTGCGCGCCTCCCCGGCCGTCCTTCGCGAAAGCTCCCATGCGCTCCAGCGCGCCGGGATGATCCTGCGCCGCTGCCTTCTCGAACAGGTTGCGCGCGCCCGCGTCGTCCTTCGGACCGCCGACGCCATCCTGCAACATCAACCCCAGTTGAAACTGCGCCTCGGCATTGGTCTCGGCTGCCTTCGCCAGCAGGCTGCGCGACCGGGCTGCATCGGCGGGCGCGGCACCGCCCTTTCCCGAGAGGGCCGCAAGGTTGCTGACGCCGCGCGGATTGCCGCCCAGCGCCGCGCGCTCGAACAGCTTGGCCGCTGCAGCTTCGTCCTTGGCCACGCCCGCGCCGGTCGCGTAAGCGACGCCAAGTTCGACCATCGCCGAGGTGCTGCCCTTGTCGGCGGCCTTGCGCCAGGCACCGATGGCCTCCGTGCTCTGGCGGTTCGCGGCATAGGCGCGGCCAAGCTGATACATTGCGCGGCGCGAACCCGACGCCTGCTTGCAGAACTTGATCGCGGTTGCGACATCGGCTGCGGCGACAGCGGCAACGCCCTTCGCATCCGCAGGCTTGTCCGGGTCGGCGGGATCGGCGGCGAGCCGGTCGCACAGCACGAGATCGGCGGATTGCGCGCGCAGCGGCGCATGCGCTGTCGCCATCCACACGAATGCGGCGATGCCTAAACTTGCGGCAATGGAACTTGCGGAAAGGGTCATGAGGATCTCGGGATTTCCTGCAATCAGTATATCCCGACAATCATCCGCCCGGCTACGCCTTCAGCCAATCCAGCAGCGGCGCGTTGATCTCGCGCGGATAGGTGTGACTAAGATCGTCGATCTCGCGATAGGTCACGTTCGCGCCCGCCGCGCTCAGCGCGCGCTGTGCCTGCCGCGCGACCTCGACCGGAAACATCCAGTCCAGTGCGCCGTGGGTCAGGAAAATCGGCAGCCCCTGCATCCGCCCGGCGTCCGCCATCGAGATCAGCATCGGATGGAAGGTCGCGGACACCGGCGCAAGATGCGTGAACGGTGAACCGTTATCGAGCGCGCTGACATAGCAGAACGTGCCGCCGTCACTCATGCCGGTCAGCAGCAGGCGCTTCGGATCGACGTTCCATCGCGTGCGAATTGTGGCGACGATACGCGCTAGGTTCGGCGTGTCGGTGTCGTCGCCCATCAGCGCCCATGTCGAGCCGAGCGAATTGCCCGCCGAGGTCGGCGCAACGAGGATCGCACCGAAGGAGCGCGCATCGCGTAGCCAGCTCCAGAGAAAACCGCGGCCATGCCCGCTGCCGCCGTGCAGCGCCACCACCAGCGGCCACGCGCGATCCGGCGTGTAGTTTTCCGGCACATAGAGCGAGAAGCCGCCGCGCGTGCGCGGCTCGTTGTCGACATGCATCACGCCGGTCTCGTTCTCGCGGGGCGGCTGCATGCGGTGCGCCAATGCTTCCGCATCGCTTCGCAGCGATGGATCGAGGAAGAACCCGTTTACCGCCGGGATCATCGATGCGAGCGGATAGAGCGCTTCCTGCGCGCGCGGCAAATGACGCAAGGCGCGAAACACCGCGCGGACATCGCCCTGCAAAGCGGCCACACGCAATGCGGCGAACCCGGCCAGCGCTTCGTCGCTGGCGGCGACAAGGCGCTTGCCGACATCGTCGGATGCATCGGATGGCTTGAAGTCCGAATAGTCCGCGCGCAAGGCCGCATCCGGCGCGCCGACCGCCTCCATCACCTCACCGAGCGCGGACGGATCGAAGTGACGCGCAATGAGACTGAGTGTCTCGATGCAGGTGAGCAAGGGCAGGAGAATCTTCGCGGGATCGGATGTCATCGATCCACGCTACCGCTTGACGCGGCGCTCAGGCAAGGCAACGCCCACGACTGGCAGCCATGATCGTGAAGGTTTTCGCCCCGCTACTCTTCCTTCTCGGTCGTGAAGAACAGCGGATAGCCTTTGGCCTTGCCGAGTTCAGTCGCTTCCTTGGCCTTGGTCTCGGCGACGTCGCGCGTGTAGACCGCGATCACGCAGGCGCCCTTCTGATGCGCCGTCAGCATCACGCGGCTCGCCGTCTCCTCACCCATCCGGAAAACCGCCTTCAGCACACTGACGACGAATTCGCGCGGCGTATAATCGTCGTTGAGCAGGATCACCTTGTAGAGCGGCGGCCGCTGCAGCTTGACCTCGGTCTTGGTCTTGGTGGTGGTTTTCGGTGTGACGGTGGTCGGGCTCATCTGTGATCTCTCGGCACGTGCAGAGGTTGACGATCTCAGGGTTGGTACGGGACGTTTCGCTTCCCATATCGGGACGAGTGAAAGCAACGAGGACCGCATGCCGCAGGTCGCATCAAGCGTGATTTCGCGCATCGAGTATAACGCGCCCGCGCGCGAGCTTCACGTCACTTTCACGAGCGGCCGGTCCTACAGCTATTTCGGCGTTCCCGGTGAGGTCTACTTCCAGTTCTGCCGGGCTCCCTCGAAGGGCGACTTCTTCAACACCCTGATCCTCGACCGCTACGAATTTACCGAGCATCGCTGACGCGGACGGCATCCGCTGGCGGCAAACCGCAGACAGCCGAGCCAATCAATAGTCCAAAATTGATACTATAGCATCGTCTTTGCGACGAGTGACGGCGCTTATGCCGCATAAATCTCCTTAAAATATGGATTCTTTCCACTTGCTCCTTGATTTCGCCGAAGCTAGTTTAAAGTTCTAAAATCGAACTAATAGTCCGCATCGGGTAGACGGGCGGCTCACGGGAGAGAAACCACTATGTCGAGGATATTATTCGCCGCGCTGGCCGCATCGCTCACGCTGACCGCGGCTGCAGTCGCCGCCGATGCCCCTGGCGTCACCGCAACGGAAATCAAGGTCGGAGCGACCTTCCCGTTCAGCGGCCCTGCCTCATCGCTCGGCAACGCCGGCAAGGGGCTGATCGCCTACGTCAATCAGGTCAATGACCGTGGCGGCATCAATGGCCGCAAGGTCAACCTGATCACCTACGATGACGCCTACAGCCCGCCGAAGGCCGTGGAACATACGCGCAAGCTGATCGAGAGCGACGAAGTCTCGTTCATGTTCGGCCAGCTCGGAACTCCGTCGAACTCGGCGACCATCAAATACATCACCGGCAGGAAGGTTCCGGACACCTTCATCACCACCGGCGCGACCAAATTCACCGACAGCAAGGACTACCCGCTGACTACGACGGCGCTGCCGAGCTACGACACCGAGGGGAAGATTTACGCCAAGTACTTCCGCGCCCAGTTGCCCAACGCGAAAGTCGGAGTCCTCTACCAGAACGACGACCTCGGAAAGGATTTCGTCGTCGCGATGAAAGCGGTCTACAAGGACGAATACGCGTCCAAGGTCGTGGCAATGGCCTACGAGGTTGCCGACCCGACAGTGGATTCACAGGTCGTCAACCTGAGGGCCAGCGCACCGGACGCCCTCCTCATCGCAGGCACTCCGAAGTTCGCGGCGCAAGCCTTGCGCAAGATGAACGAGATGGGCTGGAAGCCCCTCACTCTCGTTAACTTCGTCGCGGCCTCGATCGGCAATACGTTCGCGCCGGTCGGCCTGGACAAGGTGACAGGCGTCGTGACGGCTGGCTTCCAGAAGGATCCGACCGATCCGAAGTGGAAGGACGATCAGGGCGTGAAGGATTTCGTCGCGTTCTTCAACAAGTATCTGCCCGGCGCGGACCTCGCCGACCAGAACTACATGTACGGATACCAGCAGGGCATGATCCTTGAACAACTCATCAAGCAGAGCAGCAGCGATCTGTCCCGCGAAAACATCGTAAAGCAAAGCAAGAGCTTCAAGGACTTTGTGTTGCCGACAGTTCTGCCCGGCATCAAGGTCAATACAACACCTGAAGTGAACCAGGCTTACACACAGATGCAGATGCAGCGCTGGAATGGCAAAAGCTGGGATCAGTTCGGCGAAGTCATGAGAGCCGACTGACGCAACTTACGCCGTCAGGCTTCTGCAACTATCAGGGCGTCGCGAAAAATCGCGGCGCCCTTCTTCATGAGGCACCGGTTTCGCGGAACATAGTCACGGTCAAGGCGTTATTTCCTGCACCCCGCCGCGCAGGCTTTTGCCGCCGGCAAAATCCCCTATCTGAATGACGGAAACATGGATTAGCCCCCATGCCTGCAATCTATAACTCCGATCCACCGACGGCGTCGTTCAAGGTTAGCCCCGTGTCCTTCATCTTCCCCGATGACGGACTGGTCCCGAACAGCCCGCTGCCGTTCCTGCTCTACAAGGGAGCCGTCGCCGTTGACGGCGATCCGGAGCAGACTATGGAAGAAATGTTTCACGCGAACGGCTGGGGTCAGAGCTGGCGCAACGGCATCTTCGACTATCTGCACTATCACGCGACGGTCCATGAAGTGCTGGGCGTCACGCGCGGCCGCGCGCTTGTCCGCTTCGGCGGCAACCATGGTGAGGATTTCGAGATCAGAAAGGGCGATGTCGCCATTTTGCCCGCCGGCACCGGCCATCAGTGCCTGTCGGCCAGCAACGATTTCGCCGTGGTCGGCGCCTATCCGCCCGGCCAGCAGATGCAGGTCACGCGCCCGACGGCGGAGAACTATCGCCTGGCGATCCGGATGATCCCGCAAGTTGCCCTGCCGGAGACAGACCCGGTGTACGGACAACGGGGTCCGCTGGTCGAACTCTGGAGAAAACGACGCCGATAACCGGCGATCAGGGCGTCGCGAATGTTCGCGATGCCTGCTCCGGTCCCATCGGGACGCAGACTTTCTTGCGGCGGAGCGCGCCGATCGCGCCCGTGACCTTCATCACCTTACCGACCCCGCAGGTGCCGTTATCGACATAGACGACGGACCACGGTGAGAGGAAATAAGGTTCTTTTTTCAAGAAGTTGGGTGACATTTCCTGCGCCATGCAAGGCGCGGACACACCGCATAGAAACGCGAGGGCGACGACGGTACGCATGACGCTCATCCCAAAAGCCGGCAGACAACACCGACGGACAACACAATGCTCGGTTTCAGTGAAGGTTCCAAGACGTGAACAGCGGCACCGTGAAAATTTTTACGGCACGCCTTCGCGAACACGTCATAGCAAATTCCGGAACGGGACAAGCCGCGATGTGTTGGGCCTCCAATAGCAACGGAGGTTCTAATGCGACGTAAATTGCTCCTGACGACATTGGTGGCGGCATCGCTCGCGGCATCGACGCTGGCGGCCTCCGCCCAGGTTGCTCCCCCGTCTTCGCCGGGCGGTTCGGCGGCCGGTTCACCGGGCGTCTCGCCCGCGACCCCGCCTCCATCGTCGGCGCCAGCCACCGGAACGACCGGTCGCAATACCGGCATCAACCAGCCCGGCGTGCCGAATACCTCGACGCCCGGATCGATCGGGACCGGCGCGTACCCGAGCGGCCTGCCAGGCGACAGCACCTCCAGTCCCGGTTATCCGGGCAAGGTCGGAAAGTAGACACGGTCCCGGTGGCCGGCCGCGCGCGAATGCTTCGCGGATTCTAAGCGCGATCGCGCGCAGAACACTCGCTGCGCGGCTACTTCTTTTCCTCTTCGCTGCCTTCCTGCTTGAAAGGAGCAAGCAGCCAGAGCGTGAGGAACGTGAACAGGGAGATCATCACGGCGACGTCGTAAGCGCCGAGCCCGACCGCCGCGCCGGTGGCCCCGGTCGCCCAGAGGCTGGCGGCAGTGGCGGTACCACGCACCGAATTCTCGGTTTTCAGGATCGCCCCGCCGCCGATGAAGCCCATGCCCGTCATCAAGCCTTCGATGATGCGCGCAGTGCCCTCCGGGTGGCCCTCGAGGATGTGCTCCGTGGCCTGGACGATGCCGCAGGTCGCCAGCGCCACCAGCGGGAACGTCCGCAGTCCGGCGCTTCGCTCCGCCTTTTCCCGGTTCCATCCGATTGGCAGCGCCAGCACGTAAGCCACTGCGAGAGCGATGAAATGCGGCCCGAGCCGAAAGCTGCCGGTCATCTCCAAAAGCGACTGCATGGACCCCTCCAGGAACCGTTGCAGCGTGACACGGAGACGCGCGCGGCGCTACTCGGTCTTGGTGGTGCTGTTGGAACTGGTCCGCGGCTTGCCGTCCTTGCCATTCTTGCCCGCGCCCGCAATGCGGACCTGATCGCCGTCGGCGATACCGTCGAGCGGGGTCACGATGACCCGGTCGTCCGGCGACAGGCCGGAGGCGATCTCGATCTCGCGGCCGAGATCGCGGGCGATGGTGATGGTCTTGAACAGTACCTTGTCCCCCGCGTTGACCGTCGCCACGCGCAGACCGCTGCTATTGAACACCAGCGCGCTTGCCGGAATGCTCAGGGGCTGCACGTCGCTCGACAGGGATAGCTTGACGTTGGCGTAGGCGCCGGGGCGCAATTCGCCCTTCGGGTTTTCGATGGCCAGCTGCATCCGCGTGGTGCCGGATGACACGTCCACCGACTGCGCGGAGGCCTCGATGGTCGCCGGGAAGGTCCGGTTGGCATATTCCGGGACCGTGACCGTCGCCTTCGCGCCCATCTTGATGGCGGGCAGATAGCTCTGCGGCACGTTCACATAGAGCCGCAGCTTGCTGACGTTGGACACGACAAACATCGCGGCACCCGAACCGGTGCCGCCGCTGATCAGCGCACCGACGTCGGTGTTGCGTTCGGTGACGACACCGTCGAACGGCGCGGTCACGAGCTTGTAGGCGGCGAGCGCCTCGAGACGTTCGACATTGGCCTGCTGCGACTTGACCTGCGCTTCCTTGCTGGCGAGGTCGGCCGAGCGCTCGTCGATCTCCTGCTGCGAAACGAAGTTCGACGCCAGCAGCGTCTTGCGGCGGGCCAGCGTCGCGGCCGACAGCTTGGCGGCGGCCTGTGCGTTGGCCAGGTCCGCGCGCGCCTGCAGCAGCTGCTGGTCGAGATCCGGGGCTTCGATTTCAGCCAGTTCCTGCCCGGCCTTGACCTGCGCGCCGATGTCGGACTTCCAGCCTTTCAGGTAGCCGCTGACCCGCGCATAGATCGGCGCACGGGAATAGGCTTCCAGCCGGCCCGGCAGCTCGAGCGTGGCGTTGAGCGGCTTGGTCCCGGGCAGCGTCACCGCCACCGACGGCACGGCCTGCGCATCGGTCCATTCCTTGAGCTGGGCGTCGCCCTTCGAGCGGGTGATGATGCCAGTGACGACCACGGCAGTCAGCACGCCGATGGCGACGGTGCCGTAGAGCCTTAGCTTGCGCGGCGACACGCGTGAGCCCTGATCAGGTCGCATGAACAATCTCCGGTGCCATCGCAGGTTTTGCGGGCATCTTCTTGTGAACCATACTGAACAGCACTGGCACGAACATCAACGTGGCAAATGTCGCAAAAATCAACCCGCCGACCACGGCGCGTCCGAGCGGCGCGTTCTGCTCGCCGCCCTCGCCCAGTCCCAGCGCCATCGGCGTCATGCCGATGATCATCGCCAGCGCGGTCATCAGCACCGGCCGGAACCGAACGAAACCGGCATCGAGCGCGGCGGCGATCGGGTCGCCCAATTCCTCATAACGCTCACGGGCGAAGGCGATGACCAGCACGGAGTTCGCCGTCGCCACGCCCATGCACATGATCGCGCCGGTCAGCGCGGGCACCGACAGCGTGGTGTGGGTCGCGAACAGGAACCAGACGATCCCCGCCAGTGCCGCCGGCAGCGCCGATATGATCACGAACGGATCGGACCACGACTGGAAGTTGACCACGATCAGAAGGTAGATCAGCACAATGGCGCCTAGCAGGCCGAACAGCAGCCCCGCGAAGGCGTTGTTCATGGTTTCCACCTGCCCGAGCAGAACCACGCGGCTGCCCCTGGGAACATCGTTCGCGGTGTCGGCGATAACCTTGTTGATGTCCTTCGCCACCGCGCCGAGATCGCGCCCCTGCGGCGTCGCATAGATCTGGACCATGGTCTGGATGTCGTACTGCGACACCACGGCGCTGGAGGATGAGCGGTTGATGTTGGCGATGCTGCCGAGGATCGGCGGCGTCGCCATCCCCGCCGATGAAATCGGCAGCGCCTCGAGCTTGTTCAGCGAGTCGATCCGATACTGCGGCGTCTGCATCACGATGGAATACGACACGCCGTTCTCGGGATTGAGGAAGAACGTCGGCGCCACCTGCGAACTGCCGGCGAGATTGACGACCATGCTGTTGGTGACGTCGCGCGCCGTCAGCCCGACATACTGCGCGCGGGTCCGATCGACATCGACATTGAAGCCCGGACTGTTCGGCGACTGCTGGATCCGCGCGTCCGCTACGCCGGGAATGAGCCTGATCCGCCGCAGCAGATCGTTGGCGTACTTGAAATTCCCCTCGGCATTATTGCCGCGCACCTGAAGATCGATCGGAGCCGGCGCGCCGAAGTTCAGAATCTGGCTGACGATGTCGGCCGGCAGGAATGCGAAGGAGACGCCGGGGAATTCGCGCGGCAGCTTCTCGCGCAGTTCGCGGACATAGTCGTCGGTCGGGCGGTGATCGCCCTTCAGCTTGATCTGGATGTCGCCGTCCTGCGGACCGATCACGCCGGTGTTGTTGTAGGTCATGTTGATGCTGCTGTTCGGCATCCCGATGTTATCGGCCATGGTGTCGATGTTGTCGGGCGGGATGACCTGCCGGATCGCCTTCTGGATGTCGGCCAGCCGGTTCGCAGTTTCCTCGACACGGGTGCCGATCTGGTTGCGGACGTGGATCAGGATCTGGCCGGTATCGACCGACGGGAAGAAGTTGCGGCCGAGGAACGGCACAAGCAGGAACGACAGCGCAACGAAGGCGAGGAAGCCCGTGACGAATATCGGCCGGTGAGCGAGCGCCATCTCAAGCAGGCCGTGATAGCCCGCCCTAAATTTCTCGAACCGGGCCTCGAAGCCGCGCTGGAACAGCACCAGCGGATTGCGGGTGGGCGGCTTTTCCGCGGCATTGCCGTGCTCGTCATGGGCGTGCTTGTGCAGCAGGTACTTCGCCATCGTCGGCACAAGCGTGCGCGACAGGATGAACGACCACACCATGGCGAACATCACCGAGAGCGCCATCGGCACGAACAGGAAGCGAGACACGCCGGTGAGGAAGAACATCGGCACGAACACGATGCAGATGCACAGCAGCGATACGAACGCCGGCGTCACGATCTGACGCGCGCCGTCGAGGATCGATTCCTCGACCTCCTTGCCCTGCTCCAGATGCCAGTTGATGTTCTCGATGGTCACGGTCGCGTCGTCGACCAGAATGCCGACCGCGAGCGCGAGGCCGCCAAGCGTCATAATGTTGAGCGTCTCGCCGATCGCCGCGAGGCAAATGATCGCGCCGAGCACCGACAGCGGGATCGAGACCGCGATAATGATGGTCGAACGCCAGCTTCCCAGGAACAGCAGGATCATGATGCTGGTCAGCACCGCGGCGAGCACGCCCTCAAAGGCGACGCCGGCGATGGCGCCGCGCACGAAGATCGACTGATCGCCGATGAACGAGACCCTGAGCGAGTCAGGCATCGAATCCTTGATATCGGCGACCTTCTGTTTAATGCCGGAGATGATGTCCAGCGTCGATGTCGCGCCGGCCTTCAGCACCATCATCAGCACGGAGCGGTTGCCGTCGACGTGAACGATATTGGTTTGCGGCGGATTGCCGTCACGCACCGTCGCCACGTCGCGGATATAGACGGTGGCCCCGTTCACGACCCTGATCGGCAGGTTGCCAAGCTCTTCGATCTTCAGCGGAGAGTTGTTAAGCCGGATGTTGTATTCGAAGTCGCCGATCTTCTGGGTGCCGACAGGCGTGATCAGGTTTTGCGCGGCCAGCGCGTTTGCGACGTCCTGCCCCGACAGACCAAGCGCCTGCATCGCGCTCGGGTTGAGGTCGATCTGGATCTGGCGCTGCTTGCCGCCGTACGGCCATGGGATCGCGGCACCGGGCACCGTCACCAGCGGCGTTCGCAACTGGTTGGTGGCAAAGTCGAACAGGTTTTGCTCGGTCAGTCCTTCGCCTGCCAGCGCAAGCTGGACGATCGGCACCGTGGAAGCATTGTAATTCAGGATCAGCGGCGGCGTGGCGCCCTGCGGCAACTGCCGGAGCATCGTCTGCGAGATCGCGGTCACCTGCGCGTTGGCGGTGCGGATATCGACGTTGGGTTGAAAGAAGATCTTGATGACGCCGGTGCCGTTGTAAGAATTGGCGACGATGTGCTCGATGTCGTTGACAGTCGTGGTCAGTGCGCGCTGGAACGGCGTCACGATGCGGCCCGACATCTGGTCCGGCGGCAGGCCGGTATAGGACCAGACCACGCCGATCACCGGAATCCGGATCTCGGGGAAAATATCGGTCGGTGTACGCAAGGCCGCGAGCGGCCCGACAATCAGCAGCAGAAGTGCCAGTACGACGAAAGTATAGGGTCGGCTCAGGGCAATCCGGACGAGCGCATTCATATTTGACGTTTCTCGGTCAGCGATGCGCAACGCTGCGCCCGCAGGAAGGACCTGTTCTCTTCACGCTTCAAATCTGGGGGCTGATCTATCCGAATCTGCCGCGATTGCGCAACGCGGCAAACCTCACAGTTACTTGTTCAGGCGGCGGAACTGCCTGTTTAGAGGCCAAATTGCGCAGTATTTCGCCGCGTGGGGTTAATTTATCACAGGATCAACTGGGTCTGGGTGACCACCGCGAGCCAAGCGGCCAGTCTTCAAAAATGAAAAAGCCCGGCCTAGCCGGGCTTTTGCGTGGAGAGAGGCGTTCAGTACTTCGCGACAACTGGCCCGTCCCAATTGAACTTGTAGCTCAACTCGGTCCGGACGGTCTGGACCGTCGGCTTGAACGACATAGCAATGGGCGCTCCGCCAAGAGTGGCGACGGTGTTGACCCTGTCATACTCCGCGTAGCGATACTCCGAGCGCAGGAACCAGCCGTTGCCGGGAAGAAGGTCAAGCTTGGTTTCGACGCCGCTGCCGAGGAACCAGCCCTTGTGAGTATGGCCGGGCACATTGTCGCCCGGCGCTTCAGGCAAACCGGTTAAAAGACTTGCAGCCGGAGACCCGTCAAATTTCGCTTCGGTGTAACCACCGTTAATATACGTCAGCGTCTTCGGCGTGATCAGCCAGCCGGCGCGCGCACCAACGGCCCAGGACGAACTCAACTTTGTCGCGGCACCGATCGGGTCTGTCGGGTTCGTATAGAAAAGTGTGTCGGCGGTGCCGTGAATGTTGGCGAAATCATAATTGGCGAGAACACCAGCAACGATGCGGTTGCTGAACTGATAGTCGATGCCGCCGCCGATGGTGCCGAACGCACCCTTCGCACCCATGTTGGCATGTAACGGAAGAGCGCCAAAATTGGACTGCGCGACACTGGCGAGGCCGTACCCGCCGCCACCGCTGATGTAGATGCCGGTCCACGATGTTGGAGCAGAGGTGAAGCTCCGAACAGGCGGTGCATAAGTTTTCGGCGCGCCGAACGGATTGAATTTATACGTCAGCTCCGTCCGTACAGTCTGCACGTCGGGACGCATCGTAACGACCGCATTGAACGGGCCGCCATTGACCAACTGAGGAGCGGATGCCGCATCGTAGCGCGCATACCGATATTCGGTCCGCGCAAACCAGCCGTCCCCAGGCAGGAAATCCAGCTTCGTTTCGATACCGGTGCCCAAGAACCAACCATCCACGGTCCGTGAGCCCAAGGTGAAGGAAACACCAGGAGGGACCGCCGGAATACCGTTGAGTTGAGCGATGTTGATGGAATCGAACCTGGCCTGGGTGTAACCGCCGCTGACATAGGTCAGTGTCTTTTCATCGAAAAGCCAGCCAAGGCGGGCGCCGACAGCCCATGTCGAACTGAGCTTTTCCTCACCGCCCAATGGCGAGAAAGGTGCAGTCGCGTTTGCCAGCGAATACGTGCCCTTGATGTCCGAAAAATCATAGTTTCCGAACACACCCGCGACGATACGATCCGTGAATTGATAGTCGTAACCGGCGCTGACCGTTCCGAACCAACCTTTCGCAGCGTTGTTCAGACCGCTATTTGCAAAAAGGCCATTTAGAGCTGCTGAGCTGGTTTCTTCATTGACCATTCCGTAGCCAAAGCCGCCACCGACATAGAACCCGGTCCAGCTATAGGCTGAAACCGCAGCCGGCGCTTTCGTGTAGGTGCGGCTTGGCAAGTCAGCTGCATGGGCGAACGAAACAGTCGCCAGCGCTGCAGCGGTCGACAGAAAAATTGTCCGCATTAGAACCCCCGAAGCCTCAAATACCAACGAGTCAAAAATACCGAGGGAGCTTACGTGGCCACACCGAGCCAACGATATAGCGGCAGGGCAACACCTTCCAAAAACGTGTGAAGGCGTCGTATTTCAACGTCCGGAATCGGCCCAGTCCCTGCCCGGACAACTTGAGATTGGACCAATCACAGGATCAACTGGGTCTGGGTGACCACAGCGACCAGCTTGCCCTCGCCGGTCTCGATCCGGGTCTGCCAGACGTGGGTGCGCCGCCCGAGATGGATGGCGGTTGCGGTCGCCGTGACGGTCGTCCCGGCCTTGGCCGCCCCGGTGAAATTGGTCTTGCTCTCGATGGTGGTGGTGCCCTTGGCGTCCGGCGGCAGGTTGATGATGGTTGCGGCCGCGCCGACGGAATCGGCAAAGGCCATCACCGCACCGCCGTGGATCGCATGTCCCAGCGTGCAGAGGTCCTCGCGCACCACCATAGTCGCGACCACCCTGTCCTTCTCGGCCTGCGTGAAAGTCACGCCCATCAGGGCGGCGAACGGCATCGGCCGCGACTGGATCATTTCAAGCAGGGTCACGCTGCCGCTCCTCACATTCAGGAAAAAGATGAAGACCTTCCTCAGGCAACAGATCAGTTAAAGCGATGGATGAAGCTCCGGGCGCTCCGCCACTCGCTAGTTGGAGCGCTCGACCAATTCCTGCCCGACCGCATAGAGCCGGCAATCCTTCCAGGCCCGCGCGCATCGCGTCATCGCCTCTTCCTTAGCTTCGTCGCGCGATCGCGCCATAACGCTGGAGCCGCAATGCCCTTCGGGGTTGACGGCAAACGCCTTGACGTCGGTGCGCGCGGAATAATACCGATTGAAGAAGGCTGCGCACGCAGCATTTATGGGCGTCGGCGGTGGAAGATCAGCCAACGGAGGTAACTCCACCACCACCGACGTTGGCAAATGCAACGCGGTCAGGAATGTCTGAACGGGTTGCCACCAAATTTCGATCGGCTCGGCATCCAGCACCATGTGACCGTCCGTGCCGAACGGCGGCAGCATCTGTAACTGCGCCGGAGCGCCCGAGGCTGTGTAGGCCTCGAACATTTGGCGGGCCAGTGTCGCATTGAAGTAACGATCGTTCTCGGAATACAGCCACAACGCAGGGACACGCGCTGTCTTGCCGAACACGCCGAAGCCCTCGACCAGCCGGCCGGCGCTGCAAATTTGGCCTGGTGCGAAAGAGCCGCGGCCACCAGCGACACTCAGAACGCCGACGACGCCCGCAGGATTGGTCGCAGCAGCCGCAGTCGCAGCCAGGCCGCCTGACGACCAGCCCAACAGCAACACATGATCGGGGTCCACCCAAGGCTCACGCCGAAGCGCCGCTACCGCACCGGCAACATCCTCGCCTGCCGTACGTGCCACCTCCAGATAGTCCCGATTGTCGCATGTTCCTGATATATGTTCAGCATACGGCCCCTCGGAACGTCCGAAACCGCGGCGCATGATCGAGACCGCCACGTAACCTCGTTGCGCGAAGGCAACCGACGGGCCGTTAAGTCGGGCTGGCGATTGGCGGGCAATCGTCGCCAAAAAAGTCGGGCCATCACCGCGAGGCGTCCCATGAATAAGGACGACCAGCGGGAAGCGCCCGGATCTGTCGGGGCGGATCACGAGACCTTCGAGAGTTACCTTGCGTCCATCGGGCAGATCGATCGCAATGGCGATTGGAGCGCGGATCAAACCAGGCAACACTGTTTGGGCGGCCGCGCCTGTCGTGAGCAAAACGAGCAAGCCGAAAACGTAAACACAGCGTCGCATTCGCTTTCTCCCCGTCATGAGCAATTCGACAGACCCCGAGATGCTCGCTGGCTTGCGCAAGTGATCCTGCGTCCTATGCAGCCTCCACGCCGCACCACCCCGCCACGAACAGCGCGATCGCCTGCGTGGTCTTGCGCAGCGATTCGATTTCGACCCGCTCGTTGAAGCCGTGCATCGCCTCCGCCGTCGCCCCGAAGCACAGGCTCGGGATGCCCGCATTGAGGCCGTAGAACCGCGTATCGGTCAGCGCCGTGAACGCCAGCTCCTTCAACGGGCCGCCGTATACGGTCCCGTGGACTGAGCGCAGCACAGCCTCGGACTCGCCGGCGTCCGTCAGTTCATAGCCTTCGGAGAGAAAGCCCGACCACTCCACCGCCGGCGGGTTCTTCGCCAGGAACGGATGCCGTTTCGCGGCCGCCTCGACGCAGGCCACAATCTCGGCCTGATGATCGGCGATCGACCAGCCGGGCAGCACGGCAATACGACAGTCCAGGTCGCACCATGCCGGCACACTTGAGGCCCAGTCGCCGCCCTTGATAATGCCGGGATTGAAATTGATCGGGTGCTTGACGACCTTGAAGTGCCTGTCGCTGGCCGCGCGCCTGTTCCATTCCTCTTCCAGCACTTCAAGCGCCTGCACGAGGTGATACGCCGCCTTGATCGCGTTGGCCCCTGCCCCCGCCTCGAACACATGCACCGGCTTGCCGCGCACCTTGAGGCGAAACCAGATCACACCGACCTGCGAACGAACCAGCTTGCCGTTGGTCGGCTCCGGGATGAAACAGCAGTCGGCGCGATAACCGCGCTGCACCGTCGAGAGCGCGCCGACGCCGGTGCTCTCCTCCTCGATGACCGACTGAAAATGAATTCGCGCCGTCGGCTTCAGGCCCGCCGCGCGCAACGCATCCAGCGCGTAGAGTGCGGCGATGGTGCCGGACTTCATATCGCCTGCGCCGCGTCCATACAGCCAGCCGTCCTTGACCGTCGGCGTGAACGGCGGCGTGTCCCACATGTCGAGCGGACCGGCCGGCACCACATCGCAGTGGCCTTGCAGGATCAGCGAGCGGCCTGCCTCTCGCGCCGGACGATAGGTCCCGACCACCGTGCGAGCCTTGGAGAAATCATGCTCGATTGGCCCATAGCCGCGCAGGTCTTTCAGATCGTCGGTGTCGATATGCCAGTCATCGACCTCATAGCCGCGCGCGCGCAGCAGGTCGCCCATCATGTCCTGACACGGGCCTTCCGCACCGCGCGTCGAGGGGATGGATGAAAACTGCTTCGTGGTTTCGATCTGCCGGTCGAAGGCATCGTCGACCGCATCGAGAATACGGCGCTGGGTCTCGTTCGTCGTTGTTTTGGCGTCCATCGCGTTTCGTCCCTTCATGCGTCTGCGCGCAGATTATTGGCCGCGAGTGTAGCCAACTTTAAGGGGCCGTTGGAAGGGATGCGATGACGTTGGAGGTAAGTTGTTCCAGCCCCCGTCATTGCGAGGAGCAAAGCGACGAAGCAATCCAGCCTCTGTCTTTCTCAGGACTGGATTGCTTCGCTTCGCTCGCAATGACGATGGGCAGGAGCCGTCGTGTCGGGTTAGTACCCCACCGTGAACCGCTGCCTTGAATGCGCCGGTTTCTCGACTTCATCGACCAGCGCGATGGCGTAATCCTCGAACGAGATGCTGCTGCCCTTATCATTGGTCAGAAGCTGATCCTTGCCAAGGCGGAATGTGCCGGTGCGCGGCCCCTCAAAGAACAGCGCCGACGGCGAGAGAAACGTCCAGTCCAGTTCCTTCTCCTGCCGCAACAGATTCAGGAACTCGCCGCCCTTCGTCGCCTCGTCCTTGTAGATCGCCGGAAACTCCGGCGTCGAAACCAGCGTAACCCCGGGCGCGACTTCGAGACTGCCCGCACCGCCGACCACCAGATAGCGCTTCGCGCCCGACGCCTTCACGGCGTCAATCAGCTTGCGCGGATCGCTTTGCAGGAAATGCACGGCGCTGATGACCGCGTCGTGTCCCTTGAGCAGCGCTGTGAGATCATCCTTGTTGAACACGTCGCCCTTCTTCGGCGTGACGTTGGCCTGCGCCTGAACCTTTTCCGGATTGCGGACGATGGCGGTGACCTCGTGGCCGCGGCGGGCGAGTTCCTGGAGGATGGGCGAACCGGCGCGGCCGGTGGCTCCGATCAATGCGACTTTCATCATGACGTCCTTTGCGATACGTGGTATCCAATCGATACCAACTAACGAATGGACATCAGATGCCCGCTGCCGGCGCCGCTGTGAAGAAGGCACTTTCCAGAGACATGGTCTCCCGCGAGAGACCGCCCGCCAGATCTGCGCGTGCGACCAAGGCCTCGCGCGGCAACTGGCCGGCTAATCCCTACGCGCAGGACTGCCCGACGCGGCTTGTGCTCGATCGCATCGCCGACAAGTGGACCGTGCTGTTGCTGATCCTGCTCTCGCACCGGCCATGGCGATTCAACGAACTGCGCCGCGAGATTGGCGGGCTTACGCAGAAGATGGCATCTCAGACTCTGAAAGGTCTTGAGCGCGACGGCCTCGTGACGCGCAAGGTGACGCCCACTGTTCCAGTGACGGTGGAGTATTCGATCACGCCGCTGGGGCGCACGCTGAGCGAAACTGTCGACGCGTTACGGATCTGGGCCGAGCGACACATGAGCGATGTCGCGAAAGCGCAGATACATTATGACCGAACCAAGGCGCCAACTGTGTAGATTTAGTCACACACGCCGAGTTTGTGCGGATGTTCTTCGTGCGTTCGCAAGAGTTGATGAGGCATTTGCGGCTTGCGCGATAGGATCGTTCATCATCGGCGACAATCAATGAAGTCTCTTGCGATGAAGTCTCGCCGGCGATTGAGAATGAGCTCCCACGATAAAGGAGAGCAATCATGCCAGCCTATGCGCAGCATCACCAAAAGCGTCAGATCTTTCACGCAGCGATGACCGTGTGTCCAAGCTGCCTGAGCCTTCCCATGCAGATCATGGAGGTTCAGCCCCATTGGGACCTGGCGAGAGTCGACTTCGTTTACGAATGCCCGGCGTGCTGTACCGAAGTCAGGGAAACGGTGGCGAAGCATTAGGCACGCGCGACTTGCGCGTGCCGGTTCCCTTCGCCCACATCTTGCGACATGCGCCGGCTGACCGCGTCTGCGCATGTCCGCAAGGCAACCGCTGCCTATGAGAATCGCGGTGGCCCGACTACGATGAGGCATGACCTTCGCCTACCTCATCATCGCAATCATTCTTGAAGTGATCGGCACCGCCGCGCTTCAGGCGTCGGAGCAATTCACCAAACCGAAGCCGCTGATCCTGACATTGATCGGCTACGCGGCGTCGTTCTATTTCCTGTCGCTGGTGCTGCGGACCATGCCGGTCGGGATCGCCTATGCGATCTGGTCCGGTCTCGGCATCGTGCTGATCACCATCGTCGGCCTCGTCTGGTTCGGCCAGAAACTCGACATGCCCGCCGTCATCGGCCTCGCGCTGATCATCGCCGGCGTCGGCACCATCAACCTGTTTTCATCAACAGTTTCGCATTGACGCATTGGAGAGACACGCATGGACAATCGCAACATTCTCTACGCCGTCGTCGGCGCACTCGTGATCGCGGTCGGCGTGCTCGGCTACAAGGTCTATCAGGACAACAAGAAGCCGCAGGGCCTGCAGATCAATGTCGGTCCCGACGGGCTGAAGATCCAGAACAAGAGCTACGCATGAACGCAGTATCGTCGCCACGAACGCTCTTGCTCGCAGTAGTCCTGTCGCTTGCGACGACTGCCTCCGCTCGCGCCGACATTGTCGGTCGTGAAGCCGACATCACCAACCTGCGGCTCGGCCAGAAGATCTATGTCGATGACGGCTCCTGCCCCTCGGGGCAGATCAAGGAAGTGTCAGGCCTTCGCCTCACCGCAGCAGGCGTCGAAGCTTCCCGCAAATGCGTCGACCGCAAGGGCAAGCGCTAGATCGTTCGGCCGCCATCCACCGGCAGCACCACGCCGGTAATAAAATCCGCATCGTCCGACGCCAGATAGACACACGCCTTGGCGATATCATCCGGCTGGGACATACGGCCGAGCGGAATCGTCGCGATGAACTTCGCGCGGTTTTCCGGCGTGTCCGGCACACCCATGAATGTTTCAAGCAACGCGGTCTCGCCCATCACCGGCGCAACGCAGTTGACCCGTATCTTGTCGGGCGCAAGTTCCGCCGCCATCGCGCCGGAGAGCAGGTTCACCGCGCCCTTCGAGCCGTTGTACCATGTAAGCCCCGGACGCGGACGGATGCCGCCGGTCGAGCCGATGTTGATGATGCATCCGCCGCCCTGCTTGCGCATCAGCGGCACGGTCGCGTTCGTCATGTGATAGATCGACTTGACGTTGACCGCGAACACGCGGTCGAACTCGTCTTCAGTCACGTCCATGATCGGCTTGTTGCGAAACGACCACCCCGCATTGTTGACCACGATGTCGAGCCGTCCGAATTTCTCGACCGCTGTTGCGACGGCCCTGTCGATGTCGTCGCGCTTCGAGACATCGCCAGCGACCGCGACAGCGCCGCCGGTGTTCGCGGCGACGCGCGCCGCGCCCTCGCCGTTCAGATCGAGGATCACCACCTTGGCGCCCTCGTCCACGAAAAGCCGCGCAATGGCCGCGCCAAATCCCGATGCGCCGCCCGTGACCAGCGCAACCTTGTTCTTGAGACGCATGTTATCCGCCCTTTTGATTTTCATTTGGTTGTCCGGCAAGGGTCGATCAAACCACCCGCAAACGCAAGAGCGCCGCGCGTCACTTCTGATTCGAAATCGCGCAAGACAATTCGATGACTTATCGCCCGGCTTTTCGTCGTACGAATTCTCACTTTCAGCGTGACCGCCGGTTTCATCGTCCTACAGTTGCAAAGCGCGGCGAATGAGTCCGGCGCCGTCGTGATGAACGTCAATCCGGACCGGGAGGCGAAATCATGTCGGGCATGCTTGTTACCCTGCTGATTCAGATCATCGGCGGCGCCATCGGCGGAAACGTCGTGGGCGGCGCGGCCAAGAACATCGATCTTGGCACCATAGGGAATACCATCGCCGGTGCTATCGGCGGCGGCGTGGGCGGGCAGATTCTCGGAATGCTGATTCCGTTGCTGGCCAACACGGCTGCGACACCGGACATCGGCGCGATCATCGGACAGGCTGCAGGCGGCGGCGTTGCCGGTGCGGTGCTGACCGCCATCGTCGGCATGATCAAGAACAAGTCGGCGGCTTGATCGCCTGATGTCATTGCGAGCGAGCTGGCGTGTGTTCGTGATGAACTAGAGAACGTGTCCTCTCTGCTCATTCCCGCGAAAGCGGGAATCCAGCGTTGCGTGCGTGGGTCCCCGCTTTCGCGGGGACGAGCGGGGATGGAAACGGCAAGCGCTCCTCACAATGACGGATCGCACCACCGTCATCACGAGTGACTATCCCGAAATGAAATCACTGCATTTCTGGATGGTGTCGTTGCTGCCCCAGGGCATGACCGGGACCGAGGACGTCGAGTTCTTCGGCGAGCCCTCGATCAGCCTGTCGGAGTAGACCATGTAGACCAGCACGTTCCGCTTGGCGTCGCAGCCGCGCACGATCTGCATCTTCTTGAAGAACAGCGAGCGGCGCTGCCGGAACATGTCCTCGCCTTGAGCCGCCTTGGCCTTGAAGCGGATCGGTCCGATTTGGCGGCAGGCCAGCGAGATGTCCGAGACCTCCTCGGCAAGTCCGAGCCAGCCCTTGTAACCACCCTTCTCCGGCACCGTGAAATGACACGCCACGCCTTCGACCGCCGGATCATCGACTCCGTAGGTCGCGAGTTTGTCGTCCGGGCTGAGTAGCTTGAAGACGGTGGAGCGGCGGAAGATCAGGTCCGGCTCGTCAGCCGCCACCACAGGCGCTGCGGCCAGCCAGACAAAAGCGGTGGCCAACAGCGCGGCGGCTGTCATTCGGGTCGAACGTAAGGACATCGGGAACTCCAAGGAAGGGTCTTCAGGACGGCTCAGGGCAACTTGCCCCGCGCCGGGAACCCCTCATGTGGGGTGGCGTCGGCGGCGTTGGAAGGCACGGGATTGTGACCGCCACCAAGCAGCCGTTAAGCGCTTTTGAAGGCTCCCCGGCTAGCATTTGAGCACCGTGAATCACGCAGAATGCGGTACCGAGACCCGGGACGGCGATGAACATTCAGCCGATTGGCGACACTAATACTGGAATCAATTGAGGAATTTCGCGTGTACGGCAATCGGCTACCTTTTCCGAACGACCAGCACAAAATGGTCGGCACAACCTCCCCTTTTGGCAGTGACATCAGTTCCCGTCCGGCCCGATCCGGGGGCCTGCGAACCGCATGGCTTGCCGCGACGCTGACAGCCGGATTTGCGCTGCCCGCCGACGCCCAGATGTTCTGGCCGATGGACCCCGGCGGCGACTATTACGCCGAGCCGCCGCTAATGGAACCGCGCCGCCCGCGCGTCGCGCGCACCCGCCAGAAGCTGCCCGATGCGCCCAAGGACACCGCCAAACCGGTCGGGCCGATCGTCATCGCGATCTCGATCGAAAACCAGAAGGTGAAAATCTACGACCAGAACGGCTTGTTCGCGGAGTCGCCGGTGTCCACCGGCATGCAGGGCCATTCGACGCCGACGGGCGTGTTCAGCATCATCCAGAAAAACAAATACCACCGCTCGAATATCTACAGCGGCGCGCCGATGCCCTACATGCAGCGCCTCACCTGGTCCGGCATAGCAATGCACGCGGGCGCGCTGCCCGGTTATCCGGCGTCGCACGGCTGCATCCGCATGCCGATGAATTTCGCGATGCGGATGTGGGGCTGGACCCGCATGGGCGCGCGCGTGATCGTCACCCCCGGCGAGATCTCGCCGATCGATGTCTCTCATCCGCTGCTGATCACGCGCAAGCCGGACACAAGGCCGGTCGCAGCGGCGCCCGCACCGGACAAGCAGGCCTCGACGCTGAAGTCCGACCGCTCGTCGATCCTCGATGCCGCCGCTCACGAAAAGCCGCAACTGAGGCTGACATCGATTTCCGAAGGCGCGCCCATTCGCACAGCCGACGCCAGCGGTGCATTTCCGCAAAAGAGCGATGCGGACACCGTCGCGCAAGCGTGGGATTCCGGTCGGGAAACTCCCAAGGTCGCATCGTCGGAGACCTCGAACGATGACGCGAAGAAAGATGACACCAAGATTGATGCGCCTGACAGTAAACCTGTCGATGACAAGCTTGCCGACCAGAAGGGCGAAACCTCGAAGACCGACAAGGATCAGGCCCGCGCCACTGATCCTCTAGCATCGCCCAGCGTCACGCCTCCGCTCGAAGGAACGGCGGAATTTATCGGCCCGGTGAAACCCCGCACCGGTCATGTTGCGGCCCTTGTCAGCGCTAAGGAGAATAAAATCTACGTGCGGCAGAATTTCGAACCGTGGTTTGAAGCGCCGATCACCATCGCCGCATCGGATCGCCCGCTCGGCACGTACGTCTTCACGGTCCGTACGGACAAGGCCGATCCCGATGCGCTGCGCTGGTCGGTTGTCTCGCTTCCCGTGCCCGTGCGCGCGGCCGAAGAAACTCCCCGGCGCAGGCGCGGCGAGCCTGCCGCTGCGATCACAACGACCGCTCCACCGTCATCGCCAACGGAGGCGCTCGATCGCCTGACCATTCCTGAAGACGCCATGAAGCGGATCGCATCGGCGCTTGCGCCGGGCGGCTCGATCACCGTGTCCGATCGCGGCCTTGGCGACGAGACCGGCCGGGGCACGGATTTCATCGTCCCGCTGCGGTAGCGTCTGATCGAAAGGGTGGGCCAGATTTAATCCCGCTCGTCCCCGCGTAAGCGGGGACCCAGAATTTGACGAACTGGATTCCCGCTTGCGCGGGAATGAGCGGAGAGGGTTTCTTTCAGCGGTCACTTGCCCTGCAACCCCGTTGGCTTTCGGTGCGGCCTTGCGATAGAACCCGCCAATCATGACAGCCCTCCCCGACATCCAGACCTCAGCAACACCCTCCTCCAAAGACCCGCGGCGTGACGCGCTTGCTAGGCTGACACCGTTCGGCTGGACCGGCGGCATGGCCGTCATTTTGATTGGCCTCGCGCTGTCGTTTTTCCTGGCCGGCTATTTCGTCATCTACTGGCGCAATGCCGATATGGATTTCATGATCGTCTACAACGCGCTCGTGCTGAACGAGGGCAAGCCGCAGGCGTTCTTCGATCACCCATCCTACTTCACCATCCTGTCGGTGAAGTCGTGGTTCCAGTTGATGCATTCGCTGGGTCTGCTCGATGCATGGAAGCTGTCGTCGATCCCCTCGGCGCTGAACGTTCCCGCCTTCGATGCGGCGATGACGAGCGCGGTTCGCGCCGGCCGCGTTGCGGCGTGGCTTACCGCAACGATCTTCGTGCTTGCCTTCGCGGCGCTCGCCCGCTGCATCTTCCGCGACTGGCGGATCGCGCTGCTGGCCACATTCGCCTTCGCATTCTCCGGCGGCATCGCGGTTCATATGCGTATTCTCCGCAGCGAACTGATCGCCGCGTGTTTGTTCACGCTGGCGTTGATGCTGCTGATCGCGGTGAGCCGCCGCGCCAGCACCTGGCGTCCGATGGCACTCGCTGGCGCGGCCGCGCTGTGCGTGCTCGGATTGCAGAACAAGGTTCAGATCATTCTGCTGATCGCGGGACTGCCGCTGATGATGCTGCCGTTCGGCACACCGGAGAGCACCAGCACAGCGTTCTGGAACAACTCGGCTCGGGCATGGATTGCGACGCTCGGTGCAGCCGTTGTCGCGGCTTTGATGTTCAGCCTTGCGTGGCCCCTGATTGCCGCGGGGCTCGAGCCGGAATCGATGGACATTGCCCAGCTTAACGCGCTGATCGGCGGCAAATTCGGGGTGTATCAGGTTGCCCTGCTCTGCTGGATCGGCCTCGCCATGATTGTCTATGCGGTGATCTGGCGGATCAGCCTCACCGAAACGCTGACGTCGATGTTCGCGGTTATCGCCGGCGCGTCACTCGGACTGCTCGCGCTCTATCTGCAGTATGATCCGCAAAACGCCGTCGCGGTGATCAACCCTATCGAGAAAATGCTGGTGTTTGCGGGCGCGCCGGCGACCACGGCGACTGAAGGCGGCAAGATTCTCGCGGCCATCAGCCTGCTGTTCGACGGCGTCATTTCCGTGCTCAAGCGGTACACGTTCGTCCTGTTCACGTCACCGCGCCCGACCGTGTTCCTGACCTGGCTGGTCATTCCGGGCATCGTTTATGCGTGGCTCAAAGGCGAACGGCAGGTCGCGATCCAGGCAACGCTGCTGCTGCTGTCAGCTATCGGCATCGATGCGCTCGGCGTGCGGCGCAACCTCAAGGCCGAATACTTCATTCTGACCGACCCGCTCATCATTCTGGCCGGCGCACTCCTGCTGGAAAAGCTGAACGACCTGCGGTGGAGCAAGTGGGCCTATCCGATCGGCGCGGCGCTGATCGTCGCCCATGTGGCTATCAGCCAGGCCGAGCCGGTGAAGCATGTCATGAAGCGCAGCGGCCCCGAATACATTTGCGAGTGGAACGAGTACTACGAACCGGAATTGCCGATGCCATGGTGCGACAAGCCGCCAAAGCGTCCGTGAGACCTGTCACGGCTTCTTGAAACTTGGAGCGGCGGCAATCCGTTATCTTGAGCGACAGTCTCTCAGGGAGCGCATCATGATCGACCGCCGACGTGTGATAACGGCCATTGCGGCTGGCGCAGCACTCCCGTTCGCGACGCGATCCGTCTTCGCGCAGGCCGCGATGAGCCGCATGACCGCATACGGCTTTTCATTCCAGAGCCTGAAGGGCGGCGACATCCGCCTCGCCGACTTCGCGGGCAAGCCGCTGCTGGTGGTCAACACCGCCTCGCTCTGCGGCTACACCCCGCAGTATGCGGGGCTGCAGGAGATCTGGACGAAGTTTCGCGACCGCGGCCTGACTGTCATCGGCGTCCCCTCCAACGACTTCGGTGCGCAGGAGCCGGGCGGCGCAAGCGACATCACGCACACCGCAGAGCAGGCCTATCACGTCAGCTTCCCGATCACGGCCAAGACCTCCGTGAAGGGACCAAACGCCCATCCGTTCTACAAATGGGCCGCAACCGAGCGCCCGGCCGATCTGCCAGGCTGGAATTTTCACAAGTATCTCGTCGGCCGTGACGGCCATATCGCCGATGCGTTTTCCTCCCGCGTCGAGCCGACCGACACGCGCGTCGTCACCGCGATTGCTCGCGCCCTGACAGCCTGACGGAACCCGCAATTCTCCAGAATTAACCCTGCCAACGCTCCGCTTGAAAATCGGTTGGCGCAATAAACGATGTGGGTCTAGGCTCATGCCCGGGACTACGGCAGCGTCCGCCGGGCCGGACGCGGGGGTTTTGCGTTCGGGGGTATTTTCCATGCGCATCAAGGCAACCGTTTTCGCCGCCAGTGTCATCTCGATCTGCGCCTTCACCAGCGTCTGGTCACAGGCCCTCATCCCGCAGCGCACCACCCCACCGCCGCCCAAAGCCGCAGCTCCAACGCCGGCGCCAACGACTGCGACCGCACCAGCGCCTGCACCAACGCCGATCAAGGCCACTTGCGCCAACCCGAACGCCATCGGCGTGTCGCGCGTGGTGCAGATCGACACCACCGGCGGCCCCGGCTTCGGCTTCGAGCATTTCAAGCAGCTCGACTTCCTGCGCGACAAGGAAGTGGTGCTGACGTTCGATGACGGTCCATGGCCGGTCAACACGCCATCAGTGCTCAAGACGCTTGCCGACGAATGCGTCAAGGCGATCTTCTTCCCGATCGGCAAGCATGCCACCTACTATCCCGAGATTCTCAAGCAGGTCGCAGCGGAAGGTCACACCATCGGCGCGCATACGTGGTCCCACGCCAACCTCGCCAACAAGAAGCTGACCGACGACCAGCGTAAGGACGAAATCGAGAAGGGGTTCAGCGCCGTGAAGTGGGCGCTGGGAGCCGCGCCCTCACCGCTGTTTCGGTTTCCCGCACTCCAGCATCCGCCTGCGATGGTGACGTATCTCGGCGAGCGCAACATTTCGATCTGGTCGTGTGATCTCGACTCGTTCGACTTCAAGGCCAGTAAGGCCGAGAAGATCATCGAGAACGTGATGAACAAGCTCGAGAAGAACGGCAAGGGCATCGTACTGATGCACGACTTCCAGAAGCATACCGCAGAAGCGCTGCCCGAGTTGATGAAGCGGCTGAAGGCAGGCGGCTACAAGGTGGTACAGGTCAAGGCCAAGGCGCCGATGCAGACCATCGCGAAATACGACGAGGAGTTGGTCAAGGACGTGAAGCTACCGACGGTCAGCGCGCGCCCGGTCAACAGCGTCGTGCAGACCATTTCGGAATAACAAACGCGCACTTGCGGCTTTCCCGAAAATGGCTAAACCGCATCTCATGCGCATCGAAGGCTATGTGATCCTTTCCGCCGACGGCATGCTCGCGGACGCCAGTGGTATCATGCCGCCGGAACTGAAGTTCGAGGCCGATCAAAGGTTTTTCGAATCCGCCCTCGATGCGGCGGACCTGATCGTCCATGGGCGAAACTCATTCGAGGATCAGCCGCGCTCGCCCGACCGCACGCGCATCGTGCTGACGCGAACCGTACCGGGCCTCGCCCGCGATCCCGCCAATCCCAGGGCGACGTTGTGGAATCCCGCCGGCGCATCGTTCGAAAACGCCTGCCGCGAGAGCGGCGTGACGACCGGAACAGCGGCGATCATCGGCGGCCCCGTCGTGTTCGAGATGTTCATGGACCGCTTCGATACGTTCTGGCTGTCGCAGGCGCACAACCTGACAATCCCCGGCGGCATGGGCGGGTTTCTCGAAGTACCGTCGCGTTCGCCGCAGGAAATTCTGGCCAGTCACGGCCTCAAGGCTGACGGAGTCCGCGTACTGGACGCGGAACGGCGCGTCGATGTAACGGCGTGGCGGCGGAGCTAGACGTCGGTGTAGCGGCCACTGTCTTCCATCGCCACTGGACGCGGGTACCCTGCGATCACCAGCAGCCCGCCGATCACTGAGAGATTCTTCAGCGCATGGATCATGTTGTTGATCCGATCGGCGCCGGTCATGTCCCAGAAATTATGGAAGTAGAATGTCGCCACCGCAACGAACAGCACCAGCACCCAGGCGAAGAACCGCGTGCCGAAATTCAGCGCGATGAACAATCCGGCCGCGACTTCCAGGACGCCGGCCAAAATTGCCAGCATCTGCGCGGTCGGCATCCCGGTGACGCCCTCAAGCTGGGTGGTGTATTGCGTCAGCATCGCCGGAAGGACGACCTTCTCGGTGATTGCCTGGGTGGTCGATGCGATATCGAATAGCTTGGAGGCCCCGGAAAACACAAACAGGACGACAAACAGAACACGACCGACTGTGACTATGGCTGGCATTTGTCGCCCCCGCTGAAATCCCGCGAACGGGACTATACAGGAGTTGCCGTCAACCGAACAGCGTTGGCTGTTGCCGTCCCGCCCGCTCCTGCGCCTCGACCGCCGCAACCGCCGTCATGTTGAGAATGCCCCGCGCCGTCACCGACGGCGTCAGAATATGGGCCGGACGCGTGGGTCCGATCAGGATTGGCCCGACAGGAAGCGCGTCGGCGAGAATCTTGATCATCTGATACGCGATATTGGCCGCATCCAGGTTCGGCATGATCAGGATATTGGCCGACCCTTCGAGCCGCGAATGCGGCAGGACGAGCTTGCGCGACAGCTCGGTCAGCGCGGAATCGCCGTGCATCTCGCCGTCGGCTTCGATCTCGGGGTGGTCGTTGACCAATATCTCGGTCGCGCGCCGCATCTTCTGGGCCGACGCTGAATCGTAGCTGCCGAAGTCCGAATGCGACAGGAAAGCCACTTTCGGCTTGATGCCGAACCGCTGGACGTGCACGGCGGCGAGCGCCGCCATTTCCGCCAGTTCTTCCGCGGTCGGGTTGGGACGAATCTGGGTGTCGGCGATGAAGTACGCACCCTTGCTGGTGATCACCAGTGCCAGCGCCGAATAGTCCGCAAGACCCGGCGTGACGCCGATGATCTCGCGAATGCGCCGCAGATGGCTCATGTAGCGGCCATCGACGCCGCACAGCATGGCGTCGGCCTCGCCGCGCGCCACCGCAAGCGCCGCGATCACGGTCGCATTGGTGCGCACCAGCGTCCGTGCAGCTTCCGGTGTGATGCCGTGCCGCCCGGCCAGATCGATGTAGGTTTGCACGTAGGAGCGATAACGCGGATCGTCCTCGGGATTGATCAGATCGAAATCGCTGCCGGGGTTGATCGAAAGACCGAACCGCTTGATGCGCGTTGCGACCACCGACGGACGTCCGACCAGAATGGGGCGCGCCAGCTTTTCCTCAAGCACGACCTGAACCGCGCGCAACACGCGCTCGTCCTCGCCCTCGGCGTAGATCACGCGGACCGGCTGGGTCTTGGCCTTGGCGAACACCGGCTTCATGACCAGACCGGAGCGGAACGCGAACCGGTCGAGCTGTTCGATATAGGTGTCGAAATCAGTAATCGGCCGCGTCGCCACGCCGGAGTCCATCGCCGCCTGCGCCACCGCGGGCGCGACGCGCAGGATCAGCCGCGGATCGAACGGGCTCGGGATCAACGAGCCGGGACCGAAGCCCTGCGTCTCGCCGCCATCGAAGCGCACCACGACATCGGACGGTGGATCGCGCGCAAGCTGCGCCAGCGCATCCACTGCCGCACGCTTCATCTCCTCGTTGATCGCGGTCGCGCCGACATCGAGCGCGCCCCGGAAGATAAACGGGAAGCAGAGAACATTGTTCACCTGATTGGGAAAATCGGAACGCCCGGTGCAGATCATTGCGTCGGGGCGCACCTTGCGCGCCTCGTCAGGCATGATTTCCGGCGTCGGATTGGCGAGCGCCATCACCAGCGGCTTGTCGGCCATCTCCTTGACCATCTCGGGCTTGAGCACGCCGCCCGCCGACACGCCGAGGAACACGTCCGCGCCACCGATGACATCGGCCAGCGTGCGCTTGTCGGTCTTCTGCGCGTAGACCGCCTTCCACTTGTCCATCAGCGTATTGCGGCCCTCATAGACGAGGCCGTCGATGTCGCAGACCCAGATGTTCTTGCGCTGCGCGCCGAGCGACACCAGCAGATTGAGGCAGGCGATCGCGGCGGCACCCGCGCCGGACGCCACGATCTTGATATCTTCGATCTTCTTGCCGGTCAGCATCAGCGCGTTGCGGATCGCTGCGCAGACGATAATCGCGGTGCCGTGCTGATCGTCGTGGAAGACCGGGATTTTCATCCGCGCCTTGAGCTGCTCCTCGATCTCGAAGCATTCCGGCCCCTTGATGTCCTCAAGATTGATGCCGCCGAAGGTCGGCTCCAGCGCCGCAACAGTCTCCACCACGCGCGCGATGGTGTCGGCGGCGATCTCGATGTCGAACACATCGATGCCGGCAAATTTCTTGAACAGGACCGCCTTGCCTTCCATCACGGGCTTGGACGCGAGCGGACCGATATTGCCGAGGCCAAGCACGGCGGTGCCGTTGCTGACGACGGCAACAAGATTGGAGCGGGTCGTGAGTTCGGCAGCCATCGCCGGATCGGCTGCAATCGCCTCGCAGGCCGCGGCAACACCCGGCGAATAGGCCAGCGCGAGGTCGCGCTGATTGGCAAGCGGCTTGGTCGCCTGAATCTCGAGTTTACCGGGCCGTGGAAGGCGATGGTAAGCCAACGCCGCGAGGCGCAGTTCTTCAGACAACGTCGACGCCATACCCACTCCCGATATATTCTTATCAGCACCGTCTTGCGGCGAGTGCTGTTTAGTCCCGTCTTGCGACGGTTATGCGATTCAGTCCCAGTGTCCTGAATCCGAAGTTCGCTTAATTTTGCAGCGCGTATCTAGCGAACTTCGGATTCAAAAGGACACTGGAAATTATAATTCTAGTGTGGTTTCGGTTCGCAAGTCCGCAAAAAAGCGTGCAGCAGGAAACACGCGGACTTGCGAACCACCACACTAGGGCAGATTGAGCCTGATGTGCAGCTCGCGCAACTGCTTGAGTGCGACTTCCGATGGCGCGCCCATGAGCAAATCTTCAGCACGCTGGTTCATCGGGAAGAGCGAGATTTCGCGCAGGTTGTTCGTGCCGCAGAGCAGCATCACAATACGATCGACGCCAGCGGCCATGCCGCCATGCGGCGGAGCTCCGTACTGGAATGCGCGATACATGCCGCCGAAACGCTCGATGACCGTTTCCTCGCCATAGCCCGCGATCTCGAACGCCTTCACCATCGCGTCGGGGCGATGGTTGCGAATGCCGCCGGATGCGATCTCGTAACCGTTGCAAGCGATGTCGTACTGGAACGCATTGATCGTGAGCGGATCCTGCGTCTGCAACGCTTCCATGCCACCTTGCGGCATCGAGAACGGGTTGTGCGAGAAGTCGACCTTCTTGTCTTCCTCGTTGTACTCGTACATCGGGAAGTCGACGATCCATGCGAGTTCGAACCGATCCTTGTCGATCAGGTTCAATTCTTCGCCGAGCTTGGTGCGCGCGAGGCCCGCGAATTTCCAGAACTTCGACGGATCGCCGGCGACGAAGAACGCGGCATCGCCTTCCTTGAGACCAAGCTGTTCACGGATCGCAGCGGTACGCTCGGGTCCGATGTTGTTGGCAAGCGGGCCTGCGCCCTCACCGCCTTCGCGCCACATGATGTAGCCGAGGCCCGGCTGGCCTTCGCCCTGCGCCCACGAATTCATGCGGTCGCAGAATGCACGCGAACCGCCGCCCGGTCCGGGAATCGCCCAGACCTGATTGGTGGCGTCTTCGAGCATGCGCGCGAACACCTTGAAGCCGGAGCCGCGGAAGTGCTCGGACACGTCCTGCATCACCAGCGGATTGCGCAGGTCCGGCTTGTCGGTGCCGTATTTGCGCAGCGCTTCGGCGAACGGAATGCGCGGCCACTTCTTGGTGACCGGCTTGCCCTTGGCAAAATCCTCGAACACACCGGTAATCACCGGCTCCATCGCCGCGAAAACATCGTCCTGCGTGACGAAGCTCATCTCAACGTCGAGTTGATAGAACTCGCCCGGCAGACGATCGGCGCGCGGATCTTCATCGCGGAAGCACGGCGCGATCTGGAAGTAGCGATCGAAGCCCGACATCATCAGCAGTTGCTTGTACTGCTGCGGCGCCTGCGGCAGCGCGTAGAACTTGCCGGGATGAATGCGCGACGGCACGAGGAAGTCGCGCGCGCCTTCCGGCGACGACGCAGTGAGGATCGGCGTCTGGAATTCGAAGAAACCGGCCGTCTTCATCCGCGCGCGCATCGAATCGACGATGGCGCCGCGCGTCATGATGTTCTGGTGCAGCTTCTCGCGGCGCAGATCGAGGAAGCGGTACTTGAGCCGGATTTCCTCAGGATATTCCTGATCGCCGAATACCGGCATCGGCAGTTCGCCCGCCTCGCCCAGCACTTCAATGTCGGCGATGAACAGTTCGACCATGCCGGTCGGCAGGTCAGGATTGTCGGTGCCGTCAGGACGGCGGCGAACCTTGCCGTCGATCTTCACCACCCACTCGGCGCGCAGCTTTTCGGCCAGACCGAATGCCTTCGAATCCGGATCGACCACGCATTGCGTCATTCCGTAATGGTCGCGCAGGTCGATGAACAGCAGTCCACCGTGGTCGCGGATGCGGTGACACCAGCCGGACAGCCGGACCTCTTGACCAATGTCGGCTTCGCGGAGCGCGCCGCAGGTGTGGGAACGATAACGATGCATGGAAATCCTGGAAAACGGCGTCAGAGGGCAGAATCAAGGGGTGCAGGCGCTAGTGCGCGCGCGCAGGGTTTACCCGAGCGAAGGGAACGCGGCAACCGCATGGTGCCGGTTACCCTCCCGTATGGCGGGAAAAAGCTTAATAAAAACAATGTACCCGCTGCCCGGGTCGCAGAGGGCCGTCAACTGTCGCTAGGGCTCCCGCTGCCCCTGCTGGATCACAATGGTCGGCACCCCGAATGTGCCGGTCCGCACCGTGAAGACCCGGGTGCCCGGTTTGCGTCCTTCACGCGGTTCGGAGACGTCCAGACCCGCCCCTAGAAGCCGCGCCCGGGTCGCCTCGATGTCGGCGACGCGCCAGGACACGCCGTAAATCTTGTCCGGACCGTCCCCTCTTCCGTCCTTGGTGCGATGGATGACCTCGAACACCAGACCGCCGGTTTTGAAGAACAGGAAGCGGGTCTGGAGCGCGGCGATGGTCCGGTCCAGCTTCATGTCGAGGCCGAGTCGCGCGCCATACAGCGCTGCGGTGCGCTCCGGGTCGGGTGTCGCAATCACCAGATGATCCAGCGCAACAACCGACGCAGCGGTCGTCTCCTCTGAACGCGCCAACCGTTCCGCGCGCTGGAGAAAGAACAGCCGGATACCGTGGGTCGATTCCGCCGACGCTCGCGTGCGTTTCCAGGTCAGCGTGTGTCCCGCAGTATCAGTGCTGGCACCGTCGGAAATCTCGTCTGGCGCAAGGCCGAGCCTCGTGAGTCGATGATGCGCCTTTGCGATGTCGTCGACACCGAAGGCCAGACTCGCAAGCCCCTCGCCCTGCTTGTCGAGCGCGGCGCGCACGCGATCGGCTGCTTCGCCTTCACCCGCAGGCGCCATCAGTTCGAGCGACGTGTTATCGAGCGCGAAAATCGCGGTGGCTGCACCATTGCTTTGCGCGCGCCATGCGGGCGCGCGGCCGAGCAATGTCTGATAGCCCGCGATACCGGCTTCAATGTCGCGAACCAGAACGACGGCGTGATCAAGTCCAGTAATCATGATGATGAAGCTCGCATGTGGAGCCGCACCTAATCACGCTATAGCGCGCAATGCAGCCCCTTCAGCGGCTCGCATAGCTACCTTGAATTCCAGCTCTCTCCGCTCATTCCCGCGAAAGCGGGAATCCGGCCGTTGCTCTGGGTCCCCGCTTGCGCGGGGACGAGCGGGGATGGGAATTCGCGGGGCGTGAATCCTAGCGATCCTGACGGCAACGCCACTCCCGCTTGCCTTTCGTTTTGATGCGTTCATCGGCGCGGCAGGTATCGGAGAGGTCAATATCGCGAAACATTCGGGACTTTACATCGAGATTGATCGTCGCGTTGAGATTGACGTGGGGCCGCATTGGAATGTGCGTGCCGGCGTTGACGTTGAGGTTGTTGGCCAGGGCCATGGCTGGAACCAGCGACGCGATCAGGAAGCCCGCGGCTCCCGCACCGATGAGACATTTTCCGGCCATGACAATTGCTCCCTGAAATAGTGCATTGCGGCAATAACCTATTGGTCGCGGAGCATACGCCTCCGGTTCAGAAGCGGGGAAAAGATGTCCCCTGCCATGACCTATGGGCTTGCCCGATCAGCCGATTTTCGCATGGAAAATTCCGTTCAAGGCGTCCATAACCCCCGCATGGAAATGATCACCACCACGGACGAACTCGCCGCAGTCTGCAATCGCCTCGCCAAACACCGTGTTATCACCGTCGATACCGAGTTTTTGCGCGAAACCACCTACTATCCGCTCCTCTGCGTCGTGCAGATGGCCAGTGCGGATGAGGCTGTCGTTGTGGACACCCTCGCCGAGGGAATCGACCTCAAGCCGTTCTTCGACCTGATGGCCAACGAGAGCGTGCTGAAGGTGTTCCATGCCGCGCGGCAGGATATCGAAATCATCTTTCACCGGGCCGGCATCATCCCGCATCCGGTGTTCGACACCCAGGTCGCCGCCATGGTCCTCGGCTATGGCGATTCCATCGCCTACGATCAACTCGTCGAGCGCATCACCGGGCATCGTCCCGACAAGACCCACCGCTTCACCGACTGGTCGAACCGTCCGCTGACGCATGATCAGGTCACCTACGCCCTCGCCGACGTCACGCATCTGCGCGACGTGTTCGCTGCACTCGACGCCGACCTCAAGAAGCGCGGCCGCAGCGAATGGGTCAGCGAGGAGATGGAAATCCTCACCTCGCCGAAGACATACGATTTCCACCCCGAGCGCGCGTGGGAGCGTCTCAAGACCCGCGTCCGCAAGCCGAAAGAACTCGCCGTTCTGATGGAAGTCGCGGCGTGGCGCGAACAGGAAGCGCAAAGCCGCGATGTGCCGCGCTCGCGTGTGTTGAAGGACGACGCCATCGGCGACATCGCCACTCACGCGCCCACCAGCCTCGAGCGGCTCGCGGGTCTGCGCTCGCTGCCGAAGGGTTTCGACAAATCGAAATGGGGACAGGACATCGTCGCCGCGGTGAAGCGCGGGACTGCACGCGACCTGTCGACATTGCCCAAGCTCGACAAGCCACGCGGCAACACCAACGGCGCAGCAACGGTCGAACTGCTCAAGGTACTGCTGCGCATGACGTCGGAACGGCACGCCGTCGCCAGCAAGGTGATTGCGACCGTGGACGACCTCGAACAGATCGCCGCCGACGACAACGCCGATGTCGGCGCGCTGCACGGCTGGCGCCGTGAACTGTTCGGCGAAGCAGCGCTGGCCTTGAAGAAGGGCCGCCTTGCGCTGGCCATCGACAAGGGCCGCGTCGTGCGGGTCGATCGAGAGTAAAAGCTTCCGACTTGCCTTTCTCCGCTCATTCCCGCGCAAGCGGGAATAAAGTTCTTTGCCCTAGGTCCCGCCTTCGCGGGGACGAACGGAGTGAAAGCTTTACCGCGTCTTGCGACGAAACCGCGTCAACGCGTCTTCCTAAAAGTCAGGTTGATGCGCTGGGCACCGAGCAGCGGATGCTCGCCGTCGGGCAGCGGCATCACGCCGTGATAAGCCAGCCGCGACGGCCCGCCCCACGCCACCACATCGCCATGGGTCAACCGGTAGCGCGCGGTCTTGTCGGACCGGTTCAAGCCGCCGAAAAGGAACGTCGCGGGCAAACCCAGCGACACCGAAACAATCGGCGCGTTGAAATCCAGTTCGTCCTTGTCCTGATGCAGCGACAGCTTGGCGCCCGGCTTATAGCGATTGATGAGGCAGGCGTCGGGACGAAAATCGACGAAGCCTGCCTTCGCTGCGGCGCGCGCAGCCAGATCGGCAAACACGGCCGGCATTTGCGGCCATGGATGGCTGCTTTCGGGATCGATCGCATCATAGCGATAGCCGGTGTGGTCGCTGACCCAGCCCACCCTGCCGCAATTAGTCATCGCCACCGACATCCGGTGCCCGCCGGGCGTGACGAGATGGCGGAACGGTGCGCGCTCAACGATGGCGTTCACCGCTTCGATCAACGACGCTTCCAGAGGCCGCGCAAAGCCAGCGAGTAGCATCGCTCCTGGCGCGAGTTGCACGTCGCGCGGTTCCATAACATCGCCGTCGAATAGATCACGCATCATCGGACTCAAAGTGAGATTCGCGGCTTCGCCGCCTCACCTACATCAACCGATTCAGGGCGATGTTTCCACCCGGTTTCCGGGGACCGCGCCCGCAAAAGAAAAGCCGGGCGGAAGCGTGAGCTTCCGTCCGGCACTAACTTGAACCAAAAGGGGTAACTCATGGCTCAAGCTATCTGGATAGCTTAGCCTTGAGGCCCTCAGGCCGCGGCCTTCTTGGCACCCGTTGGAACTTCGGAGATCGTCTTCAGGATCTGCGAAGCGATCTGGTAGGGGTCGCCCTGCGAGTTCGGGCGGCGGTCTTCGAGGTAGCCCTTGTACTCGTTGTTGACGAAGGAGTGCGGCACGCGGATCGATGCACCGCGGTCGGCAACGCCGTAGCTGAACTTGTTCCACGGAGCGGTCTCGTGCTTGCCGGTCAAACGCTTGTCGTTGTCCGGGCCGTAGACGGCGATGTGGTCCATGAGGTTCTTGTCGAACTGCTTCATCAGCGCTTCGAAGTAGTCCTTGCCGCCGACCGTGCGCATATACTCGGTCGAGAAGTTGGCGTGCATGCCCGAGCCGTTCCAGTCGGTGTCGCCGAGCGGCTTGCAGTGGAATTCGATGTCGATGCCGTACTTTTCAGTGAGACGCAGAAGCAGGTAACGCGCGATCCACATTTCGTCAGCGGCCTTCCTGGAGCCCTTGCCGAAGATCTGGAATTCCCACTGCCCCTTGGCCACTTCGGCATTGATGCCTTCGTGGTTGATGCCGGCAGCGAGACACAGGTTGAGGTGCTCTTCGACGATCTCACGGGCGACCGAACCGACGTTGCTGTAGCCGACGCCGGTGTAGTACGGGCCCTGCGGTGCTGGATAACCAGCCTCAGGGAAGCCGAGCGGGCGGCCGTCCTGATAGAAGAAGTATTCCTGCTCGAAGCCGAACCAGGCGCCGGCGTCATCGAGAATGGTGGCGCGCTTGTTGGACGCGTGCGGGGTCTTGCCATCCGGCATCATGACTTCGCACATGACCAGAGCGCCGTTGATGCGCGTGGCATCGGGATAGATGGCAACGGGCTTCAGAACGCAATCCGAGCTATGGCCTTCGGCCTGCATGGTCGAGCTTCCATCGAAGCCCCACAGCGGGAGTTGCTCGAGCGTCGGAAACGCATCGAATTCCTTGATCTGTGTTTTTCCGCGGAGGTTAGGTGTTGGGGTGTATCCGTCGAGCCAGATGTACTCGAGCTTATACTTTGTCATTGCGATCTCTCGTGAGTGAACGATTGCGTGCTAAGTTCCCGGCCGGTTTAGCCACCGGGGAACCCGGCCGCAAACGGCTGGCCCTTAATAAGCATTTAACATGCCAACCGGCCTCCTGGCGGGACGCTGTCCACAGCGGGTCAGGTCACCCCCG
The DNA here is from genome assembly GCF_001006325.2 of Afipia massiliensis. Taxonomy (NCBI): domain Bacteria; kingdom Pseudomonadati; phylum Pseudomonadota; class Alphaproteobacteria; order Hyphomicrobiales; family Nitrobacteraceae; genus Afipia; species Afipia massiliensis. The sequence goes on along the minus strand of NZ_LBIA02000001.1, from coordinate 3,607,318 downwards.
CCCCATCCATTGCACCGGACTGATTCGCCAGTCCCGCTCAGCCATGTGCACGTTTTCGCATCAGTTTTTGCACCTGCCTCGTTTGGCGGCGGCCCGATTTAGGGCTATCTGTCGAGGAAACCCTGCAGGTGTGAGTGCGTTAAGACATCAAGCGCATGCTGAGTGACGGCGCAGAATCGCGGATGCGCAAATTGTATGCAAACGCCTGCTTTTTATAGGGCAAACCGCGCAAAAGACGTGCGTTCCACTTACATTATCTCGAAGCGCTGACGCGCCCACCGAGAGGAGACCGGAATGACACCCAATTCGACCCAGCCGACGGCCAAGATCTACCAATTCCCCGTGGGCGGCCGAGGAGCCGCGCTCAGCAGCCGAAGCGAGCCTGCCAAGCCGACACTCGACTATGCAGTCTCCGGCAGCGGCTGGTACCACGAAGCCGCCATCGAAGACGCCAAGCGGGGCAGCGAACACTGATGCCGCCGGCCGGCATGACGCCCGGGTGGCAGGTCCGCCCGGTAGATAACGACGTCGAATAATGGGTCGAAGCATCAAGCTTCGGCCCTTTTGCTTTGGTGCTCGCGAAGCGCGTCACGCCCCGTCATGCGCCGAAGATTGACCACCCCATCCGCTTGCTGAGGTTTTCAAGGGCGTCGCGGCCAAGCCGGGAATTGCCATTCGAGTCGAGGCCTGGCGACCAGACCGCGATGGATGCCTTGCCCGGCGCGATGGCCAGGATGCCGCCCCCGACACCGCTCTTGCCCGGCAGGCCAACCCGATAGGCGAACTCCCCGGACCCGTCGTAATGCCCGCATGTGAGCATCACGGCGTTGATGCGCAGCGCCCGCTCCGGAGGAACGACCAGGAATCCTGTCGACGGGTTCCGTCCGGAATGAGCGAGAAACCGCCCCGCCATCGCAAGCTGACGGCACGACATGGCGATGGCGCATTGATGGAAATAAACCCCGAGCGTGAGCTCCGCCGGATTCTCGACGACACCGAACGACTTCATGTAGTTCGCCAGCGCGATGTTGCGAAAGCCGGTGCGCTGCTCCGAGGCCGCGACCGCTTCATCGATCGTGATCGAGGAGTCGCCGGAGAGGAACTGCATGAACCTCAGGATTTCGCCCAGCGTCTCCCTAGGCTGATGCCCGGACAGAATAGCGTCGGACACCGCAATCGCGCCGGCGTTGATGAACGGATTGCGCGGAATACCGCGTTCACGCTCGAGCTGAACGATCGAATTGAACGGGCTGCCCGACGGTTCGCGCCCTACCCGCTGCCACAGCTTGTCGCCGATCATGCCCAGCGCCAGCGTCAGCGTGAACACCTTGGAGATGCTTTGAATCGAGAACGTCGTGTCGGCGTCACCGCCTGCCGCGACGTGTCCATTGGAATCGACCACGACGAGACCAAATGAGTTGACGTCGACCCCGGCCAGTTCCGGAATATAGGTGGCGACGTCTCCACGGTCCTTTCGTTCCATCATCTCGTCGGTGATTTCCTTCACGACGCGATCCAGGGTGGCATTGCTCATGTGGGATTCGGCTTCTCGTTGCGGGCACTCGTGTCGATGTCGTCTTATGCGACAAATGTGCCAACGCGACAAATGTGCCAACGCGACAAATGTGCCAAAGCCACAAACGTGCCAGCCGTCGAGCCTCGAACCCGCCCGCGCTCCTACTTGGCGTCGTGGAAAATGATCCCGACAGTATGCCGGTGGCCAGACCGGAGCTGGCTGACGCCATGCCGGAGATTGACGCGATAGGTCCCGCGGGTGCCCTGCACCGGACGCTGATGAACCGCGAACACCACCGCATCGCCCTGGCGCAGCGGCACCACCGCCGCGCGCGACTGCATGCGGGGGCGCTGCTCCGTCAGCACGAACTCGCCGCCGGTGAAGTCGCGCTCCGGTTCCGACAGCAGGATCGCGACCTGCAGCGGAAACACATGCTCACCGTACAAATCCTGATGCAGGCAGTTGTAATCGCCCGCGGCATACTGGAGCAGCAGCGGCGTCGGCCGCGTCTGGCCGGCCTTGTGGCAACGCTTGATGAAATCGGCATGCGCCGCCGGATAACGCACATCGATCCCCATCGATTCGTTCCATCGGTTGGCGATCGGCGCCAGTTGCGGATACAGCGCCGTTCGCAGGTCGGCGATGATGTCCGGCAGCGGATAGGAAAAGTATTTGTATTCGCCTCGTCCGAAGCCATGCCGACCCATGATGATATGGCTGCGGAAAATGCTCTCCTCGCCATAGAGCCCGGCAATTGCTCCGCATTCCTCCGGCGACAGCAAGCGCGGCAACACGGCCCAGCCGTTGCCGTCGAGATGCGTGGCGATGCCCGGCCAATCCAACGCCTCGACGCGGGATGAATCGGACGACGCGGGAACCCTGGGTTTCGCTACAACTGTCATACAAAGCTCCTCTTTGGAGCCAGAGCTACGTTGCGAACGATAAAGCATCCACCCGATTTCTGACGTAAACGGCGCTCTATCGCTTCGCAGCCGCTGCGGGCGCTGATGTTACCCGATAGAGAACTGCGTAACCGTTAGAAACCACAGGCATCAGACCAGAGGGTGGCTGCAACGGCGTCGGCGGATCAATCAGCAGGACATAATCGAAGTTTGCCCGCCAGTCCGGCAGATAGCGCGCTGCCGCGAGGTCTTCCGCTGTGAACCGGTCCCGATTCAACACAGGCCAATCCACCGGCTCAGCAAGCGGATGGGCGATACGGTCATAGGGGGGCTTCACCATCAAGGGCTGCTGGGCAGGATCGGCAAACATCAGCGGCCAGAAGGCGCGCCGTTCTATCACAAGCAGCGCACCGAGGTGCCCATCAAGCCTGTACATTCCCGGCAGCGCCCGCTCCGGCGGCGAGACGCCGGCTGTTTTGTACCCCGGCTGTCCTCGCGCCACCAACACCCGGGAACCTGGCTTCACCTCTGCAATGGCAGACCTGACATCTGCGACGTCATGCCGATGATCGATCCAGGCCCACGCAACATAACCTGTGCGAATGCCGATCAACGCCGCGAAGACCAGACCCGCCAGCAAGCCCTGACGTGGCGTGATCCGCGGCTGCATGCCTGCGAAAATCAGCAGCGCAAACAGCAACGCCAGCCGTCCGTCAACGAACGTGCCGTTCTTGATTGTCGATGGTGCCACGACGAACACCAATCCCAATGCCGCAAGCGCCAGCGGGACGCCCTGCGCGAAGACGGCATGACGCCAGACGAGGACGAGAAAAGAAAAGAAAACAACTCCGGCCGCCACTGTCAGGACCGTGCTGTAAACCGTGAAAGGCGCAAACGTCACGAAGACCTTTTGCAGGCCGTCCCATGTGCCGGGAGTGGAATCACCCGACAATGGCGACGCCAGATAGAGCGCGACTGCCGGGCTCAGAGCCAACGCGATCGGAAGACAGGTTCGCAACCCCTCACCCAAGGTGAACGCTCCGTCTCGCCTCAGATCGAGAAGACGAGCCAGTTCGTATGAACCGATCAGGAGCGCCGTGAGCAACACACCGAAGATATGACAGAAGAAAATCACGGCGACGGCGCCCGCGAGAAGCACGGCCGCGCTCCATCGTTGACCGCGCCGAACCAGCATCATCCACAGCGCGGCGGCGCCGAAGGCAAGCCCCACCGACAGCAGGAAGTTCATGAACCCCAGAAAGAAGATAGCGTTCCAGGCGACTAGCCCGGAGGCTAACGGCCAATAGGTGAAGCGTCCGAAAGCCACTCGGCTATACGCGACAACCCCCACCACCGGCGCAAAGAGGCTCAATGCCAGTATCAATCGACCGCCAAAATGCGGTTCGACAAATTTCAGCAAGCTCACGCCGAGAACATCCATGCCGATATTCGGCAGGATGCCCCAGCGCGGCGCGTACATTTGCGAAAGAAATGGATCGTTCGGATGGGCGAGAACAAAGTAGCGCGCGAGATGGTTCGGATAATCCAGAACCGGAGGCAGATCGACGAGAAAGAACGGAGCTGCCAAGCCTGCAACGAGCGCCAGCGCCGTCGCATACCACAATGGACCGGGATCGAGCCTGCCGAAAGATCCAGCAGACGCGCGCATCCCTATTGTTTTACGATCGTGCCGGTGCGCCCGATCAGGCGCGAGAGCTGCTTGAAGCGATTGGTGACGCGGTCGGCGGCAAGGTCGGTGGCCCGCTTGTCGAACACCAGGATAAGCTTGCGGCCCTGATTGCGGAAATGCGTGTGGGGCAGCACGCCGCGCTGCGCCGCGGAGATCATGAACGCAACGCGGAACGCAGCGCCGACCAGGCGCGCACGCTCGACCATCGCGGGCGGAATGAGCGCGCGCACCGATTCCGGCGCCTCGTTCTCCGGATTCAATCCGGCGTAACGATAGAAAGCCGCGAGCGCGAGAAATACCCTGCCCTCATGCGTCACCGCGCCGAAATTTCCGTTGATGATGAAATCGAGCGATTGCTCGCCGCGGTGATCCGGATGGGCGCGCCAGGCTGCATCGGACAGCCAGCAAGCCGCATGACGCAGCCGCTTCTCGTCGTCGGTTTCGCGCAGGCCCGCGACCCGGAACAGCTTGTCGGTCCACATGATCAGATCATCGGCGTGGCGCGGCGAGCGCGACCGCAACTCGTTCATCGTCTGCGCCGTGGCGATCAGCCCGTCCCTGCGCTGCTCCTTTTCCGGCAGCATCTCGTAGAGCAATCCTTCGCGAACTCCGTAGGTCGAGAACACGATGGTCTTCGGCTTCGCGACACGAATGATATATTCCAGCACCAGCGCCGCATAGGTCAGCAGCGGACGGCGGGCATCGGCCACAGTCTCGATATCGGCAAGCGTATTGCTCGCGGCGAGACGGCGAAGCCGTCGCGCAAAGTCGAGCGCATCGGCCGCTGGAATGCTGTAGCCGTGCATGACGCGCAGCGGATAACCGCTTTGAATGATGTGGATGCGCGCCAGCGCGCGCCATGTGCCGCCGACCGCGTAAAATGTCCGCCCCGTCCCCGCCTTAAGTTGCGGCAGCCCGGTCAACTGACTGGCGACGAGACGTTCCGCCTTCTTCAGCGATTTCTGCGACGCGTCCTGCAATGCGAGGCCGCCGAGCGGCAACGTCGTTCCGGTGCGGATGCGATGACCGCGTACATCGACAAGCTCGAGCGAGCCGCCGCCGAGGTCACCGACGATCCCGTCCGGCTTGTAGACACCCGACGCCACGCCAAGCGCGGACAGCTTCGCTTCGCGCGCGCCGGGCAGGATGTCGATGGCGCAGCCGCAGATGCGTTCGGCCTTGGCGATGAAGTCCGGTCCGTTGGTCGCGTCGCGGCAGGCTGCCGTCGCGATCGCATGAACCTCGCCGACTTTCATCACCTTGCAGAGCGCCTTGAAGCGCTTCAGCGCAACGAGCGCCTTCTCGACGGCGTCGGCGGCGAGAAGCCCGGTGGACTGCACTTCGCGCCCTAGGCCGCACAGCGTCTTCTCGTTGAAGATCGGCGCGAGATTGCGCGTCTTGTCTTCATAGACAACGAGACGGACCGAGTTCGATCCGATGTCAATGACGGCGACGCTCTTGGAAACCTTGCGCACGCTGCGATGACGTTCGCGAACGGCTGCGGGGGCCACGGATTCGTTCTTCGTGCCGCTAACGCTCCGAACGGCGCGTAAGACGACGTGGCGAAGATTCTTTAAGCGACTTTCCACGGCCTGACAGACTCGGATTCGTCATGAAATAATTGTGCACGTTGAAAGGTTCCTCGCCCTTCGCGGCCTTCATACGCGTTGACGACCCATCCGGCAACAACTGCCAGCTTTGTTCGTTGTCTTTCAGGTTGGCGACCATGATTTGCTCGAGAACCTGCTGATGAACCGTAGGATTTTGCAGCGGGCACAGGACCTCGACGCGGCGGTCGAGGTTGCGCGGCATCATGTCGGCTGACGAGATATACACAGCCGCCTTCGCACTCGGCAGGCCGTGACCCATACCAAAGCAGTAGACACGTCCGTGTTCCAGGAACCGGCCGATGATCGATTTGACACGGATGTTCTCCGACAGCCCGGGAACACCGGGACGCAGGCAGCAGATTCCGCGGATCACCAGATCAATCGAGACGCCGGCCTGCGACGCCTCGTAGAGCGCGTCGATGATCTCGGGATCGACCAGAGAATTCATTTTCAGCCAGATCGCCGCCGGCTTGCCGTGACGCGCGTGATTGCTCTCGGCGTGAATGTGCTCGATCATCCGCTTGCGCAGCGTCAGCGGCGACACGCCCATCTTCTCGATGTCGCGCGGCTCGGCGTAGCCGGTGATGTAGTTGAACACGCGCGCGGCATCGCGCGCGATCACCGGGTCCGAGGTGAAGTACGACAGGTCTGTATAAATGCGCGCCGTAACGGGATGGTAGTTGCCGGTGCCGGCGTGAACGTAGGTCGTGAGACCTGCGCCTTCCCGGCGCACCACCAGCGACAGCTTGGCGTGGGTCTTCAGTTCCAGGAACCCGTAGACGACCTGCACGCCGGCACGTTCGAGATCGCGTGCCCAGCGAATGTTGGCTTCTTCGTCGAACCGCGCCTTGAGTTCGATCAGCGCCGTCACCGACTTGCCGGCTTCGGCAGCTTCAACAAGCGTTCTCACGATCGGCGAATCGCGCGAGGTGCGATAGAGCGTCTGCTTGATGGCAACGACGTCGGGGTCGCGCGCCGCCTGCTGCAGGAACTGCACGACGACGTCGAACGATTCATACGGATGGTGGACGACCAGATCCTTCTGCCGGATCGCCGCGAAAATGTCGCCGCCGTGGTCGCGGACACGCTCGGGGTGACGCGGCACGTAAGGCGTGAATTCGAGATCGGGACGATCCAGCCGCGTCAGTTGCGACAGCTCGTTCATGGCGAGCACGCCGTCGACCAGCAGGACGTCATCGTCCGGCACCGACAGCGCGCGCTGCACGAAGGCGCGCAGTTCGTCTGGCATGTGGGCTTCGATTTCGAGACGGATCACCGACCCGCGACGGCGGCGCTTCAGCGCCGACTCGAACAGGCGAACGAGATCCTCGGCCTCTTCCTCGATTTCCAGTTCGGAGTCGCGGATGATGCGGAACGCGCCCCGCCCCTTGACGGTGTAGCCCGGGAACAGCCGGCCGATGAACAGGCCGGTGGCTTGTTCGAGCGTGATGAGACGCACCGAGCCGTCCTTGCCGGCCGGCAGCTTGATGAAACGGTCGATCTTGCCCGGCATGCGGATCAGCGCATTCATCGCCTTGCCGTCGGACACGCGCGCCAGATGCAGCGCGATGGTGAAGCCGAGACTCGGAATGAACGGGAACGGATGCGCCGGGTCGATCGCCAGCGGCGTCAGCAGCGGGAAAATGTTGTGAAGGAAATGGTCCTCGATCCAGCTCCCTTCGGCCTTGGTGACGTCCTTGCCGTCGACCAGAACGATTCCGACATCGGACAGCACATGGCGCAGATCGCGCCAGATCTCTTGCTGGTCGCTGGCGAGCTTCGAGACGGTCTCGTTGATCTTGGCGAGCTGTTCGGTGGGCGTCGAGCCGTCAGGGCTGCGCTCGGCGATGCCTTCGCGGACCTGCGCCTTGAGGCCCGCGACGCGGACCATGAAGAACTCGTCAAGGTTATTGGCCGAAATCGACAGGAACCGGACCCGCTCCAGCGCCGGATGATTGAGATTGACCGACTCTTCCAGCACGCGGCGATTGAAATGGAGCCATGACAATTCGCGATTGATGAAGCGCTCGGGGCTCGACCCGATCGACGACACGCTTACGATTTCTTCATTTTCTTCTTTTTTTACAACAGCTTGCGCGGCGTCCATGAAGCGAAACCTCATATCATGTCATCAGACCGGACCTTAGGCCCGTTCCACAGAGACAATGTGCCACTGTCATGACAGTTCGATGACATGATGAGCCAGGACCGGTTAATGACCAAGTCCCTGCGCGGTCAGGCCGCAGTGTCTTTCAGCACTTCCGCCGCCAGCGCGCGGGTCACCGGGCGGCGCTGCCGAAGCGCCTCTTCGTCGAGCTGTTCGACCGCTCGCCGCGCCGCCGCGAACGAGCGTTCGATGCGGGTCGCGAGATAGCTGACAATGCTCTCGTCCACACTCATCTGCCGGTCGGCGCAGAACTTGACGATCAGCGCGCGAAACAACTGATCGTCCGGCGGCGTCAGCGTCACCACCGGCACCGCCCGCAACCGCGACCGCAGGTCGTGCAACGTCACCGCGAACGAGGACGGCTGCGCCCGCCCCGTCATCAGGATATAGGCCTCGTCTTCGCGTGCGAGGTTGAGCAGGTGAAACAGCGCGCGATCGTCGAATGACGCGGGGTCGAGATCGTCCACAACCAGCGCTCCGGTCGCGAGCTCGCCCGGCACATTGTCCGGTGTCAGCGTATGTGCCGCGACCGACCGCGCGCCCGCCTCATCCGCCCAGATCGACGCGAGATGGCTTTTGCCGCTGCCCTCGGGCCCCACCAGCATCATCACGCGGTTGGGCCAATCCGGCCACGCATCGATCAGGGCAAGCGCCTGCGCGTTCGCGGAACCTTCCAGAAAATTGTCGCGCGTCAGGCTCTCCGCGTGCGGCAACGCAAGGGCCAATTGACGAGGGCGGACGCGGACTACCACGCAGTCACTCCAGGTACGCAATACGCGGCCATCATCGCATTCAAGGCGTTGGAGCGCCTGCACTCATGTGCCTTGCCCACTCGACGAGATAGAAGGACACCGAAAGCAGCGTCAAGACCGTGACACACAACATCAACGCGATCTCGTAAGGCGCTGTACTGAAACCGAAACCAAGCGATGCCAGCACCAGTGCGGCGAACGCCACCTGCGCCACGGTGTTGAGCTTGGACACCATCAGCGGCTTCATCGGAACGGGATTGTCGAGAATCCACGAGATGATCACCGCGCCCACAATCATGAAATCGCGCGACACCACCAGGATCACCAGCCAGCGCGGAATGTCACCCGAGATTCCGAGCGCGACATAGATCGACACCAGCAGCGCCTTGTCGGCGACCGGATCGAGCAGCGCCCCGATTTCGGTCGCCATGTTGAACCGCTTGGCGAGGAACCCGTCGATAGCATCGCTGACCCCCGCCACGACGAAGATCACAAAAGCGATGGTCATCTGGTTCGACGCGATCGCCCAGACGATGACCGGCACCAGCAAGATGCGGCCAAGAGTGATGATGTTCGGCAGATTCACGCGCTTTTTCCCGGCTCTCCGTCTTTTAGCGGCCCCCCACAGCCTTGCATAGGATGCGGCGGGCGGTCGGATTCCAGCATTGGCGTCCCGTTTCAGGGGGCGCTTTTGCAAATGTTAGAATCGAAGGACCATTGGCAAGTATAAGCTTCCAGAGCAGTTTTGGATTTGACATTCGCATTGCGCGCTTGCGGTTGAGCCGGGTGCGAATGTCAAATCCACTTCAGGACGCCCCGCCGTCAGAAGTCCCGTTCTCCTAGCTATGCACAGCCCGTCCACCAGCCATTGCGCCAGCGCAAAATCCGACGTAACCACCGGCTAACTCACGGAAACCTGGTGTGGTGGTTAGTATGACCGATCAAAAATCCGGCCTGACCTACTCCTCCGCTGGCGTCGATATCGACGCCGGAAACCGGCTGGTTGACCTCATCAAGCCAATGGTGCGCGCCACCGCACGGCCGGGCGCCGATGCCGAAATCGGTGGTTTCGGCGGCCTGTTTGACCTCAAGGCTGCGGGTTTCAAGGACCCTGTGCTGGTTGCCGCCACAGACGGCGTCGGCACCAAGGTCAAGATCGCCATCGAGACCGGGATCCACGGCGGCATAGGCATCGACCTCGTGGCGATGTCGGTCAACGATCTCGTCGTTCAAGGTGCGGAACCGCTGTTCTTTCTGGACTACTTCGCCTGTGGCAAGCTCGACCCCGAGGCCACCGCCTCGATTGTGGCGGGCGTCGCCGAAGGCTGCCGTGAATCCGGCTGCGCGCTGATCGGCGGCGAGACCGCCGAAATGCCCGGCCTCTACAAGGACGGCGACTATGACCTCGCGGGCTTCGCGGTGGGCGCGGCCGAACGCGGCACGCTGCTGCCGCACAAGAACATCGGTCCCGGCGACGCGGTGATCGGCCTCGCCTCCTCCGGCGTCCATTCCAATGGCTTTTCGCTGGTGCGCAAGGTCGTCGAGAAATCCGGCGTGACGTTCGACGCGCCGGCGCCGTTCGCGCCCGTGATGACGCTCGGCGGAGCGCTGCTCACGCCGACCAAGCTCTATGTGAAGTCTTGCCTTGCGGCGATCCGCCAGACCGGCGCGGTCAAGGGCCTCGCCCACATCACCGGCGGCGGCTTCACCGACAATATCCCGCGCGTACTGCCGAAGCATCTCGGCGTCCGCATTGATCTGACCGCCGTGCCGGTGTTGCCGGTGTTCAAGTGGCTGGCGCGCGAGGGCAACATTGCCGAACTCGAATTGCTGCGCACCTTCAACTGCGGCATCGGTATGATCGCGATCGTCAAGCGCGAACAGCTCGCCGAGGTGATGGACGTATTCTCGCAGAATGGCGAGCGCGTCGTGGATCTTGGCGAAGTGGTCGAAGCATCAGGCGACGAGCGCGTGATTTACGACGGCCACCTCAACCTGGCGGATTGAGATGGTACGACGCCGCGTCGCCATTCTGATTTCGGGCCGCGGCTCGAACATGACCGCGCTGATCGAGGCCGCGAAGGCCAAGGACTATCCCGCAGAGATCGTTCTGGTGATCTCCAACATCGCGGGCGCCGGGGGACTGGCAAAGGCGAGCGACGCCGGGATCGAGACCGCGACCGTGGAAAGCAAGCCGTTCGGCAAGGACCGCGAAGCATTCGAGCGCAAGCTGCATGACGTGCTTGTGGCCCACAACATCGAACTGGTCTGCCTAGCAGGATTCATGCGCCTGCTGACGCCGTGGTTCGTCAAGCAGTGGGAGGGACGGATGCTCAATATCCACCCGGCCCTGCTGCCGTCCTATCGCGGCCTGCATACCCACGAGCGCGCGCTGGCCGACGGCGTCAAGATTCACGGCGCGACGGTTCATTTCGTGGTGCCGGAAATGGACTCCGGTCCGATCGTCATGCAGGGCGCGGTCGCGGTGCATGACGACGATACGCCGGACGCGCTGGCTGTGCGTGTCCTCGGCGTCGAGCATCGGATTTATCCGGATGCGCTGCGCCTCGTCGCCAGCGGCGGCACGCGGCTCGAGAACGGCTTCTGCAAGACCGGCAATGCAGGTCCTGATACCGCGCTGATCGTGCCGGCGATTACCTAGACGCGGACTTTGCCGCAGGGGTCACGCGCCACACCATGTTGCCGACGTCGTCGGCCACCAGCAGCGCACCCTGCTTGTCGATCGCCACGCCCACCGGCCTGCCACGCGCTTCTCCCTGGTCGTTGAGAAATCCGGTGAGGATATCCTGCGGCTTGCCGGACGGCATACCGTCCTTGAACGGCACAAAGATCACCTTGTAGCCGCTGCGCGGATTCCTGTTCCATGATCCGTGTTGGCCGACGAACGCGCCATTCTTGAACGACTCTGAAAACAGATCGCCCTGATAGAACGTCAGTCCGAGCGACGCGGTGTGCGGCCCGAGCGCGTAGTCCGGCACGATCGCCTTGGCCACAAGGTCCGGACGCGGCGGGCTGACGCGCACGTCCACATGCTGGCCAAAGTAGCTGTAAGGCCAGCCGTAGAACCCGCCGTCCTTCACGGACGTCATGTAGTCAGGCACGAGATCGCTGCCGATTTCGTCGCGCTCATTGACCGCAACCCACAGCGCGCCGCTCTGCGGCTGCCACGCGGGCCCGTTCGGATTACGCAGTCCCGACGCGAACACCCGCGACGAGCCTGTCGCGATGTCGATTTCGAGAACGGCCGCGCGATCCTTCTCTGCCTCCATGCCGTTTTCGCCGACATTGCTGTTGGAGCCGACGGTCGCATAGAGCTTCGTCCCGTCGGGACCGGCGATCAGATCCTTGGTCCAGTGATGATTGCGCCGGCCGCCTGGCAGATCCGCCACCTTGGTGCCGGCCGTCGTGATCCTGGTGTCGCCGTCGCGGTAGGTGAACTTCATGATCGCATCGGTGTTGGCGACGTAGAAATCATTGCCCACCAGCGCCATGCCGAACGGCGAATTCAGATTTTCGAGAAAGACGGATTTCGTCTCGGCCTTGCCATCGCCGTCCGCGTCACGCAGCAGCGTGATGCGGTTCGCGCTCGGCACGCCTGCGCCTGCACGTCCCATCACCTTCTTGGTTACCCACCCCTTGATTCCGCCGCCGTCATCGGGCTTCGGCGGGGCATTGGTTTCCGCAACCAGCACGTCGCCGTTCGGCAATACGAACAGCGTGCGTGGATGATCCAGGCCGGACGCGAGCGCCGTCACTGAAAACCCGTCCGCTGCCGTCGGCTTTTCACCGGATGGCCAACCCGTGGCGGTGGCGATCTTGACCGTCGGTATCCACGAACTCTTCGGCTCCGGCAACGTCGGCTTGGGGCCGTAACCCTGCTCAATGGGGACGTTCGCCTGCTCATTGCAGGCGGCCAAGGTCAGGGCAAGTGCCCCAAGCAGAAGGATGGTGCGGCTATTGCTGTACATATTGATCCTCAGTGTCCTCTGGCAACGCACAGGCCAGCCAACCGTTCAAGGTACGAAACAGCGATCACGCAGAATTCACGCTCTGCGCCGCCGAACTCGAAGGCACAAACAAAAACCCCCGGCTGGTGGCCGGGGGAGCATCGCATTCCCGTTATGTCGCGATCAGGAAACTTTCAGGTTTTCCGCGGATGACTTGCCGCGATTATCCACGAGATCGTATTCGACAGTCTGGTTTTCGTTGAGGGTGGAAAGCCCTGCGCGTTCCACCGCCGAGATGTGAACGAACACGTCCTTGTCACCGACCACCGGTTTGATGAACCCGTAGCCTTTGGTCGGGTTGAACCACTTCACCGTACCTTTTGCCAACGTCCGTCTCCTCGTTCAGATATAAAAAAGACGCGGTCACGCTCATCGCGTGCCACGCCGCTAGCGGGCTTCAAATGTTTTGCTGGATGTAGTGTCTTCCAAGTGCACAGCCGAACGGCCCAAATCCGATTGCAGCAACAATCCCAACACGAAAATTTCGTCTTAGCAAGACGGTACGAAGCCACAAAATGCCTGTGGCGCGAGCAACACAGAGGGTGCGAATGGCTCCGGTCTGCGCGGCGGCACGTTGACGCAAGCGTTGGATTCGCGGCTAATCGCGGGACGCGGTTGCAGCAAATCCATTTGAGTTCCGTTTTTATGAGAATGACAGCATCGCGACCGGGCTTGAGGCGCATGAAGGTGCTGCACGCGACTGTGGCCGGCCTGACCGCGATGTGCGCGGCCTCAAACGCCAGCGCACAATTCGTACCACCCGTCCCGGGCGTCACTGACAACAACGCCCAATTCTCGGTCAACGCCGCGCAATTCGACATCGGCAGCAGCTTTCTGCAACGTCTCGCACGTGAAGCGACCTACGGATACGCAGCGCGGGATAATTCCGGCGGCGGTGGCGCGTCGCAAAGCACCGCCGAGCCGCTGTACCGGACATGGGCGGAAACCTACGGCATCCGCGCGCGCACGGCCGCACAAGGCACCTTCGTCGGCGACAAGCGCGGGACGCTTGGGATCGTCGGCGGCATCGGCACCACCGTTGCGCCCGGCCTGAACGTCGGATTTTCGGTCGATCAGAGTCACACCTGGATCGATGTACCGCTCGCGCTGCAATCCGCAACGCTCGGCATGACGCAGCTTGGCGTCAACGCATCATACGTCAACGGCCCGTGGACGGTGGCGATGGCGGCGGTTCATGGTTTCGCGCGGATCAGTTCAACCCGCGCCACATTGATCGGCGGCGCGCTCGCGAACTATCGCGGCAGCATCGACGGCGTGCTCGGCGAGCTCAACTATACCTACTCCTTCGGCCAGAGCCGGATCGTGCCCAAGGTCGCACTCGAATACGTTTCGGCGCGCACAGACAGTTTCTCGGAGGTCGGCGGCCTCAATCCGGTGACGGTCGCCGCCGGGCACGGCGAACGCGCCCGTGTACTGGCCGGCGCGGAAGTCGGCCATTACTGGATCGTCGGCCAGCAGGCGATCGACGTGTCGGTGTATGGCAAGTTCGTCGATAACTTCGCGCAGAACATCGGCGCGGTTCAGGTCAGCCTCGGCAACAACGCGATCAGCGTGCAAGGCATTGGCGAAAGTCGGAACGGTGCCGACGCGGGTGCTGCCGCGTCCTGGATCTTCAGCAATGCGGCTCGGCTTTACGCCAACTACGACGGCAGGTTCCGCGACGGATACCAGTCGCACCAGGGGACGCTGGGCGTCGAGTTGAAGTGGTAATGCGCTAAGTGTCGCGGCCTCAGGCCGCCGCAGGTGCTTCGTGTTCGCGCAATGCGCGGCGGCGCCAGACCGTACCCACCGCCAGCACCACGATCACGCCGAGCAATGCGAGCGTGATCTCGCCGATCTCGCCATCGAACTTGAGATGCCTGGCGAAGCCGAACATCGTCGAGGTCGTATCGAGATCGAGCGCGATGTGGCCGTTGAGCACACTGTGCAGCAAGGGCACAACGGCAGGATCGGTGGCGATCACCTCGCCCGCGATCCAGCCCAGCAGTGCTGCGCCCAGCCAGATCAAGGCCGGCATGCGGTCGAGCAGCGCCATGATCAGCGCAGCTCCGGCCACGATCATCGGAATGCTGATCGCAAGGCCGAGCACCATCAGCACGATGCTGCCGTTGGCGGCGGCCGCGACCGCGATGACGTTGTCGAGGCTCATGATGATGTCGGCGATGGCGACGATGCGCACCGCCGCCCACAGATGGGCCGCGGCCTGCACGCCGTCCTCGTCTTCCTTTTCAGGCACGAGGAGTTTCGCCGCGATGACGATCAGCGCCAGTCCGCCGATCAGCTTGAGGAACGGAATCGTCATCAGCGTCACGACGATGAAGGTGAAGATGATGCGCAGGAAAACCGCAACACCCGCACCCAGCACCATGCCCCATACGCGCTGACTGGGTTGCAGTCCGCGGCATGCCAGCGCAATCACCAGCGCGTTGTCACCGGACAACAGCACGTTGATCCAGATGATCTTGGTCAGGGCGACCCAGAACTGGGGGTGCTGAATCTCACTCTCGAACTGAGTGACGAGACCGCCGATGGAGGCGGGATCGAAGATCTGCGCAATCCAGTTCACGTCAAAGGCCCCCCGGCCAATTTAGTGCGGCTGTTACTCAGCCGACGATTTCATTTCCTGCAAAGAACTGCGCGATCTCGATCGTCGCGGTTTCGGCAGCGTCCGAACCATGCACCGAGTTCTCGCCGATCGACTTGGCGTGCGCCTTGCGGATGGTGCCGTCAGCGGCCTTCGACGGATCGGTCGCGCCCATCACGTCGCGATACTTCAGGATGGCGCCCTCGCCTTCGAGGACCTGGACCACCACCGGGCCGGAAATCATGAAATCGACCAGTTCGCCGAAGAACGGACGCGCCTTGTGCACGGCGTAGAACGTCTCGGCCTGGGCGCGGGTCATCAGGATGCGCTTTTGCGCAACGATCTTCAGTCCGGCCTTTTCGATAATGGCGTTGACGGCGCCGGTCAGATTGCGCGCGGTCGCGTCCGGCTTGATAATCGAAAAGGTGCGCTCAATCGCCATGATAACTGTCCTTGGAAGGGTCTGTTGGAAGGGTTGCCGCGCTTATAACGGCGCGGTGATGCGACGGCAAGCTGGTATACCAGAGCCCGCCCGGGATGGACGACATCACGCCCCCGATACCCCCGCAGCGCGCTCCTGCCAAGCCCTGCTTCGATTTTATCAACCTCTCCCAAGGCTTACTTCCAAGCTTACTCCGATTTCATCAACATGAACGCTGACTGACCCGGCCAGCACGGTCAGGTTCAGGATCGCGGGTCTAACTTTATGAGCAGCGAGGTTTGGCGTATCCCGCCCACGCCTCGCAGCGAACTTAAGGAGATGACCATGTTTCGCAAACTCGCACTTGTATGCATCGCGGCGGCAGCTCTCGGTGCGGCTGCATTGACGCCTTCGGCTGCCTCGGCGCGGGAATGGCGCAGCGTCGGTGTCTTGGGTGGCGGCGGACACGGCGGCTGGCACGGTGGACATGGCGGTCATCACCACCATCATCATCGTGGCTGGGGCGGTCGCGGCTGGGGCGCTCCGAGTTACTTTGCAGGTGGCGGTTACGGCGGCTGTTACGTGCGCCGTCTGGTTCCGACCCCGTGGGGCTATCGGGAGCGGCTGGTAAATCGCTGCTACTGATCCAGCGATTGCTTTCCTGACTTCCCCGAACCCGGTTCCCGGACTTGACCGGCCGCCAAAAGCGGCCGGTCTTTTTTCGCACCGGCGGATCGAACCATCCGCACGGACGCATCGACAGACATGCAGGGACACATCAAGGCGCCCCGCGCCAAACCGAAGGAGACTTGTCATGTTGCGCAAACTCGTTCTTGGACTGGCTGCTGTCGCTGCTCTGTCCACCGCCGCCATGCTTCCCACCGCCGCTTCAGCCAAGGGCAAGGGCTGGCATCATCACCATCATCATGGTCACCATCACGGCCACGGCCACTGGGGTGGCGGGTACGGCTTCTTCGCCGGCGGCTACGGCGGCGGTTATGGCGGCTGCTACGTGAAGCGCCTGGTCGATACGCCGTATGGCCTGCGCTACCGCGTGGTGAACGTCTGCTACTAAGCAGATCGCAATCCGCTTCTCCCAGACTTCAGGCCCCCGGCAGGTGACACTGTTCGGGGGCTTTCTTCATCCTCATCGCAAGTTCCCGGTTCCCGAAGTTTTAATTTTTACCGGTTGCTCACCATCCGGCGCGAACGTCTGAACGAATTCACCCCTGTGGACTTGGTCCGGTGTAATTTGAATTGAAGTTGAAACGAATTGGAACACGCCATGCCCAATCGAGTCGACACGCGGGACGTCCATCTCGATCACATCCACTGCGAGGCCGTCTGGCAAGGCATCGGCGAAAAGCTGCGCGATGCGCTCAATCGCGAGTCGCCGGACATGTCGCAGCGCCTGCGCGCGGTGATCGCACGTTTGCCCGAGCTCGATGGCGAAAAGGCTCCCTCGCTGGTGCCGGACATGCAAACGCGCTAGCGCGTTTGCTCCAATAGCCGGGTCGCGCACGCCAAAAGCGCCGCCATCCGTCACAATTCGACCTGACAAAGCAGTTGCGTTCGGCGGCCTGTTTCGTAAAAGCCCGCCATGCTCTCCATCAATGACATCTCCATCCGGATCGCCGGACGCCTTTTGATCGACCAAAGCACGGTGCAAATCGTGCCGGGCGCGCGCGTTGGCTTCGTCGGACGCAACGGCGTCGGCAAATCGACGCTGTTTCACGCCATTCGAGGCGAATTGCCGACAGAAACCGGCTCAATTTCGATTCCGCCGCGCTGGCGCGTGGGCAGCCTCGCGCAGGAAGCGCCCGATGGCCCGGAGAGCCTGATCGACGTCGTTCTCAAGGCGGATCTGGAGCGCGCCGCGCTGCTGCATGAGGCGGAAACCGCCCACGATCCGCATCGCATCGCGGATATCCAGACCCGGCTCGTGGACATCGATGCGCATTCCGCCCCTGCCCGCGCCGCGGCCATTCTCTCCGGCCTCGGTTTCTCCGCCGCCGATCAATTGCGCTCCTGCTCGGAATTCTCCGGCGGCTGGCGCATGCGCGTGGCGCTGGCGGCGACGCTGTTCGCGGCGCCTGACCTTCTTCTGCTCGACGAGCCGACCAACTACCTCGATCTTGAAGGCACGCTCTGGCTCGAGGATCATCTTGCGAACTATCCACGCACCGTGATCGTCATCAGCCACGACCGCGACCTGCTCGATACGTCCGTCGATCAGATCCTGCATCTCGATCGCGGCAAGCTCACGCTCTACAAGGGCACCTATTCGTCGTTCGAGGAACAGCGCGCCACCCGCGAGATGCTCGACGCCAAGCATGCCAAGAAGCAGATGGACGAGCGCAAGCGGTTGCAGGCGTTCGTCGATCGCTTCAAGGCGAAGGCTTCGAAAGCCAAGCAGGCGCAATCGCGCGTGAAAATGCTGGAGCGGATGAAGCCGGTCACGGCGCTCGTGACGCAGGACGTTCGCGAGATCACATTTCCGACGCCCGACAAGATTCTCTCGCCGCCTATTATCGCGGTGGACGGTGTGTCGGTCGGATACGATCCGGCAAAGCCGGTGCTCAACAACGTCACGCTGCGCATCGACGACGATGATCGCATCGCGCTGCTCGGCTCCAACGGCAACGGCAAATCGACGCTGGTGAAACTGCTCGCCGGCAAGCTCCCGCCGTTTTCCGGCAAGGTCGTGCGCGCCGACAAGCTGTCGGTCGGATACTTCGCGCAGCATCAGACCGACGAACTCGATCTCGAGGGCTCGGCTTACGATCATCTGCGCAGGCTGATGCCGCACGAGACGGAAACCAAAGTGCGCGCCCGCACCGGCGCCATCGGGTTTTCCGGCAAGGCTGGCGACACCAAAGTGAGTTCGCTGTCCGGCGGCGAGAAGGCGCGGCTTCTGCTCGGGCTTGCGACATTCTACGGCCCGAACATGATCATTCTCGACGAGCCGACCAACCATCTGGATATCGACAGCCGCGCAGCGCTCGCGGAAGCCATCAACGACTTTCCCGGCGCGATCATCATGGTCTCGCATGATCGCTACCTGATCGAAGCCTGCGCCGATCAGTTGTGGGTGGTCGCCGACCGCGCCGTGACGCCTTACGACGGCGATCTCGACGACTATCGCCGGTCTGTGCTGACCGCGCGCGGCATGCGCGCTTCAAGCCGCGACCGCGCTGGCAATGAGCGCGGCAACGGCCGCGACAAACCGCAGCGTCCCAAGGAAAAGCGCGTCCCGCTCAAGCAGAAAATCTCGAACGCGGAAAGCGAGATCGCGCGGATCACCGGCATCATCGAGAAGATCGATGTCGCGCTTGCCCTGCCCGATCTGTTCAAGCGCGATCCGAAACAGGCAGCACAACTCACCAAGGCCCGCGCAAGTGCGGCCGATGCGCTGCAACGCGCAGAGGACGAGTGGCTGGAAGCAAGCTCGTCCTACGACGAAGCGGCAGGCTGAAAATTTAGGAGCGCTTCTTGGTCCCGCGCGCGGGCTTCTCGGGCGGCGGCACATCGACACGTTCGATCGACGTCAGGCGGCCGGACGTGAATGTATAGGCGCCGGGGCGCGGTCCGCTCCGCCAGGTAATGAGCGCGACGCGGTCACCGCGCGCATTGCTCGACAGGTTGACGTTGTCGGGCGCGACAGGAATCGCACGCGCGACATCGCATTCGGTATGACCCAGCGCGACCGGAGCCACGGAGACCTGACCTTCCGACGATGCGTTGGCATCGGCAGGCGCGCCGGCTGCAGGCATGCCCGGACATTGACCATCTGACGAAATCAGGTCGCTCTGCGAGACTTCCTTCGACGAACTCAGCGGCGGCGTTTCAATCGCGCTATTGCCGCCTTTGAAAATCCTGCCTGGTCGCGCGAACCATTCCTGGTCCTTGAGCGAGAAGTCGGACAGTCCGCCGCAGCCAGCCATCATGGGGGCCAGGATGACAAGGGCCGCCAACTGCCGGACATGGATGCTTTTACGCAGGACGCTCAAATTCGTTCTCACACCAACTTCAGCGCTTGCTGCGCGTTTCGGAACCAGGACATCACTTAAAGCAAATGCCTAAAGAATCATTTGCGCGTCTTTGGGCGACAAGATGGAACACTCGCCGATCACTGCGCTCGTCTGGCCTTCCACCACCCCTTTGCGGCACCATGGTGGCTAACCGCCGGTCTGGTCAACGAAAAAAGACTGTATTGTTAACGCGGACCGGCGCGCAGCGCGGCGAGAGAAGCCGCGTTACGCAATTGTCATCGTGCTTCAGCTTACGCCCGCTTCTGCCATTTGCCGCGTTCATCGGTCTGCCAGTACGTCAGATCCAGACCGCGCGATTTGCCGTCCGCCCAAGCCGCGCGAGCGACGCTGAGAGCTTCATCGTCGTCGCCGTTGAAAACGAGAACCACGCGGTCATATGTCGCGCAATCCTTGGGCAAACCTGCGGCATCGACGATAAACCTGACATTGGCATTGTTCGGATTGCCATCATCCACGGTGAGAACGATCGGTTGGTTCGCGACGTCGCTCTCCCGCCATGTGCTGTGCGGCAAAAAGGAATCGTCGCGATACGTCCACAGATGCGCGTCGAGCACTTCCGCGCGCTCTTCCGATCCGGTCTGCACAGCGACGCGCCATCCGCGCTCAAGCGATTTCTCAAGCAGCGGCGGCAACACCTTCTCAAGTGCCGTATCTTGCAGATGATAGAACAGGACTTCGGTCATCGCGTGCCGCCAGGTTGCAAGTCGTCATTGCGAGCCAACGGGTCGGCGCAAAGCGCCGCCCGATGACAGGCTCCGCGAAGCAATCCAGCCTTGGAAACAGCAAGAACTGGATTGCTTCGTCGCAAGCGCTCCTCGCAATGACGCCGAAGGGCCTTCAGCGCTTCGCCTCGTAGTTGTCCGCCACCAGCTTGTTCAGCAAGCGCACGCCGTATCCCGATCCCCAGCTGCGGTTCAGATCCGACGCGGGAACCCCCATCGCCGTACCGGCGATATCGAGATGCGCCCACGGCGTATCATCGACGAAACGCTTCAGGAACTGCGCCGCGGTGATCGAACCGCCGTTGCGGCTGCCGGTGTTCTTCATGTCGGCGAACTGCGAGTCGATCTGCTTGTCGTATTCGGGACCGAGTGGCATGCGCCACACGCGCTCGCCGGTCTCCTGCCCCGCAGCCGTCAGACGTTCCGCAAGCTTGTCGTCATTCGAGAACATGCCTGCGTAATCGACACCGAGCGCAACCATGATCGCGCCGGTGAGAGTCGCCAGATCGACCATGAACTTCGGCTTGTGCTTTTTCGCCACATACCAAAGCACGTCGGCCAGCACGAGGCGGCCTTCGGCATCGGTATTAATGATCTCGATGGTCTGTCCCGACATCGATGTGACGATATCGCCGGGCCGCTGCGCGTTGCCGTCCGGCATGTTTTCAACGAGGCCGATCGCGCCGACCACATTCACCTTCGCCTTGCGTGCGGCCAGCGCGTGCATCAGGCCAACGACGCAGGCCGCGCCGCCCATGTCGCCCTTCATGTCTTCCATGCTGCCGGCCGGCTTGATTGAAATGCCGCCGGTGTCGAAGCACACGCCCTTGCCGACGAAAGCAATTGGCTGCTCACCGGCCTTGCCGCCGTTCCAGCGCATGATGACCATGCGGCCGTCGTGTTCCGAACCTTGCGAGACGCCGAGCAGCGCGCCCATGCCGAGTTTCGTCATCGCCTTGACGTCGAGAATCTCGACCTTGACGCCGAGTTTCCGCAGCAGTGCTGCACGCCGCGCGAATTCCGCGGGGAACAGCACGTTCGGCGGTTCATTGACGAGATCGCGCGCGACCAGCACGCCGTCCACAATATGATTCTCCGGCGCGAACGCCTTGCGTGCCGCAGCGACATCGGCGACCGCGACCGAGAACTGCGCGCGCAGCGGCGCGTTGTCGCCGTCCTTTTTCGTGGTCTTGTAACGGTTGAACCGATAGGCGCGCAGCCGGACGCCCGATGCGACCGACGCGGCCTGCGATCCCTTCATCGCACCCGATGGAAGCTCGGCGAGAACCGTGACGGCCTCCGTGCCGGCGGTGATCTTGGCGGCGATCTTGCCGCCGAATTTCAGGAAGTCGCGGTCCTTCAGCGAAGCTATCTTGCCGGCGCTGAGGACGATCAGGCGGCCGGCCTTGAGGCCTTCCGGCGCCAGGATATCCATCGTGGAGCCGCTTTTCGCCTTGAACTGGTTCATTGTCGCGGCGCGTTTGACGGCGTTCGCCGCAGTTCCCAGCGCCTTGATCGTTGCGGGCCCGAACTTGAGCGTTTCGTCGCAGAACACCACCAGAACGCCGCGTGGGGCAGCGGAAAACGGTACGAAGCCGACCTTCACGGCGTCGGTCATAAGCAAATCCTCCAGATAGTCGCGGCTTGCGCAGCAAAGGGACCAGAATCCGGCGGACGCTCAGATTCGGGACATAAGACGGCGCACTATGACGCGTTCCGGCGTGCGCTGCCAAGCGCGCCGCAATCAAGCCCGCCTACGGCAGCAGCCGCTTGCCCCCGGAGTGGCCCCAAAGCAACGATGATGTTTTATTAACCACAGTTGGCACCCAGCCTCAGGTCGGCCATTTTGTTGACCAATCAAAGGGATGCTATGAAATAAGAATGTGCCGGAAAGCTCGATTCCGCGCCTGGGGGAACTTCGCAAGAGGTTTGGGCGCGCTCACGAAATCCGGCTGGAGTTGGGGATACAACTGCCCGATGGGCTCGATCGATACCACTGTTGCCCGGACGGCAATGCCGTCGTCCGCCCGGACTATCGCGACCGCACGGCTCGTCCGGCGGTGGGCGTTGGCGTGAGGCGGAAGCGCGCATGGTAACGACAATTCTCGCACGCTATTTCGCCGCCCGTTTCGTGATCGCATCGGTCATGACCTTCGGCGCGATCTTCGTGCTGGTCATTACCGTCGACTACATCGAACTGATGCGCCGCGCCGGAAGCGTGCCGAATCTGTCGGGTCTCTTTGTCGCGCAGACCGCGCTGTTTCGCGTGCCGCTGTCGCTCGAAAAACTGATGCCGTTCTGCATTCTGATCGGTGCAATGGTGTCGTTCCTCGCCTTGTCGCGACGGCTCGAACTCGTGGTGGCGCGCGCCTCCGGCATCTCGGCCTGGCAGTTCATAACTCCTGCCCTGCTCAGCGCACTCATCCTCGGTGTCCTTGCAACTGTGCTCTACAATCCGATGTCGGCGGAGATGCTCGAACGCGCCAAGAGCATGGAGACCAAGATCTTCACTGATGGTGCGCCGGCGAACCAGGATGGCGCAGGCTTCTGGCTCAATCAGTCGACCAGCGAAGGACAGAGCATCATCAACGCCGCCCGGAGCCAGGGACAAGGCGCGCTCCTGACCGGCATCACGGTATTCAGATACGACACGTCCGGCGTTTTCAGGGAACGAATCGAGGCGAAGGAAGCCACCCTTGAACCCGGCCAGTGGGTGTTCAAACAGGTACGCAGGTACAAGCTCGATAGCCCGCCAGAGGAACAAGATACCTTTACACTGGTCACGAGCCTCACCCCGGCCCAGGTCCGGAACAGCTTCTCCACTCCCGAAACCGTGTCATTTTGGCAACTCCCGGACTACATCAGATCGTCCGAGAACTCCGGCCAGGCCACAGCCGGTTACCGCCTGCAGTACCAGAAGCTCATCGCACGCCCATTTTTACTGGCTGCAATGGTGATGCTCGCAGCCGCTGTGAGCTTGCGGTTCTTCCGCTTCGGCGGCGTGCAAAAGATGGTTTTGAGTGGCGTTGCAGCAGGGTTTCTGCTCTATGTCCTCTCGAAAGTAACTGAAGATTTAAGCAAGGCCGAGTTGATGCATCCGCTCGCTGCCGCGTGGTTGCCTGTTTGCGTGGGCGGCCTCTCGGGATTTTTGGCTTTGCTGTACCAGGAGGACGGGTAGTGGCCGTTGTCGCCGCCCTCCAAGGACGGACGCCTGCGTTCAGGCGGCGCATTCGCTTGCGCCGTCAAAGCTTGGTCATGTCTGCAGTTCTGGGGCTTGGCCTGGCAGCCGGCTTCGGCAACGCGGGTGTGACACCCGCGTCGGCCCAGCAATCCTTCCGATACAATCCCCAGCCGCCCAAGCCGCCCAAGCAGAAGCCGGCCCAGCAGGCCAATGACGGGCAGATGCTCGTGCAGGCCGCGGAGGTCAATTACGACTACAACAATTCGCGTGTCTCGGCGGTCGGCAGCGTCCAGATCTACTACAACGGATCGACGCTCGAGGCCGACAAGGTCATCTATGACCAGAAGACCAAGCGCCTGCATGCCGAAGGCAACGTCCGGTTGACCGACCCTGACGGCAAGATCACCTACGCCAACCTGCTCGACCTGTCGGACGATTACCGTGACGGCTTCGTCGATTCGCTGCGGCTCGACACCGCCGATCAGACCCGCATGGCGGCGACGCGCGCGGATCGCACCGGCGGCGAGGTCACGATTTTCCAGAACGGCGTCTACACTGCCTGCGCAGCCTGTAAGGACAATCCGAAGAAACCGCCGCTGTGGCAGGTCAAGGGTGCGCGCATCATCCACAACCAGACCGAGAAGATGCTGTACTTCGAGGACGCGCGCCTCGAATTCTTCGGCCAGCCGATCGCGTATCTGCCGTTCTTCTCGACGCCGGACCCGACGGTCAAGCGCAAGAGCGGCTTCCTGATTCCGAACTATTCGTCGAGCACGCGCTACGGTGTCGGCATCGAGGTGCCCTATTACTTCGCGTTGGCTCCAGACTATGACGCGACCGTGTCGCCGCGCTACACCACCAAGCAGGGCCTGTTGTTGCAGGGCGAATTCCGTCAGCGCCTGATCAATGGCGCTTACGAAATCCGTGGCTATGGCATTCGCCAGAACGATCAAAAGCAGTTCAACGGCGAACCCGGCGATCGCGAGTTCCGCGGCGGCATTGATACCAAAGGCCAGTTCGCGTTGAACGACAAATGGGTCTGGGGCTGGGATGCGGTCGCCGTCTCGGATAAATCGTTCTTCTTTGACTACGGCTTGGGCCCGTACAAGAACGCGCTTAACGCATTCCTGCTGACGCCCGATACGGGCTTGTCGCAGATCTATCTCACCGGCGTCGGCAACCGCAGTTATTTCGACGCGCGCGTGATGCACTTCCTCGGCTATTCGGCCGCCGACGATCAAAGCACAATTCCGATCGTTCATCCGGTGATCGATTATTCCAACGTGCTCAACCGCAACGTTCTCGGCGGCGAGTTCAGCTATAAGGCAAACTTCACCAGCCTGAGCCGCCAGACCGCCTCATTTGACGCGATCAACCCGACAGCATTCGCCGCTGGGTATTGCCTGCCGACCTCGGCCGACCCGCTGGCGAGAACCCGATCGCAATGCCTCCTGCGCGGTATTCCCGGCGACTACACGCGGCTGACGGCCGAGGTGGAATGGCGCCGGTCGTTCACCGATTCCATCGGGCAGATCTTCACGCCGTTCGCGTCGCTGCGCGGTGACGTGATCAGCGCCAACATCGACAACCAGCCTGGCGTTTCCAATTACCTGCCGATCGGCTCGACGCAGACAGCGCGCCTAATGCCGACGGTCGGACTCGAGTATCGCTATCCATTCATCAACGTGCAGCCATGGGGCACGACGACGATCGAACCGATCGGCCAGTTGATCATCCGGCCGAACGAACCGAGCGCCGGCCGCCTTCCCAACGAAGACGCACAGAGCTTCACGTTTGACGACAGCAATCTGTTCCGCGTCGATAAATTCTCCGGCTACGATCGCGTCGAAGGCGGCGGCCGCGCCAATGTCGGCGTCCAGGCGACGACGCAGTTCGACCGTGGCGGCTTCGTCAATGTGTTGTTCGGACAGTCCTATCAACTGTTCGGCCTGAACTCGTTCGCCGTGCAGGATCCCACCAACACCGGCATCGGCAGTGGCCTTGAAACCGCCCGCTCCGACTATGTCGCTCGCATCGCCTATCAACCCAACAGAATTTACAGTCTGATCGCCCGCACCCGGCTCGACGAGGCAACGGGAACTGTGCGGCGTTTCGAACTCGAAGGCCGGGCTAGTTTCGACCGCTTCGGGGTGAGCCTGCTGTACGGCAATTACGACGCACAACCTGAACTCGGCTTCCTCACGCGCCGCGAAGGCGTCGTGGCCACCGGATCGATCAAGGTAGCCACCAACTGGATGCTGTCGGGCGCACTGCGCTACGACATCGCTAACCAGACGGTCAATCAGTACATCGTGGGCGCGGGCTACGTAGACGACTGCTTCATCATCGCGGCCAACTACATCACGGACTACGCGTATACCTCGAAGAGCTACACGAGTCCCGTCACCGATCACCGCATCATGCTGCAGATCGGCCTGCGCACCATCGGCGGCACGTCATTTAGCGCTGCTCAGTAATATTCTGGTAGCTGGGTGGTGCAGCCAACTCGATTGCAGGTTTCAGGGCGCGCACCGTATAGTCACGGGAACCGCCGGGAGCATCGGATGCGCGTATTAACGCCGCAAACTCGGGGTTGATATTGCTGAATACCCGCTGGAATCTCCAGCCTCCGCCAAGACCGGTTTGATGACGGGTTTGAATATGATCGCGACTTTTCTTTTTCGCTACGCACGAACAGCTGCACTCGCGGCCGCCCTGCTCGCCGTGTCGGGTTTCGGCTCGACTGTCATGGCGCAATCCGTAGCGGCCATGGTGAATGGCGAGGCCATTACCAATTTCGACATCGAGCAGCGCATCAAGCTGACCAAGCTTACGACGCAGAAGGCGATCTCGCGGCAGGAAGCGCTCGAAGAACTGATCGACGACAAGCTCAAGGTCAAGGAAGCCAAGCGATACGGCCTCGATATGTCATCGTCTGACGTCGACGGTGCGTACGGCAACATGGCGTCGCGCATGCGCATGAATCCCGAGCAGTTGTCGAAAACGCTGGAGGGCCACGGCATCCGTCCCGAGACGCTCAAAAACCGCATCAAGGCCGACATGACATGGGGCAACCTGGTACGCGGGCGGTTCCAGTCGAACCTGCTGGTGCCGGAGAAGGACCTCGCCGGAATCGAACCGTCCGACACCAAGGAAGGCGAAAGCTTCGAGTATCTCGTTCGTCCGATCGTTCTGATCGTGCCGCGCGGCTCGCCGTCGAGCGCCATCGAAGCACGCCGCAAGGAAGCGGAATTGCTTCGCAGCCGGATTCAGAGTTGCGATGAAGCGCAGTCGCTGTTCCGTTCGATGCGCGATGCCGCGATCCGCGATCAACTGACCAAGACCTCGGCGGATCTGCCGCCGGCCTTGCGTGAACTGCTCGACAAAACACCTGTCGGCAAACTGACGCCGCCGGAAGTCACCAAGCAAGGCGTCGAAATGGTGGCGCTGTGCAGCCGCAAGCCGACCAAGGCGGACACACCGGCCAAGCGCGCGGCGCGCGAGAAAATTTATAACCAGAAGTACGAAGCCAAATCCAAGTCGTATCTTCAGGAAGTCCGCAAGGGCGCGATGATCGAGATACGAAAATAAATGAGCTCAACCGCGACAGCGCTGCCATGATCAGAGCCGCCATGAGCAAAGCGCTGGCGCTGACGCTCGGCGAGCCCGCAGGCATTGGCCCTGACATCGCGATCGCGGCATGGCTGAACCGCCGCGAACTCGACCTTCCCGCATTCTACCTGATTGGCGACAGCGCGTTCATCACGGAGCGCGCCCGCGTGCTGGGCGCAACTATCGCACTCGCCGATGCGAGCGCCGAGGATGCCGCGGAACTCTTCGCCGACGCGCTTCCGATCGTCAAAACAGGAATCGCGGCCACAGCGAAACCCGGCAATCCCGACGACAGCAGCGCACCGGCGGCCATCGCATCGATCCGCCACGCCGTCGCGGATGTGATTTCCGGACGCGCCAGCGCGGTGGTCACCAATCCGATCGCCAAGAGCGTGCTCTATCGCGCGGGCTTTTCCCATCCGGGCCATACCGAATTTCTCGCGCAGCTTTCCGCAGCCGTGAACGGCACGGTGCCGCATCCGGTGATGATGCTGTGGTCGCCTGAGCTTGCCGTCGTTCCGGTGACGATCCATCTGCCGCTGCGCGACGCCATCGCGCAGCTCACCAGCGATCTGATTGCCCGGACCGGACGCATCGTCGCGGCGGACCTGAAAGCGCGGCTTGGCATTGCCCGCCCGCGCCTTGCGATATCCGGGCTCAACCCGCATGCCGGCGAGGACGGCACCCTCGGCACCGAGGATCAATCGATCATCGCACCGGCCGTTGCCATACTCCAGCAGGACGGCATCGACGTGCGCGGCCCGCTTCCCGCCGACACGATGTTTCACGAAGCCGCGCGAAAAACCTACGATTGCGCGATCTGCATGTACCACGATCAGGCATTGATCCCGATCAAGACCATCGCATTCGACGATGGCGTCAACGTTACGCTGGGCTTGCCGTTCATCCGCACCTCGCCGGATCACGGCACCGCATTTGATATCGCAGGCACCGGCCGCGCCAATCCATCCAGCCTGATCGCGGCGCTTCGCCTTGCCGCACAAATGGCGGCGGCATCAAACACATGACCGCCATCGACGACCTGCCGCCGCTCAGCGACGTGATCCGCCGCTTTGAACTCTCCGCGCGCAAATCGCTTGGCCAGAATTTCCTGCTCGATCTCAACCTGACATCACGCATCGCGCGTGCAGCTGCACCGCTGGAAGACGCCACCATTGTCGAAATCGGCCCCGGCCCCGGAGGACTGACCCGCGCGTTGCTGGCACAGGGCGTCAAGCGCGTGATCGCTGTGGAACGCGACGAGCGCGCGATCCCGGCCCTTGAAGAAATCGCGCAGCGCTACCCCGGCCGCCTCACCATCGTGAACGCCGATGCGATGACATTCGATCCGCGACCGCACCTCAACGGGGAGCGCGCCAAGATCGTCGCCAACCTACCCTACAATATCGCGACCGTGCTTCTGATCGACTGGCTGTGCGCCGAGCCGTGGCCGCCGTGGTACGACATGATGGTGCTGATGTTTCAGCGCGAAGTCGCCGAGCGCATCGTCGCCCGCGAGAATGACGATGCCTATGGCCGGCTCGGCGTGCTGGCGAACTGGCGCGCCGAAACCAAGATCCTGTTCGACATCGCACCCGGCGCCTTCGTGCCGCCGCCCAAGGTCACGTCGTCCGTGGTGCGGCTGATCCCGCGCGCCGCGCCCGAGCCCTGCGACCGGCGTGCGCTGGAGCGGGTCGCCGCGGCGGCATTCGGCCAGCGCAGAAAGATGCTGCGGCAGAGCCTCAAATCGCTCGGCGTCGATCCGGCCGCCCTTGCCGCCGCGGCAGGCGTCGAACCGACCCGCCGGGCCGAGACTATTCCGGTGTCCGGCTTTGTTGCCATGGCGCGGGAATTGACCGATATAACAGCCGCAAAATCAAAGACACCGTAACGGAGAAAGCCCAATGGCTCAGATGCGCCGCCAGTCCCTCGTGAAGTTCGATGCTCCGCTCTGCGAAACCATCGTGGAGAGCCCGAAGCCTCAAGGCCGGGAAGTTCTGGTGCGCATCGAGCGCTGCGGCCTGTGCCATTCGGACCTGCACATCCAGGACGGCTATGCGGATCTGGGCGGCGGCAAGAAACTCGACACCACGCGCGGCATGGTTCTCCCGTTCACGCTCGGGCATGAAATCGCCGGCGTTGTCGATGAAGTCGGTCCCGACGTGGACAAGGCGCTGATCGGCGCGAAGCGCGCCGTTTTCCCGTGGATCGGCTGCGGCCAGTGCCGCGACTGCCAGAACGGCGACGAGAACCTGTGCGCCAAGCAGCGCTTCCTCGGCGTCTCGATCGACGGCGGCTTTGCCACCCACGTTCTGGTGCCGGATGCGAAATATCTGCTCGAGTACGATCCGCTGCCGGTCAACGTCGCGGCGACCCTGATGTGCTCGGGCGTCACGGCCTATGGCGCGCTCAAGCGCCTTGTCGATCGTCCGCGCCAGCGCAACATCCTGCTAATCGGTCTCGGCGGCGTCGGCATGATGGGTCTTTCGTTTGCCGGTGCGATGTTCAAGCAGCCAATCTCGGTGGCCGACCTTAGCCCCGCTGCACGCGAGACCGCGCTCAAGAACGGCGCATCGGTGGCCTACGATCCGTCCGAAGCCGACATCGTCAAGCGCATCCTGAAGGAAACCGATGGTGGCTTCGACGAAGTGGTCGATTTCGCGGGCAACGAGAAGTCCATGGCATTCGCGATGGCGGTGCTAGCGCGCGGCGGCAAGATCGTCGTGTCGGGCCTGATGGGCGGCAACTTCAGCGTGCCGATGGTGCAATGGATCTACAAGCGCATGACCATCGAAGGTTTCATGGTCGGCACGCTCGCGGAAGGTCATGAGTTGATGGCGCTGGCCCGCGCTGGCAAACTCAAGCCGACCCCAATGCAGGAAGAGCCGATGGCCGATGCACAGAAGTGGATCGACCAGTTGCGTGCCGGCAAGGTCGTCGGCCGCATCATGCTGAAAAACTGACGTCCAGCATCGGACTAATCGGGCCGAACCGCAGTCCAGATCACGTGGCGCGCGCCGCCACGTGGTCCGTTGGCTCGAACCGGGACTTCATTCACATCGAAGCCGGCCTTGCGGAGCCGCTGGGTGAAACGCGGATCTGGTCCTGACGACCACACGGCCAGAACGCCGCCGGGTCGCAGCGCCACACGCGCCGCAGTCAGCCCTTTCAGATCATACAGCGCATCGTTGGACTCGCGAGTCAGGCCCTCGGGGCCGTTATCGACGTCGAGCAGGATGGTGTCGTAAGCCGCACGTGCAGACCGGATGATCTGGCTGACATCCTCTTCGCGGATCGTGACGCGCGGATCCGTCAGACTTTCGCCGAACATCTCCGCCATCTCGCCGCGCGCCCACGCCACGACGGACGGCACCAGTTCGGCGACAACGATCTCGGCTTTGGGGCCGAGCACAGCGAGCGCCGCACGCAGCGTAAATCCCATGCCGAGGCCACCGATCAGCATGCGTGGCCGTTCGCGTGTCTGGATGCGTCTGCACGCGAGCGTGGCCAGCGCCTGCTCCGAACCGCTGAGGCGGCTGTTCATCAGTTCGTTCTGGCCGAGCTTGATGGAGAATTCAGTTCCGCGGCGCATCAGGCGAAGTTCGCCGCCGCCGGGAATTTGCGCGGTATCCAGCAGGGTCCAGGGGATCAACGATCGAGTCCTCAAATGTTCAGCGCGACGCGCAGCGCATGCTCTCGTTACGCCATGCAGGTTCCCGAATGCCAGCCAGAATTGAGCAAATGGCCGCCTGCGCGCCCGCCCGAATTAAGCCTTAGCCTGTCCGGATTTGCGGCCTATTCCGACCCAACTTGTCACCGAGAAGCTAACGCGAGAATGAGTTCGTGTTGCGTAAGGGGGACAGAATGTCAAACCGCACCGCCGCAATTGCTTTTGCCGCCATCACCGGCTGCGTTTCAACTTTCGGCATCACATCGGCATCGGGAAATCCCGCCAGCGCGGCAGCGGGAAGCACCGCCAATGCCGCCGACGAGTGCCTTCCCGGTCCAAAGGCCACGACGCCAGCCGGCGGGCACTGGTATTACCGAGTCGAGAAGGGCACCAAGCGCAAGTGCTGGTATCTCGGAGACGCAGGCGCGAAAACAAAAAAGACAGCGGCGACTGCGCCGGCGTCATCAGGCACCGCCGAACAGGATACACCTCCTCCGACAAAGATCGCGCCTTCACCGAAACAGGAAGCCGCGAAAAAACCCATGCAGAAATCCATCGCGAACGCGCGGGCGGAACTGACCGCTGGAACGCCGGATGAAGATCCGTCGCTTGCGGAAACAACCTGGCCGCCGATGCCGGGCCCTTCCGCCAACGCCGATGTCCGCAACGATAACCAAGCGGCTGCGATGCAGCCTGCTCCTGCTCCGGGCGCAAACAAGCAAGGCTGGAACGTCGCGACGCGCTGGCCCGAACCAGCCGCAGCCGCTACTGCCAGCGACCGGCCCGCCGCTATGCCGCAACCTGCGCAAGCAACTCCGGCTCTCACGGCGGAGCGTCTCGCCACCGCCGCTGCAACGCCGGCCCCGTCGCCCGCGCCTGCGATGACGACAGGCGCAGCGTCACCGCAACCACAGCAGTCCACGGCCGCTGCGGAAACCGAGGGCATGTCTGTCAGAATCCTGTTGAGCATTCTCGTCGGCGTGCTGGCGCTCGCCGCGATCCTCGGCCCGTTGCTGTTCAAATACTTCCGGCCGAAGCCGCGTGAAGACGACCGCACCTACGGTCAGCGCCGTCCGATCTGGGACTTGAACGTGTCCAACGAGGCAATTCTGCAGGACAATCCACCGCTCGTGATACCGCTCAACCACGCGCACGCCCTGCCCCAGCCACGCGTGCTGGAAGAGCCGCGCATGCTGGACGATACTGCCGATGAGATCGAGCAATTGCTGTCGCGCGCCTCGAAGCGTTCGGCAGCTTAAGCTGCCTGCTTCATAAGCGGCGGGCGCAACCCGCCGCTTACTTCTCCAATTGCTTTTGCAATTCGCGGACGAAGGCCGACAGGCCGGTCTGGCGTTCGCGCTTGAGCCGCTCGGCCTTGAGGATGGTCACGACCTGCGAATACGCCTCGTCGAGATCGCTGTTGGTGACGACGTAGTCGTATTCCGCCCAGTGGCTGAGTTCGTGGCTGGCGCGGCTCATACGGCCGCGGATAACTTCATCCGTATCCTGCGCGCGGGTATGCAGCCGCTTCTCAAGATCCGCTGCCGACGGCGGCAGGATGAAAACGCTGACGACATCGGCGCGGGCCTTCTCGCGCAATTGCTGCGTGCCCTGCCAGTCGATATCGAACAGCACATCCTGACCTGAGGTCAGCGCATCCTCCACCGGCTTGCGCGGGGTGCCGTAGAAATTGTCAAACACCGGCGCATGTTCGAGCAGTTCGTTGCCCTTCACCATGGCGTCGAACTTCGGCTTGTCGATGAAGTAATAATGCTCGCCGTCAACTTCGCCGGGACGCTTCGCGCGCGTTGTCACCGACACCGACATCCGCAGATCGTGGATCTTGTCGATCAACATACGCGCCAGGGTGGATTTGCCTGCGCCCGATGGCGACGACAGCACGAACATCAGCCCGCGCCGCTCACCGTCTCTCAAGGTGCCCCCCGCCGCCATGTCCGCTTACTCCAGATTCTGGACCTGCTCGCGAAACTGCTCGACAACGCTCTTCATCTCAAGCCCGGTGTTGGTCAGTTCGATGTCGTTCGACTTCGAGCAGGTGGTGTTGACCTCGCGGTTGAATTCCTGCGCCAGGAAATCCAGCCGCCGCCCCACCGCCCCGCCCTTGCCGAGCAGTTCGCGGGTCTGCGCGATATGCGAGGCGATGCGGTCGAGTTCTTCGCGGATGTCGGCCTTCGCCGCGATCATCAGCGCTTCCTGGCTGAGCCGGTCGGCGTCGAAGCGATCCGACGTTTCCAGCAGTACCGTGATTTGCTCGGCGAGCCGCGCCCGAATCGCCTCGGGCTTCCGACCGGGGGCAGCTTCCGCCTTTTGCGCAAGACGTTCGATCTCATCCATGCGCTGGGTCAGAATCTGGCCGAGGGATATGCCTTCGCGCTTGCGCATGTCGATCAGGCTTTGCAGCGCCTGCTCGAACGACGCTGAGACGGCGGCGCGTGCGGCCTGCATTTCGGCCTCGTCGCTCTCCGGCTCGACGACTTCGATGACGCCCTTGATCCCGAGCAATCCGTCGACGCTCGGCGCAACGGCATCGGTGCGCGCGGAAATCTCGCCCGCGACTTTCAGAATCGAGGACAGAACGTCCTCGTTGATGCGCACGACCGAAGCCGCACCGGTGCGTTTCACTGTGAGGTTGGCGTAGACGGTGCCGCGCGACAGCAATTCGGTGGCGCGCTTGCGGGCTGCGGTCTCGACATCATCCCACCCTGCGGGCACCCGCAGCCGGAAATCAAAGCCCTTGGCGTTGACCGATTTCAATTCCCATTCGAACGCATAGGGTCCGCTGGTGCCGTGGCTTCGCGCAAAGCCGGTCATGCTCGACAGCGCCATCGCGAAAGTGTCTCCGTCTCTGGTGTTCAGAACAATGCAGATTGCGAGCCGGTCAACCGGCTCACGTCAGGACTGAGCTTGTCCCTGAAATCGGCAAGGCACGCAAGAGAGGGCAGCGTTACTGCGTCTTCTCTTCTTCGGGCTCCGGCTCGGCGGGTGCCGCAGCCGGGGCGCGCTTTGCGGTGCGTTTGCGCGAGGCTGCGTCCGCCACCGGCTCGTTGGCGATGATGCTGGCAGGTGCCGAGGCCTTCGGGGCTGCGGCCTTCGGAGCGGCCTTTGGGGGCGCGCTCGGCTTGGCGGGAGCCGCAGGCGCGCCTGTTGCAGGCGCTGGGACAGCCGCGACCGGAGGCTGATCGTCGGCATCCACGGTGTCGTTCTGCTGCTGGCGTTCCATCGCACGCAGCTTCGCAACGCCCTTCTGGTGCTGGTCGTAGGTTTCAGTGAACGAATGGCCGCCGGTGCCGTCGGCGACGAAGAACAGATCGCGGGTCCGCGCCGGATTGGCGGTGGCTTCGAGCGAGGCCCGGCCGGGATTGGCGATCGGTCCCGGCGGAAGTGCGTCGATCACATAGGTGTTGTACGGCGACGGTTGCGTGATCTCGCTGCGCTTGATCGGCCGGCCGAGCGTGCCCTTGCCACCGACCAGGCCGTAAATGATGGTCGGATCGGACTGCAGCTTGATGCGCTGGCGCAAACGATTCGTGAAAACGGCGGCGACGCGGCTGCGCTCGTCGGCCCGGCCGGTTTCCTTTTCGACGATGGACGCCAGCGTGACGAGTTGCTCGGGCGAGCGGACAGGAATGTCGGGATTGCGGCGAGCCCAGACTTCGGCAAGCACCTTCTTCTGCGCCTGCTGCATACGGTGGATCACCTGATCGCGCGGCGTGCCACGCGGGAAGTTGTAGGTGTCGGGCAGCAGCGTGCCTTCACGCGGCTGCTCTTTCAGCGAGCCCGCGAAAATATCATTCTCCTGAAGCCGGGCGACGATCTGCTCAGACGTCAGGCCTTCCGGAATGGTGATGGAATGCTGCACCACCTTGCCTTCGACGATGGTGCCGATGACGTCGCGCAGGCTGGCGTTCTTCTGGAACAGATATTCGCCGGACTTCAGACCCGACCGCGCATTGAGCGCCAGGACGCTGCCGATGAATGTCCAGCGGTCAGCCGTGATCACGCCGTTGCGCTGAAGGATGTCGCCGATATCGGTCATACCCGCGCGCGGGGGAATGTTGACGACCTTGTCTTCGGCAAGCGGACCTTTGGCCTCGATCGTCTTCTTGCCGTAGAAGAAGACGCCGCCAGCCAGCAACATCGCGACAATCAGGAACGTAAAGATCGCGTTCCCGACCACAACGAGCGTGCTTCGTGCGCGCTGCGAATGCTTTGGCGGCTGCGGCACCTGTTCGGGCTCGAGCGCCGCGCGCGGACTGCGGGGCGCAATGGGAGGTCTCTGGCTCATCGAAGCAACCTGAATTCTGCCGGCGGTTTAAATATTATTGATTCAGTAATTATACGCGCAGTCGTGAGAGAAATTATGTCCGAATGAGGCAAAACCGTGAAGACAGTTTTGCCTCATTTCTACAGCCTTTAAGTCTTCTCTTTAGCTCGAGACGCTTAGTTTGCCAGACGCCGGACGACCAGCGAAGCGTTGGTGCCGCCGAATCCGAATGAGTTCGACAGGGCCACGTTGATCTCGCGTGGCCTTGCCTTGTTCGGGACGAGATCGATCGCCGTCTCGACGGAGGGATTGTCGAGATTGATCGTCGGCGGCGCGACATTATCCCGAATCGCGAGAACGCAGAAAATCGCTTCGATGGCGCCTGCCGCACCGAGCAGATGGCCGGTGGACGACTTGGTCGATGACATCGAAACCTTCGACGCCGCATTGCCAAGCAGACGTTGCGCTGCGCCAAGCTCGATCTCGTCGCCGAGCGGCGTCGAGGTTCCGTGTGCGTTGATGTAGTCGATGTCGGAGGCCGTCACGCCCGCACGCTTCATCGCAGCGCTCATGCAGCGGTACGCGCCGTCGCCGTCTTCGGCCGGAGCGGTAATGTGATAGGCATCGCCGGACAGGCCATAGCCCACGACCTCGGCGTAAATCTTTGCGCCGCGCTTTTTGGCGTGCTCGTATTCCTCGAGCACCACGACGCCTGCGCCCTCACCCATCACGAAGCCGTCGCGATCCTTGTCGTAGGGCCGCGATGCGATGGTCGGATTGTCGTTGTACTTGGTGGCCATCGCGCGCAGCGCACAGAAACCGCCCATGGCGAGACGGTTGACGGCGGACTCGGCGCCGCCCGCAACCATCACGTCGGCATCGCCGAAGGCGATCAGACGGCTGGCGTCGCCGATGGCGTGTGCGCCGGTCGAGCAAGCGGTGACAACCGCATGGTTCGGACCTTTGAGGCCGTGCTTGATCGAAACGTAACCCGACGCGAGATTGATCAGACGGCCGGGAATGAAGAACGGCGACAGCTTGCGCGGCCCGCGCTCCTTCAGGATCACGGCGGCTTCGCCGATGCCCTCGATGCCGCCGATGCCGGAACCGATCATGGTGCCGGTAGCACAGCGGTCTTCCTCGGTGGCCGGATGCCAGTTGGCGTCGTCGAGCGCCTGGCTCGCGGCCGCCATCGCGAAAATGATGAAATCGTCGACCTTGCGCTGCTCCTTCGGCTCCATCCAGTCGTCAGGATTGAAGGTGCCGTTGGTGCCGTCGCCGCGCGGAACCATGCATGCGATCTGGCAGGTCAGATCGGAAACTTCGAATTTCTCGATACGGCTGGCGCCACTGTCGCCATTGAGGATGCGTTTCCAGGTTTGCTCGACACCATTCGCGAGCGGCGAAACCATGCCCAGACCCGTGACGACAACCCTCCGCATACGTTCTTCTCCGGTACGATCGGCGAACGCCAACAAACGCCGCTATGACAGCAAGACGGCGGGTCGTTCGATTACAACCCGCCGCTCGTCGTCATGGCTGCGCGGTGGCGTCAGCTCTTTGCGTTTTTCTCGAGAAACTTGGTGGCGTCGCCCACGGTGAGAATGGTTTCCGCGGCATCGTCTGGAATTTCGCAGCCGAATTCCTCTTCGAACGCCATCACGAGTTCGACGGTGTCGAGGCTGTCTGCGCCGAGATCGTCGATGAAGCTGGCAGCATCCACAACCTTCTCTGGCTCGACACCAAGGTGCTCGACCACAATCTTCTTAACTCGCTCGCCAATCTCACTCATCGTTTAACCTCGTGCTTGTTCCATTAAACTCGACCGCAAAACGATACGAGCCCCTCGCGGTGCGAAAAAAAATGCGAATTCGTGCCGTCCGTACCACGCGTCCCCGTACCTTCGCCATAGCGGCGAAGTGACCGAAAACGGCGGCTGGCGCCGGAACGGCAATATACGGGGTTTGGCGATCCTGCAATGGCGTTTTCCCCAACCGAGTGCCGTTCGGTTACCATACTTCCCCGGAGTTGACCACAAGGCCCCGGCCCCCGTCCACCGGCCTGTCCCGCTTGACAAAATCCCTGCGGAACGGGCCTTAAATCATTGCCATACCGCCGTTAACATGGATGGTCTGGCCGGTCACATAGGCCGCCTCGTTGGACGCGAGATAGACTGCCGCCGCAGCGATATCTTCCGGCGTTCCGAGCCGCCCGGCAGGCACCTTGGCCAGCACCCCTTCGCGTTGCTTTTCATTCAAAACGTCGGTCATCGGCGTTGCAATGAAGCCGGGTGCAATGCAGTTGGCTGTCACATTGCGGCGCGCATATTCCGCCCCCACCGATTTCATCATGCCGATCAGGCCGGCCTTCGATGCCGCGTAATTGCCCTGCCCGGCATTGCCGGTCACGCCGACCACCGAGGTGATCGCGATGATTCGGCCGAACCGCTTGCGCATCATCAGCTTGGTCGCGGCGCGCGCCAGCCGGAACGTCGCGGTGAGATTCACCCGGATGACGTCGTCGAAGTCTTCGTCGCGCAACTGGACAAAGAGGTTGTCCCGCGTGATGCCCGCATTGGCCACGAGAATATCGAGCTGACCCATCGCCTTCTCGGCGGCAGGAACCAGTGCTTCGACCTCGGCCATGTCGGAAAGATTGCACGGCAGCACATACACGCGCTCTTTCAGTTCGCCTGCGAGGGTATCGAGCGCCTCGCGCCGGGTGCCCGAGATCGCAACCGTGGCGCCCTGTGCGTGCAACGCCCGCGCGATCGCGCCGCCGATGCCGCCCGTCGCTCCGGTCACGAGCGCCGTCCTGCCTGTCAAATCGAACATGTTGCCCCCTTGGGAGAAGTCCCGGGTATGGGTCAAAGATTGCGCTTCGTTTGCCGCAAGAAAACGCCGTTCGTCAATGACCCCTGCCCGGTCTCTTGCCACAAAAACCGCCCCGGCCGGCCCGGCCGCCGCGGTCCGTGGCACTTTCCTTGCCTAATCTCTTGCGTCGCAACAGAGACTAATGCCGACCGCGAGTTCTTCAGCGACAGGCGACGCATGGTGGCGTCAGGCATGAGACAGTCCTACTATCGCAATTGATCTCTGTTCTTGATCCGAGTTAGCGCGAAGGGTTTCTCATGAACCTCACGACGCCAGCCAACGAGCCCGGACGCCTAGAAGCGCTAAAAAACTACGCAATTCTCGACACACTTCCGGAAATCGGGTTCGACGAAATCGCCGAATTGGCGGGGCAGATTTGCGACTGCCCTGCCGCCTTGGTCAGTTTCGTGGACGCATCGCGGCAATGGATCAAGGCAAAGTATGGCCTTCTCCCTGCGGACCTTACCGAATGTCCGCGGGAAATTTCGATTTGCAGCGCCGCGATCTGCAACAACGACATCCTCTATGTTCCCGACCTGGAAAAGGATCAAAGATTCAGCGCCAACCCGCTTGTGACCGGTGAATTCCAACTGCGCTTCTATTGCGGCGTTCCACTCATCACCCAAGAAGGTCACGCCTTGGGTACATTGTGCATCATCGACTTCAAGCCGCGTGAACTGACCTTTGAGCAGCGGGAGGCATTAAGGCGACTATCGCGGCAGACGATGGTTCATCTCGAACTGCGCCGGCAGTTGCTTCAGCGCAACGAGATGCTGCTCGAATTGGGGCTCGCGCGCGACCGCGCAGTTGCCGAGCAAGCGGTGTCGGATCGTCTGCTCCTGAATATTCTGCCACGATCGATCGCGGACGAGCTTAAGGCGACGGAGCGCGTTCAGCCGCGTTTCTTCGACTCTGCGACCGTGATCTTTATCGATTTCAGCGGCTTCACCCGCCTCGTGGAAACAATGGAGCCGGCGAGCGTCATCGATCAGCTCGACCAGCACTTCACAAAGTTCGACGATATCATGGCCAGACATCGCCTGGAAAAACTCAAGACGATCGGAGATGCCTATCTGGCCGTTGGCGGCGTACCGGAACCCAATCGCTCCCATGCAATTGATACCGCGTTATGTGCGCTGGAAATTCTCGAACACACCGCCAAACTCAATCGGCAGCGCGAGAAGCTGCACTTGCCGGCTTGGCAGGTGAGGATCGGAATTAACACCGGACCGGTTATCGCTGGCGTCGTTGGAAAGCACAAATTCACCTATGACATTTGGGGGAACACTGTGAACATTGCCGAGCGCGTCGAAGCTGCTGGCGTTCCGGGCCGCATCAGTATTGCCGAGTCGACATGGCCGCACATTCAAGCGCGTTTCGAGACGGAAGCGCGCGGCGCCGTCGAAGTAAAGCACAAGGGTTTAGTGAACATGCATTACCTCAATCGCATCAGACCCGAATATTCCTCTGATTCAGACGGGATGACGCCCAATGAGCGATTTTGGAAACAGGGATAGCAGCGTCCCACGAGATGTTGTCAGTTAGGGCTTAGCCGCAATTGAACGAGGACAGCTACCGATGCGCTATCGCACCGCCATCGCGTCACAGCTCTTCGCGTTCGACGACCTGAAGCAGGTCATGGCCTATGCCAGCCCTGCGCGCTCGGGCGATACCCTCGCCGGCATTGGCGCGGCCTCCGCGCAGGAACGGATGGCGGCGCGTCATGTGCTGGCGGACGTACCGCTCAGGCAGTTCCTCACGGAGGCCCTGATCCCCTATGAGGACGACAACATCACGCGGTTGATCATCGACAGCCACGACGCGACCGCGTTCGCGCCGGTGTCGCATATGACCGTCGGCGATTTCCGCAACTGGCTGCTGTCGGAACAGGCGACGACCGAGACACTCGCGGCACTTGCGCCGGGCCTCACGCCGGAAATGGTCGCGGCGGTGTCCAAGATCATGCGCAATCAGGATCTGATCGCGGTGGCGCGCAAGCGCCGCGTCATCACCCGCTTCCGCGACACCATCGGACTCGAAGGGCATCTCTCGGTGCGGCTCCAGCCGAACCACCCCACAGACGACTTGCGCGGCATCGCGGCATCCACCCTCGACGGTTTGCTGATGGGATCGGGCGATGCGGTGATCGGCATCAACCCCGTCTCCGACAGCATGCCGGTGCTTGGCAACCTGCTGCGCATGCTGGACGAGGTGATTCAGCGTTTCGAAATCCCGACGCAGAGCTGCGTACTCACCCATGTCACCAACACGATCCAGCTTGCGGAAAGCGGCGCACCGGTGGATCTCGTGTTCCAGTCGATCGGCGGCACCGAGAAGACCAACCTCTCTTTCGGCGTGACGCCAGAACTTCTGGACGAGGCGCGGGACGCTGCCCTGTCGCTGAAGCGCGGCACCGTCGGCGACAACGTGATGTACTTCGAGACCGGTCAGGGCAGCGCGCTGTCGGCGGACGCGAATTTTGGGGTCGATCAGCAGACCTGCGAGGCGCGCGCCTACGCACTGGCGCGGCGCTACAAGCCGCTGCTAATCAACACCGTGGTTGGTTTCATCGGCCCCGAATATCTCTACGACGGCAAGCAGATCATCCGCGCCGGGCTGGAGGATCATTTCTGCGGCAAGCTGCTCGGCCTGCCGCTGGGTTGCGATATTTGCTACACCAACCACGCCGAAGCCGATCAGGACGACATGGACACGCTGCTGGTGCTGCTCGGCGCAGCCGGCATCAATTTCATCATGGGCGTTCCGGGCGCGGACGACGTCATGCTCAACTACCAGAGCACGTCGTTTCACGATGCGCTATTCCTGCGCGAAACCATGGGCCTGAAACGCGCGCCGGAGTTCGAGGCGTGGCTGCAACGCATGCAGATCACCGACGCCGAGGGCCGGCTGCGCCCGCCCTCGCCCAACGCGCTGCTCGGCGGCATGGGCAATCTCAAGTCGCTGGTCGCATGACGGACAAGAAAGACACCGAAAACAACGTCACGGAAAGTCCCTGGAGCGAATGGCGCAGCGTCACGCCGGCGCGGCTTGCACTTGGGCGCGCCGGTGCAGGCATGCCGACCGACGAGGTGTTACGCTTCGGCTGGGCCCATGCGATGGCGCGTGACGCGATTCAGGCAGCACTCGATGTGCCGAAGCTAGAGGCGGCGCTACGCGCGCAGGGATGGACCGTCGCGCATGTCCATAGCCGCGCGACGGACCGCACCACCTACCTGCGGCGGCCGGATCTGGGGCGCGTGATCGATCCCGACGAGATCGCCAAGCTGCGTGCAGCACCCATCCAGCGCAGCGACATCTGCATCGTGATTGGCGATGGGCTGTCGTCGCTGGCGGTGGACCGTCACGCTGCGCCGCTGCTTGCCGCGTTGAAGCCACTGCTTGCGGATGAACTGAAGCGGGCACCGGTCGTCATCGCCACGCAGGCGCGCGTCGCGCTGGCCGACGAGATCGCAGAACTGTTGCAGGCGAAGCTGTCGATCATGCTGATCGGCGAACGGCCGGGGCTGAGTTCGCCGGACAGTCTTGGCATTTACATCACGCACGCACCGTTCCGCGGGCGCAACGATGCCGGACGCAATTGCATCTCCAATGTGCGGCCCGAAGGATTGAGCTACGCCGCCGCGGCATTCAAGCTGGCGTGGCTGGTGCGCGAAGCGCTCACGCGCAGGCTGACCGGCGTGGACCTCAAGGATGAAAGCGATCTGGCCCTGCTCGCGGGAAACGCGAACGCGGTTCGCCTGCCGCCATCGAGATAAATAAAAGCCGCGCCACCCGAAGGTGACGCGGCCATGGCCGTTCTGTTGCTAGGTGTACCTACCCCGAATGGTTACGCCGCGAGGCGCACTTCATTCATGCGAACGTTATCGTTTGCATTTAGGTTTTGACCCGATAACGGCGGTATCATGCCGGGCACACTTCAAGGCTTCATAACAAGCATCGAACCTATTTCGCCCCCATCAGAAACGGTTCACGATCAAACCGATCTCACCGAAATGAGAATTAAAGCTCTAACCGCTTCTGGTGGAGGCGCCGGGGTACTGCCCCCCGGGTCTACTTATTGTCCGCGTTGAGATTCAGCGCCATCGTCTTGCGACAAGACCAATATAGGCACGATTTCCGGTTTTGTAACGTGCAAAACGCCACGGTTCCGGTGCGACAATAGGCGGCCGGACGTACCCCGAACCTATTTCGACGCCGCGACGGCCGCCTTCGCAGCCTCGATGTCGCCCGGTCCACCGACCGATACGCCCACCGCGCCGTCGGCAATGCGCTTGACCAGACCGGACAGCACCTTGCCGGCACCAATCTCGAGGAAATGCGTCACTCCGTTGCTGGCCATATACGCAACGCTCTCGCGCCAGCGCACGGTGCCGGTGACCTGCTCGACCAGCCGCTTGCGGATTTCGTCCGGATCGGTGATCGCGGAGGCCAGCACGTTGGACACCAGCGGCGCCTTCGGCTTGTTGATGGTCACGCCGGCCAGCGCCTGCGCCATCGCGTCCGCCGCGGGCTGCATCAGGCGGCAATGGAACGGCGCCGACACGGGAAGAAGCATCGCGCGCTTGGCGCCCTTGGTCTTGGCGATCTCAAGCGCGCGCTCGACGGCAGCCTTGTCGCCGGAGACCACCACCTGCCCGCCGCCATTGTCGTTGGCGGCCTGACAGACCTCGTTCTGCGCAGCTTCTTCCGCCACCGCAACCGCGGCCTCGTAATCCAGTCCCAGCAGCGCGGCCATCGCGCCGACGCCGACCGGCACGGCCTTCTGCATGGCGAGACCGCGCGTGCGCAGCAGCTTCGCGGTATCGCTGATCGAGAAGCTGCCCGCCGCCGCCAGCGCGGAGTATTCGCCGAGCGAATGACCGGCGACGAACGCCGCGTCGCGCGCGATGTCGATCCCGGCCTCGGTTTCCAGCACGCGCAATGTCGCCAGCGACACCGCCATCAGCGCCGGCTGGGCGTTCTCGGTCAGTTGCAGCGTCTCCGCCGGTCCGTCCCAGATGATAGCGGTGAGCTTTTGACCGAGCGCCGCATCGACCTCGTCGAACACGGCCCTGGCCGCTGGAAATGCGTCGGCGAGCGCCTTGCCCATACCGACCGTCTGCGATCCCTGTCCCGGAAAGGTGAATGCTGCTGTCATGGAGGTCCCCTGAAAAGATAGGCCGTAAGACACCGCCGGGGCGGCGGGTGTCAAGCTGCGGCGCGGCGGAGCCGATATGGGCCGGCGCGTTGCGGGCCCTGAACCGCCCGGTCAATAGGCCGGTCGGCCAATGAACCACCCGAATGCCGGTCCCAGATCGGCTCATTGCCGAATTTACTGTGCCGTCAAGAAACCACGGCGGTTCACCCGAAAGAGTGTATTGCGTGCCTCTATTTGCCTCACAATGCTCGGCATTAGCGGCCAACCTCCGTGATATTATGCACTTATTTTGTAAGTTATTTTTCCGAAAGCATAAATATGAACTGGCGACCGGTGAACATTGCCCCGCACGAACTCGGTTTTGAGAAAGCGGGGATCGTCGAAAGATTCCATGAGGCATGCGCTCGCCTGAATGTTCGGCCGGTCACGCCGGACATCAATGGAGGCTACTCCGACCGCACCGCCGGAGCGCGTGTTGAAACGGCAGACGGCCGCCAGTTGTGGCTCAGGGTTGCAGGGGCCGCGTCAACCGACAACCGGCTGCTTAAGGCCGACATCGCAGCTGATACAATTACCGGCGTTCCGAAACCTGTGCTTGTCGAACAAAGCAATTGGGTGAACGGAAACGTTCACTGGACCGCGCGGCTTGTCACGCTTGCAGACACCGCTATTGAAGTGAACCCGTGGGCAGGCCCATCTGCCGCCAGTGTTACGGACGACTGGATCGGCGACCTCAAACAAGCGCTCGATGGTTTGGCCAGCAACACATCGGCGCAAATTCATGTTTCGCCCGAAGCTTTGCAAGAATGGCTTTCCGATACAAATCAGATTGAGCATGAGTTTCAGCAGAGCGAATGGCGGCTGTCTCACAATGATCTGAACTGGAGCAATCTGACCGCTCCCAGGCTGTCGATTTTGGACTGGGAATGGCATGGGCTTTCACCCACAGGCTTTGATCCCGGCCTGCTGATTGCCTACTCGTGC
Source organism: Afipia massiliensis (assembly GCF_001006325.2). Classification (NCBI taxonomy): domain Bacteria; kingdom Pseudomonadati; phylum Pseudomonadota; class Alphaproteobacteria; order Hyphomicrobiales; family Nitrobacteraceae; genus Afipia; species Afipia massiliensis. The sequence goes on along the minus strand of NZ_LBIA02000001.1, from coordinate 3,563,090 downwards.
AGGAATGAAGAACTCGTGCGCCGCCTGGAACGTGCGTTCGAACCGTATTTCGAAACGTTCACCGGCCGCGTGGCACGCGCCTTCGCCACCGACCAGCTCCGGAGCGCGGCCGCCGGGGGCTGGCTTGATCCAGCAATGCTTCGGCATCTCGATGCGATGCTTGAGCGGCTCAATAGCCAGGTTCTGCTGGCGTATCACAACACGGAGAAGCGTTCGCGGAAAACCGTTTCGACTGCGGATACGGGCCTTGGCCTCGACGTCGCGACGGGACACGGCATGGATGCCGCCGTGGATGGATACAAAATCGCAGCCGTCATTCCGCTTTACAACGGCGCCAGCTATATCCGCACCGCGCTCGAAAGCGTCCTGGCGCAGGAACGCAAGGCTGACGAGATTATCGTTGTTGACGATGGCTCGACCGATAGCGGCCCCTCCATTGTCGCAAGCATGGCCGCAGCCAATCCGAAGATAAGGTTCCTCTCAAAAAAGAACGGCGGCCAGGGATCGGCGCGGAATTTCGGCGTGCGGCATTCGGCGGCGGACCTGATCGCTTTCCTCGACCAAGACGACATTTGGTATGCGGATCATCTGACAGAGCTTGAGAAACCGTTTTTGCGGAAATCGCGGTTGCCGCTTGGCTGGACCTATTCAAATCTCGATGAGATCAACGGCAACGGCCGGATGGTGTGCCACTCGGTTCTCGACACCCAGAAAAACGAACATCCCAAGCGGACCCTGCAGTGCTGCCTCCAACAGGATATGTTCATCCTGCCGGGGGCATCGCTGATATCAAGGGACGCGTTCGACGCGGTGGGAGGCTTCGACGAACAGTTCATGGGCTATGAAGACGACGATCTTTTCCTGCGGATGTTCTGCCGCGGCTATCGCAGCGTCTATATCGACCAGCCATTGACGATCTGGCGCATTCACACCGCATCGACGTCTTATGGAAAACTGATGGCGCAATCGCGCATGAAGTATTTCAGCAAACTCGTTGCCACGTTCCCGGACGAACCCGAACTACACCGCTTTTATGCCCGGCAGTTTTTTGCCCCCCGGTTCGTGCGGAGCGTCCTGGCAGATCTTCGCAGCGGAATTACTCTGGATAATCACGAGCGCGTGGTGATCGCCTGCTCTCATCTGTGGGAGTTGAGCGGCCACCTCTCGATGCGGCAAAAAATCCCCCTCAGAATGCTGGCTATCCTCGCGCGTTTTCCGATGGCTGGCCAACTGGCCCGGAGGCTGCCGGATGGAGCGGCGAACGGGGTGCGGAGTGTCTTCGGTGTGTGACACCCGTCGCGGCTGTGTTGCGCAAGCCCGATCAGCCGCGGACCTGTCGATCAGATGGAACTCTGACCCCGCGTGCGCGTTTTCCCTTTGGGGCGCTCAGTGGAGTGCGCACATGGAAGAAGACCCTCGCAAGCCACAAACATTAGCCTTGGCACCTGTCCTGATCTTCGCGGCCGTTCTCCTTGCGGTATTCGGAGCAGCGCTGGTGACCGCGTTCGACATCAGCCCAACCGTCGTCGCCACTACGGACAAGGCACCGCCTGGAACAACGGGTCTGGCGAGGCCGCATTCGACATCGGAACAGCGTTAAGCCGCTGTCCGAGGCTAGAAGCCTGACGCCGCCTGGTTGCCGTCAACCACCGCGCCGGTACGCGCGCGCCGCACGTTGCTGACAAGCTCGCCCGGCCGATCCTGATCCTTCGGACGCGACGTCGCGAGCCGCAGTACTGCGGCGTAGCTCGGCTGCACTTCCATCCGTGCAGCATGCGGACCGCGCGTCAGGATTTCGTGCACGCGCCGCAGATTGTAGCAAGGCACGTAGAACAGCAGATGGTGTTCGAGATGGTAGTTGACATAATACGGCGCGACGAACAGCCGTTCGAGGAAGCCTGCACGCGTGGTGCGCGTGTTGCGTAGCGGATCGTTGCTGTCCGGCACGACGGCGTGTTCCGCGATGTTGCGGACGCGGCTGATCACCATCATCCACGTCATCAGAGGCGTAAGCCAGAGCAACGGATAAGCCCACCACACGCCTGCCGCCGCCAGTCCTGCGAACAAAATCGCATTGACCACGATCTGCGGGCCGAGCTTCTCCCAGAAATTCGCAGCGCGCTGCCGCAACGGCCATGCGGGCTCGCCAATCGCATTCAGAAACTGCGCCTTGCGCTGCTGGTAGCCGGTCTGGCCGGTAATATCGCGCCAGAATTTCCGCCGGTAGCTAGGCTGCGTGATCGGAAACGGCGCAGACAGAATCAGGTCCGGGTCGTTGTCCTGCTGCGTATGGGCGTGATGCTGAAGATGATAGCGGCGATAGGCCCGCGTCTCCGCGAAAACCGGATAAGCGCAAAACCACTGGCTGAGAAACATGTTCAGTTTGTCGCCGTTCGCGAGACTGCCATGGGCCCCGTCGTGCATCAGGATCGCAAGGCCAAGCTGACGCGAGCCGATGATGCCGACCGCCAACAGAAATGTGAATGGATTCGGCCAGACTGCAACCATCGCAATCGATCCAAGGATGAGAGCCCAGGCGTGCGCGATCAGCGCGACACCCTTCCACGTCGAGCGCGTGCGCACCTCCATCAATTCCTGCTCGGTCATGAGGTCACGTGCACGGATGCGTGGAGCATTCATTAGCGCTTCTCCTTTTTGTTTTGTGGCGTTTCATCGGGGGAATCCGCCGCGCCGACGAGCCGGAGCCGCGCGCCATCGGCGGCGACATCGGCCTGAGGTCCAAGCAGGCGCAGCATCTCGGCGACGAGATCCTCGGAGGATCGCCCCATCGCGTGTCCCTCGATGGTCACGCCGATCGTAATTGCCCAGAAACGCCGCGCGCTCGTTTCCGGATCAAGGCGCGAATGCCATCCGCGCGCGATCATCTCGGCGGCATAGGCGCGCAACCCTTCGGAGTGCAGCCGCTCGACGGTGCGCTCCACCAGCGGAGCAAGATCCTGGCGGCGGCGGGTCAGCGTCATCGCTTCGACAAAGAAGCCGACGGCATCCGTCCGCATCACGCTTTCGACCAGCGAACGGGTGTAATCATTCGGTGAAAGCTGTTTGCCGGCGTTCTGCTCAGCGGCGCGGGCGACATACAGCACGTCGCGGCAGGCCGCCTCGACGAACAGCGCTTCCTTGGTACGGAAGTAGTAGGTGACTTGGCTTGGGAAAGCGTCTGCCGCTGCTGCGATTTCGGCGATTGAGGTGCCAGCCACCCCGCGTTCCTTGAACAGGCCGCTGGCCGCATCGAGCAGCCGCGACCGCATCTGCCGCCCTGCCGTGCGGGTCGCACGGGATGCGTGTTTCGGATCGCGACCACCACCTCTGGGAGATATGGTTTTCATCTCGCGCTCTCGCAGCCGACTCGTCCGAGGCCATTCGCAGCCATCTAATTGTATGTCATACAAACAAATGGATCAAGGCAGATCTGGCGGTCATCAAGCGTATCCAGCGCCTTGCAAACAGCCCCGGAATCCTTATAACCGCGCCATCCGTGGATCCCGGCCGGGAGCTGAACGGACGGTCTCACCAGTCTGACATTCCAGTTTGATTGATGCGGCAGGGCCAGTCGGTCCGTCGTCCCGTGCTTCCGCCTTCTGAGCAATATCGAGGTCCTTTCCGAAGGTCTCGAAGGGCTTGCCGCCAGGAACCGCGCTAACATTGGAAAGGACTCCCATGCCTCTTTACGAGCATGTTTTTCTCGCGCGTCAGGATGCGAGCGCCCAGCAGGTCGAAGAATTCACCACGCAGATTACCGGTGTGATCGAAGGTCTCGGCGGCAAGGTCACCAAGACCGAGAACTGGGGCGTGCGCTCCCTCACCTATCGCATGCACAAGAACCGCAAGGCGCATTTCATGCTGCTCAACATCGATGGCCCCGCAGCGGTGGTCGCCGAGATCGAGCGTCAGGAACGCATCAACGAAGACGTCATCCGTTACATCACCGTCCGCGTCGATGAGCTGGAGGAAGGCCCCTCCGCCATGATGCGCAAGGCCGAGCGTGACCGCGACGAGCGCGGTGGCGGCGGCTTCCGTGGCGACCGCGAAGGCGGTGGCTTCCGTGGCGGCGACCGCGAAGGCGGTGGTTTCCGTGGTGATCGTGGTCCGCGCCGTCCGCGCGACGAAGACGCAACTGCAGCGGTTGAGGAGTAAGACACATGGCTGAAGCAGGTGCACGCCGTCCGTTCTTCCGCCGCCGTAAAACGTGCCCGTTCACGGGCCCGAACGCGCCGAAGATCGACTACAAGGATTCGAAGCTGCTGATGCGTTACGTGTCCGAGCGCGGCAAGATCGTGCCGAGCCGCATTACGGCCGTGTCGGCAAAGAAGCAGCGTGAACTCGCCCGCGCCATCAAGCGCTCGCGGTTCCTCGGCCTTCTGCCTTACGTGATCCGCTAAACGATACAGCGAGCGCGCGGCCTCCGCGCGCTCGCGACTCTCTTGATTTTAATCTCATAACACTGCGGGGTCGTCCCACGGTGGATGGTTGGGGTCTTCGGGGCCTCTAACCGCTCGAAAGGAGCGGGACAGCTGATGATGACGAGCATCCTCATAGCAGTCGCGGCCGGCCTGGCGTCGGCATTGATGTTCGCGTCGATCGTGTCCGGCGCGCTGATCTCGATCGTGCTGTTTTACCTCGCGCCGCTGCCGTTGATGGTCGCTGCGCTGGGCTGGGGATCGGCCACCGCACTGATCGGCGGGATTGTCGCTGCGCTCGGCCTCGGCGGCATTTTCGGTTTCCCCTATATGGCAGCGTTCGCGCTCAGCATCGCCCTGCCCGCATGGTGGCTTGGATACCTGACGCTGCTGGCGCGTCCGGTCTCGAACGATCCACAACTGGCAAATCTCGCGCCGGCGCTCGACTGGTATCCAACCGGTCGCATCCTGATGTGGATCGCAGCATTCGCCATCCTCACCACGATCAGCGCGCTGCTCACACTGGGCAGCGACGCAGAGAGCATCAACGGCGCGCTGCGCCGCGGACTGCTGCGCATCATCGGGCGCGGGGCTGTCACGCCTGCGGGTGAAAGCGAACGGGTGGTCGACGCACTGGTGGCGGTTGCGCCAGGTGCCGCGACCATCATCGCGATGGTAACGCTGACACTCAATCTGTGGCTCTCCGCCAAGATCACGACCACATCCGGCCGCCTGATGCGGCCATGGCCCGACCTGCGCACCACCACACTGCCGAGGATGGTGCTGGGCGCGCTGCTGGTCGCAGTCGTGCTCTGCTTTACCGGCGGGCTGCTGGCGATGCTGGCGCAGATCGTCAGCGCGGCGCTGCTGATGGCTTATGCGATCACGGGGTTTGCGGTGCTGCATACCGTGACGCAGGCATTTTCGGGCCGCGCTTTCGTGCTCGGCGCCGCCTATGCCGGGACGCTGTTCATCGGCTGGCCGCTGATTGGAATGATCGGCCTCGGCCTCGCCGATGCTGTTCTTGGAATTCGACAAGCCTACTGGAACCGGCGCGGGCCACCGCCCCTGCCGAGTTCCTGATCTTCAACCTGAACGCAACATCTTCAACTCAACTCAGACTCAACGGAGAACTCAAATGGAAGTCATTCTGCTGGAACGCGTGGCCAAGCTCGGCCAGATGGGCGATGTGGTCAAAGTGAAGGACGGGTTCGCCCGCAACTTCCTGCTCAAGCGCAACAAGGCGCTGCGCGCGACCAAGGAAAACCGCGAGAAGTACGACGGCATGAAGGCCGATCTCGAGGCCAAGAACATCCAGGCCAAGGGTGAAGCCACCAAGGTCGCCGAGAAGATCGACGGCCGCAACGTCGTCATCATCCGTCAGGCGTCGGAAACCGGCCAGCTTTACGGCTCGGTGTCGGTGCGCGACATCATGGCCGCCCTCGAAGCCGACGGCGTTTCGCTGAACCGTCAGCAGGTGCTGCTCGACGCGCCGATCAAGACCATCGGCCAGCACAAGATCACCATCGCTGTGCATCCTGAAGTCGAAGTCCACGTGTCGACGACGGTTGCTCGCTCCGAGGCCGAAGCCGAGCGCATCAACCGCGGCGAAGACGTCAACAGCCGTCAGGAAGATCGCGACGCGGCTGCCGAAGCCATCGCCGCCGCCGGCGAGTTCTTCGATCCGGAAGCGCAGCACGACGAAGTTGCCGAGCCGGCCGAAGCACCTGCCGAAGAGAAGTAAGACTCCGGCGCAAGCCGAACCACAAAACCCAAAAGCCCGGTCTCATCGAGATCGGGCTTTTCGTTTCTGTCCGACCTCAAATCCCCGGTCGTCCCCGCGAAAGCGGGGACCCAGATTTTCTAAGTGCTGGATTCCCGCTTTCGCGGGAATGAGCGGAGAGAGTGCGCTTCGATCGAGATGGATCACTCCCATCGCAGGATCGCAGACTCCCAGCTGTAGTTCAGGCCGGGCTCACCACCTTCGGCACGATGGCTTGATCGAGCATCGCAATCGATGCCAGCGCGGTCGCAGTGTGCTTCTCCGCACCGTCGATGATGCAAAAGACATCCGCTGCGACGACCGACACCTGCCGCCCCGGCTTCACCACGCGCGCGCGGCAGATCAACCGTTCGCCCGACGCCGGTGCGAGCAGGTTCAACTTGTATTCTGCGGTCAGCGCCGCCTGACCCTTCACGGTCGCGGCTGCGATCGTGGTCGCGTTGTCGATCAGGAACGCCGTTACACCGCCGTGGAAGAAGCCGTTCTGCTGCAACAGTTCCGGCCGGCGATCCACCGACAGCACACAGCCGCCGCGCGTGAGATCGGTGACCTCCGCGCCGACATGAGTCATGAATCCCTGACGCATGACGTTGTTGCGGATGTGCGCCGCGATCGGTGTGAACTCTGTATCAGCCTGAAGCATTATCGCTCTCCCCCTGCCGTCAATGCGCGGACAGCGCACGCAATCAACCCATCGGCGTGGTCGCGCGGATCGGATGGATCGCGGCCCGACAGCCATGCGCGGCAGACGAACTGCGCGGGACCGATGATCTGACTGAAGAACAGCGAGGCCTGCATAGGCCGCAGTTCACCGCCCGCGACCAACGGCGCGCGCCACGCCTCGACACCCTCCGCGACTGTTGCATTCCGCGCCTTGCGTGCGTCGCGCACATCCTGCGCCCACTCGCTGCGCGATATCTCGAACAGGAAATTGGCTTCGCGGCGGTTGTCGACGACCCATGCCAGATGGGTGCGGATCAAACGGGCGATACCCTCCGCAGCATCCGGCGGCGGATCGATCACGTCGAGCATGGCGATGTGGTAGCGCCGCAGCACTTCGAGAAACAGCGTGCCGGCCAGCTCGCGCTTGGAGCCGAAGAAGTGGAAGAAGCTGCCGTTGGACGCACCGGCACGCTCTCGGATCGCGGCGACCGTCGCGCCATCGAAACCGTCCTGATCGAATACAGCCAAAGCCGCTGTCAGCAGATCGTCGCGCACACCCGCCATGACGGCCCTCGTGATCACTAGAGTATCACTCTAGAGTTTTGCTCTGATGGAAACAAGAGCCATCGCGCGGCAGATCCGCATGCGCTGCCCGGATGGGTTTAGCGGGAGATCGGCGGTTCAGGGTTACCGGCAGGAACCGGCGGCGGTCCGACCGGAACCACCGGCGCCGGCGGTGGCGGTGCAGGACCGATGTCGATGGTCAACGGACCCGACGGGACATCTTCCTTCGGGGGTGCAGCAGCTACCTCGGCCGGTTTCGCACCTTCCTTTGGCGCAGGCGTCACAGCGGGCACCGGGTCCGGACGCGTTCCCTCGACCTTCGCGGTTTCTCTCTTGTCGGAGTCCTTTGCAGGTTCGGTCTTGCCTGCGTCCTGCTTGGCTGAATCCGCGGCCGGCTCATCCTTCTGCACTCCGTGCCGGTCTTCGATCTTCGGCGGCGCGGGGGCTTTCGCGGCCCTGGCAGCCTCGCGCGCGGCCTGCCTCGCCGCCCTTCGCTCGGCCGCAGCCTTCTGGCGGGCCGTCATCGTTTGAGGGTCGGGCGCACCGCTCTGCAATCCGTCGGCGTCCGGTCGTGCGGCTTCCTGTGTCGGCGGCTTGCGGCCCTTCGCTGCCTGCTCGGGACCCGGCTCCTGCGCGGGTCGGCCGCCTTTCGCCTCCTGCCCTTGTCTCGTCAGATTGCCCCCGCCCGGCGCTGCATTGGCGGCGCCATTGGAGAGGACATAGGCGCTCATGGCCGCGGCCATGTCGGTGCTCGTGGTGTAGTGCTGGCGCAAGAAGCCCGGCAGCGATCCGGGTGAGACGCTTTTCAGCAATCCGCGCGAACTCTTGTGGCAGAGCGAGCAGGTGCTGGAGAAAATCTGGGAGGGAGGCTTGCCGGCTTCAAGATTCTGCGCGTCCGCCGAGGTCGCCCCGAAACAGCCCAACACAAAAGCCACCGCCGCCAAAATGAGCGCTCGGCTCAACATCCAAGGTCTCCAGATCTAAGCCAGCAAAGGTCAGATGGCGGCCCCAGCCCTGCCCTCAGCCTCGCGGTCACCTTTAGCGGATTATGCCGCGAATGGAAGTACCGAGATTTCGCAACTGCGTGAACCTGTTGGCAGCCGCCCTTTCGGCATGCCGCCATCGACTCACCAGACAAAAATGCAGATCAGCCTTCCACGACCCCGGCCTACGTCAAAATACGATTGAAACCGGAACAAAAAATACCAACATTTATCTACATGTGAGACCACATTGGATCGTTGGACATGCGTTCGATGGATCGCCTGCTGCGGTTTTTCCTGAGCCAGTTCATCCGCCGGGGCTCGGTGACGTTCACGACGTCAAGCGGCGCCACCTTTACCTGCGGCGACGGAACGGGCCGGCCCGTCTCGGTCAGATTCCTGACAGCGGAGGCCCAGCGGCATCTGCTGCTCGATCCGGAACTGGCCATCGGAGAGATCTATACGGACGGCGACTTTATCGTCGAAAACGGCTCGATCGCGGACCTCCTGGCCATCGCGCTTAACCAGCCCGACATGGTGCCGCGCTGGTCGAGGGTGCGGTGGTGGCTCCGTTACCTGATCCGGCACTGGCAGCAGTTCAATCCACCCGAGCGTTCGAAGCGCAACGTCGCCAGCCACTACGATCTCGACGGGCGGCTGTATCGCCTCTTCCTCGACGCCGATATGCAATACAGTTGCGCATACTTCGAGACGCCGGAGTCGACGCTCGACGACGCGCAGCTCGCCAAGAAGCGCCACCTCGCCGCCAAGCTGCTGGTCAAGCCGGATCACCGCCTGCTCGACATCGGGTCCGGCTGGGGCGGCCTCGGCCTTTACCTTGCGGGAATGACCGGCGCGAAGGTGACCGGCGTCACCCTGTCCGAGGAACAACTCGGCGTATCGAACGCACGCGCCGGTGAATTGAACCTGACCGGCCGCGCCGAATTCCGTCTGCAGGATTATCGTGAGACACCCGGTCCGTTCGACCGCATCGTCTCCGTCGGCATGTTCGAACATGTGGGCGTCGATTACTACGACACCTACTTCAAGCGCTGCGCGGAACTGCTCGCCGACGACGGGGTGATGGTGCTGCATTCGATCGGGCGTTCGGAAGGCCCCGGCATCACCAATCCGTGGATCGCAAAGTACATTTTCCCCGGCGGCTATATTCCGGCATTATCCGAGGTGCTGCCTGCGATCGAGCGGGCCGGACTTCTGGTCAATGACGTTGAAGTCCTGCGGCTGCACTACGCCGAAACGTTGAAGGCGTGGCGCGAGCGCTTCCTCGCCCGCCGCGAGGAAGCTGCGAAGCTGTACGACGAACGCTTTGTGCGGATGTGGGAATTCTACCTTGCGTCGTCCGAGATGTCGTTTCGCAAGCAGAGCATGATGGTGTTCCAGATTCAGCTCAGCAAACGGCAAGGTGTGGTTCCGATCACGCGCGACTACATCGCCCGCGAGGAGCAGCGGCTGCGCGAGGCCGAGGCGACCAAGCGTCCGGTGCTGCGGCTCGCGGGCGAATAAGCCGATCTAGCGATCCGGACGCAGTGCCAGGATCAGGCTTCGACCGCCCCACCGCTTTCCGCCCAGTCCTTGAAGGCGCCGGCGTTGAAGACTTCGCCGTAACCCAAATCCTTGAGCGCCTTGCCGCTCAGCGCGGATCGGCCACCGGACGCGCAATAAACGATGACAGTTTTGTCCTTGGCGAAATTCTTGTCGTGATAAGGCGATTCAGGATCGGCGCGGAATTCCAGCATGCCGCGCGAGACATTGACCGCCCCGGCAATCTTGCCGCTCTTCTCCACCTCGTGCGCATCGCGCACGTCGACCACCAGCGTATTGCCTTTTGCAATCATCTCGCGCGCCTCGGCCGGAGTGATCTTCGGAACTGCTGCGTTGGCTTCAGCCATCAACTGCTTCACGCTCGTAACCATCTTGAACCTCTCGTTTCAGGGGAAAGGAAGCTCCTTAGATCCCAGCCCGCTAGTCAGGATCGCCACGCGCCGCCGAAACCTATGGTGAATCCACAGGCAGCTCAATCTGATATATCGCCCTTTCGCTGACGCACATTAACCAACGACTCGATCTGTAATTGCGCGGGTCCAACTGTTGGTGCACGCTTGATGCATGGCCCGGTGGCGGAAAGTCTACGCGGGAGCGCGGCAAACGCTTCATATCCTGGTTCAAATCCAGGCTGGGCCTCCAAGTTTTGAAGTCTTTGAAGTTTGAAGTCTTGGAAAGGTGGCTGAGTGGCTTAAGGCACCGCTAACGCGGCACACGGGAAACCGTGTCGAAGGTTCGAATCCTGTCCCTTTCCTCCATTTCTTATGATACCGCCGCTTCCCAATTGGAGGCAGCGTTCTTTTTGCGAAGTTCTTTCGGTGGAACTCCCTGACATCAGAGCCATGTGGCTGATCATCTGTCTTGTATGTCAGCAGCTTCAGGCAATCGTTTGAAGCAAGCCTGAAACAGCCGCCCGGAAGTTTCGCTGAATGACGTGCGCGAAACGATCGCGCGGCGCAAATCAAGCGTTTCCGCCATCTTCTCCACTGCGGCGTGTTGGTGGGGGATAGCTTGCTTGAATCATTTTGAGCGACGAACGGACAGGCCTATGAGTTGGGTCAGTCTCCTGCCTTGCCCTGCTTTGGTCCGATTAGAAGAACATTCAATACTCATGGCGATTACCGATTCGAACATTATCAAGCTCGCGCCGGAGGCCGGCACGCCCGCTTACAGGGTTGCGCCCCATAATATCGAGGCCGAACAGGGACTTCTCGGCGCCATCCTCGTCAACAACGATGCGTTCTACCGCGTCTCGGATTTCCTTGAGCCGAAGCACTTCTTCGAGCCGATCCATTCGCTGATCTTCGAGACCTCCGCCAGCCTGATCCGCGCCGGCAAGATCGCCACTCCGGTGACGCTCAAGACGTTTGTTCCCGCCGATACTGACATCGGCGGCATGACGGTCGGACAATACCTTGCCCGCCTCGCCGCCGAAGCAACGACCATCATCAACGCGCAGGACTACGGGCGCACCGTCTATGATCTCTCGATCCGGCGCGATCTCATCCGCGTCGGCGAAGACATGGTCAATGTCGCGTTCGACGCGCCGGTGGACTTCGCGCCCCGCGCGCAGATCGAGGACGCCGAGAAAAAGCTTTACGATCTCGCCGAGTCCGGCCGCTACGACGGCGGCTTCCAGAAATTCTCGCAGGCATTGACGGTTGCGGTCGACATGGCCGCGGCCGCCTACAGCCGCGACGGCAATCTGTCGGGATTGGCCTCCGGCCTGCGCGAAATGGACACGAAGATGGGCGGCCTGCAGCCATCCGATCTGATCGTCCTCGCCGGCCGCCCGGCGATGGGCAAGACCGCGCTGGCAACCAACATCGCCTTTAATATTGCGCGAGCATGGCGCGGCGAAGTACAGGCCGACGGCCAGATGAAGTCCGTCGATGGCGGCATCGTCGGCTTCTTCTCGCTCGAAATGTCGGCGGAGCAGCTCGCCACACGTATTCTCGCCGAGCGCACGGGCATCTCGTCGAGCTCGATCCGCCGCGGCGGCATCAGCGAATCCGACTTCGACAAGATCCGCGACCACTCTATCGAAATGCAGAACCTGCCGTTCTACGTCGATGACAGCGGCGGCCTGTCGATCTCGCAGCTCACCGCGCGCGCGCGGCGGCTGAAGCGGCAGAAGGGTCTCGATCTTCTGATCATCGATTACATCCAGCTTCTGTCAGGATCGGGCCGCCGCTCCGACAACCGCGTGCAGGAAATCACCGAAATCACCACCGGCCTCAAGGCGCTGGCCAAGGAGCTGAGCGTTCCGATCATCGCACTGTCGCAGTTGTCGCGTCAGGTCGAAAGCCGCGACGACAAGCGCCCGCAACTCTCCGACTTGCGTGAATCGGGATCGATCGAACAGGACGCCGACGTGGTGCTGTTCGTGTACCGCGAGGAATACTATCTGCAGAGCAAGGAGCCGCGCCCCGGCACCCCCGAACACGAAAAGTGGCAACTCGACATGTCGCTGGTGCACGGCAAGGCCGAAGTCATCATCGGCAAGCAGCGTCACGGCCCCACCGGCACCATCAACCTGCAGTTCGATGCCAGCGTCACGCGTTTCGGTGATCTCGCGCCGGATGCCCAGTTGCCTGAGCGATTTGGCTGATCGGCGGTACTTCCGCGCGCAAAGAGTGTGCTAGAGTTTTCTGAATCAAACTCGCTGCGAACCCTTTGCTGAGCCAATGACTCCTGCTTCCGACCTCAAGTCTCCCGACAACGCTACTGCTGCCGTCGCCGCAGACGCGCCCTTGCCTGCCGGCGCGACCGGCATCCTGACCATCGACCTCGACGCCATCGTCGCCAACTGGCGCAAGCTCGGCAGTCAGGCCGTGCCTGCGGATTGCGCCGCTGTCGTGAAGGCCGACGCCTATGGCTGCGGCATCACGCAGGTGACCCGCGCGCTGGCGAAGGCCGGTTGCCGGACGTTCTTCGTCGCAACCCTCGATGAGGCGCGCGCGGCACGCGAGGTCACGGCGACCTCCGCGATCTACGTGCTCGACGGATTTTTTCCGGGCGCGGGCGACCAGTATGCGAAGATCGATTGCCGTCCGGTGATCGGCGACGCCACCGAACTCGCCGAATGGGACGCGTTCCGCACCACCAGCGGCTGGGACGGCAAAGCGGCGATCCATATCGACACCGGCATGAATCGCCTCGGCTTTCGCGTCATGGAAGCGCAGGCGCTGCTTCCGCGGATCAAGAGCGGCAATCACGGCATCTCGCTGGTGATGAGCCATCTCACCAGCGCCGAGATGCTGCACGATCCGGCGAACGGACGGCAGGTGGCGGCGTTCCGCGAAATCGCATCGCTGTTTTCCGGCGTCCCCGCCTCGCTGGCGAATTCCTCCGGCATTTTTCTCGGGCCCCAATTCCATTTCGATCTGGTGCGCCCCGGTGCGGCTCTCTACGGCGTCAACCCGACGCCGGAAGCCGACACGCCGGTGCTGCCGGTGGTCGATCTCAAGGTGCGCGTGGCGCAGGTCCGCAACATCGAGAAGGGTGAGCACGTCGGATACGGCGGCACCTGGACCGCACGGCAGCCGACAAAGCTGGCCATCGTCACCGCGGGTTACGCCGACGGATATTTCCGCGCGGCGGGCAGCATCGACAACATGCGCAGCGCCGAAGCGATGGTCGCTGGCAAACGCTGCCCGGTCGCCGGACGCATCTCGATGGACCTGATGGCGATCGACATCACGGCCCTTCCGCCCGGCGCAACCCGCCGCGGCGCGCTGGTGACACTGCTCAACAAGGAGATCACGGTCGATGAACTCGCGCATCACTTCGACACCATCGGCTACGAGGTGCTGACCAGCCTCGGCAAGCGCTACACTCGTGTCTACAAGGGCGGCCAATAGGGCTTGATCCCGAAAAGTGGGCACCGGTTTTCGGAAAGATCATGCCCAAATAAAAAGAAGGACGACCGATGCCCGACGTCACGGAATTCAAACCCGGAAACTACAGGTTCATCGTCTCGCCCGGCGGGCCGTTCTCAAGCGGCGTCGCCCCGATGCCCGGCTACGCGCTGCGCCGGGTGCGTTTCGCGCGTCCGATCCCGATGGCCGATGGATTCGCCTTCATCAAGGCGCACCTCGAACGCGAGGGCCGCCCGGTCACGGCGCTCGCCGCCTGCGAACTGCGCTCGCCCGCCGCCATGACAGTCGAACAGTTTCAGGCGTTCAACGGCGAGTATCTGAAGACGCTGCATCAGTGGGGATGCAAGGCCGGCGACATCAATCCGCTGGCGCGCAGCAACCTTGCGCCGATCACCGAAGTCCCCACTGAGGCGATGTTCTTCGCTTTCACCTATACGGTCCCCGAAACCGGCGCATCGGGCGACTTCCTGATTTCGGGCAAGCCTGAAATCCGCGACGGCGTCACCACCGACCGCATTGTCGGCGGCCGTGACGTCTCGCTGAAGGGGCTTGAGATCAAGGCACGCTTCGTCATGAACGCGATGCGCGACCGCGTCGAGGCGCTGGGATGCGACTGGACCGCCGTTACCGCGGCGCAGATCTACACCGTCCACGACATCCGCCCGCTGCTCGACACGGTATTCGCCGAGGACAACATCAGTCAGATCGGCCTCGCCTGGTATCCGGCGTGGCCGCCGGTGATCGGCATGGAATTCGAAGTCGACGTGCGGTGTGTGCGGACCGAACTGGTGATCGACGCGCGTTAGGCTTTAAAGACATGCGCTATGCGCGTGCTTATGCTAAAATTGGTTTCCGACGAAAGCCGCTGCTGCCGGGGTCGCCCCCCGATTGAAAGACGCAGGAGGCAAGTCATGGTCGATAACGCACCGGACACCCAATCCACGGAAGCCAAGCTACGAAAATACGAGGAGGCCGAGCAACTCGCCAACGTCCACCTCGCGAAATTCGATGATCTGGACTTCAACGTCTTTAGCAATCAAGAGTGGGTTCGGCTGCACGAGACACATGCTGAAGATATTCTTGTGCATTGGCCCGATGGACGTCAGGTCCGGGGCATCAAGCCCCACATTGAAGAACTGAGCGCGATGTTCGTCTATGCACCCGACACACGCATCAAGGTTCACCCGGTCAGGATCGCCGCCGGCGACTGGACTAGCGTCATCGGCGAAATGGAAGGAACGTTCACCAAGCCGATGCCAACACCGGATGGCAAAACCGTCCCCCCGACTGGCAAGGCGTTCAAGCTCGCGATGTGTACCGTTGGACACTGGACGAATGGCGTGATGGACGAGGAATACTTGTTCTGGGACAACCTCTCGTTCATGAAGCAGATTGGCCTCGCTTAGTAAGGCATCGACGCTCCGCTCCTTCAGCACCGCGTTGGGATTCTCCATATCGGGGTTGACTTTCGTTCGCCCTTCGTGAACAAAAGAAGAACATTCGATTCCCGCTCTTCTGGCCCCCGGTTGCACCGTTCATGGCGAAAAACGCCCTCTCCTTCGTCTGCCAGAATTGCGGTGCCGCCTATAACAAGTGGCAGGGCAAGTGCGAGTCCTGCAGCGAGTGGAACACGCTGACGGAAGAGGACACCACCGGCGCGACATCCATGCCCGCGAATTTGCGCCCCAAGCGCAAGGGTCGGCCGTTCGCGCTGGAAAGCCTCACCGGTTCGAGTCCCGAGGCGCCTCGCCTGTCGTCGGGAATGACAGAATTGGATCGCGTCACCGGCGGCGGCTTCGTGCGCGGCTCGGTGCTGCTGGTCGGCGGCGATCCCGGCATCGGCAAATCGACACTGCTCACGCAAGCGACCAGCCTGATGGCCCGCGCGGGACATCGCGTGGTCTACATCTCCGGCGAAGAAGCCGTCGCGCAGGTCCGGCTCCGCGCCGCGCGTCTCGGCCTTGCGGACGCCGCCGTGCAACTGGCCGCGCAGACTTCCGTTGAAGACATCATCGCCACGCTGTCGGAAGGAACTCCACCGCGTCTGGTCGTGATCGATTCCATCCAGACCATGTGGACCGACACGGTGGAATCCGCCCCCGGCACCGTGACGCAGGTGCGCGCATCCGCGCAGGCGCTCATTCGTTTTGCCAAGAAATCCGGCGCGGCCCTGATCCTCGTCGGTCACGTCACGAAAGACGGCCAGATCGCCGGCCCGCGCGTGGTCGAGCACATGGTCGACGCGGTGATGAGCTTCGAGGGCGAAGGCTCGCAGCAATTCAGAATCCTGCGTGCGGTGAAGAACCGCTTCGGCCCCACCGACGAGATCGGCGTGTTCGAAATGACGGGGCTCGGCCTGCGCGAAGTCTCTAATCCGTCCGAACTATTTCTCTCGGAGCGCGATCTCGGCAGTCCCGGCACCGCCGTGTTCGCCGGCCTTGAGGGCACGCGCCCGGTGCTGGTCGAATTGCAGGCGCTGGTGGTGCCGACCACGCTCGGCACACCGCGCCGCGCCGTGGTGGGCTGGGAGTCCAGCCGCCTGTCGATGGTGCTGGCGGTGCTGGAGGCCCATTGCGGCGTCAAGCTCTCCGGCTACGACGTCTATTTCAACGTCGCCGGCGGCCTGCGCATCAACGAGCCCGCAGCCGACATGGCGGCGGCGGCTGCGCTGGTATCGTCGCTCGCCAATGCGCCGCTCCCCGTCGATGCGGTCTATTTCGGTGAAATCTCGCTGTCCGGCGCGGTTCGCCCGGTGGCCCAAACGTCCGCGCGGCTCAAGGAAGCCGCCAAGCTCGGTTTCGGCCGCGCAATTCTCCCCGAAACAGCCCGCGGCGATGCCGTGGGCGACGCCGGACTGACCCTCAATACGGTGGGATCGCTCACCTCGCTGGTCGCGGACATCGCGGCAAGGGGCCGTAAAGCCACAGCTTCGGGAAAATCTGCAGCAGACAAGCGATTTGCCAGTCAGGACGGCTAGATTCCGGTGACGCTCGCGAGGCTGGACGCTATACAACCGGCGACGTCGCAAGAGCTTCACGCCGCGCCCGCTACGGACCGTTAACCGCAACGGGCGATCCATGGCAGCGATGCAGATTTGCCGTTGATGTCAGGCTTTTTGCGGGTTCCCGGCTCTTGCGGGACGTGCGATATGGCCGTCAGCTATCCGGGGATTGAGCAACCCGATTCGCAGTTCTGAAACTGAAAGCGGACCTGACCATCCGATGCCGATAACGCTTCTCGACATTATCGTTCTTGCCGTGATGTTGTTGTCGGGCCTTCTGGCGATGATCCGCGGCTTCATGCGCGAGATTCTGTCCATCGCCGCGTGGGGCGCAGCCGCCCTGACGACGCTCTACGCCTACCAGAAGCTGCTGCCGACCGCGAAAACCTACTTCAACAACGAGACCGTGGCCGCAGTGGCCGTTGTCGCCGGCGTATTCATCCTGACGCTGATCGTGGTCTCGATCATCACCGTGCGTATCTCGGACATGATCCTGGATTCGCGGATCGGCGCGCTCGACCGCACCCTCGGTTTCCTGTTCGGGCTCGCTCGCGGACTATTGATCATGGTGGTGGCGTTTTTGTTCTTCGCCTGGCTGGTGCCGGACAAACAACAGCCCGATTGGGTCCGTAGCGCCAAGTCGCGGGTGATGTTGCAGGGAACCGGCGATTGGCTGATGACGCTCTTGCCGGATGACCCCGAGAACACCATCTTGAAGAGGTTCAAGAAAAAGGGCGACGAGGAGCAGACCGATGCTGCTCCCGAACCGCGCACAACAGCAACGGTGGGGAACGACGGCGGGTACGGAAAATCATCCCGTGACGGGATGAAGCAATTGATCGAAGGCAAAGCCGCAGGACGCTAGGCTTGGTACTAGTCCTGCTTCAGACAAGGGTGCGGTGAACCATATGAAAACCCCTTCTGGCGATCAATCTCCCACTCCCCCCTCCAAATCCGACTACGATCTCGACCATGATCTGGACAAGGACCTGAACGGCGACACGCTTCGCGAGGAGTGCGGCGTGTTCGGCATCTTCGGACACCCGGAAGCCGCCGCCATCACAGCGCTCGGCCTTCACGCGCTTCAGCATCGCGGCCAGGAAGCCGCCGGCATTGTCACCTACGACAACGACCGCTTTCATTCCGAACGCCGCCTCGGCCTCGTCGGCGACACCTTCTCCCGCGCCGAAGTGATCGCGCGCCTGCCCGGCAACATGGCCGTCGGCCATACCCGCTATTCAACCACCGGCGGCACCATCCTGCGCAACGTGCAGCCGCTGTTCGCCGAACTCAATGCTGGCGGCTTCGCCGTCGCCCACAACGGCAATCTCACCAACGGCCTGACGCTGCGCCACGAACTGGTCCGCCACGGCGCCATCATGCAGTCCACCTCCGATACCGAAGTGATCCTGCATCTGGTCGCGCAGTCCAAACGCGGCCGGTTCATCGAGCGCTACATCGAGGCGTTGCGCGCCATCGAAGGCGGCTATGCGCTGGTGTCGCTGACCAACAAGAAGTTGATCGGCGCGCGCGACCCGCTCGGCATCCGCCCGCTGGTGCTCGGCGAACTCGATGGCTGTCCTATTCTCGCGTCGGAAACCTGCGCGCTTGACATCATCGGCGCGCGCTACCTGCGCGATATCGAGCCCGGCGAAGTCATCGTGTTCGACGAGCACGGCAAGGAAAGCCACAAGCCGTTCCCGCCGCAGCCGCCCCGCCCCTGCATCTTCGAATACATTTATTTCTCGCGGCCGGACTCCATCGTCGGCGGTCGCTCGGTTTATGAAGTCCGCAAGGCGTTCGGCGCGCAGCTCGCGCGCGAAAGCCATGTCGATGTCGATGTCGTGGTGCCGGTGCCGGATTCCGGCGTGCCCGCCGCCGTCGGCTACAGCCAGCATTCCGGCGTGCCGTTCGAACTCGGCATCATCCGCAACCATTATGTCGGCCGCACTTTCATTCAGCCGACGCAGAGCGTGCGCGAACTCGGTGTGCGCATGAAGCATTCGGCGAATCGCGCCGCCATCGAAGGCAAGCGCATCATCCTGATCGACGACTCGCTGGTGCGCGGCACCACCTCCAAAAAGATTGTGCGCATGATGCGCGACGCCGGCGCGAAGGAAGTGCACTTCCGTCTCGCCTCGCCGCCGATCTTGCATCCCGATTATTACGGCATCGACCTGCCGGACCGCGGCGGACTGCTCGCCGCCACCCACAGCGTCGAGGAAATGCGCGACATCATCGGCGCGGATTCGCTGGCGTTCCTGTCAGTGGACGGCATGTACCGCGCCATGGGCGAGCCGGGCCGCGATCCCGCCAATCCAAAATTCTCGGATCACTGCTTCACCGGCGCCTATCCGACCAATCTCACCGACCAGAACCAGGTCGAGCCGCAGCCGCGCCAGCTCTCGCTGCTGGCCGAAGCGAGCTAAGTCCGGAGTTCTCGCGGATGCGCCGGTCAGCCGGGTAGCATCCGCGTAAGCCACACCGTCAGGCCTCCGCAATCCGGATCCTCCACCACATGCTGCACGACTGAAAAGCCGTGCGCCGCGAGAAGCACCTCATATTCCGCCGTAGCGAGGCTCGCGTGATAGAGCGCCTCGCCCTGATATGCGCCGATTGCCTCACCGGCGCCCGGCCCGCTGGTGAACATCAGCGCGGCGCCGGGCTCCGCGTGATCGCGAAAGATCCTGAACATCCGGCGCTGATCGTCCGGGGTCAGGTGGAAGAAGCTGTTCCAAGCGACAATGCCGCCGAAGTGGCGGGGCAGTGAGACGTCGCGCATGTCGCCCGCGATCCATGTCTCGTCCGGGAAGCGCGAGCGGCAGAGGCCGATCAGCGTCGGCGATGAATCCACACCGGTGACGCGATGTCCCGCCTCGATCAGGTAGCGCGCGACCGGCTCCCCCGATCCGCATCCAAGATCGAGCACGTCCGCACCTTCCGGCATAACCTGTCTGAACCGTTCGAACCACGCGCGCTCGACCAGCCGCTTGCCGCGATCCCGGTCAAACGCCGTGGCGTGACGCTCGTACAGCGCGCCGATCTCTTTCGACGACGGATGCCATCCGGCGGCCCCAAGCGTTCGCGCCATGAAACGTGCGTCGTCCCCATAGCTGCGCAACTTGGCGTCCAGCAGCGGGTCATCCACCGACTCAAACCCCTGGCGTTGCCAGAATCCCGCTGAGCCGTTGACCGCGATCAGAGACATGCTGGAAAGCCCGCTGGCGGACGCATGATCCGCGAGCAACGCTACGATATCCGCTCCCGCCCCGGTGCCCTGCGCCTCCGGCGCCAGCGCGAGATCGTGGATGTAGAACGTCGACGGCTGCGGCGGCAGCGCGCCGAGCAACGCGTTCAGCGGCGGCGGTTCCAGATGCCGCCACGGATGGCTGACGACATAGGCGACGAGGCCTTGTTCGTCCTCCAGCACCCGGCAGCCCGCAGCATACAGCCGCAGGCGCTCGGCAAACACCGCAGCATCCTCCGGATAGTCCGGATGAATGCGGGTGGCCAGCGCATTGACGGCCGGAAGGTCTGCAACCGACATGGCCCGCCAGGGGCGTCCGGCGGGTGGAGAGTTCAGGGTCATGCCCGGCCGTGTAGCACGGATCGGGCCCCGGCTTCGAGACACACCAAGCAAGACCAGCGCAATCGTCTTTCGGTCATGGCCGGGCATAGCCCGTCGAAGACGGGCGTGAACGCCCTTTCGCCCGGCCATCCACGTCTATAAAACCCTGTCGCAAAGGCGTGGATGCTGGCACGAGGCCAAGCATGACGCTCGCTGGATGAGTTTAAGAATGACCAAACCTCTCGCCTCCCGCATCGCTCTCGTCACCGGCGCATCGCGCGGCATCGGCTACGCCACGGCGCGTGCGCTGGCGCGCGCCGGCGCGCATGTCATTGCCGTTGCGCGCACGCAGGGCGGGCTCGAGGAACTCGACGACGCCATCCGCGCCGACGGCGGCAGCGCCACGCTGGTGCCACTGGACATGACCGATCTCGACGGCATCGCGCGTCTGGGCGCTGCACTGAACGAACGCCACGGCAAGCTCGACATTCTGATCGGCAATGCCGGCGTCGCGGGGACGTCGTCGCCGCTCGGCCATACCGAGCCGAAATTCTGGAACAACATGTTCGCGGTCAACACCACGGCGAATTTCCAGTTGATCCGCTGCATGGAGCCGTTGCTGCAGAAATCCGACGCCGGACGCGCGGTGTTCATCACGTCGGGCATCGCCAGCAAGGCAACCGCCTATATGGGCCCCTACGCGGCATCGAAGGCGGCGCTCGATGCCCTCGTGCGGGTGTGGGCGAACGAAACCGCGACCACGCCGATCCGCGTCAACCTGTTCAGCCCCGGACCGATCCGCACCCGCATGCGCGCGACCGTGATGCCCGGCGAAGACCCGATGATCCTCGACACGCCCGAACAGGCGGCGGAGTTCATCGTGCCGATGTGCGCGCCGTCATGGACCGAGACCGGAAAGTTCTTCGACTATCCGACCAAGTCGCTTAAGAGCTTCCGCACGCCGGTGGCGTGATCGCGCCCAGCCGGCCGCGATTGACTCTCGTCGGGTCCCCCTGTTCAATTTGCGCGAACCGGCACAAAGAGGCTGGCGCATATCAGAGGGGAAACCGAATGACATTCAGAATTGCAGCTGCAGTTGCAGCTTTCGCACTCATTGCCACGCCTGCATTCGCGGGCGACCCGAGCGGAACGTGGCTGCGCGACACCGGCGCATCCCGCGTCAAAATCGGACCATGCGGCGGCGGGGCGTATTGCGGTTCGCTTGTCTGGCTCAAGCCGGGCATCGAAACACCGGCCAAGGTCGGCCAGCGTATTTTCTACGACATGAAGCCGGACGGCACGGATGCGTGGAAGGGCTCCGCGTTCAATCCCGAAGATGGCAAGACCTATGCCGGCAAGATGTCGCTGTCAGGAAGCACGCTCACCACCGCAGGCTGCGCCATGGGCGGCATGATCTGCAAATCCACCACGTGGACGCGGGTGAACTGACCGCGCGTTGAATCTGAGCGCGCCGGACGATCGGTCCGGCGGCTCAGGACTTCCGCTTCGCTCTATGAGCGAACGGATTTTCCTTCTCGCGCAGCGTAATGCGCATCGGCGTCCCGGGCAGGTCGAACGTGCTGCGCAGGCTGTTGACCAGATAGCGCAGATAGGATTCCGGCACGGCGTCAGCGCGCGAGCAGAACACCACAAAGCTCGGCGGACGCGCCTTGCTCTGCGTGATGTAGTTGAGTTTGAGGCGACGGCCTGACACCGCCGGCGGCGGATTGTTCTGAACCGCCTGCTCGAACCAGCGATTGAGCTGCGCGGTCGAGGTGCGCCGGTTCCAGACCTTGTAAGCATCCTCGATCGCGCTCATGAGCCGGTCGATGCCCTCGCCCATCATGCCGGACACCGCGACCACCGGCATGCCCTTCACCTGCGGCAGCAAATGGTCAGCGTCCTCGCGGAGCCTCGCGATCTGGCTCGGTGCGCGGTCCATCAGATCCCACTTGTTGACCGCGATCACGAGGGCGCGGCCCTCGCGCTCGATCAGATCGGCGAGCCGCAGATCCTGTTCTTCGAACTTGCTCTGCGAGTCCATCATCAGTACGACGACTTCAGCGAACCGCACCGCGCGCAGCGCATCGGACACGGACAGCTTTTCCAGCTTGTCTTCAATGCGCGAGCGCCGCCGCAAACCCGCGGTGTCGAACACGCGAAACTCGCGGCCCTTCCACGTCACATCGACCGCGATGGAATCGCGCGTCGTTCCGGCTTCGGGACTGGTCAGCAGCCGCTCTTCGCCAAGCAGGCGATTGATCAGCGTCGACTTGCCGGCATTGGGGCGGCCAAGCACCGCGACACGGATCGGGCGCGTCGAAAGACTTTCATCCTCGCCGTCCACGTTCTCGAACGACTCCGGATCGTCCTCTTCGTCATCCTCTTCGACCGGCTCCGGCATCAGCACGCGCAGCGCGTCGTAGAGATCGCTCAGCCCTTCGCCGTGCTCGGCGGAAATCGGAATCGGATCGCCGAGCCCAAGTGCGTAGGCTTCCATCGCACCTGCCTCGCCGGCCTTGCCCTCGCTCTTGTTGGCGACGAGCACCACCGGCTTGTTGGCGCGGCGCGCGAAATCGGCGAAGGCGCGGTCGTTCGGCGTCAATCCTGCGCGCGCATCGATCACGAACATCAACGCGTCGGCCAGGGCGATGGCCGCCTCGGTCTGCTCCTGCATCCGTGCGGTCAGCGAGCCCTTCGGGCCTTCGTCGAGACCGGCCGTATCGATCAGCGTGAATTCGAGATCGCCGAGACGCCCTTCGCCCTCGCGGCGGTCGCGCGTCACGCCCGGCTGGTCATCGACAAGCGCGAGCTTCTGCCCAACCAGCCGGTTGAACAGGGTCGACTTGCCGACATTGGGCCGGCCGATGATGGCAATGGTGAAGGACATGAGTGATCCGTTCGCCCTTTACGGACCTCATGTCAATAAAGGGGATCAAAAGGCGCAGTCCCTAGGATTATCCGGGGACCGCGTTGAGGGCTTAAATCGTCAGCGCGCGAAGCCTCCGCTCGGCAACGGCGCCGGGAACGAAGATGGCTGCTGTTGTGGTGCGGCCTGCGGCGGCGGCGCGGCCTGCTGCCGCTGCGGCGCGGGTGCAGGCTCTGCGTCAGGCTCCGGTGCCGTGATGCGGGTTCGCTTGGGCTTCTTCATCTTCGGCGCGGCCGCGCTGGGCTCGTCCACCAGTTGAGGGAACGGTTCGGCCTCGCGGGCCGCAGACCGTGCGGCCGGCTTTCGGGGCTCCGGCGCAGGCGGCGGAGCCTCGGCCGCCGGCGCCAGATCCTGACGCGAGCCCTTGTACAGGTCTTTCGGCACGCCCTGCTCGACACCGGGGACGCCTTCAGGGAAGACCGGCCGGCGCTCGCCGGGAATTTTCTTCTTGGTGTCGAACCAGTCCATCATGTCGGTCGGATCGAAGCTGCCGCTGGAACAGCCGGCAAGCGCGACCGACATCGCGGCAAGAACAGTGGCGGCAATCAAGCGTTGCGGGCGGCGCATCGATGTCTCGCTTCAGCTTTTCGCTGCGGGCGGCAGCAGGGCCTGCAATGCTTCGGCACGGCTGCGCATGCTCGCCGGTGTGCGGGCATCGTTGCCGATCATGTCGAGCCACTGGCGCGCGGCGGTGGCGTCATTCGCACGGTACGCCGACAACGCGAGCAGTTCGCGCGCGGTATGCCGGAAGGTCCGCCCCTCGCCGCTCGCCGGCTCAAGCCGCTGACGCATCTCCGCGTAGGGCTCGGCTTCCATCATCAGGCTTGCGGCGCGAATGCGCGCGAGATCCTGTTCAGTCACCGCGATGCTCGGATCGGCGGCAATGCCGTCGTAAAGCTTGGCCGCAGCCTTCGGATCGGCAGCAGCCGCATCCGCAGCGGCGCGCAGCCGCGCCAGCCCGCGATAGCCCCTGGAACCGTCAGCGGCGATCTTCGCGAAAGCCGCCTCGGCCTCGGTCTTCTTGCCCTGCTCGGACAGCCCGATGGCAGCCTCAAAGGCCGATCCGGCCTCCGCGGCCTTCTTGGCTTCGAGGTATTGGTAGCCACGCCAGCCGCCGACGCCGGCGACAATGAGAATCGCAGCCGCGATGATGAAGATCGAATATCGCTCCCAGAGCTTCTTGAACTGCTCCCGGCGCAAGTCTTCATCTATTTCATTAAATATTTCAGACACTTAACTGTCCCGCTCGGTATGTTTGGAAAACGTGTGAACCCGTCGTCTGCCGCGCGGTTGGCGCGGCTCCCCTAAGTGACGGTGGCGGATACAGTACCGGTATGGCGGCGACAAGGCAAAGTCAGCCGGATCAAAGCGTTAACACTGTTTTGGAACGTGTGCGCGTCCCCATCGTTGCTTTACCCCGGCTGGCTGCTACAACCCGCGGCATCAGGAGATTCCATGGCACACAGCTTTTCGATAAACGACGACGTTCATCATCAGGGTCAGGGTCCCCAGGGCCGCGCCGAGAAAATCCAGTCGGACGTCTACACGGTCGTGGGCTGCATGCCGATCGAGGCGGACGGACGCCTGCGCTATCGCATCCGAAGCAAGACCGAGAACGTCGAGCGGATCGTGACCGAAGAGCAGCTCAGCCGGTCGCAGTAAGCCCGACGTCGAGTCCGCGCCGCCCATAGCGCAGGTCGGACGGCGTGCAGCCGTAGCGCTTGCGGAAGACCCGGTTGAAATAAGAGATATCGTTGAACCCGCACTTCAGCGCGATGGCGCTGATCGAGTGACTGCGCGACTCCGGATCGGTCAGCATCTGTAATACTTTTTCGATGCGAGTATCGAGAACGTACGTCGCGAACTTCGCGCCCTCGGCAGCGAACAGTTTTCTGACGTAGCTCGACGAAATACCCTGCTGAACCGCGACGTCTGCGAGACACAGCGCGGGATTGTCGATCTCGGCCAGAATAAACGCCTTGATCGCGCTCATGCGCGATCCGCCCGTGACGACAAAACAACCTTCCATGCGAATATCCCCATTGAGAGCGAAGCCGCTCCAGCAATGGGTCGCGCAAGTGCTTCAACGGGTTCAAATCGCAGCGCAGGTTGTGTGGCAGAGCTGCGCACGGTTCAACACAATGTCCGCGAGACGCAGCGTGCGATGAAAGTCTCCGGCTTAAAAACTCGCGTTCGCGAGCGTCGATTTTTCATGCCCTCATGTCCCCGGCAGCGAGTGAAAAACCGCCTTGTATCAAGGCCTGCCTCGCCTGCTTTAGGCCAATAATACTGACGTACCTCCCGCTAAATACCCATCCGAGCGTGACTTCCCGGTGACAGCCAGCGCCGGATTTTTGTGATGGTATTTTCTTAAGGGCATTTCCGGCTCGACTGCCAAACTCAGACATTTTTTTAATGGGGAGTGCATCATGCGGAAATTACTTACGACAGCGGCCTTCCTGGCCTTCGCAATCAGCAGCGCATCAGCCGCGGACATGGCTCCGCGGTACAAGGCCCCACCACCAGTTGTTGCTCCGATCTGGACCTGGACCGGCTTCTACGCAGGCATCCATGTCGGCTATGGTTGGAGCGACTCATCCGTCGTCATCACGCAGACAGGCTTCCCCGGCCTCGACGTGGCAACATTGGGGAGCGACAGCAACGGTGTCGTCGGTGGCGGGCAGATCGGTTACAATTGGCAATTCGCACCAAGTTGGGTGCTCGGCATCGAGGGCGATATCTCCGGAACGGGAATTCGCACGACGAACAGTGCTGCCGTCACCGTCGGCGGCGCCCCGTTTCCTGGTCTGTTTCATTTGCAGGACCGCAGCGTAGACTGGATGGCGAGTATCCGCGGCAGGCTCGGTTTCACTTGGGATCGTTGGATGATCTATGGCACCGGCGGCGGCGCGTGGGCAGACATCAACTATCGTAACCATTTGGTCGTTGGCGGTGCGTTCAACCCGCTCGATGTCAGCCGTACACAATCCGGCTGGGTCGCCGGCGGCGGTGTGGAATACGCGGTCTCGAACAATTGGACGGTACGCGCCGAATATCTCTATTACGATTTCGGCGACGAGACGATCATCAACCTTTCGCCGATCGTCGCTGGCGGGGCGAACAACGCACGTTGGGACAACCAGTTTCACGTCGTTCGCGCCGGCGTGAACTACAAGTTCTAAACCCTCAACGGCGCGGCCTCACGGTCGCGCCGTGTGTCTTGATCGTTTCTATCGTTTCTCCAGTTTCACAAACTCAAGCCCGGCGCGCTGCGCCGGGCTTTTTTGTGGAAACACCCGTTCAATGCGTCTCAACCCTTCGGCTTGATGCCGTAGACGTGCTCCGGCCCCGGGAATGCGCGCGAGCGGACCTCGCGGGCGTAGTCCTGAATGGCCGCCTCGATGCCGGGTCCGAGATTGCCGTAGCGCTTGACGAACTTCGGCACCCAAGGCGACAGGCCGAGCATGTCCTCCAGCACCAGCACCTGACCGTCGCACGCATTGCTTGCGCCGATGCCGATGGTCGGGACCTGCACGATCTCGGTGATGCGTCGCGCCAGCGGCTCCGCCACGGCTTCCACCACCATCGAGAAGGCACCGGCCTGCGCCACCGCGATGGCATCCTGCTGAAACGGACCGCTGCCGTTCTCGCCCGCCGCGATCTTGATGGCTTCGTCCTTGCCCTGCGACTTGAAGCTGCCGAGCGTGTTGATCGACTGCGGCGTGAGGCCGATATGCCCCATCACCGGAATGCCCCGCGTGGTGAGAAACTCGATGGTCTCCGCCATGCGCACGCCGCCTTCCATCTTCACGGCGCCGCAATGGGTTTCCTTCAGCACGCGCACGGCGGAATGAAACGCCTGTTCCTTCGAGGCCTCGTACGATCCGAACGGCATATCCACCACGACGAGTGCTTCCTTCGAGCCGCGCATCACCGCGCGGCCTTGCAGGATCATCATGTCGAGCGTGACCGGCACCGTCGTCTCGAAGCCGTGCATCACGTTGCCGAGCGAGTCGCCGACCAGAATGACGTCGCAATACCGGTCGACCAGCGCCGCGGTATGCGCATGGTACGACGTCAGCATCACGATCGGATCGCCGCCCTTGCGCTTGAGGATATCGGGCGCGGTCTTGCGCTTCACCGCTGTTTGCACGGACATGTCTTAAGCTCCAATCACAGGGACGCCGATCACGAGAGGATGGAATGCGAAGGCCAGCGCGGCATAGACCACGACGCCGACCGCGACCGCGATCAGATCGTTGCCGACACCGCCGACCGGAATGGGCGGTGCGCCGGGATCTTCGCGGCGCTTGAGCGAAATGCGGTCGTACACGGCCCACGCGAGCACGGATCCGAACAGGATGATCGATCCGAGATCGCCATTGGACATCAGATGCAGCACCGCCCACAGTTTCACGCCGGCCAGCATCGGATGCTTCAGTTTCAGATAGATGTTGCCGCGGATATAGGACGCCACCACCAGGATCACCGCAGGCAGCATCAGCGCCAGCGCGAGGTGCCGCATGGCGACCGGCGGATACCAGACGTTGATCCACTCCGTCGCGCGATAGCGGCTAAAGCCCCACACGATCAGCGCGAGGCCCGCGAACGACACCACCGTATAGAGAATCTTGTAACCGCCCTCGCCGAGACGCGCGATGGCCGCCGCGCGCGGACCGCGCAACGTGGTCAGCGTATGGACGCCGAGAAACAGCGCCAATCCGGCGATGAGGATCAACAAGCCCATGTGCCGCCTCCGTCCCGACCTGCCCGCAGCGGTTTTCGGCACCGCCTTCCGGGAGTTTCCACTGCGCGCGGGACCCTGTTAAAGTCCGGCGGCGCTGTGCCCCGGTATCACTTTTAGGGTGCGGCGCGCAATGCCGCTTCCGCATCGCAACCCTGCTCCAAATCTTCCCTGGCCTTATGAAATCCCTTGCAATCGCCGCACTCGCGCTGGCTCTCGCCGCGCCCGCCTCGAACGCCCGTGCCGCGGAGCCGGCGTGGCCGCCGAAAATCGTGAAAATCATCGTGCCCTATGCGCCGGGGTCGACGCCGGATCTGGTCGGGCGGATCGTCGCCGACGACCTGCAGGCGCGCCATCCGGGCGCGAGTTTCATCGTCGAGAACAAGCCGGGGGCCGGCGGCAACATCGGCACCGACGCCGTCGCCAAGGCCGCGCCCGACGGCGCAACGCTCGGCATCAGCCTCGGCGGGCCGCTTGCCATCAACACGCTGCTGTTCTCCAAGCTGCCCTACGATCCCGCGAAGGACATCGCGCCGATCACGATGCTCACGTCGCTACCGAGCGTGCTGGTGGTGCCCGCGAGCCTGAACCTCAATTCGGTCGCGGAGTTCGTCGCTGCCGTGAAGCGCGATCCGGCAAAATTCGCCTTCGGCTCGATCGGCGCGGGCTCGCTGTCGCACCTGACCATGGAAGCCATCGCGCAACGCGCGGGCGCCGCGATGGTGCATATCCCCTATGGCGGTTCGCCGCAGGCGATCACCGCCGTGATCCGCGCCGATGTGCAGGCCGCGTGCCTGCCCGCCATCGCGGTGACGCCGCAGCTCGCAGGCGGGAAAGTGAAGATCCTCGCGGTCGCGACCGCGCAGCGCTCGCGCTTCCTTCCCGACGTGCCGACGCTGAAGGAGTCAGGCATCGACGTCGAATCCGACGCATGGAACGCGCTGATTGCTCCCGCCGGCACGCCGCCCGCGATGATCAAACAGATCAACGACGAGGTGAACGACATCCTCACCAAGCCGAGCGTGCGCGAGCGGCTCGAGACGCAGCAGATCGAGCCGACGCCCTCGACGCCGGGTGCTTTGCGCGCGCGGATGGACGCCGAGATCAAGCTGTGGTCCGATGTCATCAAGCGCGGGGATATTCGGATCAATTAGGAGTTATCTGCTCCGCGCAAATTTCCCTCAACTCGTCGTCCCCGCGAAGGCGGGGACCCATAACCACTAAACGACGCGACGATGGCAAGAAGATCGCTCCAGCATCTCTGCCGAACCGATGATCCAGGGAGTATGGGTCCCCGCCTGCGCGGGGACGACACCGAGTGTTAGTTACCGACAACGAAAACAATGAGGAACGCATGAACGCCCCTGCCACCGTCGCCTTCGAGCGCAGCCACGACATCATCATCAACGCGCCGCCGAAGGCGGTGTTCGACTACGTGACCAACCCGCAATCGTGGCCGGAGTGGCTGGCGGCGTCGCATCACATCGACAGCGAAAACCGCCCGCTCGACACCGGCGAGCTGTTTCACGAGAAATGGCACATCCGCTCGGGTGAAGTGTCGCTGAACTGGATCGTGCGCAGTTGCGTCAGCCCGAAGCTGTGGATCGTGCAGGCCGAAACCGATTTCATCGGGCCGATCGTCGTTCAGTACACCTGTGAGGATGTCGAAGGCGGCACGAAGTTCACCCGCACCCTGCGCAATCCCGCGCGCAAGAAACCGCCGACCGACGAGCAGATCGCGGCGATGGATGCGGAAGCCGCGGTGGGCTTAGGGAATATCAAGACGAATGTGGAGAAGCGGGCGGGCAAGGCTGTTTGAAAATTGAATCGGAAAGTCGAAGTGACGCACGCTGTCGCATCACACTCAATCGTCGTCCCCGCGAAGGCGGGGACCCATAACCGTCGAACGTCGTGGTGACGGCGAGAAGATCGCTCCAGCATCACCACTAAATCGAGAACTCAGGGAGTATGGGTCCCCGCCTTCGCGGGGACGACGCGGAGAGATTACGCGCGATGCCTGACGTCTCCCTCCGTGGAGGCACAAACGCTCACGCCTTCTTCTTCACATCCTTGATGGACGAGAACACGATGCCCTCGGCGCGCTCGCGCGTGTAGCCGAGATAGAACTCGTTCTTGGCCAGGAACACCGGATCGCCATCGACGTCGTCGGCGACGCCGGAATTGTTCGCCGACACGAACGCATCGAGCTTCTTGCGGTCGTCGGACGAGATCCAGCGCGCGAGCTGGAATTCGCTGATCTCGAAATCCACCGGCAGCGAATACTCCGCATCAAGCCGCGCCTTCAGCACATCAAGCTGCAGCGAACCGACCACGCCGACCAGCGCAGGCGCGCCGTCGCGCGGACGGAACACCTGCACGACGCCCTCTTCCGACATCTGCTGCAAGGCTTCCTTCAGCTTCTTGGCCTTCATCGCGTCTGTCAGGCGCACCCGGCGCAGGATTTCCGGCGCAAACGACGGAACGCCGACGAACGTGATGTCCTCGCCCTCGGTCAGCGTATCGCCGATCCGCAGCGTGCCGTGATTGGGAATACCGACCACGTCGCCCGCATAGGCTTCGTCGGCAATGGCGCGGTCCTGCGCGAAGAAGAACTGCGGCGACGACAGGCTCATGTTCTTGCCGGTGCGCACCAGCTTGGCCTTCATGCCGCGCGTCAGCTTGCCCGAGCACAGCCGCGCGAACGCGATGCGGTCGCGGTGGTTCGGGTCCATGTTCGCCTGGATCTTGAACACAAACGCGCTCATCTTCGGATCGTCGGCCTCGACCTTGCGCTTGTCGGCGTCCTGCGCGCGCGGCGACGGCGCGAAACGGCCGAGACCTTCCAGGAGATCTCCGACGCCGAAATTGCGCAGCGCGCTGCCGAAGTAGACCGGCGTCATGTGGCCCTCGCGGAACGACTGCAGGTCGAACGGCTTCGAGGCTTCCTTCACCAGTTCGAGTTCGTGGGCGATCTCGCTGGTATCGAGATTGGCGTTGCGGCCGGCCAAATCAGAAATCTCGATTTTCTCCGCTGCGCCGGTCTTGGCGCCGCCGCCCTCCAGCAGGCGGATGCCACCGGTTTCGATGTCATAGGTGCCCATGAAATCGCGGCCGCGGCCGACCGGCCAGTTGATCGGCGTGGTGTCGAGCGCCAGCGTCTTCTCGATCTCGTCGAGCAGATCGAACACGTCGCGGCTCTCGCGGTCCATCTTGTTGACGAAGGTAACGATCGGGATGTCGCGCAGACGGCACACCTCGATCAGCTTCAGCGTGCGCGCCTCGATGCCCTTGGCCGCGTCGATCACCATCACCGCGGAGTCGACCGCGGTCAGCGTGCGATAGGTGTCTTCCGAGAAGTCCTCGTGGCCCGGCGTATCGAGCAGGTTGAACACGAGGTTCTGGAATTCGAACGTCATCACCGAGGTAACGACGGAGATGCCGCGCTCGCGCTCGATCTTCATCCAGTCGGAGCGCGTGTTTCGCCGCTCGCCCTTGGCCTTGACCTGACCCGCGAGATTGATCGCGCCGCCGAACAGCAGCAGCTTTTCCGTCAGCGTGGTCTTGCCGGCGTCAGGATGCGAAATGATCGCGAATGTGCGCCGGCGCGCCACTTCTTCGGCAAGCGGCGTCAGCGAGGCAGACTCGGCGGCAATGGCGGTGTCGGACATGATGCGAGCGTGTCGCAAAGAAACGCGGCAGGATCAAGGGTATTTGAACTTCATGCACTTGCATCTTCTTTTTCGCTGGGTCATATTGAGCAGCGAGGACGACCTCGATTCACTCACATTTCCGCAGGGACGGCCCTGTTGTGGAGATATCTAGGCCATGGCATGGACAATGCTGTTTGTTGCGGGCTTGCTGGAAATCGGCTGGGCTATCGGGCTCAAATATACCGACGGATTCACAAAGCTGATGCCCTCGGTACTGACCATCATCAGCATGATCGCCAGCGTCCTCCTGCTCGGCCTGTCGCTGAAGACGTTACCGGTCGGCACCGCCTACGCCGTCTGGACCGGTATCGGCACGGTCGGAACCGCCATCCTCGGCATCTGGCTGCTGGGCGACCCGGCAACCGTCGTCCGGCTCGTCTGCATCGGGCTGATCGTCGCGGGAATCATCGGACTGAAGATAGTCGCGTAAGAAAAGATCAGCGCCAGCCCGCCAGCGTCACGGCATAGTAGGTCGCGGCTGAAACCAGCGCCGCCGCCGGAATCGTGAAGATCCACGCCGTTACGATGGAGCTTGCCACGTTCCAGCGCACGGCAGATAGCCGCCGTGCGGCGCCGACACCGACAATCGCGCCGGTGATGGTATGCGTCGTCGAGACCGGAATGCCGAGGAACGTCGCCGCGAACAGCGTCGCCGCCCCGCCCGTCTCGGCGCAGAATCCTTGCATCGGATTGAGCTTGGTGATCCGCAGTCCCATGGTGCGCACGATGCGCCAGCCGCCCATCAGCGTTCCCAGCGCCATCGCGGCCTGGCAAGAAATCACCACCCAGAACGGAACGCTGAACTCTCCCCCGAGATAGCCCTGCGAGTAGAGCAGCACCGCGATGATGCCCATGGTCTTCTGCGCGTCGTTGGCGCCGTGACCGAGCGAATACAACGAAGCCGAGACAAACTGCAGAATCCGGAAAGCACGATCGACCGCGAACGGCGTCGACCGCACCGCGGC
Organism: Afipia massiliensis; assembly: GCF_001006325.2. Classification (NCBI taxonomy): domain Bacteria; kingdom Pseudomonadati; phylum Pseudomonadota; class Alphaproteobacteria; order Hyphomicrobiales; family Nitrobacteraceae; genus Afipia; species Afipia massiliensis. The sequence continues at coordinate 3,530,318 of NZ_LBIA02000001.1, read as the reverse complement.
CCATGACACGATCGCCGTCAGAAGCAGCGCGAGCAGAAATCCGACGAACGGCGAGAGCACAATCGCGAGCAGTGTTTTCGACAGGCCGCTCCAGACCATGACGGAGAATCCGGCCTTGGCGATACCTGCGCCGAGCAATCCGCCGATCAGCGCATGTGAGCTGCTCGACGGCATTCCGAGCGCCCACGTCACCAGGTTCCAGACGATCGCCCCGATCAAGGCCGCGAAGATCACCTGGGCGTCAATCACGCCGGGGTGGATGATGCCGGTGCCGATGGTCTGCGCGACATGCAGGCCAAAAAACAAGAAAGCGATGAAATTGAAGAACGCTGCCCAGGCGACGGCATATTGCGGCCGCAGCACGCGGGTCGAAACGATGGTGGCGATAGAATTGGCGGCGTCGTGCAGTCCGTTGAGAAAATCGAACAGCAGCGCGACACCGATCAGTCCGACCAGGATGGGAAAAGCGAGCGAAGCATCCACTGTGTGGTCCTGACCTTAAACTTGCTCGATCACGATACTGTTGATCTCGTTCGCGACGTCGTCGAAGCGATCGGCGACTTTCTCGAGATGCTTGTAGATTTCTGCGCCGACGACGAAGTCCATCGCGCTGCCGTCGCGGTGCTTGAGGAACAGTTCCTTCAGGCCGATGTCGTTCAGGTCATCGACGCGGCCTTCCAGCCGCGTGATTTCCTCGGTGAGCGCCGTCAGCGTCGTGACGTTCGGGCCCATCGACTGCATCAGCGGAAGCGCGCGGCCGACGAGGTTGGCGCACTGAACGAGGATAGAGCCGATCTCGCGCATCGGCGGCTCGAAGGTCCGCACCTCGAACAGCATCACCGCCTTGGCGGTCTGCTGCATCTGGTCGATGGCATCGTCCATCGCGGTGATCAGGTTCTTGATATCGCCGCGATCGAACGGCGTGATGAAGGTCCGGCGAACGGCGGTCAGGACTTCCCGCGTGACCTGATCGGCGTCGTTTTCGAACTGGTTGACGCGCTGGCAGTAAACCGGGGTCTCCTCGCCGCCGCGCAGCATCCCCTCCAGCGCCTCGGCGCCCTGCACCACGGACTGGGAATGCCGGGCGAACAGGTCGAAAAACCGCTCCTCCCGAGGCAGCAGCTTACGAAACAACCCAAGCATGATCTTTCTCCGGCATGACAGAACGCGTCACATCTCTGTCATAAACCGTTTCACAAACCAACAGTCGGCTGCCGGCGCAAAAGCGCCGGTCATCCACCGTTTTATCGAGGCGAGAAAGGCCGTAGAATCTGCCGGTTACAGCGAACGTTTGAAGAAATGGGCGATTTCGCCGACGATGCCGCGGCGGAAGGTCAGCACGCAGATCACGAAGATCGCGCCCTGAATCACCGTGACCCACTGCCCGAAGCCGGCCAGATACTGCTGCATGGCGATGATGACGAAGGCGCCGACCACCGGGCCGAACACGGTGCCGAGGCCGCCGACCAGCGTCATCAGCACGACTTCGCCGGACATGGTCCAGTGCACGTCGGTCAATGAGGCGTTCTGCGCCACGAACACCTTCACCGCGCCGGCCAGACCCGCCAGCGTGCCGGACAGGATGTACGCCAGCAGCTTGTACTGGTCGGTCTTGTAGCCGAGCGAGATGGCGCGCTGCTCGTTCTCGCGGATCGACTTGAGCACCTCGCCGAACGGCGAATTGATCGCGCGGTAGATCAGCAGGAACCCGAGCAGGAAGATCGTCAGCACGACGTAATACAGCGTGGTCGGCTTCGACAGGTCGAACACCCCGAACATCATGCCCTGCGGAATGCCCTGGATGCCGTCTTCGCCGTGGGTGAACGGCGTCTGCAGGTAGATGAAGAACAGCAGCTGCGACAGCGCCAGCGTGATCATCGCAAAGTAGATGCCCTGGCGGCGGATCGCGATCAGGCCGGTGATGACGCTGAGCGCGGCAGACGCGGCGACGCCCAGGATGATGCCGATCTCGGGCGAGACGCCCCAGACCTTCAGCGCATGCGCGGTGACGTAGCCCGCGGTGCCGAGGAACATCGCGTGCCCGAACGACAACAGGCCGCTGTAGCCGATCAGCAGGTTGAACGCGCAGGCGAACAGCGCAAAGCACAGCGCCTGCATCACGAAATAGGGGTAGATCCCGGTCAGCGGTACGATGACCAGCAGGACGGTCATGACCACGAACGCGATCATCTCGTCGGCGGTGCGGCCCTTAACGGGAACGGCGTTGTCAGTGATTGTCGTCATATCAGTTCGCCCGCCCCGTCAGTCCAGTCGGCTTTACGAGGAGCACCAGCACCATCAGCACGAAGACCACGGTGTTGGACGCCTCGGGATAAAAATACTTGGTCAGGCCCTCGATCACGCCGAGCGCGAAGCCGGTGATAATCGAGCCCATGATCGAGCCCATGCCGCCGATCACGACCACCGCGAACACCACGATGATGAGATCCGCGCCCATCAGCGGCCGCACCTGATTGATCGGTGCCGAGAGCACGCCGGCCAGTGCGGCGAGACCGACGCCGAGACCGTAGGTCAGCGTGATCATGCGCGGCACGTTGATGCCGAAGGCGCGCACCAGCGTCGGATTCTCGGTGGCGGCGCGCAGGTTGGCGCCGAGCCGCGTGCGCTCGATCAGGTACCAGGTGGCGATACAGATCACGAGCGAGAAGATGACAACCCAGCCGCGATAGATCGGCAGGAACATGAAGCCGACATCGACGCCGCCCTTGAGAATGTCAGGAATGGCATAAGGCAATCCGGACGAGCCGAAGTAGTTCTGGAACACGCCCTGAATGATCAGCGCCAGACCGAACGTCAGCAACAATCCATAGAGGTGGTCGAGACCGGTCAGCCACTGCAGCATCGTGCGCTCGAGCAGGATGCCGAAGCCGCCGACGATCACCGGCGCCAGAATCAGCGCCCACCAGTAATTCAGGCCTGCGAGATTCAGCAGGAAGTAGGCAACGAAAGCACCCATCATATAGAGCGCGCCGTGCGCAAAATTGATGATGTTGAGCATCCCGAAGATCACGGCCAGCCCAAGGCTCAGCAGCGCGTAAAACGAGCCGTTGATCAATCCAACAAGAAGCTGGGCGTACAGAGCTTGCATCGTATCGATTCTTTCGCGCGCGATTGAGAGCGGTATTGAGAGAATGCCCGGCGGCGTCAAGCCGCCGGGCGATTGCTTGTTACTTCTTCACCAATGGGCAAACGCTTTCCGACAGCGGCCGGAAGGCCTGCTCGGCAGGCGTGGTGCCGACCAGCTTGTAGTAGTCCCACGGTCCCTTCGACTCGGACGGCTTCTTCACTTCGAAGAGATAAGCCGGATGGATCTTGCGTCCGTTCGGCTGGATCGAGCCCTTGCCGAACAGCGGATCATCCGTCGGCGTTTCCTTCATCTTGGCGACGATCTTGGCGCCGTCGTGCGAGTTGCCGCCCATGGCTTCGAGCGTCTTGAAGTAATGCATGAGACCGGAATAGACGCCCGCCTGCACCATGGTCGGCGGCGCCTTGTTCTTCGAACGCTCCGAAAAGCGCTTGGAGAACGCACGGGTGCCGTCGTTCAGATCCCAGTAGAACGTCTCGGTGAAGTTCAGACCCTGCGCAACGTTCAGACCGAGCGAGTTGACGTCGCTGATGAACATCAGGAGGCCGGCCAACCGCTGGCCGCCCTTGACGATGCCGAATTCAGCCGCCTGCTTGATCGAGTTCGTGGTGTCGCCGCCTGCGTTGGCCAGGCCGACGATCTTCGCCTTCGAGGCCTGCGCCTGCAGCAGGAACGACGAGAAGTCCGACGAGTTCAACGGATGCTTGACGCTGCCGAGGATCTTGCCGCCCGCCTTTGTCACGGCCGTCGTGGTGTCGCGCTCAAGCGCTGCGCCGAAGGCATAGTCCGCCGTGAGGAAGAACCAGCTATCTCCGCCCGCCTTCACCAGCGCGGTGCCGGTGCTGTTGGCCAGCATGTAGGTGTCGTAGACCCAGTGCACGACGTTCGGCGAGCACTGCGAGTTGGTCAGATCCGACGACGCCGCGCCGGAGTTGATCATGATGGCGTTCTTTTCGGTGACGACGTTCTTGACCGCGAGCGCGACGCCCGAGTTCAACACGTCGACGACGACGTCAACCTTCTCGACATCGAGCCATTGCCTGGTCGTCGTGGTGCCGACGTCAGGCTTGTTCTGATGGTCGGCGGCGATCACGTCGATCTTCCAGCCCTTTTTGGTGAGACCGGAATCTTCGACGGCCATCTGCGCAGCAAGGGTCGAACCCGGTCCGCCCACGTCGGCGTAGAGGCCGGACATGTCGGTCAGGTTTCCGATCTTGATGGTTTTGTCCTGCGCGAAAGCGCTGGTCCCCGCACCGATCATCAGCGCGGTGCTCAGCATAAGTGCCGAAATCATGTTCTTCATTATCTTCCCTCCTGGATGCCGCTCTATCGGCGGCGTTTGCCGTTACCCTCGAACTAGATTGCGTCCTTACACACCGAGATAGGTGTGGAGTTTCTCCATGTTGGCCTGGAGTTCTGAGTTTGCGAATGTGTCGATGATCTTGCCGTGCTCGACGATGTAGAAGCGGTCGGCGACGGTCGAGGCGAAGCGGAAGTTCTGCTCGACCAGCAGGATGGTGAAGCCTTCGGCCTTCAGCCGCGCGATCATCTTGCCGATCTGCTGGATGATGACCGGCGCCAGACCTTCGGTCGGCTCGTCCAGCATCAGGAACCGCGCGCCGGTGCGCAGGATGCGGGCGATCGCCAGCATCTGCTGCTCGCCGCCGGACAGTTTGGTGCCCTGGCTGCCGAGGCGCTCCTTGAGATTGGGAAACAGCTCGAAGATCTGGTCGAGCGTCATGCCGCCGCTGCGGATGATCGGCGGCAGCAGCAGGTTTTCCTTGACGTCGAGGCTGGCGAAAATACCGCGCTCCTCCGGGCAGAACGCGACGCCGAGGCGTGCGATCTTCTCGGCCGGCAGCCGGATCAGATCCTTGCCTTCGAACGACACCGACCCGGTGCGCTTGCCGATGATGCCCATGACCGATTTGAGCGTCGAGGTCTTGCCGGCGCCGTTGCGCCCGAGCAGCGTCACCACCTCGCCCGGACGAACCTCGAAGTTCATCCCGTGCAGGATGTGAGACTCGCCGTACCAGGCTTCGAGATTCTTGACCGAGAGGACCGGCGAGCCAGCAACATTACTCATGGCCTGCTCCCAGATAGGCTTCTTTCACCCGCGGATCCTTCGTGAGCGTCGCGTAGTTGCCTTCCGCAAGCACCTTGCCGCGCGTGAGCACGGTAATGGTGTCGGACAGGTGGGCGACGACGTTGAGATTATGCTCGACCATCAGGATCGTGTACTTCTGCGAAATGCGCTTGATCAGCGCGGCGACCTTGTCGATGTCCTCGTGGCCCATGCCGGCCATCGGCTCGTCGAGCAGCATCATCTCCGGATCGAGCGCCAGCGTGGTGGCGATCTCCAGAGCGCGCTTGCGGCCGTACGGCATTTCCACCGCAGGCGTTTTGGCGAAATCGCTCAGGCCGACGTCTTCGAGCAGTTCCTCCGCGCGTCCGTTGAAACGATCGAGAACCGACTTCGACCGCCAGAAATCGAATGAACTGCCGTGCTGGCGCTGCAGCGCCACCCGCACGTTCTCCAGCGCCGTGAGATGCGGAAACACTGCCGAAATCTGGAACGACCGCACCAGCCCGAGCCGCGCCACGTCGGCGGGCGCCATCGCGGTGATGTCCTGCCCTTTGTAGAGGATCTGTCCGCGGGTCGGCTTCAGGAATTTGGTCAGCAGGTTGAAACACGTCGTCTTGCCGGCCCCGTTCGGGCCGATCAGCGCATGAATGCTGCCGCGGCGCACCTTCAGATTGACGTCGCTCACGGCCACAAAGCCCGCGAACTCCTTGGTCAACCCGGAGGTTTCAAGAATGAACTCATCAGACAAGCAAATTTCCCCCTGTCAGCCTTCACGCAAGCCATTCGCGTGTGACCGTTATTTGGCGCCGCCCCTTGCGCCCTTCCGAAGCCTTCGACCCCGGCGACCGGCCGGAATATGTATCGAATTTTGAGTGATGCGCAAGCTGCATTGCTGCCCATCGTTTATGCGTAGCGCGCAAAATTCATAATGTCCACCGATGCCTAGGGCTCTAGCGGCTATGGCTGGCAGAAGTCGTGAAACGGCTTGTTAAGCCTAATATTCGGCAGAGTTCCCTTTTCATGAAAAATTTCGACCAAAGCCCGATGATTGCTGGCAAGGACATTTCCCAACACCGCTTCGGGACGTCGTCATGGAATTCGAAAGCGCTAGTCCGGCCATTGTGAAATCGATCAAGCAGCGCGAGCTCTTGAACTGCTGGCTGCGTTTATATGCCCGGCACGACCGACTGCCCAAATTTGAAGACTATCTGCCAGAGCGCATCGCCGATGAAGCGGACGACCTCGTCTACTACACCGTGCATGGCGCCGGAGAGCTTCCACGGTTCACCATCGATAGTGACGGCACCCGGATGTCGAGCGCCTATGGCACCACCGGCAAGGGCCGCTACCTCGACGAGTATCTCGGCGCCAAACTCGAGCCGATCGTCATGCCCATCTACTATGAGTGCGTACGGCGGCGGCTGCCGGTCTACACCATCTCCAAGGTCAGCGACCTGTATGGGCGCAAGGTCGACTACGAGCGATTGTTGATGCCGTTTTCCGACGGCGCCGGCGTCAACCGCATCCTCGCCTCATTGAAAACGATCAGCGACGAGGGCGGTTTCGAAATCAGAAACCTGATGCGCGGCAACGACGTTCTGCCGGAATACGTTCTGCGCTCCGTGATCGAACGCGATCTGTTTCACAAGCTGCCCGGCCGCATCGCGCCCGGCGACACCATCGAGTTCGTCTAGCCGGTTCGCACCGGACTCTGTTTCCCAACGCTATTTGATCGCGGCCGCGTAGCTCTCGGGCTTGAAGCCGACCAGCAGCTTGCCGCCGATTTCCAGAACCGGACGCTTGATCATCGAAGGCTGCGCGAGCATCAGCGCCATCGCCTTTTTCTCGGTCAGATTGGCTTTGTCGGCGTCCGGCAATTTCCGGAACGTGGTGCCGGCCCGGTTCAGCAAAACCTCCCAACCGGCCACGTTGCTCCAGCGCGCGAGGCGATCCTTGTCGATGCCCTCGGCCTTGTAATCATGAAAGTTGTAGTCGATGCCGTGCTTGTCCAGCCAGGCGCGGGCTTTCTTCATCGTGTCGCAGTTCTTGATTCCGTAAATCGTCGCAGCCAACTTTATCTCCCCTTGCAGAGCTAACAACATTATTGGCGCAGCGCCCAACGCGCCACATGAACGTGTCGCCTTGGGCGAACAAGGCTGTGAATGAGGACGAAACTGTCGAAGCGAAATATCAGCGGAGAAATTGACCGCTCGGGCGCAGAGCGCTGGTCGTAAAGCAGCGTGATATGCGGCGTGAAACGCCGCGAGACGTGCTGGCCGAGGCCGACCCGCCAGAGTGCCTGTCCCAAACGTTCATGTAGAAATTCCAGCGCCATCATCCCGTCGCTTGCGCAAAGGACGAACGGCTTCGTCGGTCGCGTACTCGTAAAGGTCATCGTACGATCGAATGCCACCGAAAAAGCGGGAGCATCGACGGAAGCCGCGGCCATCACGCCGGCGCGCACAATGCGATCAGGTAGTTCACGGTAGTCGCCGACGGCGTGCAGCGAAAGATGAAGGCGCGGTCCCGGAGTCGGTGTCCCCGCCAATCCTTCCTTGCGGCGACGCTCGTGTGTGAACTGCGTCAGCCTCGGTCGGTCATCCGCTCCCAAAAGAAGGGCGAAGAACAGCGTTTGATTGTTACCTGGATCCCGAAACTCCCGGAAATGAGATCGTTCGGACATGGTACGCACTCCGATTTCGTCCGAACAAATCATGAACAAACAAGCCAGTAAAGCGCATCTGCCGATTAGCGCCAAAACCCCTCCATTCTCCTTGACGAAGGCTGCTCCAAATCGTATTTAAGCATCTACTTAAATACAGGTTGAACCATGCCGACAGACGCCCTCGACGCAACCTTCAAGGCCCTCGCCGATCCGACACGGCGAGCAATCCTCGCCCGCCTCGCGCTCGGCGAGACCTCCGTGCAGGAACTGGCGAAGCCGTTCGACATGAGCCTCCCCGCCGTCTCACAGCATCTGAAAGTTCTGGAAACCGCCGGCCTCGTCACGCGCGGGCGCACCGCCCAGTGGCGGCCCTGCCGTCTGGAGCCGAAGGCGCTGAAGGAAGCGACCGAATGGCTCGATCAGTACCGGCGGTTCTGGGAGGAGAGCTTCGGCAAGCTCGACCTGTATTTGAAAGACATCCAGTCAAAGGAAACTGACACATGACGACGACACTCAAAGTCAAAGCGAGCACGCCTGCGGATCAGCCCTCCATCACCATGGAGCGCGAGTTCGACGCGCCTCCAGAGGTTCTGTTCCGCGCCTTCACCGAGACCGAAGCCCTCAAGACATGGTACGGCCCGAACGGCTTCACGATTACGGTGCTCGCGAGGGACTTCCGCGTCGGCGGAATGTTTCGCTTCACGATGCATGGTCCGGACGGCACGGATTATCCGAACCGCATCGCGTATCGCGAGATCCTGCCGGGCAGACGCCTCGCCTATCTGCACGACTCGGATATCGACAACGATCCGCGTGCCTTTGAAGTCGCCGTCACGTTCGAAGCGCTGGGCGCGAACCGCACGCTGCTGACCATGACATCGATCTTCCCGTCTGTGGAAGCACGAAACGCCGTCATGAAGTTCGGCGCAGTCGAACTCGGCATGCAGACGCTCGAGAAACTGGCTGCGCACGTGAAGGGGTAATCTTCACCCGGATAGAACCTGAGCGAAACACCGCTGGTGGATCGACGAATCTGCCTTACAGTCAGGCGGCATTTCGCTCAGGAAGATACGATGGAATTCACAGCGCTGTTTCTCGCCGTCACTGTCGTCATGCTCGTCGCATGGCGCGGCTCGCGCTCGCTGACACTCGCTTTGTCCGCCGTCGTGCTCATTGCGTGTGTCGCGACCTATCTCCATCACGCGACCGATACGCTGAAGCTGTCGTTCTGATGACCCCCGCACGCGCCATTACCCTCAACGCACTCAGTCTCTACGCTGTCGCCGCCGTGCTGGCGGCGGCATTCGCCGCGCAGTTTCTATTGAACGAACTACCCTGCCCGCTGTGCCTGCTTCAGCGCATCATGTTCACGGCACTGGCCATCGGGCCGATCCTGAATATCCGCTTCGGACCGCGCCCCAGTCACTACGCGCTGTCGCTGCTGGCGGCTCTCATTGGGGCGATGGTCTCGACGCGTCAGGTTCTGCTGCACATCATGCCGGGCGACGCCGGCTACGGCTCGGCGATGCTCGGCTATCATTACTATACGTGGGCGCTGCTGGGATTTGTCGCGGCCATCGTGTTGATCTCGGCGATCCTGCTGTTCGACAAGCAGTTCGACAGTACCCGCACCGCGCCTCCCGCGTCGGCGTTTGCGCGCACGGCGGTATGGCTCGTCATCGGCCTGACGGCTCTGAATGTGATTTCGACGCTGGTGGAATGCGGGTTCGGCGCGTGCGCCGACAACCCGGTTGTTTATGAGTTGCTCAAACGCTGACGCCGTTCGCATCAGCGTTTGAAGCAAATGCCAGCGACTACTTCTCGACCTGAGACACGTCGCGAACGGCGCCACGCGAGGCGTTGGTCGTCATCGCCGCATATGCGCGCAACGCAGGCGATACCACGCGCTTGCGGTCAACCGGCTTCCACGCCGCATTGCCCTTGGCTTCCATCGCCGCACGCCGTGCAGCGAGAACAGAGTCATCGAGCTCGACACTGATGATGCGGTTCGGAATGTCGATCAGGATCGGATCGCCGGTCTCCACCAGACCGATCAATCCACCCTCCGCCGCTTCCGGCGAAACGTGGCCGATCGAGAGGCCCGAGCTTCCGCCCGAGAACCGGCCGTCGGTCACCAGCGCGCAAACCTTGCCGAGCCCCTTCGACTTCAGATAGCTGGTCGGATACAGCATCTCCTGCATGCCGGGGCCGCCCTTCGGTCCCTCGTAACGCACCACAACAACGTCGCCCGGCTTCACCTTGTTGCCGAGGATGCCGGACACCGCGTCGTCCTGACTTTCGAAGACATGCGCCTTGCCGCGAAACGTGAGGATCGATTCATCCACGCCGGCGGTTTTCACGATGCAGCCTTCCGGCGCGATATTGCCGAACAGCACTGCAAGCCCGCCATCCTTCGAGAACGGATGATCAGCCGAGCGGATCACGCCCTTCTCGCGATCGGTATCGAGATCGTCCCAGCGTTCCGACTGGCTGAAAGCCACCTGCGTCGGCACACCACCCGGTGCTGCGCGGAAGAAGTTGCGCACGGACTCGCTGTTGGTGCGTCCGATGTCCCAGCGGTTGAGCGCATCGGCCATGGTCGGCGCATGCACGGTCGGCAGGCTGGTATCGATCAGTTCGGCGCGTTCGAGTTCGCCCAGAATGGCCATGACGCCACCGGCGCGGTGAACGTCTTCCATGTGAACGTCGCTCTTGGCGGGCGCGACCTTGCAAAGACATGGCACGCGGCGCGACAGCCGGTCGATGTCGGCGATCGTGAAATCGATTTCGCCTTCCTGCGCCGCAGCCAGAAGATGCAGCACGGTGTTGGTCGAACCGCCCATCGCGATGTCGAGGCTCATCGCGTTCTCAAAGGCGGCGAAGTTGGCGATCGTGCGCGGCAACGCGGTCGCGTCGTCCTGCTCGTACCAGCGGCGCGCGAGATCGACGATCACATGACCCGCCTCGCGGAACAGCCGCTCGCGATCGGCATGGGTCGCCAGCACCGAGCCGTTGCCCGGCAGCGAGAGGCCCAGCGCCTCGGTCAAACAATTCATCGAGTTGGCGGTGAACATGCCCGAGCAGGAGCCGCAGGTCGGACAGGCCGAGCGCTCGACCGCGGCGACTTCCTGGTCACTATAGCTGTCGTCAGCCGCGACAATCATCGCGTCGATCAGATCGACCGAACGCTTTTTGCCCTTCACCACGACCTTGCCGGCTTCCATCGGACCGCCGGAGACGAACACCGTCGGGATGTTGAGCCGCATCGCCGCCATCAGCATGCCGGGCGTGATCTTGTCGCAATTGGAAATGCAGACCAATGCGTCGGCGCAATGCGCATTGACCATGTACTCGACGGCGTCGGCGATCAGTTCGCGGCTCGGCAGCGAATAGAGCATGCCGCTGTGGCCCATCGCGATGCCGTCATCGACCGCAATGGTGTTGAACTCCTTGGCGACACCGCCCGCGGATTCGATCTCGCCGGCGACGAGCTGCCCCAGATCCTTCAGATGAACATGACCCGGCACGAACTGGGTGAAGCTGTTGGCGATGGCGATGATCGGCTTGCCGAAATCCTCGTCCTTCATGCCTGTCGCGCGCCAAAGGCCGCGGGCGCCGGCCATGTTGCGGCCATGGGTCGAGGTTCGTGAGCGATATGCCGGCATATTCTTGTTCCCCCTAGATTGGAATGTTTCCAATAAGGGGGTTATGTGGCCCTGTAAAATATATTATTAGGAAGGAACTAGGTCGCTGAGAGTATTAAATGGACATTCGCCAGCTCAGGCATTTCGCGGCCGTGGCCGACACGCTGCATTTCGGCCGCGCCGCCGATCGGCTCGGCATGACCCAGCCGCCGCTCAGCCAATCCATCATGACCCTGGAGCGCGAGCTTGGCGCACCGCTGTTCGTGCGGACCAAACGCAGCGTCGCGCTGACGCCGTTCGGCGCGGAGTGGCTCTCACATGTCCGCGCCGCGCTCGACGGCGTGAAGGCCCTGCCCGGGATCGCGCATCAGTTGCGTGACGGCACCGCCGGCCATCTGGCGCTCTCGTTCGTCAGCACTGCGGACTACAGCATCCTGCCGCTGCTGGTGCGTCGCTACGCATCACTGTTTCCGAATGTCGAAATCTCGCTCACGGAGGCGACCAGCAACGTGCAGATCGCAAACCTGCTCGAAGGCAACGGCCACGTCGGTCTGGTGATTCCTCCGCCGAGCGCGGCATTTCCCAAGCCGCTCTCCTATCTGCCGCTCGTGAGCGAGCCGCTTGTCGCCGCCGTTCCGGAAAGCTGGCTTGCCGACGGAACGCTATCGTTGGCGGCTGACCGGCTCGCGCCGGAATCTGTCGTCGGCGCGCCGCTGATCATCTTTCCCCGGCAGAGCGCGCCGGCGTTCCATGATCTGGTGACCGAGTACTACGCGGCGCACGGCGGACAGGCGCGGATCGCGCAGGAAGCGATCCAGATGCAAACCATCATCAGTCTTGTTTCCGCCGGGATGGGAATCGCACTCGTCCCCGCGTCATTGCGCAATCTCGCGCGCACCGGCGTCAGCTATATCGATCTGGCAGGTCCCGCGCCGATCTTGGAGACCGGGATCACATGGCGCACGGGAGACACCACGCCGACCATCGAACGCTTCGTCAACATCGCGCGCGATGCTGAAATGATGATGCTGTATCAGCGCGCGACAGCGATTTGATTCATATCGCCTGCGTTCCGCGATAGCGCGCGAACACGCGCTGCCCGTCAGCCGAGAACAGGACGACGTCGTAAGCCTCGGGCGGAGTTCCCGCGACTTCCATCCCCGGAGAACCGACCGGCATGCCGCCGACGGCCAGGCCCTTCGCTTGCGGCCGCTCGGCAAGCAGGCGCTTGATCGCATCGGCCGGCACATGTCCTTCGATCGCGTAGCCGCCGATTTCCGCCGTATGACAGGAGGAAAGCTCCACAGGCACGCCGAGCCTCGTCTTGAGTGGCGCGAGATTGGCAATTTCGATTTCATCGACTGAAAAACCCGCAGCCTTCACGTGCGCGATCCAATCGCCGCAACAGCCGCACGCCGGGTCGCGATGGACGATCATCTTCGGAAGGGTCTCGGCTGCTTTCGAGTAACGCGACAGCACGAGCGCTACAGCCACCGGTAACGCTCCCGCCAATACCGCGCGCCGTGTCGAGATCGTCATCAATTCATCCTCATTGCCGTGGCTCGTGCCTCGGAGACATTGTTATTCCATTATCGGGAGGATTACCGCGAACGATCGATGTCATCCAATCACGGATTGGTTAGCCGCTTTCGCGGCATCCGGTGTTACCGGCCGGAGATCAGCTTCAGCCATGGCGTCAAATGGAAGGCGCTCATCAGTCCGTACATCGCGGCCATGCCACTCAGCGGTGACGCGTCATGCGCGCAGAGTATTGCCGGCGCACCTGCACCAGGAACACCCGTCAGCAGCGCCATGATCGCGAAGGTTGGCGCGGCCGCGAGGCTCAGCCACTCCGCGGCCCGGAACGCACTCGCGTTCCGGCGCAACGGCCTGCCGTTGGGCGCACCTGAACAGGTCGCGCTCATGTTGTCGCGCCGTCTTTGTTCCGGAACGCCTCCTCTCCGGCGTCCGACACCGCGACCCACTTCGGGTCAGGCGCTGCGCCGGGAACGTAGCTGTCGTTCCAGTTCCACCACTTGTACGGCCGTTCCTGAGGATAGCCCTTCGGCGAGTCCTCCCACTCCTCCTGACGACCGAGCGCGGTCATATCGAGATAGCTCCAGACGGTGCCCATCGCCTCATCGCCGCGCGTGTTGATGAGATAGGTGCGGAATATGCGGTCGCCGTCGCGGATGAAAGCGTTGTGGCCGTGCCACTCATCGACGCCGAAGTCTGCGTCGAAGCTGTCGGTGATAGTCACCCAGGGGATTCTATCCCACCCCATCCGCGCCTTCAGGCGCGCGATGTCGGTCTGCGGCGCACGCGAGGCATACACGAGCGTGGTGTCGCGCGCGTTCAGATGGACGGGGTTGGAGACCTGGTCGGCTCCCAGGGAACAGCCAATGCAGGCATGCTCCGGCCAGCCGTGCACGCCGGGCTCGAAGAAGGCGCGGTAGACGATCAGCTGACGGCGGCCCGCGAACAGGTCGAGCAGGCTCATTTTGCCGTTCGGCCCGTCGAAGACATAGGATTTCTCAACGGCCATCCACGGCATCCGCCGGCGCTCGGCGGCCAGCGCGTCACGCGCGCGCGTCTGGGCCTTCTCCTTCACGAGAAGCTGCTCGCGTGCAGCCTCCCACTCTCGCGGCGATACAATCGGTGGTGTGTTCATGACGTGCTGTCCTTCTTTCCGGGCCTCAGGTGATGTAATCGTGGTCATCGGAACCTCCGCTTTGGAGCGATCTCTCGTATTTTTCGGGCTGGAACGTAACGCCGTTCACTGCCGATCGTTCGTGTTCCGGGATAGACTTAAGGGTCGGATATCGAACGGTGGGAGTGACAAGTTTGGCGGGATTCAGATGGACTCGCTGATCACGGCCGCGGCCCGCGCACTCGCAACCGGTGATCCCCTCGGAGCACTGAACCGGGTTGCACTGCGCAACGACCCGCCTGCCCTTGCGCTCCGGGGCATTGCGATGGCTCAACTCGGCGATCTTGTCCGGGCGAGAGCCCTTTTGCAAAAGGCCGCACGCGCCTTCGGCCCAAAAGAGGCTGTGGCCCGCGCGAGGTGTGTCGTGGCCGAGGCGGAGATCGCGCTGGTCTCGCGCGACCTCGGATGGCCGACGAAGCCGCTCGAAGCGGCGCGCGTGGCGCTCGAAAAACATGGCGACTGGGTGAACGCCGCACATGCGCGCCATCTCGAGGTCAGGCGTCTTCTTCTGATCGGGCGCCTCGACCAGGCCGAGCATGCGCTCGCCGAGCTCGATCCCGCGCCCTTCCCGCCCGCATGGTTGGCCGCGCATGAACTGGTCATTGCCGGGATTGCGATGCGGCGGCTTCGGACGAAGGAAGCACGCGCCGCGCTCGCTGCCGCCGAACGCGCGGCACGTGACGCCTGTATCCCCGCGCTTTTGACAGAGATCGAAAGCGCGTCCCGCGCTCTGAACACGCCCGCGGCACGACTCATCGCGCGCGGCGAGGAACGCCCGCTCCTGCTCGAAGAGGTCGAAGCGTTGCTGGCGTCGAAAGCGCTCGTGGTGGACGCGTGCCGTTATGTCGTGCGCAACGCAGGCACGACGGTCTCGCTCCCACGGCGTCCGGTGCTGTTCACGCTTGCCCGCGCGCTCGCCGAAGCGTGGCCAAACGACGTATCGAGAAGTACACTGCTCGCGCGAACATTCAGGGCGAAGCACGCAGATGAATCGCATCGCGCACGGCTCCGCGTCGAGATCGGGCGGCTTCGCAAAGCGCTGAGGCCGCTGGCCGACATAACCGCGACCAAAGACGGGTTCGCGCTGGCGCCGCTTCGCGCACGCGATGTCGTCGTGCTGGCAACGCCGGTCGAAGAAGAGCACGGGTCGGTGCTTGCGTTCCTCGCCGACGGCGAGTCGTGGTCGAGTTCAGCGCTCGCACTTGCGCTCAGCGCCAGCCAGCGCACCGTGCAGCGGGCGCTCGATGAGCTTGCCGAAGCCGGCAAGGTCCAATCGTTCGGCCGTGCGCGCGCACGCCGATGGATGACCCCGCCGGTGGCGGGATTCACGACCGCATTGTTACTCCCTGCTTCCTTGCCGGGTGATTAGGTTGGCGGCATCGAAACAACGGAAATGGAAACATGAAACGAGCAGCAGCAGAAATCATTCGCGAATACGGCCCCTTTCCCGGCGTGCAAGAAGTGCATGGCGTCACGTTCGATGGTCAAAGGGTCTGGTTTGCGTCCGGCGACAGGCTGAACGCTCTCGACCCCGAGAGCGGGAAGACCGTGCACACGATCGATATGCCCGCGCACGCGGGCACCGCCTTCGACGGCCGGTACCTGTTTCAGCTCTTCGAGAAGAATATCCAGAAAGTCGACCCGAAGTCGGGTCGTGTGATTGCGACAATCCCTGCGCCCGGTAACGGCGGAGACTCCGGGATGGCGTGGGCTGAAGGCTCGCTCTGGGTCGGACAGTACCGGGAAAAGAAGATCCATCAGATCGACCCCGAGACGGGAGCGATCCAGCGCACCATCGAGTCAACCCGCTTTGTCACCGGCGTCACCTGGGTCGATGGCGAGCTCTGGCACGGCACCTGGGAAGGCAACGACAGCGAACTGCGGCGCATCGATCCTCAAACCGGCGACGTTCTCGAAGAACTCGCCATGCCGTCAGGAACGGGCATCTCGGGACTCGAGTCCGACGGCGGCGATCAATTCTTCTGCGGCGGCGGACCGAGCGGCAAGCTGCGAGCCGTACGCCGGCCGAAGCGAAGCTCGAAGACTGGCTAAATCGCCTAAGCCTTGATTGACTTATCTGCGCTCATTTCTTGCGCTGCGGGTAAATCGTCTCGCCGCGCTTGAGCATTTCAACGAACGTCTCGATCTTCTTCTTCCGCCCGGCTTCAGTCTTCATGTTGTGGGTTCTGAAGGCCAGCGCGAAGCGGTTCTGCTCACTGAGTTTCGCCAGCATGGCCTTGGCTTTGGGCTCAGCATCGATGGCCACCTGCAGATCGGCGGGGATTTTCATGTCCTTGCCGCTCTTGTAGGCGCGATCCCAGCGCCCGTCGGCCTTCGCGGCCTCGACTTGTTTCAAGCCGTGCTCGGTCATCCTGCCGTCTTTGATGAGCCGCGCGACGTTGTCGACATTGATCTGGCTCCAGGTGCCATTCCTGGTGCGAGGGGAATAGCGCTGCAGGAAGCTTTGCTCGTCGAAGCCCTTGCGCTGGCCGTCGATCCAGCCCCAGCACAGCACGACATCGATGGCCTCCTTGGGCGTGATCGATTTGAGGCCAGAATCCACCTTGTGGATCTTGATCCAGACCTCGTCGTCCTTGTCGTGTTGCTTGGCGAGCCACTTGTAAAAACTCGCGGCATCCTTGAATGCGCGAATTTTTTCGGGATCAACTATGACTGGCGCCATCCGTTCTTGCCTCCTCTGGAGAATTCAAGGGGGGTGTCTGGCACGGCAGACGATCAACTAATCCAGCGCTCAGTCCAGTTTTATTAGCAGAGCGGGAGAACTATTGCCGGTCAAACCATCTCCACGCCGATATCACTAGCGGATAAACATCTCTCTCCGCCCGACGGGTCTTGACCATAATCGTAAAGGCATAGACCTTTCGGACCGGGGGGGAGGCAATGGTTAACATTCCAGACGCAGCCATAGGGGCAGTGGTCGCCGCACTTATTGCAGGCACCATATCATTGCTCGGATTGATTATTAGCAAAGAGCAAAAAACATCGGAATTTAGGCAGGCTTGGATTGATGCACTTCGCTCAGATCTTACGGCCCTGCTTACACAGATTAATGCAATCCATGACGCGACAAAGGTCAAATATCCAAATCATGCAGAGAAAGTCGCAGCGCTTCGTCCATTGTACATTCCACTTAACACTTCAACTTTCAACATTTTACTTCGGATAAATCCGAACGAGTCAAAGTGCAAAAGGCTTCTTGGCGCGATGGAAGCATTCAACGCGCTTACAGCAGACGAAACGAAACTCACTACCGAAAATATTCGGATCATAGAGAAGGAGTTTTTGGAGTCATCACAAGCGTTACTCAAATCAGAATGGCGTCGTGTAAAGGCTGGCGAATGGACCTTTCGAGTAGCAAAATTATTGGCCCTGATCGTGATTTTAGCATCTGTCGTAATAGGCATTTTTGCTGCCTACAAATCACACCGGCCGGAAAGCAACAATTCTAGCAAACCCAAATTGTCGAGACTGGATACACCGGCTAGCCAAGATGCCGCACAAAACGGCGTTATGGCCACAAGCTATACAGCTAAAGGCACCAAATAGTCATGGCGGAGATAGTCCCCTTTCGACTCAAACTCACAGGCGATACCGCAGACCAGCACCAATTTCAGGGCTACGATGGCTATATGGCCCTTGCGGGATTCGCGTGGACTTTAGCGCTTGTTACGAACTACGCCGAAACAGGAAAGATACGACAGCGAGGCGATTTCCTTGGCAGAGATGCGGTGCGAGCGAGTACGCCCACCGAAGGTAGCATTCTTGCAGACTTCACCGTTTGGCTACAGCAGAACCCTGCCGAAGTGCTCGGACTTGGCGGTGCAACTGCTTCATTACTGCTCTACGACTTGGTACGTCGGGTCATCTCAAGAAATCTAGGACAGGACGATTCGCATCAAACACCGTTGCTAACGCAGATTATCAGAAGGCGGGGTGGCGATATCGAGGCGCTTGTAGCAAGGGTTGAACCAGCAATACGCCAGACTCATGCTGTGATTGGGAAGGGCGCCACAAGGATGCAGATCCTTGGAGGGCATAATATAATCAATACCTACAACGAGAACACAAGAGACTACGTCAGACTAAACATCGAGGACAACCAAGAGCTGGAAAAAGATTTCAGCATCGCAGCATTCAACGTAAACTCAGGATATGGCTCGGTATTTGACAACGAATTGGGAAGGACGATTCCAATAAGCATGTCACGAGAGGTTCTTCGCAGGGTAAGCAGCATTTTCACTTGGGGATTAGATCAATACGCGAACAAGACGGGTGGTCGTGTCAGCATGCGGTATACACGCATCTTGGCTATGGATGGCACACCTAAGCGCTATATCGTTTTGACAGCCAAGCGCATGGCAAAACGTAGGGATTAGATATCGAACTTTTGCTCGCTGTTCTGGTGCCTAGCCAGAATCGGTCATCACTCCCACTCGATCGTTCCCGGCGGTTTCGACGTCACGTCGTAAACCACACGATTGACGCCCTTCACCTCGTTGATAATGCGGGTGGCGGTCTCGCCCAAAAACTTCATGTCGAACGGATAGAAGTCGGCGGTCATGCCGTCGGTGGATGTCACCGCGCGCAGGCCAACAACAAAATCATATGTACGGCCATCGCCCATCACGCCGACGGTCTTTACCGGCAGCAGCACCGCGAACGCCTGCCAGATGGTGTCGTAAAGTCCCGCCTTGCGGATCTGGTCGATGTACACCGCATCGGCCTCGCGCAGGATGTCGAGCTTCTCGCGTGTGATCTCGCCGGGGCAGCGGATCGCAAGCCCCGGACCCGGAAACGGATGCCGTCCGACGAAAACATCCGGCAAGCCGAGTTCGCGGCCGAGCGCACGCACCTCGTCCTTGAACAATTCACGCAGCGGCTCCACCAGCTTCATGTTCATGCGCGCGGGCAAGCCGCCGACATTGTGATGCGACTTGATCGTCACCGACGGCCCGCCGGTGAACGAGACGCTTTCGATCACGTCGGGATAGAGCGTGCCCTGCGCGAGGAAATCCGCCGAACCTTTTCCTAAGGCTGCGATCTTCTTCGCTTCAGCGTCGAACACGTCGATGAACAGGCGGCCGATGGTCTTGCGCTTCACTTCCGGATCGGTGACGCCGTCAAGCTCGCCGAGAAAAGTCTTCGACGCATCAACGTGCACCAGCGGGATGTTGTAGTGGTGACGGAACAGATCGACGACGGTCTTCGCCTCGTCCTTGCGCAGCATGCCGTGATCGACAAACACGCAGGTGAGTTGATCGCCGATGGCTTCGTGAATGAGGATCGCCGCGACAGATGAATCGACGCCGCCCGACAGGCCGCAGATCACCTTGCCCTTGCCGACCTGCGCGCGGATCTTCTCGATCGCTTCCTCGCGGAAGGCGCGCATGGTCCAGTCGCCTTTCAGCCCCGCGACCTTGCGCACGAAATTCTTGATCAGCTTCGCGCCATCCGGCGTATGCACCACCTCGGGATGGAATTGCATCGCATAGAACTTGCGCTTGTCGTCGGCGATCACCGAGATCGGCGAGCCGGGCGCCTTCGCCACGCCTCGGAAACCGTCCGGCAGCTTGGTGACGCGGTCGCCGTGGCTCATCCAGACGTAATGCTTCTCTCCGATGTTCCAGACGTCCTCGAACAGCGCGCAGTTGTCGGTCACTTCAATCAGCGCGCGGCCGAATTCGCGATGGTGTCCAGCCTCGACGGTGCCGCCGAGCTGCTGCGCCATGGTCTGCTCGCCGTAGCAGATGCCCAGCACCGGCACGCCTGCGGTCAGGATCGACATCGGCGCGGAGGGTGCGTCCTGATCCAGGACGGAGGCCGGGCCGCCGGACAGGATCACGGCCTTGGGCTGCATCGCCTTGAAGGCCGCTTCGGCTTTCTGGAACGGCACGATCTCGGAGTAGACCCCCTCTTCGCGGACGCGCCGCGCGATGAGCTGCGTCACCTGGGAGCCGAAATCGACGATGAGAATCTTCTCGTGAGCGGCCGCCACATCGGGCGTCGCTGGGGCGGTCTGGCTGTGTGCTGTCATGGAGAGGAAATACGCGACAGGCGGCGGAGTCGCAACCCCGGAATGCCTGCAAAAACGGGCTTATTGGCAGGTTTTGGCGACGGCTGACCGATCCCTCCAGGACGCCTCAGCACCGCGAAAACGCAGTCTTCTCATTGCGTGCAAACGCATCCCGCCTCACTTTTGCCTTCGCCCGGATTGGGCTATGAATCTCCAGATATTATCGAATTAACAGCACGCCTTGATCGGCCGGTCCCCAAGCCGACCGCCGAATTTGCCGAACAGCCGGATTTCCCGAATGCCCCGCTGCTGCATCGTAACGGCCTATCGGAGCAGCGATTATGCCGAGATCGCCGAACTCACGCTCCCCCGACTGGAGAAATATGCCGCCCGCCACGGACACGACCTTCGGGTTCACCGGTTGGAAGGCACCGATCTCGACCGCGCATGGATGAAAGTCCCGCCCATTCTCGACGCGCTGGACGGCGATTTCGAGTTCGTTGTCTGGCTCGATATCGACGCGCTGATCCTGCGCCTCGATCGCGATATCCTGGACGCAGCACAACCCGGCGCCGATCTCATGATTTCTTGGCACGGGCCTGATACGGCGCGGCTGGACGGCTCGGCCTTCCCTCCGCACTACAACGCCGGAGTCTACCTGATCCGCCGGTCGGACTGGTCCAGGGACTTCTTTGCCCGGATGCTGACCCTGCACGGACAAGTGACCCACAACTGGAGCGATCAGGCTGCCCTCCACGTGATGCTGGGACTCAATGAATCGCTCGGCTTCGGTCCTGATCTGGACAATGTAGCGGATCGCGCTCATGTCGGACACCTCGATACCGCATGGAATTCGATCCCCGGCATCGCCGCATCGGATGATCCCGTCATCCATCACTTCGCAGGGCTTCCGCACGCGATCCGGATGAAGTTGCTGCGATCGAATGTCGCGACACTTGGTCTTTACGATTCTGCGCCTGCTCCGTTCCGGTCCGAACTGTCTCGTCAGCTTGGCCTTTGGGCCGCAGCCGAGCGGCAACGCGCGAACGACGCGCACTGGTTCACGGGCGAAATGCAAAAATTCATGGATGAAGCCGAACGGCTTCGCGCGCCGCGGCACATGCTGCTGAATTTTCCGGGAGCAGTGGCGAAGCGTCTGCGCGACAAGGCCCGCGGAAGCTGACATCGCACGGCGCTAACGCACCCCGGCGATCACCCCGCCGCAGCACGCGTCATGACCGATACAAAAAACCCGTCCGTCCCGGTCCGCCGCGGGGTCATCAACAGCCCTTCCGGCGATTGCAGCGTGGCGGCGATGAAATCATCGGCCTTGTCCCACAGCACCGAGGCCACTTGCGACGGCGGAACCACCGTGAATTCCGGATGGCGGCTCACGAAGCCGCGGACCTGCTCGTTGTTCTCCTGCGGCAACACCGAACAGGTGATGTAGGCGACCCGTCCGCCCGGCTTCACGAGATCAGCCGCGCGATCCAGCACCGCGATCTGATCCTTGATGCGAACGTCCAGCGCGCCGGGGCGCATGCGCCATTTCGCGTCCGGGTTGCGCCGCCACGTCCCTGTGCCGGTGCACGGCGCATCGATCACCACGAGATCGGCCGACGCCTTGATGTCGGAGAGCGTATCGTCCGGTCCTCTCGGCGTGCGCACATCGGCGTTGTGAATGCCCGCGCGCGACAGCCGCTCATGAATCGGTGCAAGCTGGCGCTTGTCATGATCCGTCGCAATCAGCCGCCCCTTGCCCTGCATCATCGCAGCGAGCGCCAGCGTCTTGCCGCCCGCGCCTGCGCACATGTCGATCACCTGCTCGCCGGGCTTCGCGCCGCTCAGGAAGGCGGCAAGCTGCGAGCCTTCGTCCTGCACCTCGACGCCGCCCTTGATGAAGGCTTCCTCGGAATGGATGCCGGGATTGCGCGCATCCGCGCCGAGATCGATCCGCAATCCCCATGGCGACCACGGTGTCGCCCTCGCGCCGAGATGCTTCATCGAGGCCAGCACCTTCTCGTGTTTGGCCTTCAGCGTGTTGACGCGCAGGTCGAGCGGCGCACGGCTGGCCATGGCGACGGCCTCCTCCGCCCGCTCATCGCCGAACACGGCCGCAAGCTGGGGATCGAGCCATTCCGGATAATCGCCGGCAATGTGCGCCGGCGCGTCCTTCAGGCTGCGCGAGGTCAACGCGGCGCGCTCAGTGTCCGTCAGCGGCTCGGGCGCGAAGCGCCCGCCGTCGCACAACGCGGCGACGGCATCGGCATCAAGCTTGCGCTCGAGCTTGAGCATGCCGAGCAATCGGGCGCGCGGCGTATCGGCATCCATCAGCCAGGCCGACGACGCTCTGCGGCGAAGCACGTCGAAGACCAGCCCCGCGATGGCGGCACGGTCGCCGGAACCCGCGAAGCGGTGCGCGGTGCCCCACTCCTTCAGCGCGTTCGGCGCGGGAATACGCTGCGCGTCGATGGCGCCAAGAATCTCGATAGCTGCGGAGAGCCGCGCGGCAGGCGTCATGATGGTCTTTCAGAAGTGAGGATCGTCAGATCGCGAGCAACAGCTTGAGCGCGAAATAGACCCACATGATGAGAAGGACAAGCGCACCGGCGGCGAATGCCGAGAATCGCGCCTTCAGGTTGTTCGAGGTAGCATAGACGCCGGCGTGAATGTAGCGCGTGACCACGAACACCCACGACAACAGCACGATGATGAGATCGGCCTGCCGCAGCGGCAGCGCAAGGGCGATCAGCACGAAAAACAGCACCGGCAGTTCGAACTGGTTGGAATAGGCGTTGCTGACCTGCGCCGCCTTCGTCGGCCAGGCTTTCTGGCCGACAGCGACTTCCGATACGCGGACCTCGCGGTTTTTGATCGCACCTGTGCGGACCGTGAACATCCTGAACATCAGGATGAAGGACAGCAGAACCAGCACGAAGACCGGCAGCAGAACCATCTGAACTGTCATAAAGAATTCCCCCGATGCGAATGTTATCTCACCGCTATACCGGCCCCCTCTCCCCCTGACAATTGTCTCCGGGATCTGTGAACCCGATCACAGACAGAAACGACCAATGCCCAGAAGGTTCCGCTCCATAGGTCGAGTGGAGCCGTGCTCGGGTGCTGCGATGCTTTACGTCATCTCGATTCTTGCCGGTGTGCTGGGAGCCCTCGGAAGCTGGGCCGCTGCCGCGATGATCGCGGCTTCGCTGGGCTCCGGTTCGGACAACCTGGCTGCGTTCATTGTCATCGGCCCGCTGGCGGGCGTGGCGGGATTTATCACGGCGGTTGCCCTCACGCTCACCCTCAAGGGCGATGACCGGACATTCCGCGGCGTCGCCGTCCGCAGCCTCGGTGTCGTGCTCATGGTCGGCGCGCTGGCCGCCGGCGGCTACGGCCTGCGCACCGCCGCGCTCAAGCACCTCGGACTCATGGCCAAGGCGCCCGCCGTGGAGTTTGAAATCCGCCTGCCGCGCACGGCAACAAGCGCCGACCTGAAGCGCGAAGCACAGGTCGAATTGCTCACCGACCAGAACCAGACGCTCGCGCGGATCGATGACAGCCTGCGCGCGACGGAAGACGGGCGCGCCGTGTTGCGCGGCTCCGTTCCGCTGAAATTCCGCACCTCGGACAGGATGGTCGTGCTCAGCCTGCCCGGTCAGGCGCAGCGCGCTTTCAAATTGCGGCTGCCGCCGAACCCGAGTCCGTCCGATGAGTTCGGCCCGTGGCACCTGGTCGATCGCATCGCATCCACCGACACCGCGCGCAGCGTGCCCGACGACAGCTTCGCTATCCGTTACCGCGTGCTGTGAGGCACCGGTTCAGAGAATTTGCATGACCTGAAAATTATTCACGACCCTTCATTTGAATCACCTAACAATTTTCCTTTTATTCGCCGTTTGGCGGCAGAACCCGAAAAAGATAGACGACTGTTTTAAACGCGATCGCTGGTGCAGCGAGCCATCTCATTGACATGCGCGCTGTGTAGATTGCTCCGCAAAGGAGCATGCCCATGTCCCGCTTCCGCCTGACGCAGATCACCGACACGCATCTCGGCGCCCGGTTTCCCGAGTTCGTCGAGAACTTCCATCGGGTCAGCCAGCATATCGATGACAACCGGCCCGACCTCGTCATCAACAGCGGCGATGTCGCTTTCGACGGCCCGGATCATCCGGACGATCTCGATTTCGCAAAGGCCCTGCACGACGCGTTGCCTGTCGATTGCCGCTATATTCCCGGCAATCACGACATCGGCGACAACCCGACCTTGACCGGCGTGCAGCCTGCGCAACCCGTATCCGAGGCGAACCGGCAGAATTTCATCGCGGTGTTCGGCGAAGACCGCTGGCAGTTCGATGCCGCGGGCTGGTGCGTCATTGGATTGAACTCGCTGGTGATGAACACCGCGCTCGCCTGCGAGGCAGAGCAGCGCGAATGGCTGGCCGAACAACTGTCCGCCGCACAAGGCAAGCCGGTGGCGCTGTTCATCCACAAGCCGCTCTACAAGGACGCGCCTGACGACGCGGAGACCGCAGCAACATCATTCCGCTACGTGCCGATGCCCGCGCGCAGCGATCTGCTCAACATGCTCGACGGCATGAATTTACGGCTGGTCGCCTGCGGCCACGTGCACCAGCGCCGGGACACGACGTTCCGGAACGTGCGCCACATCTGGGCGCCGTCGTCGTCCTTCGTGATCCGCTCCAACGCGAAACAGGAACTGATCGGCGTGAAGGAAGTCGGGCTGGTGGAATATGTCTTCCAGCCCGACGGATTCGAAGTCCGCCACGTTCGCGCGGCGGGGCAGATCAATATCGATCTGTTTTCGGTTCTGGAGCCGTCAACGGCGGTGTGATTCTGAACGCCTGAATTGAAATACCGTATCCGATGCATATGCGATGGAACTCCCTCTCCCGTGGGGAGAGGGTTGGGGTGAGGGGTTAGGATTCATCGGTGGAGTGAACGCCCTCACCCGCCCCGCTTCGCGGGTCGACCTCTCCCCACGGGAGAGGTGAATTACCGTTCAGCCGCGTTAAGCCTTGTCCGGCGCGACGCGCACGAGCTGCTTGCCGAAGTTCGCGCCCTTGAGCAGGCCCATGAACGCGTTCGGCGCGCTCTCGATGCCTTCGGTGACGAACTCGCGATGCTTGAGCTTGCCCTCGCGCAGCCACTGCGGCATCTCGCGGATGAAGTCCGGATACATCGATGCGAAATCCCGAACGATGAAGCCGCGGAAGTTCAGCCGCTTGACGAGAATGGCGCGCATGATCGAATTGGCCCATTTCGGCGCCGGCGTGTCCTTGCCGAAGATCGTGCTGTAATCAGCGATCAGGCCGCACACCGGGATGCGCGCGAAGTCGTTGAGACGCGGAAACACCGCTTCGAACACCTTGCCGCCGACGTTTTCGAAATAGACGTCGATGCCCTTCGGGCAGGCTTCCTTCAGCTTCGCGGCGAGATCGGGATCGCGATGGTCGAGACACTCGTCAAAGCCGAGTTCGTTCTTGACGTAGTCGCATTTCTCCTTGCCGCCCGCGATGCCCACGGCGCGCGCGCCCTTGATCTTCGCGATCTGCCCGACCGCCGAACCCACCGCGCCGGACGCCGCCGCCACCACGACGGTCTCGCCGGGCTTCGGCTTGCCGATTTCAAGCAGGCCCGTATAGGCCGTCATGCCCGGCATGCCGAGCACACCGACCGCCGTCGAGATCGGCGCGACGCCCGGATCGATCTTGCGCAATCCCTTGCCGTCAGAGAGTGCATACTGCTGCCATCCGGCATGCGCGAGAACGATGTCGCCCTTCGCAAAGCCCGGGTTGTTCGAGGCCATCACCTCGCACACCGTGCCGCCTTCCATCACGCCGCCGATCGGGACCGGTGCGGAGTAAGACGGACCATCGTCCATGCGCCCGCGCATGTAGGGATCGAGCGACAGCCAGATCGTGCGCAGCAGGAGCTGCCCCTCACCCGGCGTCGGCACGGCGTAATCTTCAAGGCGAAAATCGCTGGGCTTCGGCTCGCCGACGGGACGAGAAGCGAGAACAATACGCTTGGCTGACTGAGACATGATGTTTCCTCGGTTTCTATGAACGTGAGCGTTATTTAGCCGAGAGAACCGCGCATTGCCACGCGCGCGTGGAGCGGCATGGCATCCATGCCTCACGTCGTTTAAAACAGAATGAGTTGAGCGTGGTCGTGGCTGTCGAGGGACAATGCCCAGCACTTACCAACCCGCATTTTGTCATCACCGGGCTTGTCCCGGTGATCCCGATTCGTATGGCACAGAGGCCTAATGATCGAGATGGCCGGGACAAGCCCGGCCATGACAAAAATAAGTGAAAGTGTCAGGCGGTCAGCTTCGCCAGCGCCCTGTCGAACGCTGCGGCTGCACTCGGCAGATCCTTGAACGCGAGGCCGCTGTCCGCAGGTTGCTTCTGCTTCTCCGTCGCCGAGGGGCGAATGTCAGCCACCGGCTTTCCGTCCTCGAGAAACGCTTTCGGCGCGATCACATGAAATTCGTGATCTTCCGCCGGTGCATCCTTCGGCAGAAAGACTCCGAGGTAGGCCGTGCTGTCGCCGCGGCGATAGGAAATGTAGCGCTCGATGGCGACCGAGCCATCGCGCTGCATGCCGCCGAGCTTGGCGTAGCCTTTCGAATCCAGCAGCCGGTGCGCCTTGAAGCCTTTCACGCCTTCGGACTTCGCTTTCGCGGTTTCCTCGGAGAGATCGTACTTGCCCGCAACCTCCTTGCCGATCTCGGCAAGTTGTGCGGACACATCATGCTCGAACTCTTTCAGTTCGGAGCGCGGCTTCGATGCCTTGCGCGGCTTGGCGGCGTTGCGCTTCTCAAGCTCGGTCTGACATTTTGCCACGATATCGGCGACCGATTTGCGCTCCGCATTGGTCAGCAGGTTCTTCAGATCCTGATCCGAGAGCGCTGTGATCCTGTCGTCTGTCCAGTCAACCATGATGTTCTTCTTTTCTGAGATGTTGCGAACATTGCGTCCGGATTCGCTGCCGGGTCAATGAGCTTGAAATGCGTTTGAACTCGCGCGAAACGCGCGCGAGCCGTATTGCGCGAGGTACTAAAAATACCGCGCAATCGTAGCCTGTTTTGACAGGCCGTTGGGGCCGAAATTGGACGAGCTTACTAGCCCCCGCCCGGATAATTCGGGCTTTCGCGGGTAATGGTGACATCGTGGACGTGGCTTTCGCGCAGGCCCGCGCCGGTGATCCGCACGAATTCCGCCTTGGCGTGGAAGTCCTCGAGGTTTTTCGCGCCGACATAGCCCATCGCCGCGCGGAGACCACCGGCCAACTGATGCAGCACGTTGGCGACCGGTCCCTTGTAAGGCACCTGCCCTTCGATGCCTTCCGGGACGAGCTTGAGCGTGTCCTTGATGTCCTGCTGGAAGTAGCGATCGGCGGAGCCGCGCGCCATCGCGCCGACGGAGCCCATGCCGCGATAGGCCTTGTAGGACCGGCCCTGCCACAGGAACACTTCGCCCGGCGTCTCATCGGTGCCCGCCAGCAGCGAGCCGACCATCGCGACATCCGCGCCGGCCGCGAGCGCCTTGGCAAGATCGCCGGAAAACTTGATGCCGCCGTCGGCGATCACCGGAATGTTCGCCTTCTTCGCAGCTTCGACCGAATCCATGATCGCGGTGAGCTGCGGCACCCCGACGCCGGCGACGATGCGCGTGGTGCAGATTGAACCCGGACCGATGCCGACCTTGATGGCGTCCGCACCGCTATCGATCAGCGCCTGCGTGGCTTCGGTGGTCGCGACGTTACCGGCGATCACCTGCACGGCGTTCGAAAGACGCTTGATGCGGTTGACCGCTTCAAGCACGCGCATGGAATGACCATGCGCGGTATCGACGACAATGACGTCGGCTCCCGCCTCGATCAACCGCTCGGTACGCGCAAAGCCGGCGTCTCCAACCGTGGTGGCGGCAGCAACGCGCAGACGTCCCTGCGCATCCTTCGAGGCCAACGGATAGGCCACCGCCTTTTCCATGTCTTTCACTGTAATGAGGCCGACGCAGCGATATTGCTCATCGACGACGAGCAGCTTTTCGATGCGGTTCTGATGCAGCAGCCGCTTGGCTTCGATCTGGCTAACGCCCTCCCTCACCGTGATGAGGTTTTCATGCGTCATCAGTTCGGAGACTTTCTGCTCCGGATCGGTGGCGAAGCGCACGTCGCGATTGGTGAGAATGCCCACCAGCTTGCCGGGTTTGCCGGGGCCAGCACCGGTCACCACCGGAACGCCGGAGATACCGTGATCCTTCATCAGCGTCAGCGCATCGACCAGCTTGGCGTCGGGACCGATGGTCAGCGGATTCACCACCATGCCGGATTCGAATTTCTTGACCAGGCGCACCTGCGCGGCCTGACCGTCACCTTCGAAATTCCGATGAATCACGCCGATGCCGCCGGCCTGCGCCATCGCAATCGCCATGCTGGCTTCGGTGACGGTATCCATCGCCGAGGCAATGATCGGAATGTTGAGCGGGATCGTGCGCGTCAGATAGGTGCGGACGTCGGCATCGGACGGCAGGATGTCGGACAGACCGGGTTTCAGCAACACATCGTCAAATGTGAAAGCTTCGCGAATACCCTGACCCAACTGCTTTGCCATTGCCAACTCCGTTCGGCAGCCCGTGGCTGCGGTAAAAAACCTCAGGATGTGCAAAATCGAGCGATCGCGGGTACGTCGCTCGAATCGAAGCCCATCAATGGGGTTGGCGGTGGTCGATAGCATGAAGGGATGACGTTTCAAAGCATTTCGCTCTGAAATCAGCGGTTTTTACGCATGGGACACCTGCGAAAGCCCATCTAACAGCGGTCTTTTCCACACAGGGGCGCTTCACGACGAGTTTATTGACCCTGCCCCGCAAGACTGGCCTATCTGGGGTGGTTCGCCCCTTGTCGCCGCCATGTCGGCAGATCCTTCCACAAAGCCGAGCCGATGCAGAAGGAACGCCTGATACCGCTGATCGTCGCCTGTGCGCTTTTCATGGAAAACATGGATTCCACGGTGATTGCGACGTCGCTGCCCGCCATCGCCGCGGACATCGGCACCAGTCCCCTGACGCTGAAGCTCGCGATCACATCCTATCTTCTGTCGCTTGCGGTGTTCATTCCGGCGAGCGGCTGGACCGCCGACCGCTTCGGCGCGCGCGCGGTGTTCAGCGTCGCCATCGCCGTGTTCATGGTCGGCTCCATCGGCTGCGCCATGTCCACGTCGATCACCCATTTCGTGATCGCACGCATCATCCAGGGCATCGGCGGCGCCATGATGACGCCGGTCGGGCGGCTCGTGCTGCTGCGTTCCATCGACAAGAGCGCGCTGGTCAACGCGATGGCGTGGGTCACCATCCCCGCGCTGATCGGTCCGGTGATCGGGCCGCCGCTCGGCGGTTTCATCACCACCTACTTCTCGTGGCACTGGATCTTCCTGATCAACATTCCGATCGGGCTGCTCGGCATCTGGCTCGCGCTGAAATACATCGATCCGATCAAGAGCGAGAATCCCGAGCGCTTCGATGGTGTCGGACTGGTGCTCGCAGGACTGGGCGTCGCCGGTCTCGCCTTCGGCCTGTCGGTCGCAGGTCTTGGCCTGTTGTCGTGGGGAGTCGTGACAGCGCTGATTGTCGGCGGCGGCATCGCGATGGGTTTCTATCTCTGGCATGCGAAGCGCACCGCGTCGCCGGTGCTGGATTTTACGCTGATCAAGCATCCGACATTGCGCGCCAGCCTCACCGGCGGCTTCATGTATCGCCTCGGCATCGGCGCGCTGCCGTTCCTGTTGCCGCTGCTGATGCAGGTCGGCTTCGGCCTCTCGCCGTTCCAGTCGGGGATGGTGACGTTTGCCTCGGCCGTCGGCGCGCTCGGCATGAAGGCGCTGGCGGCACGGATCATCCGCACCTTCGGCTTCCGCAACATCATGGTCATCAACGCCGTGGTGAGTTCGTTCTTTCTCGCCGCCTGCGCGCTGTTCACGCCTGCGACGCCACTGCTGCTCATCATGATCATCCTGGTTGTCGGCGGCTTCTTCCGCTCGCTGCAGTTCACGGCAATCAACACCATGGCCTATGCGGAAGTCTCGCCCGACGAAATGAGCCGCGCCACCACCCTTGTGAGCGTCAACCAGCAGCTCGCGATTTCGGCGGGCGTCGCGGTCGGCGCGTTCGCGGTCGAGGCGACGATGGCCGCGAACCATTCCGTGGAACTCAGCGCGAACGACTTCTGGCCGGCGTTCCTGATCGTCGCTGTGCTGTCGGCGCTGTCGGCTTACTCGTTCTGGAAATTACCGGAGGATGCCGGCCACGAAATCTCGGGGCATCGGGTGCCGGAGGTCGAGACCCCGCAAGCCGCCGAAGCCGCCGCAGCGGAATCAACCCACGACGCCCGCGACCAGAAACTGGGGTAGACGAGCTTATTGCGGTGTATTTGAACCCCGAAATCCCAGCGCCATCACGTAGCGCTCGGATGAATCCTGCCGGCTGGCGGCGGGTTTGACATGCTTCACCGTGGTGAAATCGCGTTTGAGCTGCGCCACCAAATCTGCCTCCGCACCGCTCTGAAAGACTTTCGCCAGAAACGTGCCGCCCGGATTGAGGATTTCGCAGGCGAACGCTGCCGCGCTTTCGACCAGACCGATGATGCGTAACTGGTCGGTCTTGCGATGACCCGTGGTGTTCGCCGCCATGTCCGACATCACGACGTCGGCGCCGCCGCCAATCATGGCGCGCAGCTTCTCGGGCGCGCGATCGTCAAGAAAATCCATCTGCGCGAAAAGCACACCGGGCAGTTCCGGCATTTCCAGCAGGTCGATGGCGACGACCTTGCCCCGGCCCTCCAGCGCGCCGACGCGCTTTGCCGCGATCTGGCTCCATCCGCCGGGTGCGGCGCCGAGATCGACCACGACCTGTCCCTGCTTGAGGAAGCGCTGCTTGTCGTCGATTTCGCGCAATTTGTAAGCCGCGCGCGAGCGAAAACCGTCACGCTTGGCCTGCATGACGTAAGGATCGTTGAGCTGACGTTCCAGCCAGAGTTTCGACGATAGCTTGCGCTTGCCGCCGGACTTCACCGTCACATGCAGTCGTCCGGTGGTGTCTTTCGCCATGGGAAGTGCTTTCCAGGGGCATGATCCCCGAAAAGTGGGAACCGGTTTCGGGAAGGATCGTGCCCGAAATGAATGCGCTTGCGCATCCCTTACGACGTTTTCGCCGCTGCGTCACGGAATCTAAAGGAACTCAGGACGCAGGGATTGCGCCGTCGGCCCGCATCATCTCGACCAGCATGCCTTCGCGCAGACCGCGGTCCGCGACCCGCAGGCGCGGCAGCGGAAACGCCTTGCGGATCGCATCGAGAATGGCGCATCCGGCCAGCACGAGATCGGCCCGCTCGGTGCCGATGCAGGCATTTCGCGCGCGGTCCTGATAGCTCATGTCGAGCAGCCGCTTGATGGCGCGGTCCATGTCGGCGTCGTTCATCCACAAACCGTCCACCCGTCGCCGGTCATAGTGCGACAGACCAAGGTGGATGCCCGCGACCGTCGTGACGGTCCCGGATGTTCCGAGCAGATGCATGCCGGACAGATCGTGGCCGTGCTGTGCGGCGAACGGCGCGAGATGACGTGCAACCTCGCCGACCATCTCGCCGTACGACTCGCGGGTGACATGCATGCCGCCGAAGCGCTCCGCCAGCGTGACCACGCCGAGCGGCAGCGAGACCCATGGCCCCTTCACCGGCGCCGCGTGCGGGCTGCCGGCCGGACGCTCGATCCGCACCACTTCCGTCGAGCCGCCGCCAATGTCGAACAGGATCGCGCCCTTCGCGCGGGTATCGAGCAGCGGCGAGCAGCCGATCACCGCCAGCGTCGACTCGGTCTCGCGGTCGATGACTTCGAGGTTGATCCCGGTTTCGCGCGCGATCAGGTCGAGAAATGCGTCGGCATTGTCGGCGGCGCGGCACGCCTCGGTCGCGATGGTGCGCAACCGTTTCGCGCCCTTGGCGCGAATCTTGTCGCCGCACACGCCGAGCGCGCCCACCGCCCGCGAAATCGCAGCGTCGCTGATGCGGCCCGATGTCGAAATGCCCTCGCCGAGCCGGATGATGCGCGAAAACGAATCGATCACGCGGAATCCGTCGTTCGAGACGCGCGCGATCAGCAGCCGGCAATTGTTGGTTCCGAGATCGAGCGCGGCATAGGCGGCGCCATGAACGCGGGTCTCCCCGCGGCCGTGCGCCTCTTCAGCCATCGCTGCTGGCGGGCCGACAGACGGTCCGGAACCGTCGTGCAGCCGCACATCCTCAGTCATGCAATTCCATCCCTGCGGCGTCAGCCCCGCGCCGCGGCAACTCTGTTCAAACAAAGTCTAACAGCGTACGTAGGCGGCGCAACCGCAGCATACCCAATCGAACATTGCGGTTCTGTTTTTGCTGACCTACTTCAAGGACTGTCAGCGTCCCGAACGGCCTTTTCTGTCGCCAGACCGTCATTTTCAGCGGATTTCCCATGCTCGATCACCCATCCGGTATCTCGGCCGAGAATGATATCGCACTGCAAAAATTCGGCGTCGGGCAGCCTGTCCGGCGCAAGGAAGACGATACGCTGGTGCGAGGCAAGGGAACCTACACCGACGACATCAATCTGCCCGGCCAGGCTTACGCCTGGATCGTCCGCAGCAGCCACGCGCACGGCCTCATCAAGAACATCGATGTGGAAGCAGCGCGCACGATGCCCGGCGTGCTCGGTGTCTGGACCGGCAAGGATCTCGCGAGCGCCGGATACACGCCGTTCAGCGTCGGCCTGCCGCTGAAGAACCGCGACGGCTCGCCGCTGCTGCAAACCAATCGCCTGCCGCTGATGACCGACAAGGTGCGCTTCGTCGGCGATCCGGTTGCGTTCGTCGTGGCTGAGACTCTGGCGCAAGCCCGCGACGCTGGTGAAGCGGTCGTGGTCGACATCGAACCGCTGCCCTCGGTCACAAGCGCGGGGGACGCCGCGAAGCCCGGCGCGCCGCTGCTTTATGATCACATCCCCGGCAATGTCGTGCTCGATTATCATTCCGGCGACGATGTCGCGCTCGATGCCGCGTTCGCAAACGCCGCGCATGTCACACGTCTCGATATCGTCAACACCCGCCTCGCCGTGGTTGCGATGGAGCCGCGCGCGGGACTGGCGAGCTACGACAGGAAGACCCAGCGCTTCACCATCGAAGTCCCGACCCAGGGCGTCGCCGGTAACCGTCTGTCGCTGGCGAAAACGCTGAACGTGCCGAACGACAAGGTCCATCTGCGGACCCGCAATGTCGGCGGATCGTTCGGCATGAAGAACACCAACTATCCTGAATACATCTGCATCCTGCATGCCGCGCGCGAACTGGGACGCGCGGTGAAGTGGACCGACGAGCGCTCGACCAGCTTTCTCTCCGACAGTCACGGCCGCGCGCAGGACGTGCATTGCGAACTCGCGCTCGCTGCGGACGGCGCGTTTCTCGGCGTGCGCGTGCGTGGCTACGGCAATCTCGGCGCTTACATCACAGGCGTCGCGCCGCTGCCGCTGTCGCTCAACATCGCCAAGAACATCAACAGCGTCTATCGCACGCCGTTGATCGGCGTCGATATCAAGTGCGTGCTGACCAACACCACCTTGATGGGCGCCTATCGCGGCGCGGGCCGGCCTGAAGCCAACTATTTCATGGAGCGGCTGATCGATCGCGCCGCCGATGAAATGGGCCTCGATCGGCTGGCGCTGCGCAAGCGCAATTTCATCAAGGCGTCGCACATTCCCTTCGCTGCCGCGAACGGCCTGACCTATGACAGCGGCGATTTCCCCGGCGTGTTCAACAAGGCTTTGGAACAGGCTGACGTCGCGGGCTTCGCCAAGCGAAAGAAAGAGAGCCGCAAGCGCGGCAAGCTGCGCGGCATCGCGGTCGGCTCCTATCTCGAAATCACGGCGCCGCCCAGCGCCGAACTTGGCAAGATCGTGTTCGAAGCTGACGGATCGGTGCGGCTGATCACCGGCACGCTCGATTACGGCCAGGGCCATGCGACGCCCTACGCTCAGGTGCTGGCGACGCATCTTGGGATTCCGTTCGACGCGGTGAAGCTGACGCAGGGCGACAGCGACATCGTTCACACCGGCAACGGCACCGGCGGCTCGCGCTCGATCACCGCAAGCGGCACCGCCATCGTTGAAGCTTCAAAGCTGGTCATTGAAAAAGGCAAGCAGGCGGCGGCGTATGTGCTGGAGGCCTCAGAAGGCGACATCGAGTTCGCCAATGGACAATTCACCATCGCCGGCACCGACCGCGGTATCGGCATCATGGAATTGGCGGCAAAGCTTCGGGATTCGAAGATGCCCGATGGCGCGTCCTCCTCGCTCGATGTCGATCACACCACACAGGGCATTCCTTCCACATTCCCCAACGGTTGCCATGTCGCCGAGGTCGAGGTCGATCCGGACACCGGTGTCGTACGCATCGTCGGCTACAGCGGCGTCAACGATTTCGGCACCGTGGTCAATCCGATGATCGTCGCCGGGCAAATTCACGGCGGCGTCGCGCAGGGCATCGGACAGGCGCTGATGGAGTGCGTCACCTACGACGACAACGGCCAGCCGGTGACGGGCTCGTTCATGGACTACGCGCTGCCGCGCGCCGGCGATATTCCATCGATGACGCTGGACAGTCATCCCTCGCCGGCGACATCGAATCCGCTCGGCACCAAGGGCTGCGGCGAAGCCGGCTGCGCCGGAAGCCTCGCCACCATCGTCAATGCGGTGCTCGATGCGCTATCCGATGAAGGCGTGACGCAAATCGACATGCCGCTCACATCTGAAAAGGTCTGGCGCGCGATCCAGGACGGGCGCAAAACGAAGACGGCGTGAGTGGAGGCTCCGTAAATTTCGCGAGCCTTCGACAAACACACTGTCATGCCCGGACTTGTTCCGGGCATCCCGATTTTAGAGACACCCACCAGATTGATCGGGATCACCGGCACATAGGCGAGCGAAGCGACGCCGTCCTTCAGACGGCTATGGCCGGTGATGACAAACGCAATGAGCGAGACGACCCGCAACACGCACACACCCGTCGTCCCCGTCATTGCGAGCGAAGCGAAGCAATCCAGACTGCACAATTCTGTTATTGCTCGTCATTCCGGGATGCGCCTCTTGGCGCAGGCCCGGAATCCATGACTGGCTTGCAATCGCGGGTATGGATTCCGGGCTCGCGCGAAGGCGCGCGCCCCGGAATGACGGCGGATAATATCGAGCACACGTAAGCCGAAATATTTCGTGATGGGGATACGAATCCCCGCACTCTGAAGCTCTCCTATGTTCGGCACGTCCTGTTCGTGAGGGGCGCTTCTCGAGGGCGCTCATGAGGCGGAGCAGGATGCGGCGCCTGCACGCGTGTCTCGCACACATGTCGTCCGGGAGGCTGGGGTCACCGTCCGGGCCAACTACGTGGCTCTGCCGTTCGCGGCTGGACGTCGGTGAGGACGAAGGCGGCGAAAGCCGGCCGGATCAGGACGTGAAAGCGTCCGTCCTCACCCGGAAGTACGGTCCCCTCGCCCAAAATCGCCGGAATGGAGCGCCGCAAGGCGATGCGCTTCCTCATCGCAAGAGGAAGCGAGACACCACATTTGCGCCTCGCGGCGCTCCATGCCCCTCATTTCGGGGCACATTTAAAAGCTCACCTCGCGCGTTGCGCGAGAACGATGATGCGTGGCTGAACGGAAGTGGCTGTTTGAAAATCGAATCTGGAATGCGGAATGACGCACGGCGCTTCAATGCCCACGATCGTCATCACCGGGCTTGTGCCGGTGATCCACGTCTTGCTTGTAACTCGTGGCGAACTCCAAAGACGTGGATGGCCGGGTCAAGCCCGGCCATGACGAACTGTAAGTAAGGTGCTCGCTACACCACGATGTCGTCCCCGCGAAGGCGGGGACCCATAACCACCGAACGTCATGGTGATGGCCAGAAGATCGCTCCAGCATCTCTCACAAATCGAGAATTTAGGGAGTATGGGTCCCCGCCTTCGCGGGGACGACGCGGAGAGAGATGCGCGGGGACAACCGGAGAAAGTGTTCGCGGCAACGAGGAAGCAAATGCGTGTGTGAAAAGAAGCCGACCGCGCCTGCTACTCCCGCCGGAAGGCCTGCACCGGACTGAAGCCCGCATCCGCCGGAGGCACGGCGACAATTCCCGCCGCATTGAGCGCCGCAGCCGCCTTTACCGGATCGTTTGACCACGGCAGTTGCGTCTGAATCTGCCGCGTCACCGGCTCACCCAACACGCCGCCGAAATCCAGCGGCCAGAGTCCTGACGGCACGATCTGGAGCGACATCCCGCGCAGCCTGAACCCCTGCCCGAATGCCGCCGCCAGATTGGCAGGATCCACCGCGCGGGCGGACGCAGGGTTCGCGACATCCGCGAACGTCACCAGCGTCGGGATCAGTTCACCCGCGACGGGGACGCTGTCGATTTGCCGTTTCACATCGCGGAAATCGATCCGCCGTCCCGCCGCGGCGAACGCACGCATGGGCAGATAGCTCATGCCGTCGGTTTCTGCCGGATTTATCCCGTGGAGCAGCAGCATTGCGAGATTTCGCCCGTTGCCGAGATCCACAAACACCGCGTCGCCCTTGACGCGAGGCCCGGCCGGTCCGCTTCCCGAGCCGCCATAGGCGCGATTGGGATGCACCGAGAACACGCCGGATGCCGGCCGGACGCCGCCGGGCGTCTCGACCTCGACCGTGAGGCGGTACTTGTGGTCAGGCCGGTAAAGATAGATCCGCTCGCCGATCACCAGCGCCGCCAGCAGCACGGCGAGGCCGATCCATTTCCTGAACTTCATACGGCGAGACCTTTGATTCTGCGCAGTCCGGCTGCGCCGCGAGCAGGATTAAGCGCTGGCCGTGCGGCTGTCACGCCATCTTCTCTTGATCCGGCGCGGCCTTTCGGGAAAGACTGGCGCCGGAATAACGCAAGAGGACCGCACGTGTCAGCCCCTATCGAGACCAGAGCTCAGACCCGTGGCGACCTTGCATGGTCCATTGCGGTGGGAGGCATCGGCATCGTCGCCTTCGCGGCCTTCCTGCTGTTCACCTGGTACTACGCGGCGACGCTGTTTCTGGTGTTCGCGGGCATCCTGCTCGGCGTCGCCCTCACCGCCATGACGCATCTGCTGCAAAAGGTCATGGGCGGACCGCACGCGCTGCGCCTTGCACTGGTCTGCGTCGTGCTGGCGGGCCTCTTGTCCGGCGTCGTCTTTCTCGGCGGCTCGACCATCGCCCGGCAGGCAGCCGTCCTGAGCAACACCCTCAAATCGCAGCTCGCGACGGTCAAAAGCTTCCTTGAACAGCATGGCGTGGACACCAGCTATCTCGAGCTTGGCAGTCCCACCGCGACGGCCGCGGCGGTCGCCACCGCAGACACACCGGCAACCGCCGCCCCCACCCCTCCGCCGGGCCTGCCGAAAAACCTGCCGAGCGCAGGCGCCCTCGCCTCCGGCGGCGGCGCCATCGTCAGCCAGACGCTGAAGCTGCTGCTCGGCACGGTCAGCGCCGTCGGAAATTTTTTCATCGTGCTGTTCCTGGGGTTATCGTTCGCGGCCCAGCCGAGCGTCTATCGCAGGGGCTTGCTGGCGCTGTCGCCAAAGAGACATCGCGCCAATGTGACCGTCGTGGTCGACCGGATCAGCGACACGCTGGAGCGCTGGCTGATCGCGCAGATGATCACGATGGCCGCCGTGTTCCTCGTGACGTGGATCGGCCTGTCGATCATCGGCATCGACAGCGCCTTCATTCTCGGCATTCAGGCCGGACTGCTCGCGTTCATTCCGACCGTCGGCGCGCTGATCGGCGGGCTGATTATCGTGCTGGCAAGCCTCGCCTCGGGCTGGGTCGCAGCGTTCAGCGCCTTCGTGCTGTTTCTTGGGGTGCATGCGCTGGAGAGCTACATCCTGACGCCGATCATCCAGCGGCAGGCGCTCGACATCCCACCTGCGACGCTGTTTGCGTTCCAGATCCTGCTCGGCGTCGTGTTCGGGCTATGGGGACTGGCGCTGGCGCTGCCGCTGATGGCGATCGTAAAGGTCATCATCACGTATCTGCGCGAAGACGGCGACGAACGCGAACCCGAGTTCAAGATGGCTTGACGAATACTATCGTCATTGCGAGCGAAGCGAAGCAATCCAGAGCAACAAAGAAGACTGGATTGCTTCGTCGCTGACGCTCCTCGCAATGACGTTTAGCGTGACGAACGTTATTAGAAGCTCGTCACCGTGTTGGTGTGCTCGACGTCCGGCGGCGAAGCGAAATGCGGCCCGACCAGCGCGCGCCACTCCGTGAAGTTGGCCGACTCGCGGAAATCCAACGTGTGATTTTCGAGGGTTTCCCACTTGATGTGAAGCCGATAGCGCGAGGGCTTCTCGATCGACCGATGCAGTTCGAAGCTCTTCCAGCCCTTGCAGCGCTGGAAAATCGGCTGCGCCTTGGCGATGGCCGCCTCGAAATCCTTCTCGCTGCCCGGCTTGATTTCGATCTGTGCGATTTCGGTGATCATGGTCTTCCGCCCTTTCTGGTTACCCAGCGGCTCTAGCGCAAAATCACCGGCCGGAAAAGACAAAGGGCACCAACGGTGCCCTGTCGTGTCGATACCGCGAAGCTATCAGCCCTCAGAGAAACGTCACCAGCACGCCGAGCAGCACCAATGTACAACCGCCAAGCACCACCGGCTGCCAGTCGAATGATGACCCGTAGCGGCCCTCGGCGCGGCGCGCGGTGATCAGGGCGTTCTCGTATTCATCGGACGTCGAGAACATGCAGGCGAAGCCCGCGCGCGCGGACGCAGCGCTCGCCTCAAGTGCGGTGAGATCGGATTGGGAATCGTGGCTGCTTGCGATGGTCATGCCGCATGGTAAGGCGCGCATGGTAAACAGATGGTTAGCAACACATCTGACGTTAGATGCGAATTTCCATCGCGGGCTCTGCGTGGCCGACTTCGCCGTCGGCAGGCTGCCGAACGACGCTTGTCGCGAGATTCCGCCGGGCGTTCTCGAGCGACAGCGGCTGCTCCATCGCGGCTTCCACGCGATTGCGGCCGCCGCGCTTGGCCTGATAGAGCGCGGTATCGGCCGAGGCCATCAGCACTTCAAGTTCAGTGTTTGCGGGACCGCCAGCAACACCGATGCTCACTGTGGTTTCCAGCGGCGCATCGTCGATTGCCACACCTGAAGTCTCGAAGGCTTCGCGCACCCGCTCCGCCGCGAGCAGCGCTTCCTCGATCGAGCACGGCAGCAGCGCTGCGAATTCCTCGCCGCCGACCCGGCCGACGAGATCGGTGATACGCAATGATCCGACGACGACGTTGGCGAACACCTGCAGCACGTCATCGCCTGCGGCATGGCCGAAGCGGTCGTTGACCGACTTGAAGTGATCGATATCGAAGATCATCACCGTCACGGGACGTCCCGCCTTGGCCTCGCGCTCGATCATGCGCGATGTCGCTTCGCCAAAGCCGCGCCGGTTCAGCAGGCCCGTGAGCGGATCGACCGAGGCCGCGGTCTTGTGGGCGCTGACCGTGCGCTCAGAAACCAGCATGAAGATGATGAACACCGTTCCGACGGCATAGAGCACCAGTTCAGCAGCAAACGCCGCGACCCAGACCTGCCCCATGCTCGTTGCGCTGCCGGGCCGGAACATGTCGCCCAGAACGATCGGCAGCATCAGAACGACGCCGTGCATCACTGGAACGACGATCGCCGGCCAGCGTGCGCGCAGGCTCTTGCGCCGCTCGCGCCACAACTCGCCGGCCGTCAGCGCGGCATAGACGGCGACGATGCCGGCGCCGAGCATCATCCGGATTTCCGGATCGATTGGATCAAGCGCCACAACAGCCGCAATCCACAGCGCCGGTCCGGCGATTACGCCGATCCAACTGGCAGGACGGCCGTGAAAGGCCCGCGCCGCATCCCATACCAGGCCGCAGGCAATGAAGCCGACGGCGTTAACCGCGAGCGAAAGCTCCCAGCCAAGTTCAGCGCCGCCCACCGTCCACAGCGCCACCGATGCCGCACCGAGGATATAGGCCGCGCCCCACCAGCCGAGTGCGGCGATCTTCTCCTGACGCCAGAAGAACAGCAGCATCACGCCAAGCGACGCCGCCGCCAGCGTAGCCACGAGATAGAGCGTCGAAATGTCCAAAGACAAATGTGTGCCAGCTGGCATTTTCTATGCAGCGCTAAAATAAGACGGAGCCGGAATAGCCCCCTCAGCCATTGTGGAGGCTAGCAACGGTGTCTTGGCACTCCGTTTGCGGCGGTCACAAAATTTTCGGGAAAAATCGCTGCAATTCGGTTGTATCTGGAACAGCAAAAAGGGCGCCCGAAGGCGCCCTTTTTGTCCCGCGATTGCGGAAAATTTGAACGAAACGATTAGCGCTTCGAGAAC
Source organism: Afipia massiliensis (assembly GCF_001006325.2). Taxonomy (NCBI): domain Bacteria; kingdom Pseudomonadati; phylum Pseudomonadota; class Alphaproteobacteria; order Hyphomicrobiales; family Nitrobacteraceae; genus Afipia; species Afipia massiliensis. The sequence goes on along the minus strand of NZ_LBIA02000001.1, from coordinate 3,489,598 downwards.
TGGAAGGACCGGCGGGCCTTTGCCTTGCCGTACTTCTTACGTTCGACGACGCGCGAGTCGCGGGTCAGGAAGCCGCCCTTCTTGAGGACGCCGCGCAGATCCGGCTCGAAGTTGGTCAGAGCCTTGGAGATACCGTGACGCACGGCACCAGCCTGACCCGACAGACCGCCACCAGCGACGGTGCAGATCACGTCGTATTGGTCCTGACGGGCAGCGGCGACGATCGGCTGCTGAATCATCATGCGCAGCACCGGACGAGCGAAGTAAACCTCGACCTCGCGAGTGTTGACGACGATCTTGCCGGAGCCTGGCTTGATCCAGACGCGTGCAACGGCGTCCTTGCGCTTGCCGGTGGCATAGGCGCGGCCCTGCTTGTCGACCTTCTTTTCGTACTTCGGAGCATCTGGCGCCGCGGTCTTCAACGCGGACAGCTGATCGAGAGACTGCATGGTATCGGACATTATGCGGCCCTCATGTTCTTGCGATTCATCGATGCGATGTCCAACGTTTCCGGCTGCTGCGCCTCATGCGGATGTTCAGCACCGCCGTAAACGCGCAGGTTGCCCATCTGCACGCGACCAAGTGGGCCGCGCGGGATCATGCGCTCAATGGCCTTCTCGACGACACGCTCAGGGAAGCGACCTTCGAGGATCGACTTTGCGGTGCGCTCCTTGATGCCGCCGATGAACCCGGTGTGGTTGTAGTAAACCTTGTTCTCACGCTTGCGTCCGGTGAGGACGACGTGAGCCGCGTTGATGATGATGACGTTGTCACCGCAATCGACGTGGGGGGTGTAGGTCGGGAGGTGCTTGCCGCGCAAACGCATGGCAACCAACGTCGCGAGGCGACCAACGACCAAACCCTTGGCGTCGATCAGCACCCACTTCTTGGTGACCTCGGCTGGTTTTGCCGAAAACGTCTTCATGTGAGGGATCCGTGAAATTGTACGTTCGGCGCAATCGCCAAACTGGCGCGTTTCTAGATAACCCGCCCGCGCGCGTCAATGTCATTTAGTGGAAAATTATGCAGTAAAAACATTGGCTTATAAATATGGTGCAATAATACCATTAAAATCACTAAGTATTCGGAATGGAATATGTAGAGGTCACATGTGCGATCGGATCGGGCGAAGTCCCTGATAACAGGCTCACTTCCCCGACAGCGAGGCGCTTGCCGAGCTTCATCAGCTTGGCGGCCGCCAGCACGTCCTGACCGGGCTGCCCCTTGCGCAGGAAATTGATGTTGAGGCTGGTGGTCACCGCGAGCCCAACAGGGCCAATCGCCGAGAGCAGTACGACGTACATTGCGAAGTCAGCCAGCGCCATCAGCGTAGGACCAGAGACCGTGCCGCCCGGACGAAGCATCCGCTCGCTGTAGGGCTGCCGCAGCAGGCAGGTCGCGCCGTCAGCGCTCTCGATCAGGATTTCGCCACTGGCGAAAGCCTGCGGAAACTCCTTGTGGAGAAACGCTTCGAGTTCTGCCACGGTCATCTTCGGCTTGTTCATGGAACGTATGTCCTGCACTGCTCTCGTATGTGACGGTTTTGTATCTTAGGGTGAGCACGATAGCGAGCCTGACGGAACCTAAAAAGCGAACCTGGAATCTGAGTCTAAAGACCATGACAGCGCAAACATCACGTGCTCAATCGCAGCCACCCTCGCCGCTTGTGCGCGAGACCATCGGCAGCATTGCCGTGCTCACGCTCGATTCACCCAAAACGCGCAACGCATTGTCAGAAGCGATGATCGCGGCGCTCCACGAAGCCATCGATGCCACTCGCGACGACAAAAGCATTCGCGCGGTCGTCATCGCCGCAAAGGGGCCGGCCTATTCGTCCGGTCACGACCTCAAGGAACTCACGGCTCGCCGCAGCGACGCGGACAAAGGCAGAGCGTATTTTTCGCACATGATGAAATCATGCAGCGACATGATGCAGGCCATCGTTCGCTTGCCCAAGCCTGTAGTTGCCGCTGTACAAGGCGTCGCGACAGCGGCGGGCTGCCAACTGGTGGCGACCTGCGATCTGGCAGTTGCATCCGAGCAGGCCACGTTTGGTACGCCCGGCATCGATATCGGCCTGTTCTGTTCGACGCCGATGGTTGCCTTGTCACGCAATGTGCCACGCAAGCACGCCATGCACATGCTCCTTACCGGTGAGCATGTCTCCGCACAGCGCGCGCTCGAACTTGGACTGGTCAACAGCGTGGTGCCGGCGGGCTCCGAGCGCGATGCCGCAATCGATCTGGCCAACAGGATCGCGGTGAAATCGGCCTACACACTGAAGGTCGGCAAGGAAGCGTTCTACCGGCAGGCTGACATGAACCTTGCGGACGCCTATACCTACGCCTCACAGGTAATGGCCGAGAACATGATGGCGCGCGATGCACAGGAAGGCATCGGTGCTTTCATCGAAAAACGCGATCCGAAGTGGGAAGACCGGTAGATTTTGCGCTCGTCATTGCGAGGAGCAAAGCGACGAAGCAATCCAGTTCTTTCTTGTTGCTCTGGATTGCTTCGCTTGCGCTCGCAATGACGATGAACATTTGATGGATGTAAAGTGAACCACGACGCTTACGACGACAATTACATTCGCTCGATCCTGACCAGCGCGAAGTCGATCGCCATGGTCGGCGCTTCGCCGGTCAATGTGCGGCCGAGCTATTTTGCCTTCAAGTATCTGGTCGAACGCGGTTACGATATGATCCCGATCAATCCGGGTCAGGTCGGCAAGAGCCTTGTCGGGAAACCGTTCGTCGGATCGCTGAAGGACATCGGCCGCCCCGTCGACATGGTCGATGTATTCCGCAATTCGGATGCCGCCGCGGCAGTCGTCGATGAGGCCCTGGCGTTGCCGGTGTTGCCGAAGGTGATCTGGATGCAGCTCGGCGTTCGCAACGACGTCGCAGCGGCGAAGGCGGAGGCCGCAGGTGTCAAGGTGGTGATGAACCGCTGCCCGAAAATCGAGTACGCGCGCCTCACATCGGAAATCCAGTGGCTGGGCGTCAACTCGCGCACCATCAGTTCCAAGCGCGCTCCGATTCCCACCAGCAACATGCGGCTGTCACTCAACCGCAGCAGCGTGAGCGGCGGAGCGACAACAGCGGCCGACCGCGCCGCCAAGGACAAGAACGACCTGCCCTAAATCCGGCGCGGCGCAGCACGTTCATTTCAGGGTAACTGCGAAAGCTTCAGGTTCATTGTCAGTTGAGGCCGATCGCCGCTGACGGCTTGACGGCGGACGCGTCCACCCGCAGCATATTTATCTCAACGCCCATTCGCGGCGCTCAGAAGGACACCTCATGACGGAAAGATTGCCGGGCTTCTCCACGCTCTCCATTCACGCTGGCGCGCAGCCGGACCCCACCACTGGCGCGCGGGCAACGCCCATCTACCAGACCACATCTTTTGTGTTCAACGACGCCGACCACGCAGCATCGCTGTTCGGGTTGCAGTCGTTTGGCAACATCTACACCCGCATCGGCAACCCGACCAATGCCGTCCTCGAAGAGCGCGTCGCCGCGCTTGAAGGCGGCACGGCTGCGGTTGCGGTCGCGTCGGGGCATGCGGCGCAGGTGGTCGTATTCCAGACCTTGCTGCAGCCAGGCGACGAATTCATTGCGGCCCGCAGGCTTTATGGCGGTTCGATCAACCAGTTCAGCCACGCCTTCAAGAGCTTCGGCTGGAACGTGGTCTGGGCCGATACCGACGATGTTTCAACTTTCGAGAAGGCGCTGACGCCCAAGACGAAAGCGATTTTCATCGAGTCCATCGCCAATCCCGGCGGCACAGTGACTGATATCGAGGCCATCGCGGCCATCGCACGCAAGGCCGGCGTGCCGCTGATCGTCGACAACACACTCGCCTCTCCCTACCTCATCAAGCCGATTGATCATGGCGCCGACATCGTCGTTCACTCGCTGACGAAGTTCCTTGGCGGCCACGGCAACTCCATCGGCGGCATCATTGTCGATGCGGGCACGTTCGACTGGTCACGTGACGGCCGCTATCCGGCCCTCAGCGAGCCGCGTCCCGAATATCACGGCATCAAGCTGCAGGAGACGTTCGGCAACTTCGCCTTCGCGATCGCCGCGCGCGTTCTCGGCCTGCGTGATCTCGGTCCCGCGCTGTCGCCCTTCAACGCCTTCCTGATCCTCACCGGCATCGAAACGCTGGGTCTTCGCGTGCAAAGGCACTCCGACAATGCCAAAGCGGTCGCGGAGTGGCTGTCCACACATCCTGCCGTGGCGTGGGTGAATTACGCAGGACTGCCCGGCGACCGCTATCACAACCTCGCCCGCAAATATTCGCCGAAGGGCGCGGGCGCGGTGTTCACGTTCGGCCTGAAAGGCGGGTACGACGCGGGGATCAGCCTCGTTTCGAACGTAAAACTGTTCTCGCATCTGGCCAATGTCGGCGACACACGCTCGCTGATCATCCACCCGGCCTCGACCACACACAGCCAGCTCAACGACGCGCAAAAGGCGCAGGCCGGCGCCGGTGTCGACGTGGTGCGTTTGTCGGTCGGCCTCGAAGACAAGGAAGATCTGATTGCGGATCTCGATCAGGCCCTGAAGGCTTAACCAGCCTCACGCAGGCCCATAATGCAAAACGCGGCGCCGGGCATGGCGCCGCGTTTTTCAATTGAAGAGAGCAAAAGGGATTTCTGAAAATCAGGTCTTCGCGGTGGCTTTAGCCTTGTCCTCGCGGGTCAGCCGAGCGTTACGCTGAACAATCGAGAATGTCGCCAGCGCGAAAAGAATAACGAGAAGCTGTATCGACACGGCTTCAAGAGTGGCATTGAGCCCGAGGGACTGGAGCCAGCCGAAATGTTTCAATTCGGTGACGGTCACAAGGCTCTGTTCCTGGAATTCCTGAATGGCCTCGCCAATGAACTTGATGCCCATCGCGAACAGAAACGCCGACGTCACGACAAACAACGGGCGAAGTGGAATCTTTCGCGCGATCAGGTTGATAAAGTAGAACAAAACCGCAAGGGCAACGGTTGCAACTCCCAGACCTGCGAACAATCCGGCGCTCCAGCCGCCTTCTGTCACCGCCAGCGCATTGATGAAAAGCACCGTCTCGGCGCCTTCGCGAAACACGGCAAAGAATGCGAGCGCGCCGACGGCCCACGCTGTGTCCTGAGAGAGCGCGTTGTCCGCCTTGGTGGCAAGGTAATCCTGCCAGCCGCGCGGGTCCTGCTTCACCATCAGCCAGCCGCTGACGTAGAGCATCAACGCCGCAGCAAAAAGGATCACGACTCCCTCGAGGATATCGTTGTGATCGCCGGAGTTGAGGACTGCGAACAGCCACGCGGCAATGAAGCTGGCGCCAACAGCCACGAGCGCACCGGTATAAAGCGCGGTTACGCGATGAGCGCCACCGACTTTTCTGAGATAACCCGCGAGCGCTGCGATCACGAGCATGGCCTCGAGTCCCTCACGCAGCAGAATGACGGCAGCCTGAACGAATGCGTTGGACATGAAAGACCTTCGACCCTTGTGGTGGCTCGTTCTATCGCGGTGAAAATTGAAGTTAAAGACCGCTTGAGCCGCACCAAATCGTGACCGGAGTCAGGAATCAGGGAAATGCCTCGTAATCCATGGTTTCTGGCATTTTCGCAATTTTAGAATAGTTCGATTCAGCCGCCGTCGCCGGTGACAAGGCGAAGCTTGGCAGGCGTCCTGTCCGGCAGCGCCCCGCCCAGCCGCTCGACGTGGAACAGCGCGAGCGTGAGAACCACGATCGCGACGGCCTGATGGGCCAATCCCAGATCGATCGGGACCTGATTGAGCAGCGTCAGGATGCCAACGACGGCCTGAAAAATCATCGTCGCCATAATCCAGAGCGCGCCCGAGATAACAGCGGGACTTGTCCGGGAACGGATCGCATCAATCGCGTGGGCGATTGCCAGAGCAACGAGCGCATAGGCGATCATGCGATGAGTGAATTGAACCGTCAGCGTATTATCGAAGAAATTCCGCCACCACGGCTGCTCGAAGAACAACCGCGCGGCCGAGGGGATAAACGCACCGTCGATCAGCGGCCATGTATTGAACACACGGCCTGCGCGCAGCCCGGCAACAAGCGCGCCGAAATAGAACTGCAGGAACAGCAGCGCCAGCAAGACCCTGCCAGTGACTTTCACCCGCATTGGCGCAACCGACGGCGGGCGAGCTTGCAACTGGCGCAACGTCCACACGATCGCGGAGAAGATAAAGAGAGCCAGCATGAAATGGATGGCAAGCCGATACTGCGACACGGAGACACGTCCGGAAAGACCCGACGTCACCATCCACCAGCCGACTGCACCCTGCGTGCCGCCAAGGACGAAGATGATCCACAATCTGCGCTTCAGTCCGGGTGACAAAAATCCGCGCCACAGAAACCAGAGAAACGGCAGCAGGAACACTGCGCCGATCAGCCGACCCAGCAGCCGATGGGCCCACTCCCACCAGAAGATGGTCTTGAACTCGGCAAGGCTCATTCCGCGATTCATTTCCCGATACTGCGGAATGGTCTTGTAGGCCTCGAACTGCCTGCTCCATTCGGCGTCCGTCAGCGGCGGAATGGTGCCGGTAACCGGCTTCCATTCGACGATCGACAGGCCGGACTCCGTCAGCCGTGTTGCGCCGCCGACCATCAGCGTGCAGACAACGAGAGCGGCGACAACGATCAGCCACGCGCGGACGCTCCGCATGCCTGCGGCCCTCTTCTCTGGGTCGATCGCGATAGTCGTCATGATCCGAAAATGCAGCCTTGAATGAATTCGCGCGGTCCTTATAGTCGCCGCACTCTTTCACGCAAGCCGCGTGTTTACAGCCTCCAGCACAATTCTGTTATGACAATCCGCAAACGAAAATTCATCGGAACCATCGGCCTTCTGGTGCTGGTCATTGTCTGGTCGCTGGCGGGCATGGCAATCGCCCAGACGCCTTGGCTGGCCGCATCGAAACTGGCTCAGGCGATCTTTTACGTGGTCGCCGGTCTGGGCTGGGTCCTCCCCGCGATGCCTCTGATCGCATGGATGTCGCGGCCGGATCCTCAGCCGTAGTTTGCGGCAAGTTCCGGCGTTTGCGGTTTCGGCGCCCTGCTGGTGAGACCCGAAAGGACCACACGCAGCGCGCGGAGTGAGCTTCGCCGTCCGTCCCAGGCGATCCTCGGCAAAGCCATCAGATCCGACTGACCGTCTGACCGCACAACTCCCTGCCCTGCGGACACCGCGCTGGCGAACCCCGCCTCCCGGGCCAACATCATTTCGCGGGGACCGAAACAATCTCGTCCGCCAAACGGATAGGCAAAATGCCGGCACGGACCATCGAGCGCGGTTTCCAGCACCGTCCGGCCCATGGTCATTTCTCTCAGGGCCGTTGTGCCCTTTGCACGCGCGAGATTTGGATAGTTGACGGTCGCACTTCCGATGGTCGCCTGCGGATCGCGCGCCAGCTTGACGAGATCCTGCCAGTTCATCGCTGCGCCCTGCGAAGCCGCGTAGAGGTCCACGCCGTAACGGCCGCACAGGTCACCGATTGCAATAGCGACATCGTCGGGCGACAGGGTCATCATCCAGGCGTGCAGCACACCATAAAGCTGATACTTTTCCGCGAGGCTGGCTGCGAAGAAGTGCCGTTCGGTACGATCCATCACGAGCCCAATCCGGGCATTGCGCGCGACAACCTGCTCCAGCGCGAGCCACCACGCCTTGCCGATCCCGTCGATAAAGCCGGTAGGAAGATACAGCGCGAACGGCACGCGGTGACGCGACAACACCGGATAGGCGAAGGTCATGAAATCGCGATGGCCGCCATCGAACGTCAAACACAAGAAGCGGCGTGCAAGGGCAGCCTGCCGGGAGCGTTCAGCCGCCTCATCAATGGACACAAAGTCAAGTTTCCAGCGTTTCAGCGCCGAGATGGCTCGATCGAGGAATTCAGGGGTGATGTCGCGCGATCGTAGCGGTTGGAACGGATCGCCGCGCCGCGGCCTGACGTGTTCGAATTTGAGGATGGCGCCGACCCCACCGGTTCTTCGTCCGAAGATATGCGACAGGCCGCTGAAATAAGCCAACTCCAGCCCCATATCCGCAAGCATAGCCCTTCGAAACAGCACGTGTTCATCCTTCTTGCGAGCCGGTGTCCGGTCACGCTCCTATTCTCATTACTCTTTGTTGACATTTCTTTGAATAAGGTCGGCCAAAGCCGCAAATCTCGAAATGCCCAAGAATTCAGGTCCTCTGATGGCCATGGCTGCAGAACTTCACGGCTCCGACGCAAACTCTCCGGCGTATCCCGTTGCGGGCCGTATCGCGCGCGTCGATGTCATTCGCGACATGGCTGCGGCCGAGACGAGTTGGAGAGCGTTCGAAGGAGCCGATTTTCTCGCTACCCCCTATCAGCGCTTCGAGCTTCTCGATGCCTGGCAGCAAAGCGTTGGCAAGCATGAAGGCGCCGCACCCTTCGTCGTCGTTGCCAGCGATGCGAACAATCAGCCGCTGCTGCTGCTCCCGCTCATTATCTACCGAGAGAACGGTGCGAAAGTCGCCCGCTTCATGGGCGGCAAGCATCCGACGTTCAACATGGCGCTGTGGCGTCGCGATTTCGCGGAAACAATCTCTGCAGCCGAACTCAACGCGCTGATCGCGGCCATTCGCATGCAGCCGGATGGCGTCGACGTGCTGGCCTTCACGCAGCAGCCGAAACGATGGCGCAATATCGCTAACCCGCTGTCATCGCTTGCCGCGCAGCCGTCGACCAATCCCTGCCCCATGATGACCATGGTTCCCGGTTGCAAGCCGGAAGAACGCGTCAGCACGTCAACAAGGCGGCGATTGCGCAACAAGGAGCGCAAGCTCCAGGCCCTTCCGGGCTATCGCTATTTCGTCGCAACGATCGACGACGACATCAACCGCCTGCTGGACAGCTTCTTTGTCATCAAGCCGCAGCGAATGGCGCTTTCAAAATTGCCGGACATCTTTTCCGATCCAGCCACCAAGGCGTTCGTTCGTGACGCGTGCATGGCAAAGCTTCCGAACGGCGGACGCGCCATCGAGCTTCACGCACTGGAATGCGAAGCAGAATTGATTTCGATCTTCGCCTGCGTGGCGGACGGCGAGCGGTTTTCAACCATGTTCAACACGTATACGATCTCTGAGAATGCTCGCTACAGCCCCGGCCTGATCCTGCTGCGCTACATGATCGATCACTTCGGCGATCTCGGCTACAGCTCGCTCGATTTCGGCGTCGGGTCGGACGAGTACAAGATGACGTTCTGCAAGGACGACGAACCGCTATCGGATGCCTTTATTCCGCTGACCGCGCGAGGCAAGTTCGCGGCGCTCGGCATGTCGTCGCTGACCCACGCCAAACGGCTTGTGAAACATAATCCCGCGCTCATGCATATGGCGCAACTTCTGCGCAACGCCATCTCGCGCTCATCGTAATCCCGACGCGAAAGCTCAGGCCGCCGCGACCCGTTCGCCCGGCGTGCCGAGGTCCATTGCCTTCAAAGGCGTATCGAGAATGGTCACGCCGATAAAGCCTGACGCGAGCAACTGACTTTTCATCACATCGCGCGCGGACGCAGTTATCGCCGGATCGGGGATGATGACGGCATGAGCCTGCGCAGCGATGACACTCGCAGGCAGGTCTGTCGCAGTGCCCGCATCCAGCACGACAAAGTCATAAGCCCGCGACAGCGCATCGATCGCGAGGTTGATCCTCGGTAGCTGCAGCAGCTGGCGCTGGGAGGTTTCGCGCCCCGCACCGACAATATGAACGCCGGACAGACGATCCTTGGTGATGATTTCGCTGAACGAAGCTGAACCCTGCATCAACTCCGTCAGTCCGGGCGACGCCGGGTCGGTGGACACCGCGGCCAGCGTCGGGGACGCCATTGCAAGATCGACCAGCACGACTTTCGAGCTTCGCGACAGCAGCCGCGCCAGCGTCAGCGCAACCAATGTCACGCTTTCATCCTGATGGGCGCCGATGACGGTGACTTTTCGAGAAGCGTCACCACCCTGACGCAGCATCGCGACCAGACGTTCGATTTCGATGATACCCGCCGGCATTTGCGGATGCGTATCACGTAAGGGCGCCATCGGGGCCCGCACGGCGGCAACCGGGCGCGGCACCGTCATGCGCAACAGTTCTCCCGTGGCAATGTAACCGCCGGTCAGCATCAGCATCGCCAAGGTCGCTATCAGCACGGTCGGAAGCTTTTTCGGAAATGCAGGCGTATTCGACACGATGGCTCGGGAAATGATCCTGCCGTCGGCCGGGACAGCGTCGATGTTCTCGCGGGTGGTCGCCTCGCGATACTTCGCAAGATACGATTCCAGCAGGTCGCGCTGCGCCTTCGCCTCGCGCTCATAGGCCCGCAACTGGACATCCTGACCATTGGTCGATGTCGCCTGACGCTTCAGCTGGTCCAGGCTTCCGTTGAGGCCGTCGGCTCGAGCGCTGGCGATCCGGGCATCGTTTTCCAGCGAACGGGAAATCTTGCTAGCCTCCTCGCGGATTTGGCGATCGATATCCAGTATCTGTGCCTTCAATTCCTTGATGCGCGGGTGCCCACCGAGCAACGTCGATGATTGCTCCGCCAGTTGCGCCCGAAGGGTGACGCGCTGCTCCGACAGACGGCGCACCAGTTCGGAATTGAGAACTTCGGATGCCTCGATCGGCTTGCCGCTCTGAAGCATTTCGCGGATCAAACGTGATTTCGATTCAGCATCGGACTTCAGCGCCCGTGCACTGTTGAGCTGGGTGTTCAACTCGCCGAGTTGCTGGTTCGACAGTGTGGTGTTGTTGGTGCCGACGAAGAGATTGGATTTGGAGCGAAATTCCTCGACCCGCGCCTCGGCATCCGCGACCTTCTTGCGCAGACTCTCGATCTCGACCAGCAGCCACTGCGAGGCGGCCTTCGCCTGATTTTGCCGCGCCGCCTGCTGAAGCACCAGATAGCCATCGGCGATGGAATTGGTGACACGCGCAGCGAGTTCCGGATCGCGCGATTGAAATTCGATCACCATCACGCGCGACTTGTCGACCGCAAAGGCTGTCAGCCGATCGTAGTACGCCTCCAGCACGCGCTCCTCGGGCGTCATCTTGAAAGGATCGCGGCCGAGGCCGAACAGACCAAGAAGCGTCTTGAGCGGCGAAATGCCACGCAGCACCGGATCAAACTCAGGCAGTTCGGCGAGCTTGTTCGCCTTGATCACTTCGCGAGCAAGATCGCGCGACAGCAACAACTGAACCTGACTGGTCACTGCTTCGGCATCGAGGCTGCCGCGGTCTTCCGAGCGCTCGCTATTCGGGCGCAGGAAGACGTTCTCCCGTCCGTCAATCAGGATGCGTGCCTCGGACTTGTATCGCGGCGTGATCATGTTGACGGCAAACAGCGACAGCGCGAACGCGAGCGCGGTGGGCACAATAATCCACATCCGCTTGCGGACCAGCGCCTCCCAGATGGCACGGAGATCGATGTCGCCAAGTTCGGGACTGGCGGCCAGCGCCACAGGCGTAAGCGCAGGTGTGGGTGTGGCGACGACTGGCGCAGAATCCGGCGCGACATCAGCCGTGGCCCGGAACGGCATCTTGCTCATCCAGTCATGCCACAACGAAAAACGCATCGAACACTCTCCACCGAACGCTACTGCACTGAATCGAATGCTGGTCTTCTCCGGCGCGATTACAGTCTATTAAGGTTGCTGCCGGGTTAATCGCAGCGCTCGCGAGCTTGGTTTTGGCTGCAATGCAGCACGCGCGTTACGCTTTATTAACCATGAAAGTCCTTAATCAGAATCTATACTTACTTGGATTTTCCCATGCAGCGCAGCCGCGCGCGCCTCGCCTGTCTTCTCCTTGCGCTCGTGGTGTCGGGCTGCATGCGGACGGCTGCGCCGGTGGCGGTTATCGACAACGGCAGTCTTGATGCGGTTGCCTATGGTCCGGTCCAGCCCGTACGTGCCCTGAGTGTCGCAACAACGCCGGCCCCTCCCATCTACCGCTACGCCGCTCACGACGAACCCTATCGCCTCGACGCCGGTGATCGGCTACGCATCGTCGTCTACGGTCAGGAAGGCCTTACCAACACATACGCGGTTGATGCAGGCGGCTCGATCACGATGCCGCTGATCGGCGCGGTTCGGGCTCGGGGGCTGACGCCGAACGGACTCGCCGCCGCAGTCACGTCCCGCTTGAAGAACGGCTATCTGCGCGAACCATATGTCGCGGTGGAGGTTGAAACGTACCGGCCATTCTTCATTTTAGGTGAAGTCGCCGCGCCCGGCCAATATCCGTATGTCCCGAACATGACGATTGAGAGCGCAGTCGCCATTGCCGGCGGCTTCACGCCGCGCGCCTTGCGAAGCAGCATCAAATTAACCCGGATGGGCGAAGCTGGTACCGCTCAGGCTGTTGTACCGCCTGGTACGCTCCTGAAACCCGGGGACACGGTCGTTGTCGCCGAACGCTGGTTCTGACGATGCCCGACACGCCTGATTCCCCGCTGCGCATTCTGCACGCCGTCCGTGCGCCGGTTGGTGGGATTTTCCGTCACATTCTGGATCTTGCTGTCGGGCAAGCCGAGCGCGGGCATGCAGTCGGCATACTGGCTGACAGCCTCACCGGCGGCGAGCGCGCAGACGCCGCGCTAAAAGAGATCGGCCCCAAGCTCAAGCTCGGTGTCTATCGCCTTGCCATCCGCCGCGAGCCCCATCCCATCGATAGCGTGACGTCCCTGCATTTCCTTCGGCTTGCCCGATCGCTCAAGCTGGATGTGCTGCACGGGCATGGTGCGAAGGCCGGTGCCTTCGTGCGCTTGAAGGGCAAATCGAAGAAGGCGATCCGGGTCTACACCCCGCACGGCGGGTCCCTGCACTATCCACCGGGTACGCTCAAGGGCGGCGTCTATGCGCGGATGGAGCGCGCGCTGATGAACCGGACCGAACTGTTTCTGTTCGAAAGCGCATTTGCGCGCGACACCTATCAGCGCGTGATCGGCAAGCCCGCAGGCCTGATCCGCTGCGTGTTCAACGGCGTGACCGCATCCGAATTCGATCCGGTTCCGGTTTCGGAGGATGCGACCGATCTCGTCTATGTCGGTGAATTCCGCGAGATCAAAGGCGCGGATTTGCTGATTGAGGCCGTTGCCCGGCTTCGGGCCGACGGCAAACCCATCACACTGACACTCGCCGGCGACGGCGAAGAGACCGAGGCCCTCAAGGCGCTCGTCAGCCGCCTGAATGTCGGCGACGCCGTACGGTTCATCGGCCATGTGAGGGCTCGCTTCGGTTTCTCCAAGGGCAAGCTGCTGGTTGTCCCCTCGCGCGGCGACTCGATGCCTTACGTCGTTATCGAGGCCGCAGCCGCCGGCATCCCAATGATCGCCGCCAGCGTCGGCGGTATTCCGGAGATCCTCGGTCCTCACACGGGCGGACTCTTCGTGGCCAACAGCATTGGCGCGATGGCCGACGCGATCGAGAGTGCATTGGCGAACATGGATGCGACCCGCGAACGCGCCCGGAACCTGCGGGAACGCATCTTTGTTCACTTCTCCCAGAAGGCGATGGTCGACGGAGTGCTTAACGGGTATCGCGACGCGTTCAACGCGCGTTAACCTATCTTTATCGAGATAACCAATTCTTCCGATTTGTTGGCTACGCAAGAGGCTGGGAACCTTGGTTCCCCTTGGCCTGTCGCTACATGACGGCAAGCAACGGAAATTTTGCCGTGGAACCGATCGACGTCCGGACGATGATGAACGCTGCCACGGGAGCAGCCACGATGAGCGCTGCCGATGGCGCGCCTCGGCTGGAGCGCCGCAAGCGGCTGTCGCCAGCCGCCCTAGCGGTGACCAATGAAAAGGTCAGCAAGGCTTATTCGACGGTCGTCATCAGTGGCGTCGTACGGATCGTTGATTTCCTGCTGCTCAGCGCTGTCGGGCTCGGATTGTATTTCTGGTACGTGATGCCGGGCGCCAGTTTTTCCTGGCAGTATGCCGCTGCCGTGTTCGGCGTAGCCGCCTGCGCAGTGATTAGCTTCCAGGCCGCTGAAATCTACGACGTGCAAGTCTTCCGCGGACAACTGCGCCAGATGACGCGCATGGCATCGTCATGGGCGCTCGTTTTTCTGCTGTTCATCGGCGCATCGTTTTTTGCAAAGCTTGGCGACACGATCTCCCGTGTCTGGCTCTCGGCGTTTTTCGTTGTCGGATTGTCCGCGCTGTTTGCGGACCGGCTGGTGCTGCGTGCACTGGTTCGCCGCTGGGCCCGTGAAGGCCGGCTCGACCGGCGCACGATCATCGTCGGTTCCGACGAAAACGGCGAAAATCTGATCCGCGCACTCAACGCGCAGGACGATTCCGATATTCAGATACTCGGCGTGTTCGACGACCGTAACGATTCCCGCGCGCTGGAAACCTGCGCCGGTCAGCCAAAGCTCGGCAAGATCGACGATATCGTTGAATTCGCCCGCCGCACCCGGATCGATCTCGTGCTGTTCGCGCTGCCCATCTCGGCCGAAACCCGCATTCTGGAAATGCTGAAGAAGCTGTGGGTACTGCCCGTCGATATTCGTCTGTCGGCGCACACCAACAAGCTGCGCTTCCGTCCGCGCTCCTACTCGTATCTCGGCAAGGTCCCAACCCTCGACGTGTTCGAACAACCGATCACCGACTGGGACATGGTCTTGAAGTCGGCGTTCGATCGCGTCGTCGGCGCGATCATTCTCGTCCTGCTTGCGCCGGTCATGGCGCTCGTCGCACTGGCGATCAAGCTCGACAGTGCAGGTCCGGTGCTGTTCCTGCAGAAACGCTACGGCTTCAACAATGAACGCATCGACGTTTACAAGTTTCGCTCGCTGTTTCACGATCAGGCCGATCCACTGGCCTCGAAGGTCGTGACCAAGGGAGACACGCGTGTCACCCGGGTCGGCCGCTTCATTCGCAAGACCAGTCTTGACGAGTTGCCGCAGCTGTTCAACGTCGTCTTCAAGGGTAATCTCTCGCTGGTCGGTCCGCGCCCGCATGCGGTGCAGGGCAAGCTGCAGAGCCGCCTGTTCGACGAGGCCGTCGACGGCTACTTCGCACGCCATCGCGTCAAACCCGGAATCACCGGCTGGGCGCAGATCAACGGCTGGCGCGGCGAGGTCGATACCGACGAAAAGATCCAGAAACGTGTCGAGTTCGATCTTTACTACATCGAGAACTGGTCGGTCCTGTTCGACCTCTACATCCTCTTCAAGACGCCGTTCGCACTCATCAAGGGTGAGAACGCATACTGATCAGGATGCTGGAAAGCGCGAAGCGCTTTCTGGCGTCGTGCTCAAATCACTGACCTGACGCGCAGAAGGCGCGAAGAGGATTCCGGTTCGCATGGCTTCACTTGCCGCGACAGACTACGTTCTCCCCGCCACCGTGACGCCGCCCCGCATCGCGGCGATCCAGCGTGCGTTGATGTGGGCCGTCGGCGTCGGTGGAGCGATCGTTTTCATCGAACCAAGTCCATACGAACTCGTCACGCTGGCATCGGTCATCTTCTTCTTTGCCACCGGCTTGCGGATGCGCCCGGTCTTCATTCCGCTGTTGATCCTGCTGTTCCTTCTCAACATGGGCTATACGATCTGTTCCATCTACCTGCTGGACAAAAAGGAAGTTCTGAACTGGATTCTCACGTCCTGGTATCTCGCCATCACAGCCCTGTTCTTTGCGATGGTTCTGTCCGAGGACACCGCCGACAGGCTTGAGTCCCTTCGCCGCGGCCTGATACTTGGGGCCCTGCTCGCGTCCCTCGCCGGCATCGCCGGATACTTTCATCTCGCGGGGAGCGGCGGTTACGATCTCTTCACGCTGTACAGCCGTGCGCGCGGGACGTTTAAGGACCCTAACGTGCTGGGCGCCTACCTGATCCTGCCGGCGCTGTTCCTGCTGCAAACAGTCGTAACACAATCTTTCTGGAAGTCATTCCGCAGCGCGATTGGGCTGGGAATTGTCAGCCTCGCCGTGCTGCTCGCCTTCTCGCGCGCGTCCTGGGGCCAGTTGGTGGCTTGCTCGGGCTTCATGCTGATGCTGATGTATATGACGACGCCTTCGCAGGCCCAGCGCACCCGCATCGTGACCGTTGCGATCGCCGCGGCAATCTGTGCGGCACTGCTTCTCGTCCTGCTGCTGTCGTTCGACTCTGTCAGCGGCCTTTTCAAAGAACGCGCCAGCTTTAATCAAACCTACGACAGCGGCCGCTTCGGACGTTTCGGGCGCCACGCGCTCGGCTTCCAGATGGCCCTCGAACTTCCGCTCGGGATCGGCCCTCTTCAATTCTCTAATTACTTTCCCGAGGACACCCACAACTCTTTCCTGAATGCGTTCATGTCGGGCGGCTGGATCGCAGGGGTCTGCTTTCCCGCGCTCGTATTCATCACCGTGATTATGGGTTTCAAGCTGATCTTCGTGCGCGTGCCATGGCAGCGAACATATCTCGCGATCTTTTCCGCGTTCTTTGGCACCGTCTGCGAAGCCTTCGTCATCGACATCGACCATTGGCGCCATTTCTGGATGATGCTGGGCATCATGTGGGCGATGTTCGCGGCGGCGCATGCCTATACGTATCGCGCACGAACACCGGACGCTCCCTGATCTGAAAAAATTCCGCGCCTGTTCCGCAAAATGTTCCGTATGAACGGCTGTTCACGCAACAGCGCGTTTCCGGGCGGAACAGAGTTGGTCGCTTCTCGTTAAAGCCCCGGGCAGTAACAAGGAGGATGACATGAAGACCAAGCTTTTGATGACCGTCGCGACGGCCGCCCTGATCGGCAGCGCGGGGTTGGTCTCGGCTCAGGCGCCGACCAATGCACCGAACGCTCCTGCCGCATCGCAGCCCGCACCGTCCGCCGGCGCGCCTGCTGAAAGGGCCGCGCCGATGAATCGCGAAGCACCGGCCGGCGAGATGAAGGGTCAGCGCGCGCAGGACAAGGACGGAATGAAGTCGAAGGGCGCGGAAACGACCCGCGATCCGAAGGGGGGCAAGGCAGCGTCCGAGACGAATATGGATAAGTCGAAGGACGGCATGAAGGCCGACCGGAAGAATGCCGCGGAAAAGGACGGCATGAAACCCGACCAGAAGGATGCGGCCGAGAAGGACGGCATGAAGTCCGATCAGAAGAATGCTTCCGACAAGGCTGGAACCACGACTGGCCAGGCCGGCGCCGGCGCGAAGCTGTCAACCGAACAGCGCACGACGATCCGCACGTCGATTACCAAGCAGAACATCAAGCCTGTGACGAATATCAACTTCTCGATCTCGGTCGGCACGCGGGTTCCGCGGACGGTCACTTTCCACCCGCTTCCTGCTGAGGTCATCACGATTTATCCCGCTTGGCGCGGATATGAGTTCTTCCTCGTCAATGACGAAATCATCGTCGTGAACCCGCGTACGCTTGAAATCGTTGCCGTGCTCGAAGCGTAAGCTGAACAGAATACACGACAAAAAAAGGGCCGGTCTCATCGACCGGCCCTTTTTTCACGACAGCATGAGATACGGCCACCGGAGATTCAGCGCAGCCTTCCCCGCGCAACGTCGTAGGTCCAAGAACGACGGCCGCTGCTGAAGACCACCCGCCTGAACTGCAAGGCCCTGGCCTGCTCCGGAATCTTCGCTGTCTCAACCAATTGCATGGCCATCTGCCGAGTCATCTGCGGCGACACAAAGCGGACCGTACTGTTTCCGCGGCCCGAAGCGACAACCTTCATTCCATCATCCCGCATCCGTTGTCCCATCTCGTGGGCATAAAGTTCACGGTTGGCGACGGCGGCGATCTGAACGGATGGCTGGAGAATTGCGTATTGGATCATGCGCATGGCATTGGCCATATCAAGCGCCGGCGCATTTGCCGGATCTGCAGCGGCGGCCATTTGAAGGCGCAATTCCATGCTCCGGAATGTAGACAGCGATACCGGCGTCTTATTCCTGCTTCGCCTTGAGTTTTCATAACTCGTCTTCAACGCTGTTGCTTCTGCAAGCAGCGCGTCAAGGGCGGCTTTGTTATCGGCAGCTTTTTGCTCCGCCGGGGACAACGGAACTGGTGCTGGAGCGGGCGTCGCCTCTGCCGGCTGAACCGGCGCGGCATTGATCGGCTCAGACTTCGACGGAATCGCGCCTGTGGCTCGAGTAGCCGCGTCCTGCTTGTCGGTTTGCGTGGTTTGTGCGCCGGGCGTCGTCGTCGTCGTTTGGCCCAAGACGAGCCCGCCGGAAACCATGGTGAGCGAGATCAACGAGAAGAAAGCAATGCTCTTGCGTCGCAACACGTTCGCACCCAATCGTTCGGGATCGATGCCAAATATTGATCGACACCTTGCAACGCATCAAGCGGAGTTTTGTTCGGGCAGACGTGAAATATTTTGCGTTTAAGCGGCCCTCGATGAAAGGCCCGGCGACCTTTCGATAGCCGGGCCAGTTTAAGACGCAAGTCAGGGAGACCAACGCCGCAGTGCGCTCATTGCAAGATTTCAAAAAGTCCCGCCGCGCCCATGCCGCCACCGATGCACATGGTCACCACGCCGTACTTGGCCTTACGACGGCGGCCCTCAATCAGGACGTGACCGGCCAGACGCGCGCCGGTCATCCCGTAGGGGTGTCCCATCGAGATCGAGCCGCCGTTGACGTTGAGCTTTTCCGGGTCGATCCCCAGCTTATCCCGGCAATAGATGACCTGAACGGCGTAGGCTTCATTCAGTTCCCACAGATCGATATCGTCGATCTTGAGGCCGTGCCGCTTCAGAAGACGGGGGATCGCAGCCACCGGGCCGACACCCATCTCATCCGGTTCGACGCCCGCGGCGACAAAACCACGGAAAATGCCAAGCGGCTTGAGCCCCTTCTTTGCGGCGATCTTGTCGCTCATGATGACGCAGGCCGACGCACCGTCCGATAACTGGCTGGCATTACCCGCGCTGATGGTCTTGCCTTCAAACACCGGCTTGATGCTGGCGAGACCTTCGGCGGTCGTATCCGGCCGTGGTCCCTCGTCCTTGGTCAGCGTGATGTCCTTGAACGAGACCTGCTTGGTCTCCTTGTCCATCACCGCCATCTTGGTCTTGAACGGCACAATTTCGTCGTTGAACCGGCCGCCCTGAATGGCTGCGCCGGTCCGGCGCTGACATTCGAGACTGTATTCGTCCTGCTTGTCGCGAGGAATATTGTAGCGCGCCGCGACCACTTCGGCGGTTTCCAGCATCGACATGTACATATCTGGCTTCATCACCATCAACTCGTCGTCGACCGCGTGAAATCTGTTCATGTGATCGTTCTGAACGAGGCTGATCGATTCAATGCCACCGCCGATAGCGATTTCGACACCGTCCAGCATGACCGAACGGGCGGCGACAGCAATCGCCTGCAAACCAGACGCGCACTGGCGATCGATTGTGGTACCGGCGACAGTCACCGGAAGCCCGGCGCGAATTGCGCCCTTGCGCGCGACATTCATCACCATGGTGCCCTGCTGCTTGGCACAGCCCATCACCACGTCCTCGACCTCGCCCGGCTCGATCCCGGCACGCTTCACCGCCTCAGCCATGACATGGCCCGCCATCGTCGGGCCTTCAGTGTTGTTCAGTGCGCCCCGATAGGCCTTGCCGATACCGGTGCGGGCTGTGGAAACAATAACTGCATCTACCATTCGGTGACCTCCGGGATGTGAGCCGACCCAATCAGGTTTGCGCGCGGGCTCTATGTGAATGCTCACATTATATGATGGTTATCATTTAATAGAAGCGCGCTTGACATCAGCAAGGCTGCCATGCCGAAAATTCCGCAATGTTGCGATCAAAGGTCAGCTTGCGCGGGCGTAGCGCAGCAGGTGATAGGTCGGGTCGCCGAATTGGATGTTGATCGATGCGATGCGCTTGAAATAGTGACCGACGTTCAATTCGTCGCTCATGCCCATGCCGCCATGGAGCTGGATCGCCTGTTCGCCGACATAGCGCGCCGCTTCGCCAATCTTGGACTTCGCACCTGAAGCAAGTTTGGAGGCCTGCTGATCGCCCTCAGCCATGGTCAGGTTCAAGTGCTGAGACAGCGACGTCGCCTCCTCCAGAGCAATGAACATATCCACCATACGGTGCTGCAACACCTGGAACGTGCCCAGCGCCACGCCAAACTGTTTGCGCGTCTTGGTGTATTCCAGCGTCGCGGCATTGAGTTCGCCCATGGCGCCAGTGGCCTCAGCGCACAGCGCCGCAATGGCACGGTCGCGGCACGCTTCCAGAGCCGCGACACCCTTTCCTTCCGCCCCGAGCAGCCGGTTTGCAGGAACGCCGACATCTTTCAAGGTGATTTCAGCCGCACGCCGCCCGTCGATGGTCTTGAAACTCTGCAAGTGAAGCCCCGCCGATTGCCGGTCGACGATGAACAGGCTGACACCGGCATGGTCGCGCGGGCCGCCCAGGGTGCGCGCCGATACAATCAGCTTGTCAGCCCATGGCGCTCCAATCACCGCTGCCTTCGCGCCGTTCAGAACATATGTGTCACCGCTGCGCTTCGCAGTCGTCGAAACATTGTTGAGATCGTAGCGCGACCGGCCTTCGGTCCAAGCCAGCGCCCAGATCGCCTCACCCGTCATGATTGGCGGCAGAAATTCCTCGCGCTGCGCGTCGGACCCTGCGTGTTCGATCAACCCGCCTGCCAGCACGACGGTCTCGAAGAAGGGCTCGACCACGAGATGCCGGCCGAACTCCTGCATCACGATCATCGTCGCCAGCGGTCCGCCGCCCAGGCCGCCGGCTGCTTCGGCAAACGGAGCCGCCAGCAAACCGAGTTCTGCGAAGGCGTTCCAGTGCTTTCTACTCCAGCCCTCTTCCGTCGCGACGATCTTGCGGCGCGTATCAAAATCATAGTGGTCACGCAGCAGTTTCTGAATGCTGCTGCGCAGGAGTTCCTGTTCTTCCGTAAATTCAATATCCACCGGATGCCTCGTGCGACGCTGTTACAGACCAAGCACCGCTTTTGCGATGATGTTGCGCTGGATCTCGTTCGATCCGCCGTAAATGCTGAGCTTGCGCGAATTCAGGTACTTCTCCGGCGCGGTGTGACCATCGTCCGGCCCCGGCATGAAGATGTTGGCGCTGACCGGATGCTCGCGCAGTGCGAGACCGTAGTTGCCGATGGCCCTGTGGGTGAGATCAGTGATGCGTTGAAAGATCTCCGTGCCCCTGATCTTGAACAGCGATGCAGCCGGCCCCGGATTGATCCCGCGCGACATTTGCGCAATCACGCGAAGCTCGGTGGCCTCGAGCGCGAGAACGTCGAGTTCGACGCGAGCGATGTCCTTGGTGAACTCGCCGAAGGCTGGATCGTCTTCGCCGATTTCGGTCTTCACGATCTTCTTGAGCTTGTTCAGGTAGCGGGTCGAGCGGCCGATGCCGGCCATGCTGGTGCGCTCGTTGCCGAGTAGGAACTTCGCGTAGGTCCAGCCCTTGTTCTCCTCGCCGATCAGATTCTCGACCGGAACACGAACATTCTCGAGGAAAACGTCGTTGACCTCGTGCGAACCGTCGATGGTGATGATCGGACGCACGGTGACGCCCGGTGTCTTCATGTCGATGAGCAGGAAGGAAATGCCCGATTGCGGCTTGGCGCTGGGATTAGTGCGAACCAGGCAGAAGATCCAGTCGGCGTGCTGCGCCAGCGTGGTCCAGGTCTTGTGACCATTGACAACGTAATGATCACCCTCACGTACCGCCTTGGTGCGGACCGAGGCGAGATCGGACCCCGAGCCTGGCTCCGAGTAACCCTGGCACCACCAGTCCTCGCCAGACAGAATACGCGGCAGGAACTTCCGTTTCTGCGCGTCGCTGCCGTAAGTGTAGATAACCGGCCCCACCATCGTGACGCTGAACGCGAGCGGCGGCAGCGTACCGGCGCGCGTGGTTTCCTGCTCCCAGATAAAGCGCTGCGTGATCGACCAGCCGGGTCCGCCATACTCCTTTGGCCACAACGGCGCGATCCAGCCCTTCTTGTGGAGAATTTTGTGCCAGAGCATCGACTGCTCCTTGGTCAGATCCGTTTCCGGGTTCGGCACGCGCATTTCCTGCGGATAGTTTTCCGCGATGAACGCCCTCACCTCATCCCGGAACGCCGCATCCGCGCTGGATAGCTTCAGCTCCATCGGACAGCTCCCGTTACCACTTCTCGCCGAATGGGCGGATTTCGGTTTCGAACGTCCAGGCATCCCGTGGCTGCTGATAGAGCTGCCAGTATGTTTCAGCGACAGCCGCGGGGCGCATCAGGCGGTTCGGATCGAGATTCTCGATCGCCTCCTTGCCTTCGCGGTTGGCGATCAGTTGGCGCACCCATTCGGTATCGACGCTGGAATCGATGATGAGATGCGCGACATGGATGTTCTTCGGTCCAAGCTCGCGTGCGATCGACTGCGCGACGGCACGCAGACCGAACTTGGCGCTGGCGAAGGCGGCGAAACCCGACCCGCCACGCAAGCTCGCGGTCGCCCCGGTAAAGAAGATAGCTCCCTTGCCACGCGGCAGCATCACGCGAGCCGCTTCGCGCCCTGCGAGGAATCCGGAATAGCAGGCCATTTCCCAGACCTTCCGGAAAACGCGTTCCGTCGTATCGAGAATCGGGAAATTGACGTTCGCGCCGATGTTGAAAATGCACGCTTCAAGCGGCGCATGTTTATCGGCATCGGAAATGAATGAAATCATCTCCTCTTCCTTGCGTGCATCGAGCGAGCGGGCAAACACCGTACCGCCTGCCGCCTCGATCTCCTTGACGAGGGGGACGAGTTTCTCGCCTTGACGTCGACCCGCAAAGACAGTGAACCCCTCCGATGCAAATTTCTTGGCGATCTCGCCGCCGATGAAATCACCGGCGCCGATCACGGCCACGGTCGCGTTTCGTTTCTGCAAGGCTTCCTCCTGGATGTGAGATTCCGAAAATTGCGACCAGTCTCGCGCTTGACCGCGCAAACGCTCGCGTCACGTATTGCGAATGGATTCCGCGAGCTTGTGCTTGAGAATTTTGCCTGTGGACGTCGCGGGCAACGCCTCTAGCACGATGATCTGAGACGGCCGCTTGTACGATGTGAGCTGCGGGCTGACATATGCCATCAGCTCGGAGGGCGTAACCTTGGAGCTATTCAGCAGCTGGACAAACGCGACGACCTCCTCGTTGCCATCGACCGGGCGCCCAACCACAGCGGACTGAACAACGGCGTCGTGCGAGTTGAGTACCGCCTCGACCTCAGCGGGATACACGTTGAAGCCGGAGCGGATGATCATTTCCTTGCTACGGCCTACAATAAACAGCGCACCTCCCTCTAAGCGGGCGAGATCGCCCGTGAGGAACCAGCCGTCTGCATCGATGGCTTTCGCGGTCAGATCGGGCGCTCGATAGTATCCCAGCATGACGTTGCGGCCACGCACGTGCAACTCACCCACCGATCCATCGGTGATGATCTTGCCGTCACGGCCGACGATGCGGCTCTCAACACCCGGCATCACGGCGCCGACAGACTGGTCTGTTCGTGGCGATTCCAGCCGCACACCGGAAATGCCGGGCGATGTCTCAGTGATCCCGTAGGCGTTCAGGAGCGGGATACCAAGCTCTGCCTCGACCCGAGTTTTCAGATCAAGGTCGAGCG
The DNA here is from genome assembly GCF_001006325.2 of Afipia massiliensis. Classification (NCBI taxonomy): domain Bacteria; kingdom Pseudomonadati; phylum Pseudomonadota; class Alphaproteobacteria; order Hyphomicrobiales; family Nitrobacteraceae; genus Afipia; species Afipia massiliensis. Next base: position 3,465,950 of record NZ_LBIA02000001.1, on the reverse strand, counting down.
GCGCACCAGCCACGGCAATCAGCCTCAGCGAGCCCCTGTCCAGCTTCGAGAGACCCGCGACTTGTTTGTACTCGAGCAGGCGCTGATAAGTCGCCGGAACACCGTTGACGGTCGTAATTCCCTCTTCCGCAATGTGCCTGGCAAACGCCGCCGGGTCATACTTGCTGACGAGCCGCGCTGTGGCACCCGTCAATAGCGTCATCACGATGAGCGACACACCGACAATGTGCGTCATCGGCAGCACAACGTAGACTTTGTCCTTGCTGGTCATGTTCCTGAGCAGCGCGGTGCCCTTCGCGCTGAACAGCAGATTCCCGTGAGTCAGCATCACGCCCTTCGGCGTGCCGGTGGTGCCCGAAGTGTAAATCAGGACGGCGACCTGTCTGGTGGAGTCGGCGTGAACCGGCTCGGGTTCGGTGGCTTCGTTCAGCGCGGTCATGCCGATGCCGGCAAGAGGGCCAACATCTTTGACGGTGGCGTCGAGACGGGCCGCGTGGGCTGCGGCCTCGGCGGAAACCTTTGTCGTGAAGAACATGCGGCGCGTGCCGCTATGATCGCGAATCTGGTCCAGCTCCCGCGGCGACAGTCTTGGATTGGCGACGATCACCCAAGCGTCCAGCCGGCTTGCAGCCAGCATCAGACACGCCATCTCGGTGCAATTCTCGCTAATCAGCATCATGCGATCGCCGGGCCGTACACCGAGCGACTGCAAGGCAGATGCTGTCGATTCAACCGCATCTGCCAGTTGACGGTAAGACCACGTTCGCGAATCGTCGATCAAAGCCGGATAATCCGGCGTCTGCGCAACTGCGCGGTCCATCGCCTGATGCAACCGCTCCGGCAGACCATGCAAGATCTCATGAATTTCGCTATCGCCGACTTCAATCGCTTCCGCTGCGCTGTCCAATTCAACCTCCCCGGCAATGTCCGGCCGCTTCACGGGGCGGCCTTTCGACTGGCGCAAAGTAACGTTCTTTTTTAGAACTAGTCAATCGCATTGGTGCAATGCACAGAAATTAAACTCTCCGAAGATCGTTCTCGCATCGTGCTCAGTGCCGAATTGCGGCGATTGCCGTTTACAACACACCTTAAGGCGGTTATGAGAGAAAGTACCAAATAAGAACTGTATATGGAGGTTGGCGTGGCTCAAGGTGGCGTGGTTTTGCTGGTTGGTGCGGGCGACGCCATCGGCGCGGCGGTCGCGCGGCGATTTGCCAGAGGCGGATACAAGGTCTGTGTCGCGCGCCGCGAAGCAGTCAAATCCCAGGGCCTCGTCGACGAAATGAAGGCGGAAGGATGTGAGGTTCACGCTATCAGCGTTGACGCCCGTCAGGAAGCCGATGTGCAGGCCATGTTTGCGCGCATCGAGAAGGAAATCGGCCCGATCGAGGTCTGCCTGTTTAACGCAGGGTCCAACGTCAACAAGCCGCTGCTTGAAACCACCGAGAAGCTTTTCTTCAAGGCATGGGAACTCGCCTGCTACGGCGGATTCTTGGTTGGACGCGAAGCGGCGAAATACATGATGCAACGCGAACGCGGCACCATTCTGTTCACAGGCGCCACTGCGAGCGTGCGTGGCGGAAAGGGCTTTGCAGCCTTCGCGTCAGCGAAGTTTGCGCTGCGCGCCGTGGCCCAGTCGATGGCCAGAGAACTCGGGCCGAAGAACATTCACGTCGTTCACCTGCTGATCGATGCCGCCGTCGATAGCGAGGCGATCCATCAGCGCATGAAAGCCGCGAAGGGTATCGACGCCAGCGACATCCCCGCTGACAGCCTGACCAAAACGGATTCCATTGCGGATGCATATTGGTTCGCGCATCAGCAGAAGCGCGACGGCTGGACTCACGAACTCGATCTGCGCCCCTCCGTGGAGACCTGGTGACATGGCAGCAGCCCCGAACCTGACCCTATGGGGCGTCGGAACCAGCCGGACCGTCAGGCCACACTGGGCACTGGCGGAATTGGGGCTGAAGTATGAAACCTACGCCATCGGTCCCCGCACCGGCGAAACCAAGACGGCAGAGTACACCAAGCTCAATCCACGCCAGAAGGTCCCGCTGCTGCAGGATGGCGATTTCGCCATCGGCGAAAGCGCGGCGATTGTCGCGTATCTGTCACAGACCTATTCAACGCCCGACAAATCGCTGATCCCAGAGGAGAAGCAGCAGTACGCCAAGTGGCTCGAGTGGTGTTTCTTCATCGTCACTGAACTTGATTCCACCAGCCTGTATGTGATGCGCCGGCACAGCGCCAATGCGCTCGGGCCGATTTACGGCGTTGCACCCGAAGTCGTCGCCAAGGCCGGAGAATACTTTCGCGAGCAGTTGCGTCACGTCGAGGTCGCACTCAACGATGGACGAACCTTTCTGATGGGCGATCAATTCACCAGCGCAGACATTCTGCTGACGACATGTCTCGAATGGGCAGTCGCCTACGGCGTCGGCATCTGCGACAACGCTTATCCATACCTCGAGCGCATCAAGAAACGTCCGGGCTATGTGCGTGGTACCGCCGCGAATGTCCCGCCTGCCCCAGGCGAACCGATCAGACGACCTGCCTGATTTTTGGGAAGCATTACAAAAGAGGCCGACAAAATGTCGGCCTCTTTTCGTTAACTTGCGATTCTGACCGCTTTGGCCGCAACCATGCTGTCGATCGCCGCATCGGCATAGCCGAGATCGCGCAACACCGCGCGTGAGTGTTCGCCGACGCGCGGCGCCGGACCGCCAATGACCGCCTCATTGATCTCGAACCGGGCCGCCGGCTTCGGCTGGCGCACCCGGCCGACGGTCGGCTGCTCGAATTCCTCAATCAGGCCGCGTGCAACCACCTGCTCGTTCTGGATGATCTCGCCACGGCGCAGGATCGGCGCGCACGGTACATCGGCTGCATCGAGCCGTTCCAGCCATTCGGCTGTGGTGCGCTGACCGATATACTCCTGCATCTTGTTAATGCGCGCAGTCGCGTTCTGGTTGCGCTTGGTGGGAGTGGCGAAACGCTCATCTTTCGCCAGCTCAGGATCGCCCGAAGCCTTGCAGAAGCCCTGCCACTCCGAATCCGAAATCGTGCCGCAGGTCATGTAGCCGTCCAGCGTCTTGAACACGAGATCGGGGCGGTCGTTGGGATCGCCCGCCGCTACTTCCGCGCCCACCACCGTGTATTGCATCATGCCTTCCGGCCACAGATACGAGATCATGGTGTCGAGCATTGCCACCTGGATATGATCGCCCTTCCCGGTCTTCTCACGCGCGTAGAGCGCCGACGATACGGCCTGCGCGGTAAACACCGCCGTGGTTTTGTCCGCGACAATCGTGCGGATCATCTGCGGACGGTTGGTCACCGGCTGCGACTGGATGTCCGCAAATCCGGACAGTCCCTGAATGATGGGATCGTAGACCCGTTTCTTCACGTAAGGCCCGCTGTCGCCAACGCCGCTAATCGAGACGTAGATCAGACGCGGATGCTTCTTGCGCAATTCCTCAGCGCCAAGCCCGAGCCGCTCCATCGCGCCCGGACGAAAGTTCTGCACCAGCACGTCGCTCTGCGCCACCAGTTTCGCCAGCACCTCGCGCCCGATGTCGCTCTTCATATCGATGGACAGCGAACGCTTGCCGCGGTTCGACGAGATGAACAGCGCGGAGAACTCGCCGGCCTTGTCGATAATTGCGCGGCTGCGGCGGGTGATATCGCCACTGATCGGCTCGATCTTCAAGACATCCGCGCCCTGGTCCGCGAGAAACATTGTCGCAAACGGACCCGATACCACGCCGGTTAGATCCAGCACGCGCACGCCACTCAAAGGACCGGACATCTGTTTCTTCCCTGTAGGAGGTCGCGGACGGCCCTGCTGCTGGCCTCGCCCGCTGCATTCAGAAGAAGTCTTTCAGTGAAAGACCTGTGGTCTTAGGCAGATTTGGCCTTCGCCGCGCCAAGCTGCTCGACAATTGAGTCCTCGACATCGCGAAGCTGGTCCTTGCCGAAGAACATTTCCGTGCCGACGAAGAAAGTCGGTGAGCCGAACGCGCCGCGGTTCACCGCATCGGTCGTGACGTCGATCAGCTTTTTCTTCACATCATCCTGTTGCGCACGCGCAATCAGTTTGTCGATATCGATGCCGGACGAAATAAATGCCTGGCGGAAGGTTTCCACGTCGTCCATTTTCTTCGGCTCTTCCCACATGTGATGATAGGCGGCGCGGAAGTATGGCTCGAATACGTTTTCGAATTGGGCTGCGACTGCGCCCCGCATCAACATCAGCGTGTTGACCGGGAAAAACGGATTCTGCTTGAACTTGGTGATGTTGTGCCGGCGGATGAAACGCTGGGTTTCCAGCGCATTGTATTCCGGCTTGTTCTTGATGCCGCGCAGCGAATCGAACGGCGACATGTTGTTGGTCGCCTTGTAGATGCCTCCGAGAAGCACTGGGACATAGTCGAACTTGACGCCGGTGCGCTTTTCGATGCCCGGAATCGCATATTCTGCCAGATAGGCGTTGGGGCTACCGAAATCGAACTGAAACTCGACCTTCAAGGGACTGGCCACCGCGCTTCTCCTCTGTAATTTTCTGTCTGGCGTACACTCTTGTCCGGCGCATTTTCAGACCGCCGACCTTGTCCGGAGCGTTGGCCATTCATAGGGTTCTAAAATTGAACTGTCAATTCGAACCGCCCGGATGCACCAATTTTGCCCTAAAAAGCCAAGAATAGGACTTTTGTCCAACTCAGTGCCTATTTAGAATGGTATCCGAGCCAGCTATAAAGATACCTGACAGTCTGACTGATTTGCGAACCGGAGACGACCATGAGATGGGACGAACTTGAGGAAGAGCCATGTTCCATGGCCCGCACCATCGGGGTCATTGGTGATCGCTGGAGCCTGCTGATCCTGCGGGAATGCTTCCTGCGGACCCGCCGCTTCGAGGCCTTCCAGTCCGCCCTCGGTATTACCCGCCATCTCCTGGCCGAACGCCTCAAGAAGCTGGTCCGCCTCGGCGTCCTCCGCCGGGTTGCCTATCAGGAGTCGCCCAAGCGGCATGAGTATATCCTGACCCAGAAGGGGCTCGACCTCTATCCGATCATGATGGCGATCGTTCATTGGGGAGACATCCACATGGTGGATGAACGCGGTCGCCCGCTGCTTCACGAACATCAGAAGTGCGGGCATCACTTCAATCCGGTCATGACATGCTCCGAATGCGGCGAGCCGTTGCTGGCCAAGGAAGTTCACGTCCACCCCGGCCCGGGAGCGCGCCCGAAGTCTGTGCCGCCGAAGCCGGTTAAGACCGCCAAGGCTAAGCCCGCGCGCTCGAAGGCTCGCGCCGCGTAACAGTGATCAGCTGCGGCTCCTTATCGGGCCATCTGCCATACCGCCCTCACATTGGTCGTCACTTGCGACACCCAATTCGCGACATTAGGCCTCTCGAGAAAATCTCCTTTGATTTGTTTAAGTAAAATTGGGTTCGTTCTGCCAAATTCTCGTTAGATTATGTACCGCGAAGAGCGCGCTTCTTTTTCGAGATCGCCCTGACTTCGTATCGGTCGATTGTTTTCAGGTTGAGTAGCAGTCCTTCAAATCGTTCACTTAACGTCGAACTTTTTTTCGCGAACATCACCGCTTCCATCGCGGCAGCGCGCACCTTTTGGATGCCCTTGAGCTCAATCGCTGCCACAGCCACCCTGCGTGCTGCAGCTCGAGAAAGCCCGCCGTGGACTTGAAAAATAGCGTCGGCGAGACGATCGGCGGCGGCAAATGCAATGGCGTCGCGGCCTAGATTAGAGGCAAGGCCATGCTTCTTTGAATTGCCCGCAGCCCGTGCTTTGCCGCCGGCCCCGCGAGGGCCAGTACTCTTCAACGCATTCCTTCGATTCGCGGCAATTTGTCGATCGGAAGCCACCGATCTTCTCCTCACTCAGCAGCTTGGGTGAATTCGCCTTCGATGATCTCAGACGAGGCCTGCTCTAAACGTTTGGCCATCGCTGCATCGTGACGCGCAATCTCGCGGAACGTCATCATGCGTCGCGCTTCGAGATCGGAAATACTTTTGTCAATCTGCATGAGCTGTGAAGCGCAGCGCTTGTATGCGTCGGCGAGAACCGAGGTACGATCATGTCCTCTTGCAGCTAGGCGTTCATCGATTTTGGCACCGAAATCAACATCTATTGCCCATTTACGGGCTTCGCTCTCCGCGTTCACAACGGAGTAAAATGTCGCGGGAATTTCCCCACTATCGTAAGTGGACCTCAGCAGATCAGTGACCACCTCAACTTGGGCTTCAAGCAAAATCCCGTTACGGATTTTCTGAAATCGGCGACCTTCCCAAGTTTGGTAAGCAATGTCTGCGCATTGGGACCAACCTACAATATCCTTAGCCCCAACGGCGACCGCCAGGGCCAGGAGGTAGTCGTCAAATTCCTCACGTCTCTCACCGCGCATCAGAACGGGGTCGCCTAACAAAGCTGCAATCTCTCTAGGGATCTTCGTAGGCTTGGTGAGGGCCCGTCCGTTTGACACTGGCGCACTCCATTTCGACATTCGAATCACTCAAGCGAGATTCAAACGCGCTCCGGGATCGATAAAAAGCCTAATTCGCGTGGACAATAGCCGCTGTGAATAGCGAGGATTTCTTCAGCGAAACCGCAATGATGCCATTTTTAGAGTACGGCAGTGCAAGGTCCCATGCCGGAGCGGTTCAGATGAAAATCCTAGATTTTGATCAAGCAACAAACGCGTACGACACGTATTGCGGCTTGCTCTCGATGGCAGGAGACGCAATCAAACCACATCTCGAAGGGAAAATACACGACGCTGATAGCGACGAACTCCCACGTCTTGAAGCCGCGCTGCGAAAGGTCTTCCGGGAGGCTACGGCTTTCTCCATCCTGCTTAACGAAGAAGCGGTCGAACAAGCGCCGCTGCTCGTCTTTCATCCAGCCAAAGACGCCAAGCTCTTAGAAGCAAAAGTAAGATTTTCGATAGCAGTAAAACATGCTGTTGAAATCTTATCGAAAGTGGACGCCGCAAAATCTAGCGTTCCTGAGAATTAGCCCCCCGCAGCAGCGGACTCCGCGGTGGACGAATAAATGCTCAAACTGAAGCAGTGCGTTTGACGCTCCGGTTCTCCGAAGAACTTAGCGCCAAAATAGCGACAAGACTCGCGAGACTCCCAGCAACTCAAGCGCAATTCGGCGCAGCCAGTTCCAATCGACGCTGTGCAAGGCGGTGCACGTAAAGACGAAGCATGAACGTTTACATAAAACTGACTGTCGCTTTGATCCTCGGTGCTCTACCGCTCTTTTGCCTCAATGAGGCATCAGCCCGTGGTGGAGCAGCGAACATTATTAACTCGCCCGGCTATCAGCGAGCACTTAAAGAATCTCGGAAACGTTATCAGCAATCTTACAGCGAGCGTTACCGACGTTCGCCGACGTCATACTCACGCAATACGTTGCGCCATCGCAATCGGCATCAATAAGCCTGCGGATCTATACGCGCAGTCGCAAGGTCTTTCATGCGCAGTTGGCGCGGCCCTGTGGTCACGTCTAAGGCACGGCGCCCACGCCGATGCCGACGCCTCCGCCGAAGCGGATGCAGCTATCAGAGCCAGGCATGCGTACGAAGCCTGCGCCGAATTCGGCGCAGGATGTCGATGGGCGCTGTCGCGCGAGAGGCTTTTGTCCGGCGGTGTGATCCGGTTTTGCGGCCTGCGGGCCTTGCCCAGGTATTTTTAAGTCCATCTGCTGCGCGTGCGTTGCCGATGCCAACGCAGCGCAGACGGCTGCGACCGTGATCGATCGGAACATCTGCGCGAGAACTTGATGCATCGTCGTCAATCCCGGTTGGTTAATGAAGCGACGGAGCCTAGCGATGCTCGGAGCTGACGCGCTGTACCAGAATGCGTGTGTTGTTGCGCCCGCCGGCAAAGACCGTAAGACGGGTGGTGTTGATGAACAGCAGACGGTCGCCTTCGGAGATGCGGGCCTGGAGCGTGTAAGTGCGCCGCGGCCTGATCAGCGTCTGATCGAAGCGCAGCCGGTACGGGATCGGGCTACCGGTGGCGCCGGTGATGCGATCTTCCGCGATCACCTGTGCCGGCGCGTCTGCGAGGGAGATATCGAGGAGTTGAACGAGCACGGTCGCATTCGGCGGCAGCGCCATCCGTTCGCGATAATTCACGGTTCCCATCAGCATCGTGTCGCGCGCTGCCGCGTTTGCAGCGGGCAACAGCAACGACGTGGCGAGAAGTCCTATGATACCGCGTCGCGAAATCATGATGGTCTCCGGTTTGTTTCATGAATCGGAGAGTAAGGGATCGTCCGCCGTTTGTCAGGTTTTGGCGCGGGAACCTGCTCCTACGGAATTACCGCGCCCCAGCTCCGCGCGGTCTTCACGATCCAGTCGTTATACAATGTGAGCGGGGTCACGCCGGTAAGGCCGCCGCAGCCGGCTGAATTGTTCGCACCCGTCGACCAGCTCACCACGCCAACAACGACGCTGTTTCCATCCTGATCTTCGAACGCGGGAGCGCCCGAGTCTCCCGTGCAAGCGCCCATGCCCGCGCTTTTGTTCTGGGTTTGTGGATCCATCAAGCGCACTTGCAACGTGCCGGGCTGGCCCGTAACGGCGAGCGGCGCGGCGCGGATCGTGCCGACGCCGGAGTCGCTTCCTGCGACAATTGATCCGATGCCGACCACGGTAAAACGCGATGCGGGCGAAAAGGGAACACGCGGCACGCCGAGAAGTGCGGCCGACTTACCTGGTAAAGGCGCCGACAGACGCAGCAGCGCCACGTCTGCCGTCGCCCGATGCGCCGCGATGAATTGCGCATTGTAGCGCGGATGCACCGCGACTTGTTGCGGCGCGATCAACCGCGGTGGCTTCGCCGAGTAATCGATCACACGATTGGCCGTACCTGGCGCAAGACAATGTGCAGCTGTCAGAATAATGTTCGGCGCGATCATCGTGCCGGTGCAAACGCCGCCGCCCGCGGCTGCAACGGTGACAACGGCCCGCACAATGCTTTCGCTTGGCGCGGATCGGCTGCCCACGATGGGATAGGCCGGGGTCGTGGCCAAAAGCGTCAAGATCGAAATGGTGAGGATCGTTTGCGGATACCGGATCATTGCCCGCAATGAACTCACAAGAAAGGGGATGTCAACCGCTCTAGTTCGCCTTTGTTCGGGGTCGGGACGACGCCCTTGCCTTCGTTCTCATAACTGTTCCGCCCCCTTTTCGCTCGATCGGGAATAATGGGCGCGTGGGTCGTCCGACAGTCCTGCATTCTTGCGGGAACGGTCCGTTCGAGACTAGCAGAATAAACCCGTCTTTTAGCGACGAGATAAATCCCGGCCATCCGGCCTCCAAGTACGTTCGAAGCCTTCTATTTGACAAGAGCGGATAGAAGAATGACCACGCAAAAATGAAATGTAGCGTGCGGTCTCCAAAGCCCGATTCTGCTTGGGAAACTAGTCTCAGTTCGGGGACTGAGCTGATTCCATTTCTATGAAGAAGGCTCCCAAATCCCTCATCATTCAATATCGCGACAGCGCTCTCCAACACGACGTTTACATGCTCTCGCGCCTCGATAACCTGTTGTGCTTTGATACGGTCCCGCTCCACCCTCCACTTTCGAGCACGCGTCCGCTCATTTCCCTCGGTGTCATTTGGATGCCTCCAGCGATCTCCGAGCACACATTTTCACAAAGGGCTCGAGCGTATTCGTATGGAATGCGTCTAGCCGCGCATAATTCTTTCCACTAATCGTGAGCCAACTGCCGTGCGGCAACAGCGCGTATGGATGTATGAAATAGTCTCGCACCTCCCGGCACCCTCTATCGATACGCGCAACCACCAAAATGTCGGGCTTCTGCTGTGATCGATATCCAAAATTCCAGTCGCCATGCCTGTTGGGCCCACTCGCACGTCGCCCAACCCCGACACCAACGCGCAACTCTTCATTGATGATTATGTGTCGACCTGACGAGCATCTTCGAGCAGTGCCGTTCAGTTTTCTCACTCCTTCAATGATGGTCTTCCGCATGCCCTCCCGGGCTTTTATTTTATAGTCCCGATCACCCCTCCCCCTGTATCCAATCAGTCGATAAGCCTGAGTGAGACTTCCAAATCTGACCTTGATCGACTGCGGCGATGGCATCTTCTCGGACGACAACACCAAATCGATATCAAGCCGACCCTTGCAGCACCACAAAGCAGTGAGAGAATTCAAAACGTCACCGTCAGTGCGATACGTTGAATTCTCCTTTAGCCGAAGTCTCGCCTGCTCAAACCGCTCGATCGATATCACAGGCTCAAAAACTCCCAGCCCGCGCACCCATTCGCTTGGCGGATTTCTCCGCCAATTCTTTCCAAATTTCTTAGAGGCGCGATTGAAGACGCTATTTCCGATATACTTCTCGTTGGACAACAACTGGCGAATTGAATGCGTTACCCAGGGACGGCCGTATGCGTTTGGAATCCCCTCGTCGTTTAGCTTTCGTGCGATCTCGCTGATAGACAGCTTCTTGTCGATGAACAGACCATAAACCCGATGAATCACATTTGTTTCAGCCGGCGGCCCAGGAACAAGTATTGTTCGATCCGACCGAATGTTCTTCATCTCACCAAACGCCAACACCGTCTTCTTTTTTCCAGTCGGATCCACCAAACATCGTCGCAACCCAAATCCGGGATCCGGCCCAATATAGAATCCGCGAGTAACGATCTTGCTTTGACCCGTGAATACCTTTGTCGACAACTCCCGGCTAAATTCTCCCGCCATCGCACGCTTGATATTCTTTAATACTGTGGCCGAAAGGCTCCCATCGTTGGAGAATTGCTCAGCGCAATATTCCACCTGGACACCGCTTTCACGACACAAGAACTCGTAATACGCGCTTTCATCGCTATCCTGAAACCGACCCCAGCGACTTACATCATAGACGAGGATGGTTTTGAATTCGGCGTGACCCGATGTAACGTCAGCTATCAGCTTGCGGAGACCGGGACGCCCCTCGATGTTGAGGCCGCTCTTGCCGGAATCCTCATAGCTGCAGACGATTGTTAAGCCGCGGGTGGCAGCATAGAGCGAGATCGCTTCAGATTGGTTCTCAATGGAAAACGTTTGCATGTCTGTGGACATACGAACGTATTGGGCCGCGCTATTTTCCAGCAGGAGCATGCGCGATCAGAACGCCAAAGGATGAAGGTGCTGCCAAAACGCTTGGTACAATTAGGCGCGACACTGCGACGTAACTGATTCAACTGGAAATGATTGCTGTCGCAAAAGACGCATTCTACGTGCGGTTGTTTGCGAAGCCGTGGATCGCGGCCCGTTGACATTAGCATCAGCTTTTGGCCGCTGAGGGTGATGGTGCGGGGCGACCGCGCCATCGCTGCGTTGCGGTGGCCGCTTGCCATCGCGTTGATCGTCCTCGCGCTCACCCTTGGTGTCGCAGTGGGGCTCCACGCACCGCATGAGTTCGTCGCTAAAACTTGGCAAGTTCTTCCAAGTTCGAAAGAGCTATCGCGAGGTCGTTAGTGAAGTGTCGATGTTTTAAGAAACGTAGATCTTTGGAGCCGTTTTGTTCTGAGCTCCGACTGGGCAACCGCTGCGATCGCAGCTCGGCCTTTTTTGTGTCGGCAAGAAAGATTGCTACCCTAAAAAATATTCAGCTGACGCAGTCAAGCTGATCGCAGTTTTTGCAAAGACGAAGCCATCCGAATGTGGCAATAATCCTTCTTCGCTGAACGGCCAGTATCTCAATCTCTATAGCGGTCCATCCTAAATCTCCCAAACGCAGATAGATATTCCCACGTTTAGAACGGTGTCAGCGATGGCGGCCGGGCGGACGCAATAACTCTAAATGACTAACGCCTAGGGCTGTGGCCAACTCGTAAAGCGTTACGACGGTGGGATTGCGACGGCCCCCTTCCAGCCCACTAATGTATTGCTGACTGAAGCCCGATAGTTCGCTGAACTCTTCCTGAGTCAGGCCCTTCAAGAGCCTGATCCTTTTGAAGTTCTCCCCCACGAGCTTGCGCATATCCATATGCGCATCGTGCAAAAAATATGTACTTTAAGTTTACCAACTATAGTATGTATTTATATCGGGTCGAACTAAGGAAACGAGGGCATGAGCGTTTTTAGAGTCGCTTTTTTGTTGGCCGGTGTAACCGCGTTTGCAGGCTGTGCGATTCAGCGCGCGGTCGTCGCGCAAGGCGCCCAGGACAAAATGGTCGGCATGAGCAGAGAGCAGATCCTCGCCTGCATGGGACCCCCGGGGACAAAGGGCGCCGAAGGAATGACCGAGGTTTGGTCGTATGGATCGGGCAACGACCAGACGACGACAATTGGGACGGGCTTTGCTCAAACTAGTGGATCAATCTCAGGCGATCGGCGGGGCAGCCAGTTTTCGGCGACCGGCCACGCCACAACGACGAGCTTAGCCACCGTCAATTCCAGCCGGAAATATTGCACCGTCAATGTCGTGATGATGGACGGCCGGGTATCAAGGCTTAACTATGCTGGACCGACGGGCGGAATCTTGACGGGTGGTGAGCAATGCGCTTTCGCCGTCCAGAACTGCCTGCAATGACGAGCAGCTAGTGCCTCCCCCCGTTCCCACTCGCGAATTGGCGTGCTCCAGGTGCGGAGCTATCAACCGTATTGGTGCTTACGGCGTCACCAAGCTCCCCCATTGCGGTAAGTGCCAATCGGCTCTGCCGGAAACCCTGGTAAAGCGCGTTCTGCGCCAAGCTCATACAAGGCGTTATCTCATCACGATCGCCGTTGGGCTGGGCTTGCTTGCCATCCTAAAGCCGTCAGCCCTGACAGGCTGGGTCCCAGACGGGTCGCCTACCCAGACCGCGGCACCGCCCGCCGCCTGTACCGGCTATCCTCAACCGTCCAGCGGGCTTTATGCGAGCTATGACCACTCTGCCAGGGTTTCTCCGCTAACCATCAGGACAAGCCCGGGCGGCTACTATTTTATCAAGCTGGAGAATGCCGTCACGTCGCAACCAATAATGGCGTTCTATATGCGCGGCGGTGAAACCCTTGAACAGGACGTGCCCGAAGGGTCGTTTGTTTTGAAATACGCAGCTGGAGACATTTGGTGTGGCCCAACAGCATTGTTCGGCCAGACCACTTCAACAAACAGGGTAGATCGGATTTTCGAGTTTACAGAGACGCGCGGCTATACAGTCGAACTGATTTCCAGGAAGGGTGGAAACCTGAAAACGAGATCAATTGAACCCAGTCAATTCTAATCGATTTCGGTTGGTAGACCATATTGGACGCTCTCGGACAACGTATTGGGTGAATGATAAGTCACGATCCCGCCAAGACTATCAACCAAGCCGGTCTGATGAGCGTGCAACTGTGAAACATGAGCCGTTATATCGATCGAGCTAACTGCCGCTTTGCTTCTCGTCATCGCCGCTATCGCAGTTGCAAACATGCCCACAGCGAACTCGCGATAGCAAAGCCAGGCGCCCTCCCTACGAGTCTCCGAGAAACGGCTAAATGCTACGGCGCCGAAGCGGATTGAACTGCACCGACCGGCGCGAAGTCAACCAAAGCTCTGCGGCAAGCGTGAGCGGCTCTATCCCTTTGCTTTGCCACCAGAGCTCCTCCCTTCCTGTCCGGTGATTTTCCCGATGATGAGCTCGGCACAGTGGCACCGTGAACTCGTCGCTGGTTTTGCGCCCCATCGCGCGAGGCTGAGCAAACCGCAAATGATGGGCATCGGAGGGAGATCGTTCGCAGATCAAACAGGGTTGCGCGGCGACAAATCGTAAGTGGGCTTTGTCGCGATGGCGCCGAGGCTCGCCGAGTGCAAGCTCGCTCTTGTCGATCTTCTGCTTTTCGATTGTATCGACGGGCGGTTCTGTCGAGATTGTTTCAACAACCACCGAAATGGGTACCCCGCCCTCTCCGCTTCCATTGCCCTTCCTTTTCCCTGGCTTCTTTCCCTTCCCCTTCCGTGATCTGACCGGTGCCGAGGTGTCTGGAGGCGTTGATTGAGTGTCGTCGCTCGGCTTGCTGTCCGCGATCGATGGGTAGGCACTTGTGCCCGGTGCTTGATCTTGAAGCGCAGCCATCTTGTCCGTGAACGCTTGTTCTATCAACTTAGCATCGCTCACTACGAGGCGGTTTTTTGCTTTGAGAATGTCTGTGGCGCGTACCTGCAGATCTTCAATCGTAGTCAATGCGTCGATGTTAGATTGAATTTGAAACCGCATTGAGCGTGAATTGTCTGTATCGAGTGCGCCCCCAACAATAGAAGCTTGCGGTTTACTTGAGCGGGCGGCACCCAAAGAGGCGTCCCCATGTCGAGAATTTCCATTCTGGTAGTTGGTGGCAGATTCAATCTGCTGGCTAGCGTCTGGATTTTGCAGATCGGGCGTATCCAGATCATCTTCGCCCGCTATGCCAACCAGCGTGAACAAGGCATAGCGCCTCGCGTAGGTCAGTGCCGCTCCCATTCGTCGCGGCGCGGAGGCGTCCGACAGCTGGCAGACCGGCCAGTCGGACGAAATCCATTCCCCGGAGGTGTGCATCAGGATCGTAGTCAGATTGACCAAACCATTCGCCCGGTCGATGTCGGTAGTTTGGGCGACGGCAATCTGCTGACCACCTAAAGTTTTGCGAACAATCTCGAGGCCACTCGATAGTGACGCATAACGGAACGTCTGGGGGTTATCGCCGCGATTATTGTGATGAATCATGCCAACCATGGACTTCTCCGGGTTGGAGAGTTCGGTCTGGGCCTTGGCCAGAGCGGTCGCGATCGCGGCCACGCTTTCACTGGAGCGATGCATGGGCGCTCTCCATTTCAACGAGATCAAAGGTCACCGCCCCGGATTTTGAGCGTTTGGCGCGGATGCCATGCCCCATGGCTTCCTTGGCATCCTCCGGCATGAGCACTTTGAGCTCGCTCTTGGCCCGCTCGTGATCGAGATGGGCGCTGCGTGTTTCAAGGTAGAGGGATGCAAACTCAGCCCAGGAGTTAGAGGCGTTCATATCGACCACCCGGACGGCTTCAATCCGCGGCTTGGGCGGTTCACAGTCGAACAGCGCCGGTGGCTCTCCCGTCTTGACCGCACGCCAGAAGGCCTTTTCTGCGGCGATCAGGACGGTTTGGTAGATCGGATCCGCCCCGATCGCGAGCTCGACCCACTTGCCACCGCCATTGATGATCGACAGCACCGACATCTTGGTCTCGGCGACCAACATGTTGTGCTGAAGCTGGGCCATATGTTTCTCAGCGGCCGCCGCTTCCGAGAACGACCATGGTAGCATGAATTTGGCCTCGAACACCGCGCCGGTTGCCTCCACCAGCCCATCGAGGGTGGCCGCCATCCAGGGAAACGCCCGGTGAATGGCGTGCCGTTGGACGGCCACAATGCGATGCCCCGATTGACGCTCGAACCAGCGGCGATTGAGGTCCTCGGTCACAAGCCCCAACTGGACAATCAACTCGCCCGAGAGATTGGGTCTATCGGACTCGCCCCGCTTTTCCTTCCAGAGCCGCAGCAGCGCCTTTTCGTCCTTGCCCATGATCACTCGGGCGTCCGATCCGCCGATGAAATGCCGCCGGTTGATAATATGCGATTGTTTCTTTTGCGAAATCGACATCGGTTAGCCTCTAGTTATGCTTCTGGGGTAAATCTGAGTTCGGTCTAGCGTCACTACTACATCAACATTTTATGTTGAACAACACAATAATCATCATGTCAATTGGAATTGTGCATTCAATAACCCCGGGCCAGTGCCGCGCAGCGCGCGCGTTAGTGGACATCACGCAGCCGGCCCTCGCCGAGATGGCGGGGCTTGGACTGTCGACGATCGTGGATTTTGAGAAGTCCCGGCGTGATGTGTCACGGGACGCCGTTCATGCCATCCAGAGGGCGCTAGAGGGCGCCGGTATTCAGTTTATTTCGAAAAATGGTGCGGGACCTGGCGTACGCCTGCGCAAATAATACACTTAGGCGAAGGCATCTGCCGCACCAAAACCGCCGAAGTTTGCGCGCGTCTGGCGAGACTATCCCAGAGGTCACCTGTTATTTTCGCAGTTCCGGCAATCAGCCACGGAAGCAGCGATGGTTTTTCGTTCCAGCGGATTCAATAAACTTTCGGCTGGAGCAGATTGCGATAAGATATCGCGCGCAATTTCCGCGTTCGTTCCCTCTTCTCAGATAAAACGACCTGACCAGCAAATTCGGAAACACCGCAATCGCCGAGACAGATGCTGAGAAACGCAGCGGCCTCTCGCCGGGTCATGAACGACGAAACTGCTCGGACCGCGCGCGCTCGTCAGCGCGCCGCCCGCGGTGGGACGACGAGTGCGGTAATCCGTGCCGGAACTCCCGCTATTCCCCAAAGCTGCGGCTGGACTACAAAATCAAATGGTTTGGCGTCCGGTGACGTTGCCGCGATCTGCTTCAACCACTGGAGGCATGCCTCTTCGTCCGGCAGGCACATGCTTGCCCACCCTTCTCGTAACACTGCATCGGATGGTATTTGCCAACCGTCCCGCTGAGTAAAGGGGAGGACGAAGGCGGGGCGGACGGGAGCATAGAACGTTAGAGCCATCGCCAACCTGTCCCCACTGACGGTCTTCAGGAGGCTCGGTGAGACCTGCCGCCAGCGTCGCATGACCTCGGTCGTAGCGCGGCTGTAGTAATTCCGCCCCTCCTTGAAAGGGTGGCCATTCCGGTAATACGCATGCGCGGGAGCAAGCAGGACCGCCACCAAGGTGACGGCAAGGATACTTGCCGCCAGCCGTCGCGTCTGGGTCCTGTCAACAGGAAACCGGGCCGCACAGACGGCGACCAGCACGAACACAAATAGCCCGGGCGATGCCCAGACAGTGGTCAGCGAACTCCTGAGCATGAGACTGACGACCGGCGGGACAATGATTGCCCCTATGGCGACCAACAACAGCAGAAGCAGGCCGGGATCCAGCAGCCTGAAGTCCCTGAGATAGTCCCCTGCCCGCGTGCGGATCATAACGGCCCACATGAACCCCGGCAGGGCCAGGGTGGCCGCCAGCCCAAGCAGGAAGGCCAAGCCCGACAGAAAGGCGCGGCCCGTGGTCAGCCCGCCGTGGGCGGCCAGCGCGTAGCCAAGAGGGCTGGTCCCGGATGTCAGCATCCAGTGGACGTGTGGGGCCAGCAGCAGCAATCCGGCCGCCGCGGAAATCCATGGGGCAGACGAGGTGAAATAGATCCGGCGCGCGGGATGCAAGACCGCCGCAAAGATGAACCCGACGATCAGAAATGCAGAATAGTACTTTCCGAGGATCGCCAGAGCACCGGCCAATCCAGCAGCAGCCGCCCATCCGGCCCTGCGGGTCTCGAACGATCTCAGGAAACAATAGATCGCAAGCGGCCAGACCGCGAACAGTACTGAGTTCGCGTTAAAGCGCTGCGCCTGGAATTGATAGACCGGCAGCAGCATCAGCAGCAGCAGGACAATCACGCGCTTGTCGCCGTTCGTGAACCGGCGCGTCGTCAGATCGATGATCCAGAGCGCCAAGGCGGAATTCACCATAGCCAGAAGATAAAACGACCAATCCGCGACCGGGAAAACCAGCGTCCAGGCGTGGGTCACCCAGCCCATCAGCGGCGGATGCTTGGCGCCACCCCAGTCCAGCGTCCGCCCGATCGTCCATGCCTCGATGACGTCGGGATGCAGATCAGCATTCAGATACGCGATTGCGAGGAACGCGGTCCATAGCGTCACAAAGACCGCGAGCAAAACCGGAATACTCCAGCCGTCCTCCACACCATCGAGCCACGTATCAAGAAACGAGGCCATGGCGGCGACATCTCACCAGTTGCGACGTAAGGTCTAGCCCTATCCGACTATTCCCGGCAGGGTCAATCCTGCCAAGATACCGCAGCATCTATCCCTGCGGTCTCCAACCCGGTAGTTCGGCTTGCTATAATTGCACACGTGCCGCAGAGCGAATCTCCCCGGACATCGAGGCTCATCGTTATCATGCCAATCCAGGAAATTTCCGGCCCGGGACGCCACCGCGCGATCGGCGTTCTTGGGCTGGCGCTGCTGCTGCCGGTGCTGCTGGCCGTCCTCGTATTTCCGACGGCGATGTACGACACGCGAGAACTGATCGCTTGGGGCCGCGAATTTCCAATCGTGACGCCGTTCCACCCGCCGATGATGGTGTGGGTCGGCGGCATCGTTGACAGGCTGTTCGGCACCTCCGCCGTGGTCATGATCCTCGCCGGACAAATCCTGATCGCGGTTGGATTGATCTATTGCTATCGCACGTTGCTGCTCGCGACGAGGCGCGACAACGCGCTGCTGTTCACATTCCTTTACGGCACATCGGCTTACACGGTTTTCGCACCCCTCTCCTTCGCGCTCAATGCCGACATTCTCCAACTCACGTCGTGGCCCGCCGTCATTTTTTATTTCCTTCAGGCGGCCCGGTCCGATCGTCTTCGATACTGGATCGCATTCGGCTTCTGGTCAGCCGTCGCCGCGCTCACGAAATACAATGCCGTGGTGCTTTTCTTCGCAATGGCAAGCAGCATTCTTTTGCTGCCTGCATATCGGATTGTCCTGAGGCGCCCCGGCTTCTACGCGGCAATCGCAACAGGCGTGGTGTTGATACTGCCACACGTTATCGCCGTCCTGAAACACAGCGCGGCATTCGAATATGGCCTCGATCATTTCGACTTTCAGAATCCATTTTTCCAAAGGATCAACGGCGTCGCGGAGCTCGCGGTGGGTTACCTGACTTTTGCAATCCCGGGATATGCAATTGTCGCAATCAGTCTCTGGAAAGGTTACCTGACGATTGGCTCCCCGCAGAGGGATCGTACGCCCGCAGCACAGTTTCTGCTTTTCACAGCCGTATCTGCCCACATCATGCTCATCATTCTCGTGATGCTCACCGGGCTTAATTTCCTGGCGCGGTTTGCCGCGCCCTACATCATGCTGACGTTCCTCGCGGTCGCTCCGCTGATCGGATGGAGCGAGCATTGCAAACGCAGGTTCGACACCCGTGTGGTTCCCTTCATCGGCGGGCTCTATCTCATCGCCGGTATAGCCGTCGCAATTATCTTCACCGGATTTGCGAGCCACAGCGCGATGCAGGAACCTAGCGCCGAAGCCGCGCGCCGTATTCTCAAGGACTGGCACAGCAAGTATGCGTGCGGCCCGGCGTACTTCATCGGCGGCAGGCAAGGTGTTTACGGCGTCGGAATCGAGGCTGGACGCGATGTCACCACGCTGGCGTATCGGGAAATCACCGGAGCAACCTGGTATGACGACAGCAGGTTACGCGCCAAAGGTGCCGTTGTGATGGACACCGATCCCGAGTTCAAGGAACGGATGCTCAAATTCCTGCCGGGCAAGACCTATTCGGCTGAGAGCAGCGTCACCATTCCGCTCAGACGGACATGGACTGGAAAGCAGCGAACGTTTCCATACCACTTCATCGCACCGCAGGATTGCCAACGCTGATGCCTGTCGGCGGCATACGATATCAGTTCAAGATGCGCCGGTAGGCGTCGATCACCACTTCGGCACTCTGCTGCCAGTCGAATTGACGCGCTCGCGCGATCCGTGCCTCCCGGCGCGCAAGGTCGGCGTGATCGTCACTCTCGAGCGCATCCCTGAGGGCGCGGGTCCAGCCTTCTACGTCCAGAGCGGCAACTCGCCGATCCATATTTCCTGAAATCTCATCCATCGACGTATCGGCGCTATGCGCCACTGGCGTACCGCACGCCAACGCCTCCACGACAGGCATCCCGAAACCTTCATAGAGCGAAGGCGCAAGCAGCAGACGCGCCCCCTCATAAAGGCTGCGCAACTGCGGATCGGCTACGCCATGAACAAATCTGACCGATCCACCCCTGACGAGGCTTTCGGTTTGCGCGGGCAGATCCAGATCGCCCCACCCTTTTCCGCCTGCAAGGACCAACGGGGACCGCGCGCGCGCCGCTTGCGGCAACCGCTCATAGGCGAGTACAGCGGTCCGGATATTTTTTCGCGGCTCATGCGTTCCGACAACGAGAAAGAACTCACCGTACGTCAGATCCAGCGTATCGAGGACCGATTGCGTCAGGTCACGGCCCAGCGGCACGAACACAGGAGCGGCAGCCGGCGGCGCCACAAATATCTTCGCCAGAGGGTAGCCGAAGATATCCGCAATCTCACGCCGGCTGAAATCAGAAATAGTCTGTACCAAAGGGGCGCGTTCGACCAGATCGCGCAGCGGTTCAAGCCACCTGACCCGGTCCGGCGGATGAAATTCCGGATACCGGAATGTCGAAAGATCATAAATCACCGGCAGCATCGGTACTCCCGGATCGGCCAGCGGCCGGAAGTTGAACGCATGAAAAAGATCGAGAGGCTGCTTCCGCACCGACGCTGAAAATCGCCCTCTCCGCATCTCGCGATAAATCGCGCCCGCTACACGTGAGCCCGGCCAACCAGCTGCCCTGTCGAGCACGAGATTCTTGATACGCGCAAACGAAGCTGCGTGCTGCAGCTCCACATCATGGAGTTTATGTTGCGAGCGCGCGATCTCCTGCATCGCGGCACGATCAAACTTGCGCCAATCAAACCCACGAAACCCGGCAAAGCCGATATCCGGCGCGATTTCCATGACGCAACGAACAATGTTGAATGTGTAGTTTGCCACGCCCGTCATCGAGCGGTTCAAGATGCTGGATTCAAAGCCTATAAGCATCTGCGCGAAATGACTTTCGTGTTTTATCGGAATGTTATTTGAAACTCAGATTATGCAATTGAAACAGACCATTCAAATTCAGATGACCAACAAGGCGTTGAAATCCGTCATCAGGCACCTTCCCGCCGATCCGCGACCCGATCGACGATCTCCGAAATATGTGCCGCTGTCATGGTCCATGTATAGGGCACGTAGTTTTCTCTTATCCGCTGTTCGCAGCGTTTGACATAGTCCGGATCTGTCACGGCCCTGTAAACGAGCTTGTAACAACCGATGAAATCGAACGGATCGAAATAGTCGACCAGATCGCCTCCCGCCTCGGGCAATGAAGTCCTGTTGCCAGCAATGCAGTATTTCCCCAAGGACAGGCTCTCCGAAACCGGCAAACCCCATCCTTCGTAAACCGACGGATAGACCGTGAACTCGCAGCTCCGATAATACCATGCGAGTTCTTCGTCCACCACGTCGTCCATGTGAATGATGAGTCTGCTCACCAATGGATCTGTACGCATCTGGTGCAGCAGATCGGAGACGTACAACTGCTGTATGCCGATCAGAAGCAACTGGGGGCAATCCGGTCCAAGCTCTTGAGCCAGACGGCGCCAAACCTGATAAAGCAAGCTCTGGTTCTTTCGCACATCAAGCGACGAGACACAGATAACGAACTTGCGATCGGGTACATAACGCGGCAAGGGCAGCGGCTTATTCGCCGCGATATTCGCCATGAAGTTCGGATTGTCGCCCAGGCGGACGACTTCGATAGGCCGAGGCGATATTCTTTCAGTCTCCATATATTTCGAAATTTCGCCTTTCTGGAAATTCGAAATTGTAAGAATCAAATCGGCATTTTCCATCTGCTGTTGTGCCCAGAAGGTAACGACATCCGAATAGCCCGGTAGCATCCATTGCGGGAAAAGCGCCGGGATAAGATCGTAGATGAGATTGATGCACTTCGCACCGCCTTGAACCTTGTTCGCCGCAATCACTTCGCCGTAATGCGGCAATCCCCACGTCGCGGATAGGGAAATACAGATATCGCTGGGCCGGAACAAAATGGAGTCGGGAGAAATTTGCAGCGGAGCAACAGCCGCACGAGAGGTCGAGGCCGGAGTTGCGAAATTGATCTTCCGCCAAAGGATGCGAGCAACTGTTTTGCCACCGCTCCGGAAATCTCTCAGGGCCTGGGTCGCCTCATCCCCAATCCATTTCTTTATTCGTCGCCGGAGGCCAATTTTCGAAAAATAGCGAGAACGTGAATCAATTCCCGTCGCTATAGCTACCGTGTTGTGAGCGCTCACCTCACCCGCGCGCGAAGATCGAATATACTTCAGAACGGCAGGCGGAAGCGTATCGACATCCACCTGTCGAAGCGCTCGTTCAGAGCGAACGAAGGCAAAAAGGCGAATGTCATCCTGAGATCTCAGCAATTCCGACAGAACATTCACGACGGTCCGCTGAATTCCCGTCAGGTACGGATGCTCCCAATCGCGGATATCCGTTACGTCAAACCAAAGCGTCATTGAATAACTCAAACAAAACCGGGAAGCTTACTGCCCGATGATAACACGCAGTGCCCCAAACTTCTTTCGAATTGTGACCCAGCTGTCCATCAGGTTAGCGGTCCAACCAGGCGTTAACGATTCCAATCCTCCTCATTATGCGAGAGACTGATACGCAGCGATAATGTCCTCGACCGCGCCAAAGGCCTTGACACTTCCCCGATCCATCCAGAGCCCCTTGTTGCATCAGCGGTGGCATAAATCCAGATTGTGGGCGCCAGCACCAGAACGCTCGCCTTCTGAACGAAGGAGTCAATGCGCTCTCTCGCCCCCGGCCGTCGACGACATCCTGCAATGCCCATCTCCGCTTGACTACGCACCTGCCCCAACCTCGCGCCGCCAATCAACACCACCCACCTGGCGCTTGGTAAACTCCGCACTCACTGGGCTGAACGGCGGCGGTGATGGGCCTCCTGATAGATCTCCTGCATGCGGGATAGGAACAGAGTCTTACTGAATTCAGTTCGGACCCGTTCCTTCCCGGACCTGCCCAATCTGGCCGCGAAGTCGGGTTGGTCCAGCAAGCGGCGGAGCGCCTCCGCGAATGCAGCCGGTTGGTTTGGTGGAACGGTAAGCCCCTCCTTGCCGTCCCGCGCGACCTGGGGGACCGCCGTCGCTAGAGCCGTGTTGACGACCGGCTTGCCTGCGGACATTGCTTCCAATTGGACGATGCCAAAGGCTTCCGCTTCCGTGACCGACGGAAATGCAAGCGCCTTGGCGGCGTGAACGTACTGCTTGACCTCGTGGGACTTCAGTACGCCCAAAAACTTCACCCGATCGAGAACACCGAGTTCTTCCGAAAGTCTGATGAGATCGGCCTTAAGCGGCCCTTCACCAATGATGACAGCATCGGTATCGACATTTTGCATCGCGCGAAGAAAAATTTCGTAGCCTTTATAGCTGACGAGCCGACCGACGGCGACGACGAGTCTGGGATATTGCCTTTGCAAGTTATCGACAGCCCGTTGTTCCGCATGATTTAGTTCGCCCCAGTAGGCATCATCACACCCATATGGCACGACAACACACTTGTCCTCGAACGTTTTCAGGAAGGGAGAATTTTCGACGATGACCCGATCGGAAACAATAATCTTGTCGGCCCGCTTGAGTGAATTCCGAATAAACGGCGCCAGCACCCGCATCAGCCACGGCCGGCCGATCACCTCCGCATGCCAATGCACAATCAGGACCGAATCCTTCGGCATCAGCAGAACCCCCAAATCCGTCAACGGAAAGGGCGCGTGGTGGACCACAATATCCGAGGACCGCGCTCGTTCGGCAAACCTGAATGGATAACTTGGCGCCAACGGCGTCGACATGACCGTCCCGATGGACGAGACCGCTTCGACGTTCACTCCGTCAAACTCATACTTGCGCCCCATGCCGCGGTCGCAAGCAACAAGAACCTCCGTCTGGAAGCCCATTCGCGGAAGCATCGTCAGCATCGCTATGACGGATGGGATACCTCCATAGACACCGGGCAGATAGACTTTGTACGCATGAAGAATTCGCATCAAAATTCAACGCTGCGGTAATCATCGTCGAGCTTCCAACTCACGACATGCTACCCCTGATGATTGCGGTTTGTGCCTTCACCATCATCGAAACAAGCGCCTGAAAGTCGACATTTGGCTGCCAGTTCAACACGGAACGGATTTTGGCAGTGTCCGCGCGTGTATAGCGGCTATCGACTTTACGCATAAGCCCGGGATCCACAATGACGTGGTCCTCCCACCTTTGGCCGACCAAGCTGAACGCCTGGTGGCAGAAATCCTCAATCGAATGGTCCCGACCGGTGCCGATAACATAATCATCCGCTGTTGGATGCTGAACGATCAACCGCATTGCTTCCACATAGTCGCCGGCAAAACCGAAATCCCGCCGAACGCTCAAATCACCCAAGGCCATTTTCCCGTCTAGCAGTATCGGCCGGCCGGTCTCATCGACTTCTGGTGTCTCGTTCAAGCCGAGCGACACGGCGGCGGCGGCATAAGCGATTTTCTGCGACACGAATGAAAGTGGACGCTTCGGGCTCTCGTGATTGAACAGAATGCCGGTCGAAACATGCAATCCGTACTGCGCCCGATACGCACCGACAATCCGGTGGGCATAGAGCTTAGCGACGCCGTAAGGCGACTTGGGAGCGCACAGTGTCTGCTCATTCTGCGTGTGATCGACCGCATCTCCGAAAATCTCGGACGACGAGGCCTGGAAAAGACGACTGTCTGGTTTATACTTGAGCAGAAGCTCGCAAATATCTTGCGGGACAAACGCGTTGACATCGGCCGTCTCCCGCGGCGCGCCCCAGCTCTGGATTGGGCGGGAGACAGCGGCGAGATTGTAAATCTCGTCCGGCATTACACTCGCAATCAGCGAGTCGAGGAAATCACGATCTGCAGGATCACCAACGTGCCAGGACGCCCCGTCCCGATGCAAACTTGGATGAGTCTGACGGCGCGACTGGGCGTGCACGACACACCCCTGCTGGCGAAGCAGGTTGATAAGATAGTAGCCGTCCTGGCCGGAAGCTCCTGTGACTAAAACTTTACTCAAAAAAATCCTCGATTCCAAACAACTTATAGCTCTGTAGCAACGTTTGCTCAGCTATGCAGAAATTGGTGAGGCGTATCCCGTTTCAGAAATCATTCATTGTAGTTGAAATGCCTAAAACCGTGCTGCTTCACGAGTTCGTCACGTTGGGCAGCCTTCAAATCCTCTCTCATCATTTCGATGACCAGTTCGACGAAAGATGTCGTCGGTGACCACCCGAGTTTCTGGTATGCCTTTGTCGGATCGCCCAAAAGCGTCTCCACCTCCGCGGGCCGGAAATATCGCGGATCGACTTCGACGATACATCGTCCCGTCGCAACCTCGTACCCCTTTTCGTCAACGCCCTCTCCTTCCCAACGAATGGCGATGTCGACCTCTCTTGCAGCGACTTCCAGAAACTCGCGAACCGAGTGCTGTTCGCCGGTCGCGATGACATAGTCCTCCGCTACATCCTGCTGCAACATCCGCCATTGCATCTCGACATAGTCACGCGCGTGCCCCCAATCGCGAAGCGCATTCAGGTTGCCGAGATAAACCTTCTCCTGAAGACCGAGCTTTATGCGGGCCAACGCACGCGTAATTTTCCGGGTGACGAAGGTCTCGCCGCGGATTGGCGATTCATGATTGAAGAGAATGCCGTTGCAAGCGAACAGACCGTAAGCCTCGCGATAGTTCACGGTGATCCAGTACGCGTACAGCTTCGCGACAGCGTAAGGCGATCGCGGGTAAAAGGGCGTCGTTTCCTTCTGGGGGATTTCCTGGACGAGTCCGTACAACTCGGACGTTGAAGCTTGATAAAATCGAGTCTTCTTTTCAAGCCCAAGAATGCGGATCGCTTCGAGGATTCGCAGCGGCCCGAGCGCATCCGAATTGGCGGTGTACTCAGGCTCCTCGAACGACACCGCGACATGACTCTGTGCGGCGAGGTTGTAGATCTCGTCCGGCTGGACTTCCTGCACGATGCGAATGAGGCTCGACGAATCCGTCAGATCGCCATGATGAAGCGTGAGATCGTAACCCTTGTCATGCGGATCATGATAGAGATGGTCAATGCGGTCAGTGTTGAAAAGCGATGTGCGCCGCTTGATCCCGTGGACCGAATATCCCTTGGATAGCAATAACTCCGCAAGGTATGCGCCGTCCTGGCCGGTGATTCCTGTAATAAGCGCGGTTTTCTTCATTTAATCTATTGACCTTCATTATCGCCAACGTGCTGTTTTATCATGATGACATCATCGGCGGTTAAATCATACTGAGTCGAGCTTTCCGCCACACTACTGCTGCCCAAGCGACACGCGGCGGCTGAGCAGACCATTGATCCATCCCAACAGATTTGCGGGGGCGTCTATGATCACGCCGCGCATGATCATCCAGACACTGCCGACGCTGACCGCCGCCAGCATGAAGTACTGAACGAATACAGCGGCAGGCTGCGACGTTGACATAGTCGAAAGGCCGAAGCCTGCGATACGCAGAACGAGAATGCCGACCACAAGAACTCCGATGGCAAAGTTGCGATTCTGCCGCGTGGTCCGTGGGGCGCCGAGAATGGCAAATGCCATCAAAATGAAAGCGAAGGGATAGATCGGCGCGAAAATCCGGTCGTGCAGCTCAGACCGAAACTCTCCCGGAATTCGCTTGAAGACAGGATCATCGGGCGGCGGAGAGATCAGACCACCGATCGACCTCTCGCGAGGTCCATACGTCACGCTCTGGACAGCGTTCGAGAACTGGGACAAGTCGAACGCGTAGCTGGCGAATGCAACAAGAGCAGGCTCGCGTTTGCCGGCTTCGAAGCGTTGGAGATTGCCATCCTGAAGAATGAGAAACGAACCCCGTTCATTCTTCTGAACCGTGCCGCGATCCGCGAGAATGTCAATCCGCTCCGATGGATTCCGCTGGTCATCGATGAAAATCCCGACGAGAAGCCCGCCGGGCTGCCGGCCCTGGATACGGATCGTCAGCGGGCCGAGCTTCTGGAATTCACCGGGCCGAAGGATATTGGTGAGGACGTCGGCGCCGATCTCGGTCTGCCATCGCCGCAAGGCGCGCATGCATTCAGGCGCCAGATAAAGCGAGAGAAACGCGACAAGCAGGCTGACCACGCATGTCGCAAACAGAAACGGACGGAGAAGCCTGCCGGGCGACAGCCCTGCGGCGTTCATCACAATTATTTCAGAGTCGGTCGCAAGCCTGTTGAGAGTGTGCATGACCGCAATAAGCAGCGCGATCGGCGAAATGATCATCGCCAGCAGCGGTATGGCCAGTCCCGTAACGCCGAGAAACACCAGTATCGACTGGCCCTGCCCTGTCATCAAATCGATGCCGCGCAGCGCTTGCGTGATCCATATGACTCCCGTCAATGAGACGACAATCAACAAGAACGCCAGCAACGTCGTTCGCACGATATAGCGGTCGATTGCGCTCATCCAGCTTCCGGGTACAGTCCGATTCGAGGACGGCCATGACCGCCACATATCAGTTATCATCTTGAACTATATCGCATATTTTCCACCACCGGCACCTAAAAAATAGCAACAAAGAGGCATAATGTACTCCGTCATCAAGCGGGAGCTGACCGATGCCTGGCTCGGCTTTTTCGTATGGACTGGTCCGAATCGGCCACTTGCGCAGGCTGCGCGGCAAAAAGGCACCGAGAATTTCGCCATTATCGCTGCGGCTGCATTGCCATGGTCAACGTCCGTGGCTTCATCGTGCGCGCTGGCCTTTTTGATCGGCTTTCTGACGACGGTAAAACCATCGGCCTTCTTTTGCTCGTTGAAACAGCCAGCAAGCATGGCAACCCTGGTTCTATGCCTTCTTGCCTTGCTGGGTGTTCTTTGGGCGGTGGAAATTTCCTGGCCGGAAAGGCTGCGCGGCCTGACGCCGATGGGAAAACTTCTCGGCATTCCGATATTGATCTACTGCTTTAGTCAATCCGATCGCGGCCAATATGTGTTCTATGCCTTTGTCGCGTCTTGCACGGTCCTGATGCTGTATTCGTGGGTCGTTCTGTTTTGGCCGGGCCTGTCGATCCACTACAAATCCGATCAACCGGGCGTCCCGGTGAAAAACTACATCGACCAAAGTCAGGGCTTTGTGTTTTGCTCATCCGCGCTTGCTGCCGTAACTGTGGAAAGTTTGCGTAGACGGCAGCGGGCAATCGCCGTTTCGGCTGTGCTCATTGCCGCTGCGCTGCTAGCAAATCTCGCTTTCGTCAACGTCTCGCGAACCGCACTGGTGTATTCACCCGTCCTCGCGGCATTGTTTGCGTATCGCTATCTCGGTCGAAGAAAATTCTGGATCGCATGTCCTTTCCTTCTTGCCGTTATCGCGGGGCTATGGGTTATTTCTCCAAACTTGCAGCGAAAGGTTTCTGCCGCATTCACCGAATACCGGGTGCCAAGAACGGAGCAAGGCACGACGTCCGTGGGTCAAAGACTCGAGCTTTGGAACAAGTCGATGGAGTTCTTCAAGACCGCCCCGATCATCGGTCATGGCACAGGTTCAGCGAAGCCCCTGTTCGTGCGTGACGCCGGTAGGCAGAACAGCTTATCTACGGGCATCATCGGAAACCCGCATAATCAGACGCTTCTATTCGTCATCCAGTGGGGATTCGTCGGGGGGCTCGCGCTTTACTTCATGTGGACCGTTCATCTGCTGACGTTTCGCGGCGAAGGCGTGGTCGCTTGGATCGGGCTCGTCGCGGTCGTGCAAAACATCCTGAGTTCGCTATTCAATTCGCACCTCAGCGATTTCTATCAGGGCTGGCTCTACGTCCTCGCCGTCGGCATCGCCGCAGGGACGATAAGGAAAACGGCAAACTCTCAAAAGAAAGTCTGCCGTGCTTAATCTTAATCGTTCGTGATTTGTGTCAGGTCCGCGTCAGCGTGATGTTGGCGCCCTTGAACTCGCTTCCTGACGAACGGATCACAACCGACTGGGAATTTCCCTTTGTTGTCGCGACAAGGTCCGCCGAGAACGTGCCGGCACTGACGACGACCTGAAACCGCCCGCCCGCCGTTGTACCCTGAACGTCGCCGCTGACATTCCGCGTGGATTCGCTCCAGGTCCCGGACAATTTTCCACCATTGGCAACGACGTTGCTGGTTAGTTCGATCTTGTAGCTGTCGCTTGCGCAACGCAGAATTTGCTGAAGAGCGTTGCCGTCGTCACGGACGGCATAGGTTGCCCGGCAGCGGATGGCCTCACGCGCGCCGCCCTCGAACGCGATTGTCCCCTTGCCCGACCAGACGCCCGACATTCCGGCGAACGGCTGTGCCGACTGCGCCTGCACTCCAACGGAGATGAATGATAAGCCAAGAGCAGCAGCCATCGTAGCGCGCCGGCAGATTGATTCAAATGAAAACATTGCACCTCGCATTGTGGCAGAGACGAGAACGGCTCCCATAATCAGCCACAAATAGGGACGAATTTTGGACAGTGAAATTCCACTATAAACATCAATGACTTGTGAATCTGGATACCAGATCTAACTGATCAGTTGAATCCAGTTCGCGATTCACGAAGCAGCGGTAGGCGAAAGGTGGGCTTCAGAACTGCTATCTTGAACTGGCACATCTGTCGCGAAGCCAAGCATTCAGATGCCAAGCTAAGGAAGGTTATCACGGACACACATGGCAAGAATCCTCAAGTACCCGAATTCAGCAAAGAGAAGAATTTATAGCAACCATCCTGAAACGGTTAATGAGCAGCAATGAAGCCCGCGAACGGAGAAACGAACAAGAGCATACTCGATTCATCTCGAAATTACTAAAACTGGTCACTTCTGCGGAATGCAAAACAATAGTGTTTCATTCTCATAGATCGTGTGATGTTCTAGATAGAATTTATATCGCAGCCCGAGCGAGTCGAGATAACGCGGGATAGATTTGAAATCTTCAACACTGTGGTAGAGACTAATTGCAAGCTTAGGGTGAAATCTCTTGAGCGACTTCTCGCAGCCCTTAAGCGCACTCAACTCGGCGCCTTCTATATCCATCTTGATGAAATCTAGCCGTTGAAGCTTCTCCCTCTCTACCGTCACATCGATTGTCGTTGTTGAGCATTGAGTATCTGGAAAGTCTTCACGCATCTTCGCAAAGCTGACGCGACTGCCCGGTCCCCAGTCCACATAGTACAACGTTTGATCTTCAGTACTCCATAGCGGCTGGCGTACAACAGTTATTGTATCTGCGAGTTGGGGATTCACCGCCAGGTTACGATCGAGCACCCGAAGATTACTGGGAATGAACTCATACGAGATAACTTTTCCCTGGCTGCCGACTTGATGTGCAAAATAGAGCGCCGTCTCCCCCCAGCAGCCGCCAGCATCAATAACGACATCGCCGGGATCCGCCTGACAATGCGCAGTTTCACGGTGTAGCTCGTACTGACGTTGCAAGAAGACATAGGATCCGCCCCGGCCAGTACAGTAAGCCTGCATATCGAAATCGATAGAACGCAAATCTCGCAATTCCAGTACCAGATTCATGAACTCTACGGAAACCGACGGCCCGACAATATTCAGATTCTCGACCCGCTGAATATTGATCCAGTAGTTTGCATCACTCCGCGGTAGTCTCACCTTTCGATGTCCCATGGCACGGAATGCAAAAAGCTTAACGAGAAGATTCTTCGACTCTTCGTCTTCCAGACGATCATAGAGGTACCCAACCCCTTTATAGCGTCCCAGCTTGAGGCGATATTCAAGTGACGGCCACAGCAGTCGAACGAGATCGATCCCTAACGGACGAACATAATCGAGCCAAATCGCTTTTGTCCGCGCTGCAGCCTGACGAACAGGCGTAGCGATACGTCGCAGCACCGGCAGCCCTACAGGCACCGGCTCTGGTCCCCGCTCACCCTCGTCCCAATTCTTCTCGTGAGAATTGCGAATGCTCACACTTATTTCACGTCGAAGCGCCTCGTTGAAATTCACATCGCCCATAAGTTTTCTCTTCTGAAGGTTTTGCTCAGCTGCGCAAAACGTCGTAAGTTTGTTTGAAGTACCATTGTCTACCGCAAAAGCACGACGCCAACCGTCATGCGCCATCTATCCGGAAGCGTTGCCATGTCTTTGAAAGTCGCGATCATGCAACCCTACTTCTTTCCCTACAATGGATACTTTCGTCTTTTTTCGGCAGCTGATATGTTCGTTGTACTAGATTGCGTTCAGTTCCCGAGAAGAGGTTATGTTCATCGCAATCAACTTTCGGACAGCCAAGACAACCCGCAATGGCTAACACTTCCTTTGCTGAAGGCCGACCGCGATGCGACTAGAATCTGCGACCTTCGTTTTGCGCCTGCCCCCCTCAATGTCATGCTCGATCAGTTCCGGCGCTTTCCGTGTTTGACAAAATTGACTGCTATTCCAGGGCTATCCCGATCAATTCTGGATTTTGAGCGCACTCCTGTGGAATATTTGGTGGACAATCTGCGGCAAGTCGCGGATTTGCTCGAGCTTAGGCGACCAACGATACTGTCAAGCTCCCTTGATATTTCTTCAGAGTTCAAGGCTCAAGACCGAATTATTGAGATCGCAAAACGTGTCGATGCGCGGCATTACATCAATGCTCCAGGAGGAAAGGGTATCTATGATCCTCGTGCATTCGCCGATGCAGGACTAACGCTCAACTTCCTCTCGGAATATCAAGGGTCGTTTAAAAGCATTCTTGAACGACTTCTCACTGAGGATGCCAAAACCATTACCGGCGAATTGCAGCGAAACACCATATTAGAGCACGTTTCGGTGTAACTATTTCGGCCGAGCTCGACTCGAACGGGCAAGACTACGAAATAATACTGCCTCATTGAGCGGAGTGATCTCACTTCCTCCGGCTCTCACTAGTGAACGCGCTTCAATATCGCCGCTTAGGCAGGCGCCATGATTGATCCAGCACCCGTCCCCAACCCGCGTATTGTTGGCTAGGGTGCTGTTCACACCGACGAAGCAATAATCGCCAATTTCAACCCATCCAGAAACGACAACATGAGAGGTCAGGAAACAATGGTTCCCGATTTTAGAATGATGTCCGATATGATTACCGCTCCAAAGAACCACATTATCGCCGATCGACGCGAACGGCTGAACCGTGTTGTCCTCAAAGATAAAACAATGCTCCCCTAACTTGACGTTGCGCCAAACAAACGCTCTGCTACTGACATAGCTGGCCAACTGATAGCCCTTCACCTTCGCTCTTTTGCAGACATCTTCTCGCAAGCGATTCAGTTGAGCGTAGACGACAGCGCCGAAAAAATGGCAATCATCCGGCGAAAACGTCGCTTCGATGTCTTCGAAGGCTACGACTGGCAAGCCGAACTTCGTTGCATCTTTGACGTAAGCGCGATCCGCAGTAAACGCCACGACCTCATATGGAGAGTCGTGTGTAAAATACTCAAATGCGATGTCCGCAAAATCCTCGGTTCCAAAAATAATCAGTTTTCGCGTCTTGGAATAGGAACTCGCCACGCTTTTGGCCTCGCAAAATCGGTGGAACGGTAGGTTTTGATTGGCTTTATGATAAGCTTAGAATGATCGACCGGAAACGCGCTCCCCCTTCACCACATAAGCAGTTGGCATACCTCCGTGGGGAAACGAGCGAATGACGGCGTCTGGGGGTAGAAGTTCCTTGATAGCGTGGGTCTCCCCCGGCGCCACCTCATGATTAAATTGGTCGAAAATCATGACGCCGCCATTGGTCAATCGAGGCCAAAACTCCCGAATGCTTCTTGCGACAATGTCGTATTCCCCAGCATCTAAGAATACCAGCTTGAACTGAAGATGTGTGTACTGCTCGAAAAAACCCTGAAGTTCCGAAACCACATTCAATCGGTGAAGCAATACATAACGCTGAAGCCCCTGTACGCCGATTAGTTGGGTAATTCGCTCGAACGGTTCGTAGTAGATGTGTCCTTCCGGCGCATGTTCTTGATCCTGCGCACTGGGCGCGCGAAACCAATCGAACCCATGAACTTGCGTCATAGAGTGGGGTTCATAAAGCAGCGACAGCTTAGCTAGGAAGAGCGAGACACCCCCGCGGTACACGCCGACTTCCGCCATATGACCAGCAAGTCCCAACGTCATCTGGTAACATTGGAAGAATGACAGATAGCGTGCCAGCGTTTTGGCCCCCGCAAAACACGGAAAGTTATTGTAGAGATCTTCGGGCGAGTAACCCAGTTGCTTGTACTTCTCCATCGCTTGCGCGGTCGGCATACCCAAGGGCGTATCTTTCGTCGCCTCGAAAATAAATGGATTATCGCTATTCACGCAGATGACTCCGTTGATCGTTTAGGACAGCACGCGCGGTGGCGCAAAATCACCCTCGTTTGATGATCGCGGCAATCGCATCAACCTGCTCATCTCTCAAATCTGGATAAATTGGCAAGCACAGCACTCTAGATGCAGCATCACCAGCTACAGATAGATTAGAGCGAGACGCCGATAGCAGGTCACGGTACATCGGAAGGTCAGAAATTAAGGGATAGAAATATCGGCGGGCAAAAATATGCCGGTCAGCAAGCATTTTGAAAAGGAGATCGCGGCTCATCGTATAGTCGGACTCAATAAGAATTGGAAAATACGCGCAATTGGCAACCAGTTCGCCAGATTTACCCAGGCATCGGATGCCTTTGACGTCCTTCAAAAGTATTCGGTATCTCGAATCTATCTCCCGACGCCGCGTCAGAACGCCATCGATATGTTGCAATTGCAGCAGACCAAATGAAGCATTCAATTCGCTCATCTTGCCATTGAACCCGGCGGCTACAACGGAGACTTCATCCGTGATGCCGAAATTCTTTAAGTGATCGATATGCTGCTTCGTTTGCAGATCCGGACAAACTATCGCACCGCCTTCGAATGTATTGAATACTTTCGTGGCATGAAAGCTGAGGATTGAAAGATCCCCGTGGCGCAGAATGCTCCCGTCCGCGTCCTCCACACCGAAAGCGTGTGCAGCGTCATATATTACCTTCAGATCGTACTTTTCGGCGATCTTGCGGATGGCCTCAACTTCGCATGGATGTCCGTAGCAATGCACCGGAAAGATCGCGGTGGTGTCTGCTGTGATCGCAGCCTCGATTTTCGTCGGGTCTAGATTGAGAGTGACAGGATCAACGTCGGAGAAAATGGGTCGAATTCCGTTCCACAGTAACGAGTGTGTCGTGGCTACGAACGAATAAGGGGTGGTAATAACGCTACCCGAAATGCGAAGGGCTTGCAGTGCAGTGATAAGTGCCAATGTACCATTCGTGAATAGCGCGATGTGTTCGACACCCAGATACTCGCATAACGCCTTCTCGAACTGCTGATGAAAAGGTCCGCAATTCGTGAGCGTCTTCCCAGCCCAAATCTCACTCAGATAAGGTATGAATTCTTCAAGTGGAGGCAGGAATGGGCGAGTTACATAGATCGGATCAGAATTTTTCATAATGACTGTTTCGACCTATGACACGCGTTGTAACTTTCCATTCGACGCCGTTATCGAATTGTGACGATTGTCTTTGAGGGGTACAGGGCACATTTTTCGACTCGCACTTCGTCTCGGCTGAAAACTTCCTTGAATGCGACCGCTTCGCCCGGGGATTCAGACCACGTCAATTCGTCCAGTAGAACTACGCTGCCCGAAACGAGATGAGGCTTAATAGCACTGAGAGCTGCTTTAGTGGGCTTGTATAAACCCATATCAAAATAGGCGAATGCGACTATCGTTTGAGGATGATCGACAAAATACTTCGGAGCAGTCTTCTCGACGTCGCCGACGATCAGCCGATGACAGCCTCTGATCTGGCCAAGCACATTGCTGCCTTCATGAATTTCCAGAAGCTCACGCAGATAGTCAACGTAGCTGAGACCTGTGCTGTAAGAGTTCTCGCCCCAAACTTCGCTGGGCTTATCTTTGTCACTAAGCTCCGTGTAGCCATCGAAAGTATCGAAGCCGACAATTACACGCTGCTTATTAAACGGCTCATGAATCGCTCGGAGATTCTCGAGAAGGATAAGATTCTGGCCCCACCATGTCCCGAACTCTAAAAATTGCCCTGGGATATCCCTTACGCGCAGATAGATATCGCTCATCACCAAAAACTTAACGAGAATTGAGCTTCTCGTATACATTCCAATATTGAAAAGTCTTTCACCCAAAGGAAGCGGGCTTTTTTCGAACATCTGGACAAGCCGCTGTCGATACATCTGCTGGTCATCAGACGCGGTCGTCTCAATCTGGAAGGTCCTCTCCTGCTCAACGCTCATTGGTGTAACCTTACCTATCGTTCTTAATTAGACGCTTGAGGGCGGCACGCATTACTTAGTAGATGCATCAAGCATAGCACCTGTTCAATGTACAAGAGGTGATTGTACAGGGGATCAAGACCCGCTAAGCAACGCAGTGGAATTGCGTAATGTCTTTATTGGCTTAGTAGACATGCCTTGGAAAAAAATTGGGCGCATCACCTGCTTTCCCCTCTCCGCGAGCCGTTCCAGCACTCACATGCAAGGCCCGGTTGCCGTCGAACTGGAGGACAGGGTTCGAGTTTATGTAGCGGCAAGGCGAAGTGACGGCAAAAGCTATCCAGCGTTCGTGGACGTTGCGGTAGATGACCCAACAGCCGTTCTAGGCGTGAACGAAGAACCTATTATGCCGCTTGGTGCCCTAGGCACCTTCGATGATGACGGAATCATGCCAGCGTGCGCGCTGAACGTCCAACAAGAGCTTTGGCTGTATTACAGCGGATGGAATCGCCGCGTATCGGTGCCCTATCACAACACGACAGGCCTGGCGAAAAGTACAGATGGAGGAAAGACCTTTACTAAGCTTTTCGACGGACCGATATTAGAGCGAACTCCGACCGAACCTTTTATGGCCGTTACGCCTTGGGTCTTACGAAGCGGCCCGCTCTGGAAAATGTGGTACGTATCCGGCTTGGGCTGGATAGATGTTGCCGGTCGTCTTGAGCCTGTTTACGGGATCAAATACGGAGAATCGATCGACGGCATAAGTTGGACGCGGCCTGGAAATCTAGTGATTTCACAGCGTCACGTGGCAGAAGCGATTGCGCGGCCCTGTGTGATCGAGCGCGATGGCCAGTATCATATGTGGTATTGTTATCGGAACTCGATTGATTTCCGCGACGGAAAAGGCAGCTACCGGATAGGCTATTCGTTCTCAGAAGACGGTCGCATTTGGAGGCGCGCGGATCATCTGGCTGGAATCGATCTCTCGACGGATGGTTGGGATTCTACGATGCAGTGCTATCCATACATTCTTCAGATCAATGGACAGTTGTATTTGTTCTATAATGGAAACAGTTTTGGTCAAACGGGCGTTGGCTGCGCTGTCTGGCAAGGCCAGTTGCCAAAGCCATGAGCTTGCCGCTCGCTAATCCGCCTCCCCCACATCCTCAATCGTTCACACAACGGTTGTTGGGGACCCGCCGACGTCTGCGCGGGTTGAAGAATTGGCGATCCAAAGACGGCGAGCCGTTGGATGGTCCCAAAGTTAGCGTGATGCTCATTACCTATAATCATGAGCGTTATGTCGCAGAAGCGCTGGACAGCATTCTAATGCAAAAGCGCGACTTCGATATCGAAATCAATGTCATCGATGACGCTTCGACGGACAAAACCCAAGAGATCGTGCGCAACTACGAGCTGCAGTATCCAAGCATCATCAATTGCTACTTCAACGCTAGAAACGTTGGGCATATCCGGACGCAACTCAACACAATACGCGGGTTCCAAACCTTGCGCGGTGAGTATTTCGCACTGCTCGAAGGGGATGATTATTGGACGGACGAAAACAAGCTTTCAGACCAAGTGAGCTTTCTGGATACGAACAAAAGTTTCATTGCGTGCGCCCACTGGACGAACAAGGTCTACGACGATGGCCGCCCGTCAGAACACTTCCTTCCCTTCAAGGCATTCGGTCGCGACATAGCTACGATGCAGGATCTCGTTCGTATGGCCGGAGTGTTTCATCTGAGTAGTATCGTCTATCGCAATGTTTTCGAGCTGGCGCCGCCCCCTGCGTTTGCGGACCCCTATAGTTGCGAGGTCACCATCAACATGACTTATGGCATGTTCGGAGACTTTTACTGCATGGATCGATACATGTCCGCTTATCGCGTTCATGAACAAGGCGTCTTTTCAGGTCGAAGCCTGGAGCAGCATTGGCTATTCCATCTCCACGGCTTCAGGCATTTTGCCCTTTATCTAGGAAGCGCCCACTGGGACATATTCGCTGGCGCGGTGGTCGGATTTTCGCGCTATGTCCTGTCCGCTCCCAAGCGAGGAGAGGTCGCGCACCTTACTTGGAAAGCTAAATTTATCTTTTGGGGACATCTCATCGCGGCAGCGCCGTTTTTTATCTATGCGGCCTTGAAGCGGCCAAGAATTACATTGCCGCAGCTGAGATTTGCATTCCAACGACCTGAAATTTCATTGCAGCAGCTGAAGGACCGGATGGTCAAAAAGTGGCCGACAGTCCTTGTGGTATACCATCGACTGAAAGGCTCCCGCGATGTCCGCCACGGTGATTAGTTCCCCCGATAGGCTACGGGTCATATTCGCAAAGGCCAAGACCCCAAGTATCGTACTTCTTCAGTCGGCAAATCACCCAGACAACTTTTTGCCCCCCGCAGATAATTTTGATCAAGTGCGCGAGGGATTAGGAAGAATGCACCGCATCGCCATCCTTCTTGCCACGAAAGACGGCGAGCGATTTCTGAAAGAACAACTCTCGTCGTATGCACGCCAGACTCTAAACCAGTGGAGTCTACATGTTTCTGACGACGGATCGTCTGATGCGACCGTACACCTTGTCAAACGGTTTGCGGAAACGCAGTCGCGGTCAGTGGATTTACGCGAAGGACCTCGACAGGGTTTTTTCAGAAATTTTATGTCTTTGGCGCTAGATGAAAGGATAGATGCCGATTTTTATGCATTCAGCGATCAGGATGACATTTGGAATGACGACAAATTGGAACGAGCGATTAATTGGTTCAAATCGATCTCGCCTGATGTTCCTGCGGTTTATTTCTCCCGAACCGAGCTAATAGATGAAAGCGGTTCACATCTTGGATATTCGCCGCTGTTTGAGCGAGATCCTAGTTTTCAAAATGCTCTTGTGCAGAATATCGGCGGTGGCAACACAATGGTGTTTAATTCATGCGCACGGCGCTTGTTGATTAGATGCGGTTCTGTAGCAGCTGTGTCTCATGATTGGTGGACCTACCAAATTGTAACCGCCGCCGGCGGCAAAGCTCACTACGATCCCGTTCCCAGCTTGAAATACAGGCAGCACTCCGGGAATATTCTTGGCGCAAATGCTGGCTTGCGCGCGCGCATCGTCCGGCTACGGATGATGTTAAGCGGGCGGATAACGAGGTGGAATACGACCAATCTCGAAGCCTTTCGCTCTGCGGAAGAAATATTTTCGAGGGAAAACAGTGCGACTCTTGAAGCATTTTCGAAGGCACGAAAAGCAATATGGCCGCTCCGCCTGATGTACCTGTATAAGTCCGGCGTATACCGGCAAACGCTTGTCGATAACGTCGGACTATTCCTCGCTGTATTACTGAAGAGGATATGAGGTGTCTCATTCCAGCTTAAGCTTGCTGTCTCCACGGCCAATCCTGGTTACGGGAGGCGCGGGATTTATTGGTTCGAATTTTATCCATTCCTGGCTTTCAGCGGGAGGCGCATCAGTCATCAATCTAGACAAGCTAACCTATGCAGGAAATCTCGGCAATCTCGTGTCGCTCTCCGACGCGACCAGGTACTCTTTCGTTTCTGGCGATATTGGTAACAGCTCACTTGTCGGATCCATCCTGAACCATCACAAGCCTGTCGCTGTGTTAAATTTCGCTGCAGAGTCGCATGTCGACAGGTCTATCCACGGGCCCGAACCGTTTGTTATGACTAATATTGTCGGGACCTTTCGGCTGTTGGAGTCGGTGCGGGCTTACTGGTCAGATCTCGAAGATGATATGCGACGCGATTTTCGCTTTCTGCATGTGTCGACCGATGAGGTCTATGGATCGCTACTAGAAGACATGAATGCATTCTGCGAATCCTCCCAATTTCAACCTAATAGCCCTTACGCCGCGTCCAAGGCGTCATCTGATCATATGGTCCGTGCATGGCAGCACACCTATGGGTTGCCAGTGATCACGACAAACTGCTCAAATAATTACGGCCCTAGGCAATTTCCCGAAAAGCTTATCCCCCTGATCATTCACAATGCCCTCGCTGGTAAACCTCTTCCGATTTATGGAGATGGGCTGCATGTGCGTGATTGGCTCTACGTCGAAGATCACTGCACTGCTATCTCGACGGTGCTGCTGAACGGCAAAGTCGGAGAGACCTATAACATTGGGGGCAGCGTTGAAATGCAGAATATCGAGGTTGTAAAAACCATCTGCAGAGTACTCGATGAGACGATACCTGTTGGACTGCGACCTTTCAGGGGCCCGGAGACGGACTCTCGGCTTGCAAGCTACAATGAGCTAACAACCTTCGTGAAGGATCGACCAGGGCATGATCGCCGATATGCAATCGATTCAGGAAAGATCCAGCGTGAACTTGGGTGGCGCGCCGTTGAAACATTCGAAACCGGCATTCGCAAAACGGTCCAATGGTATTTGGACAACCCCGAATGGGTAACGGACGTACAAAGCGGCGCTTATCGCAATTGGATTAACAGGCAGTACGGATAGTGAGAATTCCGCTGTTGGGGAAAACTAGCCAGATTGGCTCAAAATCACAAAGTACCCTGCTTCCGCTAGACGAGATCGCTGCACCTGCACGTAAAGACTTAGATCTCGGGGATATCGGTGCACTGCGCTCGGTTATAGTCAAATACCGCCCAACCTTCATCGTTGATGCCACGGCCCATACAAACGTCAATCTCGCCAACAGCGAGCCAGCGAGAACACATCGCGTCAACCGCGATGCAGTGGCCGCACTCACGGATTACGCCAGTTGCAACAATGCGCGGTTCGCTCACCATTCAACCGATTACGTCTTCGATGGCAAGAAGGATGTTCCCTATCTCGAAGATGATGCAACGCGTCCACTCAACGTCTACGGCGCAACGAAAAGAGACGGCGGAAGAGCTGTGCGCGCGGCGAAAGATCGTCACCTCATTGCTGCGACGAGTTGGTATGGTTTCGCAAAATTTTTATTTGGGGAAGCATCGCGCCAAGGATTGAAATTACGCTGCTCGGCAAGTGGCGTGAGGGTGATATTGGCAGCGGACTATGAAACCTCGGTAACGCGTCCGGCGAACTTACGCTTGGATACCGCGAAACTGTGCAAAATATTCTACTTAGACCTTCCCTCATGGCCCGACCATGCAAGGAAGGTAGTTTCTGAATTTTCAGCAGGAGCAATGGCATGAAGCGAAGGGGGATCATCCTAGCAGGCGGCGCTGGAACTCGCCTCCATCCGGCGACCATTGCGATATCGAAGCAGTTGCTCCCAGTTTACGACAAGCCGATGATTTATTATCCGCTTTCGACACTGATGCTTGCTGGCATTCAGGAAATTCTGATTATCTCGACCCCGCGAGACCTTCCGTACTTCAACGAGTTACTCGGCGACGGTGGGAATTGGGGCATCAGCTTGCAATACGCGGTTCAGCCATCGCCAGACGGTCTGGCCCAAGCCTTCGTAATCGGCGAAACCTTCATTGGCCAGAATCCCTGTGCGTTGATCCTCGGAGATAACATCTTCTACGGCCACGATCTGCATGGATTGTTGACACGCACGAGCCAAAATGCGAGCGGCGCTGTCATTTTCGCTTATCACGTAAGTGATCCCGAGCGCTACGGCGTAGCTGAATTCGACGCGAGAGGAAAAGTATTGTCTCTCGAGGAGAAGCCAAGAAAGCCGCGCTCCAACTACGCCGTTGCAGGTCTGTATTTTTATGATCGCGATGTAGTTGCACTCGCCAAGAGCGTAAAGCCATCAGCGCGGGGCGAACTAGAAATCACTGATCTTAACAAGCTCTACCTGGAAGGCGGGAAACTTTCAGTCGAAATCATGGGACGAGGCTTTGCATGGCTAGACACCGGCACACACGAAGCGCTGCTTGAAGCGTCTCATTTCATCGCCGCTTTGGAACGCCGGCAGGGCTTGAAGGTCGCATGTCTCGAAGAAATCGCTTGGCGAAATGGCTGGATCAGCGATGAAGATTTGCACAAAGCAGCTGTGGCAATGTCTAAGAATGAGTATGGTGCATATCTAAGCAGCTTATTGTCTCAGCGGATCTTTTAAAATCAGCAATCTCGACAACCCTTGCAAGTCGTTAGATCGTGAATAGAGTGAAGGTGCTTTTGGAGATGGCAGCTCCTTGTTAGACCGACAACGTACGGCACGATGCAGGCCCGATCGACAACGATAACTCGAGAAATTCAGATCGTATGAAAGCCACGTTGCTCACTATTCCTGACATTGTACTTCTTGAGCCACGGGTTTTTGAGGACGACCGCGGACTTTTCTTCGAGAGCTACAGCCTCGCGGATTTTCAAGCAGCCACCAACTGCGCTCTCGGGTTTGTGCAAGACAATCACTCGAAATCAAGTCGCAATGTTTTGAGAGGGCTCCACTATCAGATCGGCC
This sequence comes from Afipia massiliensis, assembly GCF_001006325.2. NCBI lineage: Bacteria > Pseudomonadati > Pseudomonadota > Alphaproteobacteria > Hyphomicrobiales > Nitrobacteraceae > Afipia > Afipia massiliensis. The sequence continues at coordinate 3,424,494 of NZ_LBIA02000001.1, read as the reverse complement.
AGCCACAGGGAAAACTCATCCGAGTGATCCGTGGGGAAATTTTCGATGTCGCGATCGACATTCGAAGAAGCTCACCCTTCTTTGGTCAGTGGGTTGGCGAATTCCTATCAGCAGAAAACAAGCGGCAAATGTGGATACCGCCAGGATTTGCGCATGGATATCTTGCCATATCGGACGCTGAGTGTCTTTACAAGACCACGGATTACTACGCCCCCGAGCAAGAACGCTGCATAAGCTGGAACGATCCAACCATAAGCATCGATTGGCCTCTTTCAGCTGAGCCAATTTTGTCTGCGAAAGACCGACTACATCAACCATTTGCAGATGCCCAAACATATCCGTGAGGGGCTCCAAAGGATCGAGCGGGAGTTTTCATTGGCCAACAAACGGCTGTCTCTAGCAATAACAGACCTAAAGGAAGCGCTTTGGCAGCCGATCTGGTGGCATCTCGCTTGGCAAGAAATACGGCAACGCTATCGTCGCTCGCTGATCGGTCCGTTCTGGATCACAATTAGTACCGGCATCATGATTGCTGCGATGGGACCGCTGTATGGGAGGCTTTTCGAGCAGCCTCTTGGTCCATATTTTCAACATCTAGCTATCGGATTGGTAGTTTGGGTTTTTATCTCGGGATATTTGAATGAGGTCGGCTTCGCGTTCGTCTCTGCCGAAGGATTTATCAAGGATGTAAAAATCCCCTACTCGACCTATGTGTTCAAAGTATTGGTCAAGCACTTGATCATGTTTCTGCATAATTTCGTCATCGTGCTGACCGTCTTGTTGTTCTTCCCGCCAAGAACGTTGGCTACTGTGCCCATGGTGCTGCCTGGCTTGATAGTTATGCTCTTAAATTTGCTATGGATCGGAACAGCACTCGCTATCTTGTGCGTCCGCTTTCGAGATATCGCTCAGATAGTCGGAAGCGTCGTCCAATTACTGTTTTTCCTGACACCTATCATGTGGCAAGTGGAGATGCTCGGCGAACGACGCGAGTTGGCGGAATGGAATGTCATCTATCATTTGATCCAGATAGTCAGGTCGCCACTAGTTGGAGAAACACCTAACTTGCTGTCATGGATCGTGACGTGCGGCATGGCGGTGGTGGGAGGCGCAGTGGCCCTTTGTCTGTTCGCGAGATTCCGAAGCCGCATCAGCTATTGGATTTAATTGTATGCCGCTCATTGAAGCCAGGAATGTAACGATCGACTTCCCGATTTACGGCGCGAACAACCGATCCGTAAAGACATCCATCGTGAATATCGCAACGGGTGGGGTTCTTGCTCGTGACGCCTCGGAACGAGTGTTTGTTCGCGCCCTCGACGACGTTTCATTTGAGTTCCATGAAGGCGATCGTATTGGTTTGATCGGACATAACGGCTCCGGAAAATCCACGTTGCTACGCGTACTAGCCGGAATTTACGAGCCCGTGAGCGGATATCTCGCCGTCAAAGGGCGGGTTACATCGATGCTGAGTATCACGGTGGGAATCGACATGGAAGCAACCGGCATGGAAAATATCTTCATGCGAGGACGCGTTATGGGGGTACCCGCGCGGAAAATGAAAACGATGCTCGACGACATCGTCGAATTCTCTGGAATTGGTGACTATCTCCACCTACCGATAAGGACATATTCCACTGGCATGGTCATGAGATTGGCATTTGCGGTCGCGACAAGCGTCGAGGCCGACATCGTTCTAATGGACGAATGGCTAAGCGTCGGCGATGCTGCGTTTGTCGAAAAGGCAAGAGCCAGACTCGACAAGCTCGTTCAGGGCGCGCGTATTGTCGTTCTCGCGTCTCACGATATCGCGTTGATAAAAAACCAGTGCAGCCAAATTCTAAAGCTCGAACACGGACGATTGACTCCGTTCGTAGCGTAGACAAGCCGAGCCAAGCTCTTTTCAAAACCTACGAGATCAGAGACGTTATTGCTGGCCTTGGCAATCGGCTTACGATCCGAATACAGCCTTCACCTGTGCTGGCGTCGGGAATCCCTCAAAATATTGCTCACGCTGGACTGAGCGAGTATAGGCGGTCGGGTACACCCGATCCACGAATGTTGGTTCATCGCCATTATCGAATCGCGTTGACATTGCCAATCTGAACCTTCCTGGGGCTCCATTGATCGAACTGCGATGGATCGTAAATACAGACATGAAGATTACATCTCCAACGTCAACCTCGATGGGTACGAATTCCTCTTGATTGTACGCATCCGGATTAACCTCCCAGGTCGATTCTCCATGTTTGATCGTGGGCAACAAGCCTAAGCGATGGCTCTGAGGTATCACCTCAAGCGGGAAGTTGCTCCGATCCACATTAACCAGTGGAAACCAAACCACGACCCCGTCGAGGCTGCCTTGAACCGATGGAAAGTCCTGGTGGGTCACAAAACCGAAATACCCATTTGGAATTTTCAGTTCGTCGGACATGATAAGTGCGACCTGTCCGCCAGGCAAGAATATGTCATGCCAGCCGAACTTCTCCCTTAGAAAGTCCGTGATATTCTTATCGTGCGCGAGTTTGAACGCCTCTTCCTTTCGCCACAGCGCGCCCACGACCTTTTTATATCGCTGGATATCGATACGGTGCAGAGCCTTCAATGCGGGAAATAGGCCATCTTCCTCTGCCGAAGCTGATAAAGCGCGCAACTGATCGGTAACAGTCTTCTGCATTGACTGCATTAACCGCTGGACGGACTTTTCCTCCAACAAGCCTTTTGCTACAAAGAATCCGTTGGCTTTATAACTGACGAGCTCCGGTGACATCCAGCAACCTTTCGAAGAGTAGGCCAAACCACAAATTGCAATTAGGTCAGTTTTTTCTCATGATACTAGAAAAATGACAAAATCCATTAGCGTTTTTGTCCCGCTCTACAACCACGAAAAATTCATTCGGGCCACGCTGACGAGCGCACTCGCGCAAACATTGCCACCTGACGAAATTGTCGTAATTGACGATGGTTCCAGCGACGGCTCCATTGAGGCTGCCAAGTCAGTGTTGCATCCTTCAATACAAATTATCGCCGAACAACGAAATTTGGGCGGGCCTACCACAATGAGAGGCCTTAGTTTTTGCAAAGGCAACTTGGTTGCAATTCTTAATTCTGACGATACGTGGAGTCCCGAAAAACTAAAGCGACAAGTCGATCATTTAGAGAAGAACCAAAATTGTGGGGTAGTCTTCACACTTGTAAGTTTAATTGATGAGCACGGAAAAACATGGAAGCAAGCGACCAATCGTCACCAATCGCTTTTTCAAGCCAGAAACCGTGACCGGCATGCGTGGCTTAGGTATTTTTTCCATTCGGGAAACGTCTTTTGCGCATCAAGCGCTACGGTGCGTCGGGAATGCTTTGATCGGCTTGGTCCACTCGACGGCCGGTACGTGCAACTTCAAGATCTTGATATGTGGCTCCGAATTGCCATGGCCGGCTATGACATCCATGTGGTTCAGGATAATTTAACATACTATAGGCTGGCGCGAAACGGCTCCAACATGAGTGTTGGGTCGCCGCAAAATAGAGCAATATATGCGACCGAATACGCGCGACTGCTTAGGAACTATTGGAGTGTCCTATCGTTAGATGAGCTTCTGAAAATCTTTCCAGATATATCAGTGTCAGACGACGCCGATGATTCTCTGGTTCTGTTTTATCTTGCTAAGTACGCCGCCAAACAGCCAACGCTTCATCATCGGTTGTTTGCGCTTGAAACAATGCAAAAATGGGGAGGAAACTTAGAAGCCATGAGATTGGCCGCGAAGTGCCATGGTTTCACGCACATTGAATACCGAAATTTTGTCGCTGGCTGGCCCATCAAAGAGACACTCGTGCTTGGGTTGCTCACCAAAATTGAAAAAATTGCTAATCAGTTCTTGCCATACGATTTTCAGCAACGCATCAAGACGCTCATTTTGCGTATAAACGATCGACGCCATAGTTAATTCCCAAAGGCCTTGTGCGAATCGTGTAAGCGGTAAGTGCCTCTTGCAACTTGTCGCTAACGTCGTCCACCTTCATGGCCCTGACCTGATCGCCTTTGGATGAGTGAATAGATCTGCCACATCTCGCGTGTTGGTTGGTCTTGTTTCAGAACCCATTGGGCCGCCTGAAAGCACGAATTGATGAGGTCGTGCGACTTGTCAGCCCGGTGGCCGAATGCCAAGGGCTTGCCATGTTCGCTGCGCGGGTAGATGGGCCGCCCAACTAGGTTGATGATCTTGAACGTTTCGGAGGACCGCCAGCTCGGCGACAGTCGGCCCGCGCGTTTAACGCCGTAAATCCACTCCGTGCCGGTCGCCGGCTGGCGTCGCTCAGCTTTTAGAGCTCTTCCTACCAGGAATGTTACGGGCTTTTCCGCGATACCTTTCAAGGGAGATAGCTCAGCAATGAAGTGCTCGTTCACGTACCATCCAGCACCACTCGGGATCCCCTCCTCGGTCGAATGTGGTGCGCGTAGCGCGCCGAAGCCCCGTTCACGTATCCGCTCGAGCTTCGGTCTGGATTTCCGGTTCATCTCTCTCCACTCCTTGAGGGGCACGATGACCAGGACAATCCTCCGTCTTTAACCCGCTATCTTTCAGGTGCGGATCGGAAATGTTGGACCACGCTCCAACTCCGCAATACCGTTGTTTGCTGAAGAAGGAGAACCAATCTTGACCAGCCCGCTCGCCTTGAAGATCGCTCGTGAATACGGAACGCCGGCCCTTGTCATCGATATGGATCGCGTCGAACGCAACATCGCGCGCGCTCAGAAAGTCTGCGATGGTGCAGGCGTCGCCAACCGGCCCCATATCAAGACCCACAAAAGCCCCCTCCTCGCGCAACTTCAGATCAAGGCGGGCGCGAAAGGCATCACCTGCCAGAAGCTGGGCGAAGCGGAAGTGATGGCGCAAGCCGGCATCGACGACATCCTCATCAGCTACAACCTGATCGGCGAAGAAAAAATGGCGCGCCTCGGCGCGCTGCGGGCCAAGACGAACGTCACGGTCGCGGCGGACAATGCTGTCGTCATCGCCGGATTGCCGGCCGCGGCGGCGGCTGCCGGACGCGCCCTGCCGGTCGTGATCGAGTGCGACACCGGCCGCAAACGTGCCGGCGTCGAGACGCCTGCGGAGGTCATCGCACTCGCCAGCCAGATTGCCGGCACGCCGGGACTCTCGTTCGCCGGGCTGCTGATGTATCCAACCGAAACGGGCTGGACCGAGGCTCAGCGCTTCCATGACGACGCGTTGGCGGGCCTTCGACAGTTGGGGCTCGATCCGGCCATCGTTTCAACCGGCGGATCGCCAAACCTGAAAAACGTCGGCAAGCTCAAAGGCGCGACGGAGCATCGGCCCGGCACCTACATCTACAACGATCGTATGCAGGTCGCCGCCGGCGTGGCCACGTGGGACGACTGCGCCCTGCACGTCTATTCAACCGTGGTCAGCCGCGCCGCGCCCGATCGCGGGATTCTCGATGCAGGTTCAAAGACGCTCACAGCCGACACCGGCGGGCTCGACGGGTACGGGCTGATCCTCGAACATCCGGAAGCCAGGATTGCCCGCTTCGCCGAGGAGCATGGTTTTCTCGATCTGACGAAAAGCAACACGCGGCCGTCGGTGGGCGACGTCGTCCGTATCGTGCCGAACCATGTCTGCGTTGTCGTGAACATGTCCGATGAAGTCGTCATGGTCCGCGGCGATGAAATCGTCGGCATCCTCCCCGTCGCTGCCCGGGGGAAGCTTAGATAATCTCGCGCTACGGCCGATCAGCGCCGATTGTATCCCGGGCTGACCGTGTTCTTGAGCTGGATCAGAAGCGTGAAAACCCATGCGAGGCCGTAAAGACCGGCCAGTCCAAGCGCCGTCCTGCGGTCGATCAGCGACAGGCCTGCCCAGTACCAGACGCGATAGATCCACAGCCCCGCGGTCGCCACTCCCAAGAGGCAAACGAGCAGCTTCAGGCCCTGGCTGTTCGCGACACCAACTGCGGCGAAGAGGATCGTTGCCGGGATGAGAAACATCTGGCAGGCGGAAATCAAAATCTCGTTCATGGAAGCTCCCCGGCGAATCGCAGGAATTTTAGATCATTCGCCGGTCATGCGGCGACTGTGGCGATGTCGATCCGGGGCGCATCTGCGGTCAGGCTCGGCCCCGGAAAATGGGGCCGCGACACCATAAATAAATCGCGGGTCCTCCCCTTCTTGCGCGGTGGCCTGAAGGAGGCTACAGCATCGGTGCCTCTTGGCACGGTTCGGAGCGTAGCGCAGCCCGGTTAGCGCACTAGTCTGGGGGACTAGGGGTCGGAGGTTCGAATCCTCTCGCTCCGACCATTTATCTCGGCAGAATGCCCCCTTTGCGGATTCGAGCATCTGGGAAGGCTCTAGCCTGACGCCCGGCAAAGCGGCTAGCCAGCTTGTTGCACCGAGAGTTTCCTGCACTATGCATGCGGATCTAGCCCGGTTGCCCCCGTCTGCAACCCAACAGGAAGCTCTGTTCAATGCTCCGCTGCTGCATCGTAACGGCATACCAAGGTGACGAATTTGCCAAGCTCGCCACCCTGACGCTTCCAAGAATGGAGGCCTTTGCAGTCCGCCATGGATACGAGTTGATCGTCCACAGGCCGGATGGCTCGGAGATCACGGACTCCTGGATGAAGGTTCCGGCGATCCTAGCCGCCCTGCGACGCGATTTTGATTTTGTTCTGTGGCTGGACATTGACGCGCTGATCCTGCGGACCGATCGCGATATTCTGGAGGACGTCCAACCGGACGCTGATCTTCTGGTGTCCTGGCATGGACCGGAGACCACGCAGCTCGATGGAGCACCCTTTCCGCCTCACTACAACGCCGGCGTCTATCTGATCCGCCGATCTGAATGGTCGCTGGAGTTTTTCACGCGCCTGCTCGCCCTGCGTGGAAAGATGACCCATCCGTGGCTCGAACAGGCCGCTCTCCTCACAATGCTCGGTTACAATGAACCACTCGGCAACGGACCCAACGTCGCCAACGAGCTTGATCGCGCGCATGTCGGACATCTCGATCCAGTCTGGAATTCGATCCCCGGCATCGCCATGGCAACCGATCCTGTCATTCATCATTTCGCAGGCCTGACCGGCAAGACACGGCTCGACCTCGTAAGGGAAAACGTCGAGATCGTGCCGCTCTATGAGACTGCCTCTGCCGCAGTACGATCCGCGCTGTCCCACAAGATCAGCCGGTGGGCGGCAGCGGAGCATGCAACGCAGAGTCTCAGACGCGCGCAGACGGCAAGCAGTGCAGAGTTCCAAAACCAGACGGCCGAAATTGAAAGACTGAAGCACGATATTGCGAGAATCCGGGCGCCACGCCAGATGCTGCGGGCATTGCCGGGGGTCATCACGAACCGGCTGCGAGAAAAAATAGACGAATTGAGCGGCGTATCGTCATCGTCACCAGGCTTCAAACTCAAGATCAATGAAACGCCGGATTCCGTTCAAAATTTGTGGCCGGAAGGAAAATCAGAGCGTTTTGAAGGACTGGCTTTTTCGACATCAGGCGACACGCTTGGGGTCGCCACCGCAGATACGAATGCGGTGTTGCTGTATCGGCGAACAGGAAACGGAAGTTTTGAAGACACACCGTACATCCGGCTGGGCGGCCTCGATTACCCCCATGATCTCTCGTTTTCGATGTGCGGGTCTGATGAATTGCTGGCAGTGGCGCAGCGAACTGGAGCGCTTGCGCTGTTTCGAGCAAACGGCGTTAAAGGCCCCGAACCCGTCTTTGAAATCAGCGGAGCAGAAGCAAAGCTCACACACTCGGACGGCGTTTCTTTCGTCCCGCCGGTCAACGATTATCTTGCAGCGTGCAATCTGGGTTCGAGCAGCATTTCATTCTACCCAAAAATTTCAAATTCCCCCATCCGCTTCGCATTGAGGCCCGAATTCGAACTGACGCATTGGAGTATCTTCTACCCGGATGGCCTCGCTTTCTCGCAATGCGGACGATGGCTTGCCATTGCAAATCACGGCAACGGATCCGTGAGCATTTTTCAACGGCGCAACCGGATTCTTACGGGCGGCAAGCTAAGGTACGGCGCGGAGCCCATCGCGATCATTAATGACGAGAGTTTACGTTATCCTCATTCGGTAGCATTCACTCCGCGGACCAACCATCTGATCGTGACCAACGCCGGCGGAAACTTCTTCAGCGTTTATGAACCGCGACGAAGTCACTTCGGCTTGCGATGGAGCCAGGTGCCGTCGGCACAAACGATTGTTGGCGACGAAAAGACCTTTCGGGCGGTCAACTCGGACAACAAGATGGAAGGCGGTCCCAAGGGCCTCGCGGTGCATGGAAACAACATCGCTGTTTGCAGCCCGGAGATCGGAATCAAGATCTATTCTTTCCAGGAGGCGTGATCATCCGCTCACGATCGTTGGCTGGTGATCACGTCTGACAATCATCGGCTCATGATTGTGTGTTCGGGAGCGCCTCACGCTCGCGCGATGTTCCTAGTTGTCCTTCAGCACCCGGTCGATCAGCGCGCGTGCGCCGATCAGGTCGTCGAGCGCTTCCTGAAGCTTGCCGCGATCGGTCGGCCTTGCGCTTTTCCGGACGCTCGGCGGGGCGTAGGCCTCGGCACCTGACGGCCCGTTTGCCGGAACCGGCTGCACGGGTTTGGGCATCACCGCCTTCGGCGGCGCCATGTCCGACAGCGGCGGTCCAAGGTCCCGCAACGCCAGCGGGGCGGTGTAATCCCTTTCCGGTCCTTCGATGGATTCGTGAGAATCCAACTCGTCATCACCGTCGATATCGGGACTTGCCAGATCCGGGGCGTGATCGTCCTTCTCCCCGTCAAACGATGGTCCGTCGAACAAGGCGGTGGCGTGATCGGCCGAGCCGTCCGTCAGGCTCTGGACCGATTTGATCCCGTGCTCGCGTAAAATACGCTGCACCCCGCGAATGGTGTATCCTTCGCCGTACAGCAGCCGCCTGATGCCGCGCAACAGGTTGACGTCATCGGGGCGGTAATAGCGGCGACCGCCACTCCGCTTCATTGGCTTGATCTGGTTGAAGCGCGTTTCCCAGAACCTCAGGACGTGCTGTGGCACATCAAGGTCATCAGCAACCTCGCTGATTGTCCGAAACGCGTCCGGCGCCTTGTCCAAGTGCAGGCTCCCCGTTGAAAGCCGCCGTCCTAACGTCAGTCGTCAGCGCCGTTGGCGTCGTCACTGCCGCTGCCATTCCCGTTGATACGCTGCTTGAGAATCGCGGATGGCTTGAACACCATAACCCGGCGCGGCGAGATAGGCACTTCCGTTCCGGTCTTCGGATTGCGGCCGATACGCTGGCCTTTTTTGCGCACCATGAACGAGCCGAAGGATGACAGTTTCACCGTCTCGCCCTTCTCAAGGCAGTCGGTGATCTCCTTCAGCACAAGTTCCACGAACGCAGACGACTCCGTGCGCGACAGTCCTACCTTTTGGTAGACGGCTTCGCACAGATCAACGCGTGTGACTGTCTTCCCGGTTCCGGTCATCGCCTGCCCCGCTCACGGCGAAAAATATTATGTTCTGAAATTATGAGCTTAGCGACCAAGGGTCAACCTTGCTCATCGATGCAACAGCATGAAGTTGTTTCAATTTGCATCAGACTTTAGCAAAAGTCTCACCAGCGCAAGAGCGCTGAACCCCATGTGAAACCGCCACCCATCGCTTCCAGCATCAAAAGATCGTTCTTCTTGATGCGCCCGTCATCGACAGCCGCGGCGAGCGCGAGGGGAATCGAAGCAGCCGAGGTGTTTCCGTGACGGTCGACGGTCAGCACCACTTTCTGCGGCGCAATATGCAGCTTCTTGGCCGATGCATCGATGATGCGCTTGTTGGCCTGATGGGGAACCAGCCAGTCAACATCATCCGCCGTCGTGCCTGTCGCCTGGAACGCGTCGACGATGACGTCGGTGATCATGCCGACGGCGTGCTTGAACACCTCACGGCCCTCCATCCGCAGATGGCCTACGGTCTGGGTGCTGGACGGCCCGCCATCGACGAACAACTTGTCCTTGTGACGGCCGTCGGAACGCAGATGCGTGGTCAGAATGCCGCGATCGGCAGTGGTTCCCGCCTGCGGCTGCGCCTCAAGCACCACCGCGCCCGCACCGTCGCCGAACAGAACGCAGGTCCCGCGGTCGTTCCAGTCCAGTATGCGCGAAAAGGTTTCGGCGCCGATCACCAGCGCGCGCTTGAATGCACCGCTCTTCAGGAAATTGTCGGCCGTCGCCAGCGCGAAAATGAAACCCGTACACACCGCCTGCAGGTCGAACGCAGCACCATGGTGAATGCCAAGGCCGTTCTGGATCGCTACTGCGGTTGCAGGAAAAGTATTATCCGGCGTCGAGGTCGCCAGCACGATCAGATCGATCGATTGCGCATCGATGCCGGCATTGGCGAGCGCTGCCTGCGCAGCCTTCAGGCCCAGATGGGAGGTGAACTCTCCCTCGGCCGCAATATGGCGTTCTTTAATCCCGGTGCGCTGGACGATCCACTCGTCCGACGTATCGACCATCTTCGCCAATTCGTCATTGGTCAGAATGCGCTCCGGCAAGTAAGAGCCGTAGCCGAGCACAACCGAACGCATCACAGTCACGAGACAGCCTCCTGCGCATTTGGCACGATCGAAAGAGCGTGGCCGTCGCGGTTGAGTGTTTGATTGATCTTGGTCAGGAGATCGTAGCGGACCATGTCATAGCCAACGTCAACTGCCGACGCAAAGCCCTCAGCGTCGGTGCCGCCATGGCTCTTGATGACCACCCCGTTCAACCCGAGAAAGACACCGCCGTTGACCTTGCGAGGATCCATTTTATCACGCAACGCGTTGAAAGCACCCCGTGCGAAGATGTAACCGAGCTTGGAGCGCCAGGTCCGGCTCATGGCGCTGCGCAGATATTCCGCGATCTGCCGTGCCGTACCCTCCGCGGTCTTCAGGGCGATGTTGCCGCTGAATCCTTCGGTCACGATGACGTCGGCGGCCCCTTTGCCGATGCCGTCGCCCTCGACGAAGCCGATGAAGTCGAGCTGAGGCAGGTTCATCGCGCGGAGCAACTCGGCAGCTCCTCGGACTGCCTCGACGCCCTTCACTTCTTCGACGCCGATGTTGAGCAGGCCGACCGTCGGACGTTCGAGATCGAACAGAACGCTTGCCATCGCACTACCCATGATCGCGAGCGACGCGAGATGACGGGCATCGCCGCCGATCGAGGCGCCGACATCGAGCACAACGGACTCGCCGCGCACCGTCGGCCATACCGCCGCGATGGCCGGCCGGTCGATGCCCGGCATCATCCGCAGATTGAGCCGTGACATCGCCATCAGCGCGCCGGTGTTGCCGGCCGACACCACGACGTCGGCGTCGCCCCTCTTCACGGCGTCGATCGCCAGCCACATCGAAGAGGACTTGCGGCCCCGTCGCAGCGCCTGGCTGGGCTTCTCGTCCATGCTGATCGCAATGTCGGCGTGGAAGACCCGCGAGACCGCCTTGAGCGCGGGATGGGTGTCGAGCTGCGCATTGATCAGCGTGCTGTCGCCAAACAGCAGGAATTCGACGTCGCTGTGGCGCATCAACGCGAGCGCCGCGCCTGGAACGATAATCGATGCACCGAAATCGCCGCCCATGGCGTCAAGCGCGATTCGAACCTTCTGCGGCATAAGCGTCCCGGAAACCTGATCGTTGCGGCCTCGAAGCGACAGGCCGCGAGCTGGAAGCCATCGTCTCCGACGGCGGTGGGCGGAAGTCTACGCCACTGACAGCGCAACCCCAGCCGGGCCAGCGACAATAGCGTTTTTGTGGTGCGATACAACGGCTTGACCCAAGCCAAGGCTTCGGTCAAGCGCCCGCTGCAGCTGCGTCATTTTCACTTGGCTTTTTTGCCTTTGGGCCCGCCCGGCTTCTCCTTGAGCGCCTTCAGGGCTGCAAACGGATGCTCGTCCGGGTCCTCAGGAGTCTCAGGGGGAGCGAACGCCACACCCGGCTTGCGCGGATAGGGATCTATTCCCAGAACCAGAAACTCAGCCGCCAGTTGGCCGAGATCGATGGCGCCGTGGACGATGGGCTCCGGAGGATTGGAGATTTCGGCATCCTCACCCTGCTCCTTCTGGACGGATTTCGGACTAACGGCAATTTGCGACGGCGGCGCGAAGATCGCCGTGATCGCTTCCTCGATATCGTTCTCGACGGGATCGAGTGACACGACGCAGGTTTGCTCCACCCGCGCCCTGACCGTGCCGGTGACTTTCACGATGCCTCCCGCCTCGGGAATGACGTCGAGCGTCGCCACGGCCCGCAGGACCGCATTCACGCCGGCAGCGGCGGCCAGCAGACCACGCTGGGTCGGGGTGGCCTCCAGCACCTGATGCAGCCCGGCCTCCGGCAACTGGGTCACCAGAACGGGGAAGCTCCAGGGAAGATCGCTATTCGGCATATGACCCACCTTGCTCATGACACACCGCCTTGGGAGTCGGCCACAGGCTTTGGGAACGTCCACGCCCCCTTGCGAACGGCCTCGTCGGCTGATTTTGCGAGGTTGTCGCTGGTTTCACGAACGTAGGCCGCGAGCGCCCTCGCGCCATCAGCGGCCTCGCCGTTGAAGACATTCTTGGACAGCGCCTGCGCCAATTCCTCGTCACCCGCCTCAAAAGCAAGATCGTAGGCGGCCGAGCGTCCGTAGAACGCCTCCCCGAAAGCCTGCATGCGTTTCGGGACGGTCAGGTCGCCAACCCCCATCTCGCGAAGGTTGTCGTCCATGTCAGCGCAGAAGTGGTCAAAAAGCGCCTGTGACATGCTGTTTCCACCCTCCACCGACTGCAGCCGGCGCAGCACCAGCCAGAGATGCAGGATCAGCATGTCGAATCGGCCATTAACCGTGTCGCGCACGCCAAGGCTTGCGTAAAACGCCGGTTCTCGCGCTTGCGCCACGATCATGCCATAGATGGCTTCAATGGTGCCGCGCGGGACGGTGGGGTTCCTGAAGCGATTGAACGGCCAAAGCATTTTTCGGTTCCACGTCGAAGCCGGCGGCGATCCATGATCGTCCTGACGGCCCCCGGTGTGTTGAAATCGGAAGCTCTGCCCGGTACGTCAACGCTTCGGCTGATGCAAGAGGCAAGAGGAAGGCCACGCGCGACATGACGGTTTTCAGACAGCCCGGTCTTCAGATCGCCGGAGAGCGACGGTTTGCGGCGCGCCTGCGCGCGGCGGCTGCGATGATGTTTGTGTGCGCCGCGCTGGCCGCCTGCACCGGCGAGCAGTTCCAGAAGGGCTACATCCTGCCCCCCGGAGCGCTTGAGCAAATCCCGATCGGCGCCAGCCAGGATCAGGTTCTGATCGTGATGGGAACACCATCCACCGTCGCCACCTTGAGCGGCGAGGTCTTCTATTACATTTCCCAGCGCTCGGAACGCAAAGTCGCGTTCATGCAACAGAGCGTCATCGATCAGCGGGTGATCGCGATTTATTTCGACAAGAACCGCACGGTCCAGCGCGTGGCCAACTACGGACTCCAGGACGGCAAGATCTTCGACTTCATCAGCCGCACCACCCCGACCAGTGGTCAGGAAATGAGCTACCTCACACCGATCTTCAAGCTTCTCAGCCCGAACTGATGTCGCTGCTCGCGCCGGCAGTTCAACTGCCGGTATTCTGCTGAGCGGAATATCCGGCGTAACGGCTGCGCTTGCCGACACGGAACCTGCCCGCTACGCTTCCTTCCAACAATATCTCGCAAACGAGATGTATCTGGGAGGATAACCGATGACGCGTTCGCTATCTCGCCGCACCGTGCTGACAGGCGCCGCGGCCCTTTCCACAAGTCCGCTCTGGCCGCGCCCGGCGCGATCCGCCGACTGGCGGCCGACCGACACGGTGCGGATCATCGTGCCGGCAGCGCCCGGCGGCAGCACGGACGTGATCGGCCGCTACCTCGCACAACACCTGCAGCAGGCATGGGGCATATCGGCCGTCGTCGAAAACAAGTCCGGCGGCGGCGGTACTATCGGCACCTCGTTTTTCGTTCAGCAAAAACCCGACGGCAACACGATCCTCGTGGGCAATCCGGGGCCGAACGCGGTGGCCTTCAGCATCTTCCGGTCCCTGCCCTACAAGGCAGATCAACTGCAACCGGTCACCAATGCGATCCGTATTCCCAATATCGTATCGGCGCATCCCTCGAGCGGGATCAAATCGATCAAGGAACTGATCGCCTATCTCAAGGCCAATCCGGACAAGCTGAACTACGGTACGTCGGGGGTCGGGCAAAGCCCGCACCTGACCGCCGTCTGGTTCATGCAATTGACCGGTGTGAAGATGACGCACATTCCGTTCCGGGGCGCTGGCCCCGCTCTGACGGGCGCTCTCGGTGGGGACGTGGCGATCCTGTTCGACAACCTCTATCCATCGCTGCCGCAGGTGGAAGACGGCAAACTCGTCGCGCTGGCCGTGACGACGCCGGAGCGCAGTTTCAAGGCGCCGAATATTCCGACCATGCGCGAAAGCGCGCCGGAGCTCGCAAACTTCGACGTCTCGTCCTGGTTCGGGATGTTCCTGCAGGCTGGAACACCGCGGCCGATCGTCGATGCGTACAACGCCGAGATCAAGAAGATGCTGGCACGCGAGGACATCAAGAAGAACATCGCCGCGATGGGCGCCGTGACCGACTACGGAACGCCCGAGCAGTACTCGGCCTTTATCGATGCCGAGATCAAAAAGTTCGCGGGCATCATCAACAAGGAAGGTCTGAAGATGGACGTCAACTGACGCTCCACGCGACGCGGTTTTTTCCAAAACAAAACGGCCGCCTTGCGAAGTCCCGCAAGGCGGCCGTTTCCTGTTTCACAAAGCGTAAAGTCAGACTGACATCAAACCCTGTTCAACGAATCTATAACCGGCCTCCCACCGCTGATGCTGCTCGGTGTTTTCCGGATAGGGATTGTCGTGCGGCTCGTTGTTGAATCGTGCGAGCTTCCCCTGCTCGAACGGATCGCCGTCGTCTGCTGCCATCTGTAGCCTCCCTTGCTTAACCGGAGACAACGCACGCAATCGCGATCGGGTTTCATCGCCTTTCAAAATTTTCGGCGTGGATAACGATTCAACCTGTCATCAAATCGCAACAATCACGTGTGGCGTCCGCGCAAAGAAAAACCCCACAGCGTGAGCCGCGGGGTTCTTCGATTTCAGGATTGTGGCGATCAGTGCGCCAAAATCGCCAGCAACAACAAGGCCACGATGTTGGTGATCTTGATCATCGGGTTCACGGCCGGACCAGCCGTGTCCTTGTAGGGGTCGCCGACGGTGTCGCCGGTCACGGCTGCCTTGTGAGCATCCGAACCCTTGCCGCCGTAATGGCCGTCCTCGATGTACTTCTTCGCGTTGTCCCATGCGCCGCCACCCGAGGTCATCGAGATAGCAACGAACAGGCCGGTGACGATCACGCCGAGCAGCATCGCGCCGACCGCCGAGAACGCTGCCGACTTGCCGGCCGCGCCGCCGCCCGCAATCGCATAGATCGCGAAGTAGACGAAGATCGGCGACAGTACCGGCAGCAACGACGGAATGATCATTTCCTTGATCGCAGCCTTGGTCAGAAGATCGACGGCCTTGCCATAATCCGGCTTGTCCGTGCCCTTCATGATGCCCGGCTTTTCGCGGAACTGGCGACGAACCTCTTCCACGATCGCACCGGCAGCACGACCGACTGCGGTCATGCCCATCGCGCCGAACAGGTACGGCAGCAGACCGCCGAACAGCAGGCCGACCACGACGTACGGATTGTTCAGCGAGAAGTCAGGAATGACACCTTGGAAGTACGGATACTTCGCAGCGTTGGCGATAAAGAACTTGAGATCTTCATTGTACGCCGCGAACAGCACCAGCGCGCCGAGGCCAGCCGAACCGATGGCGTAGCCCTTGGTGACGGCCTTGGTGGTGTTGCCGACCGCGTCGAGCGCGTCGGTCGCCTTGCGCACTTCCTTCGGCAGACCAGCCATTTCGGCAATGCCGCCGGCATTGTCGGTGACGGGACCGAAAGCGTCGAGCGCAACGATCATGCCGGCCAGAGCAAGCATGGTGGTGGTCGCGATCGCGATGCCGAACAGGCCCGCGAGGCTGTAGGTGACGAGGATGCCCGCGATGATGACGAGCGCCGGACCGGCGGTCGACTCCATCGAGATCGCGAGACCCTGGATCACGTTGGTGCCGTGGCCGGTCACTGACGATTGCGCGATCGACTTCACTGGCCGGAAATCGGTGCCGGTGTAGTACTCGGTGATCCATATGATGAGACCCGTCACCACGAGACCGACGACGCCGCACTCGAACAGTGCAAGGCCGGTGTACTTCACGCCCGCAAGCGGACCGAAGCCGATCAGCTGGTGGATCACGAAGGCGACGCCGAACAGGGACAGAACGCCGGTGGCGATCAGGCCCTTGTAGAGAGCGCCCATGATCGACTGGCTGGCACCGAGCTTCACGAAGAAGGTGCCAATGATCGAGGTCAGGATGCAGATGCCGCCGATAGCGAGCGGCAGGATCATCATGTTGGGCAGCAGCGCAGGTGCGCCGGCGAAGAAGATCGCCGCGAGCACCATGGTCGCGACTGCCGTCACCGCGTAGGTCTCGAACAGGTCAGCCGCCATGCCGGCGCAATCGCCGACGTTGTCGCCGACGTTGTCTGCGATGGTGGCCGGATTGCGCGGATCATCTTCCGGAATGCCGGCTTCAACCTTGCCGACGAGATCGCCGCCGACGTCCGCCCCCTTGGTGAAGATGCCACCGCCGAGACGGGCGAAGATCGAGATCAGCGACGCGCCGAAGCCGAGCGCCACCAGCGAATCGACCACGATACGGTCATTCACAGCCAGCCCGCGGCCCTGCGTGAGATACATGAAGTAAAGCGTCACGCCGAGCAGCGCGAGACCAGCCACCAGCATGCCGGTGATCGCGCCCGCCTTGAACGCGAGTTCAAGACCGCCGGCGAGCGACTTGGTCGCCGCCTGCGCGGTGCGGACGTTGGCACGCACCGACACGTTCATGCCGATGAAGCCCGCCGCGCCCGAGAGCACCGCACCGATCAGGAATCCGATCGCGACGAGGATGCCGAGGAAGTACGCCAGCAGCGCGAAGATCACGATGCCGACGATACCGATCGTCATGTACTGGCGCTTGAGATAAGCCTGCGCGCCTTCGCGCACCGCCGCTGCGATTTCCTGCATGCGGGCGTTGCCCGCATCTGCCGCGAGCACCGACGAAGTTGCCCACGCGGCGTAGACGATGGAAAGCGCTCCCGCGAGCACGATCAACCATAATGCTGTCATTGATTTTTGCCTCAGATCCCTGCTGTTTCCCCAGTAACGCCCCACAGGCCGTACAGGGTGGCCGGGCGCGCAAAAAAGGAGGCATGCTTTCGTCAAAAGGCGAAATGCTGCCTCAATTCGGCGCGGACATTGCCAAAATCATATCCTTGACGCAACGCCGCCAAGACCCCGCAAGCGCCTTTTTCGGGCGATTCAAGGAATGCCGCACAGGACGTTTGTTTGCAGTGCGAAAAACGTCAAAAGTGGCTGTAGGACAGGCGTTTCAGCGTCACAGACTTGCCTGCTGCATCGAGGAACCGGGGCGCAGCCGCACCGGTCTCGACCTTGCCGATGCCCGTGACCTGCACATTGACCTGCCTTGCAGCGACGAGAAACGAATCCCACCGATTCTCCGGGATCGTACAGACGACCTCGTAATCGTCGCCGCCCGACACGATGGCTTCGATACTCGAGCTACCCTTGGTAACCAGCACGCGCGCCTGCTCCGAGTGCGGAACAGCCATCAGGTCGATGGATGCAGAAATCCCCGATGCGGTGCAGAGCTTGGCGAGATCGCCCGCCAGTCCGTCCGACACGTCCATGGCTGCGCTCGCATGCTCGCGGATCGCCACAGCAAGCGCATTGCGCGGCTGCGGCACACGGTAACGCTGAATCAGAAATTCGCGTGACGACGTATCGAGCCCCTCGATCTGCCCCTTGAGAATACGCAGACCCAGCGCGGCATCGCCGATGGTGCCGGTCACCGCGATCCGATCGCCGGGCTTCGCGCCGCTGCGGCGAACCATCTTGCCCGGCGGCACGCGGCCAAACGCTGTGATCGAGATCATCAGCGGCCCCGGCGTCGACACCGTATCGCCGCCCAGCACCGGACAGCCGAACACCGCTGCATCCTCGCCAAGCGCACGCGCGAACGGCGTCAGCCATTGCTCTTTCGCTTCGCGCAGCGCCAACGTCAGGACGAAGCCTGCAGGGACAGCACCCTTGGCCGCCAGATCCGACAAGTTTACGCGCAACGCCTTGCGCGCGACGGTGTCAGGCGGATCGTCGGGAAGAAAATGGACGCCTTCAACGATGGCATCCGTCGTCACGACAAGATCGTCGCCCGTGTGATTCAGCAGCGCCGCATCGTCAATGAGGCCGAACGCACCGGGATCGGTCGCGAGCGGACGGAAGTAGCGCGCGATCAGGTCGTCCTCGCCCGATGCTCCGGCACCCGGCGTCGTCATTGTTATTGCCCCGTCCGCGCGAATTCGGGCGCGCGAAATTGCCGCGCGATCTGGTCGAGCACAGCATTCACCATGCCGGTTTCGTCCTTGTCCACGAAGGCATGAGCCACATCGACATATTCCGACACCACGACACGCGCCGGAATATCCTTGCGGTGTTCGAGTTCATAGGCCCCCGCCCGCAGTGTCGCGCGCAGGATCGCGTCGATGCGCTTCAGCGGCCAGCCGCTTTCGAGCGCCTTGTCGATCAGCGGATCGAGCTTGCTCTGGTCGCGCACCACACCGGAGACGACATCCTTGAAGAACGCGGCTTCCGCAGGAAGGTAGGTATCGCCCTCGACTTCGCTGCCGAGCCAGTGGCTCTCGAACTCTGCGAAAATGTCTTCGATGCCCGCGCCCGCGATATCCATCTGATACAGCGCCTGCACAGCGGCAAGACGCGCGGCGCCGCGCCGGTTGGCCTTGCGATCGCCCGGTCCCTTGTCGCCGGCTTTCTTGGCGTCGCTCATAGCGGTTTCGCCAAACGCTTCTTGATACGCATCATGGTGAGCGCCGCGCGAGCCGCGTCGCCGCCCTTGTTCAGCTTGTCGGCGCGGGCGCGTTCCCATGCCTGCTCCGTCGTATTCACGGTAATGATGCCGTTGCCGAGCGGCAGGCTGCGCGCCACGGCGAGATCCATCAGCGCGCGTGACGATTCCATCGAGACGATCTCGAAGTGGATGGTGTCGCCGCGCACTACGCAGCCCAGCGCGATGGCGCCGTCATACTGCCGGCCGTTCTTTTTCGACGCGTCGAGCGCAATCGCAATCGCTGCCGGAATTTCGAGTGCGCCCGGAACGCTGATCACGTCGTAGCCGACGCCCGCGGCCACCAGTTCCTTGATCGCACCCTGAAGCAGCGCTTCCTGGATATCGTCGTAAAACCGGGCTTCGATGATGACGACGGTCGCGCCGCTGATGTCGGTTTGATCCTTGAGTTCTGCGCGGCGCGGTTCGACCATCATTCCATCCAGTCAAAAGGGGTTCGGTGTTTGCGCGTTTGTAGTCGCTGAGCGTCACAAAGCCAAGCACAACAGCCCCTTTTCAAGGCAGGGATGCAGCTCCGAATCCGGCCTCAATTGGCCTGCGTCACCTTGTAATCGAACAGATACCCGTCCAACGCCTTCTCAACCGCGGCGTGCTGGCCCGCCATCGCGCGCGGCAGCGTCACCGTCACGTCGATGCCGCGCTTGCCGCCCGCCACCACATCGATCGCGGCGTCGGCTGCCCCGGCAGCTTCCGCAACCACCTGGGTGACGAGCCGCTGAACGGCATCCGTGCGCAACTCCGGCTTGAAGATCTTGCCGACGCTCGTCACCGGAATGGCGTCAATGACGATGATCTGCTTCGGCCATGCCGGGCGTTCCGCGATCAGCGGCTCGGCATAGGCTTTCAGTTCGTCGGCAGTCGCCAGCGCGCCCGGCTTGAGAGCGACGTAACACACCGGCAATTCGCCGGCATACTTGTCTGGCTGCCCGACGGCGGCTGCCAGAGCAACTGCCGGATGGGACTGCAATGCATCCTCGATCAGAACGGGATCGATGTTGTGGCCGCTGCGGATGATGAGGTCCTTCGAGCGTCCGGCGATGAACAGCCGCCCCTGCTCGTCGCTGTAAGCCAGATCGCCGCTGTCGAGATAGCCGTCGCGCAGCGTGGCGCCATTCTGGCTCCGGTCTTTGTATCCCGGCGTGACGTTGGGGCCGGACACGGTCATGACGCCGACTTCGTGCGGCGCGCAGGCCTCACCCAGCGAACCGTCGGCGCCAAGCTTGCGGACCACGACCTGCGTGTACGGCAAACGAATGCCGCCCGAGCCAAGCACCGGGTCCGCAGCTGCGGGATCGATGGACACCAGTCCGCCGGTTTCGGTCATGCCGAGAATTTCGTGGATCGTCGTTCCGGTCATCTTTTGGAATTGCAACGCCACCGCACGCGGCAGGAGCGCCCCGCCGGAGATGCTGAATCGCGCCGACGAGATGTCCGCGTCCACGGGTACATTGAGCAGCGCGGCCAGCGCGGTCGGCACGCCGCCGATCACCGTGGCGCGATAGCGCTCCACGATCTTCCAGAAATTCTTGATGATGACCGGATTGCGCATCCCCCCCGGCGACAGCACGAGGACATTTGCGCCTGCGATGAAGAACGAAAGACCGCACGAGATCGTTGCTCCCACATGAAATAGCGGCAGGCCATTGGTGATCGCGTCGGTCTCGCTGAGATCCTGCAGCACCGTTCCGCCAAACGCGGCCGCGATCTGGTTGCGATGGGTGTGGGTGACGAGTTTCGGCGACCCGGTGGTGCCGCCGGTGTGGAAGTAAGCCGCGACATCATCGCCGCCCCTCGCCTTGCCAAAGATTAGCGTATTGCCTTCATGCGCATTCAAGCCGGGCCAAAATCCCAATACGCCCTCCGGCAGAGGCGCATCGGAGAGCGACACCTGCACAAGCTTGATGTCCGGCAGCAGCTTTCCGACCTCGACCGCTTTCTGCCAGATGTCGAGCTGCGGATGCGGACCCAGCGCCACGAGAATCTTTGCACCCGACGCCTGGACGAGATCCGCGATGTTCTGAGCCTGCAACAGGAAGTTGATCGGCACCGCGTAGCCTTGAGCTTCCGCCCCCCAGAGCGTGAAATGCGTTTCCACCAAGCTCGGCAGGATGTAGGCAACGCCGGCACCACTTCCCGCAAGGTCAGCGAAACAATTCGCCGCGCGGGTGACACCCTCGAGCATCTGCCGGTAAGTGACCAGACGCGGCGTCTCGTCGTCGGCGCCCGTCATCAGCATGGTCAGCGCGGTACGATCCGGATGACGCGCCGCGCTCTTGGCGAAAATGTCGTAGACGCTGCGCGCGTCATAACGCAGTTCGAGCGCTTTCTCGGATTCGAACTTGATAACGTCCTTGAGCGTTGCAACCGGATAATCGCTGAAAAGCGGCATCTGAATCCCCCCGTTTGAATTGTTCTCGGTTGGTCGCGCCGGAGCGCGTCCCGATTTTGGGCGGCAAGCTATTTAATTAATTTAACAGCGTCAAGTTTTGCGGGAAACGGAGCGCCCCGCGGCGATCCTGACAGGCTTTTTCGTATTGGCTTGCGGGATACTGGACATCCCCGCACCCTTGGCGATGAGGCGCATGGAGGCAAGATGCAGGTCGTCCCTCTCGCGGACCGTCCGCAACAGGCCGCTCATGTGCATCATGATGATGCCGTGCGCGGCAGAGGAAAACGTCTCGGCCAGGGTCTTGACGTCGCCCTCGATATGTCCGCCATCAACAAGCGCCTGCACATAGGTGGTCATGGTGGCGCGGAAGCGAGTCACCGTCGCGGCGAACCGCGGAGCGATCGCCTCTTCAAGATTTTCCGTAAAGAAAATCAGCCGATAGGTGTCGGGATGTTTCAGCGCGAAATCGAGAAAGGCCTGCCCGACGGCGCGCGCATTCTTGCGCGCATCCCTTGCCGGGTCGAACGCCGCTTCAAGGTGTTCGCAGAAGCGGTCGAGCGCAGCCGCCCGCATCGCCACGAGAATTTCGTCCTTGTTGGCGAAATAGCGATAGGCCGCGGTCTGACTGTAGCCGAGCGCTTGAGCGATCTGGCGCATCGAAACACCAGCAACGCCGTGCTTGGCAAAGAGTTTCTCGGCCGCACGAAGCAGCCGTTCCCGGAAGACCTCGACCTGCTGATCGGTGAGTTGCTTACGCATGCCAATCCAGTCGCTCTGCCCCGCGGCGCTTCTATTTCATCTCGATCAATCGCGCGGCGTAGCGCGCCATCAGATCGATCTCGAGATTGACTTCCGATCCCACGCGCCAGTCGCTCAGCGTCGTCACTTGCAGTGTATGCGGAATGATCAGAACGGAAAATACATCGTCAACGGCGGTATTGACCGTCAGCGAGGCGCCGTCGAGCACCACCGACCCTTTTGCCGCAATGAACTTCGCCAGATCGCGCGGCGCGCGCAGTTCGAACCGCGCCATGTCCGGTAGATCCTCGCGCGTGACGATCGTCGCGATGCCGTCGACATGCCCGGCAACGATGTGGCCGCCGAGTTCATCGCCGATCTTCAGCGCGCGTTCGAGATTGAGGCGCGTCCCCTTGCCCCAGCCCTTTGCGGTTGTCAGCCGCAGCGTTTCAGCGGCAGCATCGACGTCAAACCATGTCCTGCCCTGATCGACGCCCGACTGGACCACGGTGAGGCACACGCCGTTGCAGGCGATCGACGCGCCGTCCGCGATGGTGGTCTGATCGTAGCGGCACGCGATCCGCAACCGGTGCAACTGCCCCTGCGCCGTCGGCGTGATGCCGGTGATTTCGCCAAGGTCCGTGATGATGCCGGTGAACATCTAGATGCGCTCATAAATCGTAAGAGTGTCTTTATCCAAGACCTCGGTAGCATGCGCGCGCCAGCGAGGCGACTGGGTGATAACCGACAGTGGCTGCGTATCGAGCGCCGGAATACCATCCATGCCGATGTCGTTCGGCCCACGCAGCAACCAGATCTCATCGACCAGACCGGCGCTCAGGAATGAGGACGCCACCCGGGCACCGCCCTCGACCATCAGCCGCGTGATGCCGCGCTCGGCCAGCGCGTTTAAAACGGATTTCAGATCGAGACCGGGTGGCGGTGTGGTCGTCACAGGCACACGCAAGACCTGCGCACCCGCCGCGCCCAGCTTCATCGCGGCTGGCGCCTCGGAAAGATCAGATGTCATCACCCATAACGGCGTCTGGCGCGCGGAATGAACCAGCTTGCTAGTGCCCGGCAGCCGCAGCGCACGATCCAGCACCACACGCACCAGCGATTGTGCCTCAAGCCCCGGCAGGCGCACCGTGAGCAGCGGATCGTCGGCGAGCACGGTGCCGATGCCAACCAGAATTGCGTCGCTCTGCGCGCGCAGCAGGTGCACGCGCGCCTTGGCCGCCTCGCCGGTAATCGCGACCGGCTGGTGACCCGCCGCCGCGATCTTGTCGTCAGCGGATACCGCCAGCTTCAGGATGACGAACGGGCGTTTCTCGCCAACGCGCAGGAAGTGCCCGGCGTGATCGCGCGCGGCTTCGTCCTTGCAAAGACCGACTTCCACCGCGATGCCGGCAGCCCGCAGCCGCGCATGGCCCTGCCCGCCGACATCCGGATTTGGATCTTCAATCGCAGAAACAACGCGCGCGATACCTGCGGCGATGATCGCGTCCGCGCAGGGCGGCGATTTCCCGAAATGCGAACACGGCTCCAGCGTGACATAGAGCGTCGCGCCGCGTGCCGCGTCGCCGGCCCGCTTCAAGGCCTCCGGCTCGGCATGAGGCCGTCCGCCGGGCTGGGTCCAGCCGCGCCCGACAATCACGCCATCCTTGACGACCACCGCGCCAACGGCGGGATTCGGCCAGGTGCGGCCCTGCCCGCGCCGGCCAAGCGCCAGAGCAAGCTGCATGTAACGCAAATCATCAGACATGAAGTCAGAAGACATTGGGGTCAGACATATCCGGCACAGCGATCAAGCTAGCGGATTAGCGAACGCCGCGCCGTGAAAAAATCACTTGCGCACGACCGCAGGCCGCGGCGGTTCGTCCTCGCCCGACAGTTCGCCCAGCACGGCCTCAAAGTCCTTGGCCTCGCGGAAATTGCGATAGACCGAGGCGAAGCGGACATAGGCCACGTCGTCGAGCTGGCGCAGATGCTCCATCACGGTCTCGCCGATGACCTCCGAGGAAATCTCCGCCTCGCCGCCGCTTTCCAGCTCGCGCACGATGGCCGACACCATCTTCTCGACGCGCTCGGGATCGACCGGGCGCTTGCGCAGGCTGATCTGCAGCGAGCGTACCAGCTTGTCGCGGTCGAACGGAACGCGGCGGCTGTTGCGCTTGATGACAGTGAGTTCGCGAAGCTGCACGCGCTCGAAGGTGGTGAAGCGGAAGTTGCACGCCATGCAGACGCGCCGCCGCCGGATCACGGCCGAATCTTCCGTCGGCCGTGAATCCTTCACCTGCGTATCGAGACTGTTGCAGCTTGGGCAGCGCATGGACCTGCCTTACTGGTAAATCGGGAAGCGGTTGGTGAGTTCCTTCACCTTCTCCTTCACCGATGCCTCGACCAGAGGTGCCGAACCTTCACCCGACTGGGCGACGGCGTTGAGCACTTCCGAAATCAGCGCACCGACCTGCTTGAATTCGGCGACGCCGAAGCCGCGCGTGGTCGCAGCCGGGGTGCCGAGGCGAAGCCCCGAAGTCACGAACGGCTTTTCGGGGTCGAACGGGATGCCGTTCTTGTTGCAGGTGAGGCCGGCGCGAACCAGCGCCTTCTCGGACACGTTGCCCTTGAGACCCTTCGGCCGTAGATCGACCAGCATCAGGTGATTGTCGGTGCCGCCGGACACGATCTCGAAACCGTTGGAGCGCAGCGTTTCCGCGAGCGCCCTGGCGTTCTCGACCACGTTCTTGGCGTAGATCTTGAAGTCCGGCTGCAACGCTTCCTTGAATGCGACAGCCTTGGCTGCAATCACGTGCATCAGCGGGCCGCCCTGCAGGCCGGGGAAGATCGCCGAGTTCAGCTTCTTGGCGATCGCCTCGTCGTTGCTGAGGATCAAGCCACCGCGCGGCCCGCGCAGCGACTTGTGCGTCGTCGTCGTGGTGACGTGCGCGTACGGTACCGGCGAGGCATGCACGCCACCGGCAACGAGGCCGGCGAAATGTGCCATGTCCACCATCAGGTAGGCGCCGATGCTGTCGGCGATTTCGCGGAAACGCTTGAAGTCCCACGCACGCGAATAGGCCGAGCCGCCGGCGATGATCAGCTTCGGCCTGATCTCTTCCGCCTGTTTCGCCACCGCATCCATATCGATGATCTGGTCTTCGCGGCGCACGGTGTAATGCGCCGGCTTGAACCACTTGCCGGACATGTTGACCGGCGCGCCGTGGGTGAGATGGCCACCCGCAGCGAGGTCGAGACCCATGAAGGTATCGCCGGGCTGCAACAGCGCGAGGAACACTGCCTGGTTCATCTGGCTGCCGGAATTCGGTTGCACGTTGGCAAAGCCCGCGCCGAACAGCTTCTTGGCGCGCTCGATGGCGAGATTCTCTGCGACGTCCACGAACTCGCATCCACCGTAGTAGCGCGCGCCCGGATAGCCTTCCGCGTACTTGTTGGTCATCACCGAGCCCTGCGCCTCGAGAACGGCGCGGCTAACGATGTTCTCCGATGCGATCAGTTCGATCTCATGCTGCTGGCGACCGAGCTCACCCTTGATCGCATTTGCGATCTCAGGGTCGGCCTGCGCGAGCGAGGCCGTGAAAAACGAGTCGGGAGCGGAAGCAGTCTTGGCAGATGAGCTCATGAAATATCTCCACCGCCGCAGCCTTTCGAGACGGCTACGGACGGTTACGGGTGGCATCAAGGGCGGCAGCCGCGAGATACCATATCTGGCGGGGGTGGCCAAGTTCCAAGCCCGTGGGCCGCTATTTATGCCGGACAGCCCTGTTCCGTGCTGCCCCTGTGGGCCGGGTGCCAACCGGCACGCCGCCAGACCGCTCCGCAGGCGCGGTTTTGGCCGCACCCCGCCCCGGCTCGAGCCCCGCTGATGACCTTTTTGCCCACATTCCGGGTCTGGAGCTGCCCGGGTTGGGCAACATAATTCGCGCCGAAAGGCGGTAGTCGAGCCGGTATTTGGAGGGAGACCGCCCAAACGGGCGACGCGCCTACAGCCGCGCGTAAAGGAACATCACGTTCAGCGAGCACGCGGCCAGCAGAACGAGCATTAACGCGACCTGCAGCCGGTCGCCGGCGAATTTGAGAATCGGCCTCATGATTTGAGGATGATGGAAAGAGTCCGCGCAAGAGTCTCGGGCGATATTTTTGCCTCTTGAGCCCGAGGATTCAGGACTCGTTTACGAGTCGATTCTCGAAACCAAAACGCGAAAAGGCGCCCGAAGGCGCAGCGCATGATCCGCCGAAGTGTGAGCGGGTCGGCTAAGAGATCATGCGCCCTTCAATAATTTTAGAGCGCGATCAGCAAATGTGCTGATCGCGCTCTAAGTCGCATATCCCACACCAGGGGAAACTCGTGCGGAATTCTTCCGCGTGCATCTTTCGCGCACTTCGGTAACAGCCGGAGGGCACCGGCGTAAAACTGCAAGGAAGAACGATGGGCCGCCGATCTTGTTAGAGAACGCAATCGCGCTCCCGCCGGCTGACCCGAATTTGTGAAAGGCTCAGAGCCGATACAGGATCTGGTCGGTCCAGAAGCGCTCGAGGCGATGCAGCGACTTGTTCAGCGTCGCGAACTCGGCGTTCGAGATGCCTCCCACCTGCTCCACCGTCTTGACGTGCTTCTGATACAGCGCGTCGACAATGTGGCGGATTTCCTGGCCCTGCGCGGTCAGACGAATCCGGACCGAGCGGCGATCAACGCGCGAGCGCTGATGATCGAGGAAGCCCATCTCGACAAGCTTCTTCAGATTGTACGAAACGTTGGAGCCGAGGTAGTAGCCGCGCGTACGCAGTTCGCCGGCGGTCAATTCCTTGTCGCCGATGTTATAGAGCAGCAGAGCCTGCACCGAATTGATATCGGCGCGGCCGCGACGATCGAATTCGTCCTTGATGACGTCGAGCAGACGGCGATGCAGACGTTCGACCAGCGTAAGAGCTTCGAGATAAAGCGGCTGCACAGGTGCAGCGGCGTTGTCGCGAGCAGGTTCAACTGCCGTAGCGGCGGCTTTGATCATGACACTTCCCCTGTTGTCGTTTTTACGACTTATTCGACGAAACTTTTGTCTCGCCTGATAGGTGCAAACTAAGGGAGGCGTTTGAAGATCAGCTTAAATAACAGCATAAAGAGATGGTTTATTTGAAACGGTGAATCGTATATTACACCGATAAAATAAGGGCTTTTTGTTAGTTTTGATTCACCCAAACAGCCCGATGTTCACGCTTCGTCACAAGCGCTGTCGCATTCCAGCACACGTTCGTTCAAATTTGAAAGACTTCGTAAAACATCAAGGCGAGCGGCGGCCAACAGCACACTACGGCGGCCTCTCCCGCGCCGAAAACCACGCCAGAACGAGATAGGCCGCGAGCAGGATCAGCGAGACGAGAACCGCGAACAGGTTGCCACCGTAGATCGTAGGAAACATCAGCTCGATCACGGCGGTTGAGACGATCGTCGTCAGCCACACCACCGCGCCCCATGGGGTTGCAAGCCACAACCCCACCGCCGCGACCAGTTCGATCACCGCGAAATAGACCGTGGCGGTTTGCCACTGCGTGGTCTGGGCCTCGAACGCGCTCTCATCGCCGCCGATGAAGCCGGTGATCTGCGCCCAGTGATAGAGTCCCTTGATCATCGACAGCACGGCCATCACGCGCAGGAACAGCACGAGCCGTGTGGTCCACGTGCTTTCGCCCGTCTCCGCGTCCGGCGACGTCATCGCCGTGACCAGATTGACCTGATCGCGCGGCACGTCGCCGTTCGCGCCTCTGGTCCCTCGGCCCATGCGGGCGGCCATCGATTGCCGGGTGTCCTTGTTCATGGCGCCTGTTTGATCCTTTACAAACCTAAAATCAATCCGCCCGATGACGCCTCCGTGCCGTGACGGGAGCCCCGGCAGATGCTACATCTGGCGCCATCTGTTTTGCGCGGGAGTGGTATCAAGATGGCGATCAAGTTCGGGCGTCCGATTGAATTGCGGGATGGTCCGCGGGACGCGGCCACCGCCGCCCCTTCCCTCGATCTGACCACCCGCATGCGCCGCAACCGCAAGTCCGAATGGGCGCGGCGGCTGGTGCGCGAGAACGTGCTCACCACCGACGATCTGATCTGGCCGCTGTTCGTTGTCGACGGCAACAACCTGCGCGCGCCGATCGCCTCGATGCCCGGCGTCGATCGCCTCAGCGTGGATCAGTGCGTCCGCGACGCCGAGCGCGCCATGAAGCTCGACATTCCCTGCATCGCACTGTTTCCCTACACCGAGCCGTCGCTGCGCGACGAGACCGGCTCCGAGGCCCTGAATGCCAACAATCTGGTTTGCCAGTCGGTGCGCGCGATCAAGAAGGAATTTCCCGATCTCGGCGTGCTGTGCGACGTGGCGCTCGATCCCTTCACCAGCCACGGCCATGACGGGCTGTTGCAGGATGGCCGAATCCTGAATGACGAGACGGTCGCAATCCTCGTCCGTCAGGCGCTGGTGCAGGCCGAGGCCGGCTGCGACATCATTGCGCCGTCGGACATGATGGACGGCCGCGTCGGAGCGATCCGCAACGGCCTCGACAACGCAGGCTTCGGCGATGTGCAGATCATGGCGTATGCCGCAAAGTACGCTTCCGCATTCTACGGTCCCTTCCGTGACGCCATCGGCTCGGCAAAAACGCTGACCGGCGACAAGCGCACCTATCAGATGGATTCGGCGAATTCCGACGAAGCGCTGCGCGAGGTCGAACTCGACATCGCAGAGGGCGCGGACATGGTGATGGTGAAACCCGGCATGCCCTATCTCGATATCGTGCGGCGCGTGAAGGACACCTTCGCGATGCCGACCTTCGCCTATCAGGTGTCCGGCGAGTACGCGATGATCGCGGGCGCAGCCAACAACGGCTGGATCGACGGCGAGCGCGCGATGATGGAAAGCCTGGTCGCGTTCAAGCGTGCCGGCGCCGACGGCGTACTGACCTATTTTGCGCCGGCCGCGGCGGAGAAGCTCAAGGCTGGACGCTGACAGCGGTTCCGCGGCCAGCGGGATAACTTTTTCTCCATGTGAGCCTAAGCCATCTTGCGTACGCAATTCGGCGGGGCCATGTGCGCAGCAAGCGGTCCAGTGGAACTTTCAGGACCGGCGAGGAGGGTTTCAATGTCCGACACGAGAAACACCGGCGGCGCGGCATCGGGTACGACCTGGCGCAACAATCCATCGGCCAGCGCGAGCGCGCAGCAGGCCTATGATCCGTGGCTGCAGCCCGAACTGTTTCGCGGCGTGCTGACCAAGCGGTTCTTCGCGTTTCTGATCGACCTCGTGATCCTGTCGATCCCGATCATCCTCGCGATCATCTTCGTCACCCTGTTCGGCATCGTCACGCTGGGGCTGGGCTGGTTCCTGTTCTGGCTGATCTCGCCGTTCTCGGTGATCTGGGCGCTGCTCTATTACGGCATGTCGCTCGGCGGTCCGAACGGCGCCACCGTGGGCATGCGCATGATGGACATCGAGATGCGGACATGGACCGGCGAGCGGCCCTACTTCATCCTCGGCGCGGTTCATGCCGTCCTCTACTGGGTGTCGGTCTCTTTCCTGACCCCGCTGGTCCTGCTGGTCGGCTTGTTCAATGGCCGCCGCCGGCTGCTGCATGACATCGTGCTTGGCACGGTGTTCATCAACAGCAGCGTCCAGGCATCGGCGGTCCCGACCACACGCGTTTAGACGAATTCCAGCCCGGGCAGATCACATCCGTGTGGCCTGTCCGGGTTCGGTGTCATTTGCTGCGTGAAACCCGGGTCATTCTTGCAACGGCGCGTTCAAACTCGTTGACCACTGCCCCCCGCGGCGCGATGCTGTAAAAGGAATCGCGCAGACCGGAGACACACGGCACCCCGTGACGCAACACTCGCGCAATACGCCGCAATTCTATCTGACGGCGCCTTCACCCTGCCCCTACTTGGAGGGCAAGCAGGAGCGCAAGGTCTTCACGCATCTGGTCGGCGACAAAGCCGGCGAACTGAACGATCTCCTCACCCATGGCGGCTTCCGCCGCAGCCAGTCCATCGCCTACCGTCCTGCCTGCGACCAGTGCCGCGCCTGCGTGTCGGTGCGAGTCATCGCCAACGAATTTCGCCCGTCGCGTAACTTCCGCAAGATCCAGGCGCGCAACGCCGACATCGTCAGCGAACTGCGGACGGCGGTGCCCACCTCCGAACAGTATTCGGTGTTCCGCGCCTATCTCGATGCCCGTCATCGCGACGGCGGCATGGCGGACATGACCGTGCTCGACTACGCGATGATGGTCGAGGACAGCCACGTCTCGACCCGCATCATCGAGTATCGGCGTCGCACGCCAGACAGCGGCATCACCGGCAAGGGCCAAGACCCCGTCAGGAATCAGGACCTGATCGCGGTGGCTCTCACGGACATTCTCAGCGACGGATTGTCGATGGTCTATTCGTTCTTCGAGCCCGGCGAGGAAGGCCGCTCGATGGGAACATTCATGATCCTCGACCACATCGCCCGCGCGAGGCGGCTTGGTCTGCCTTACGTCTATCTCGGCTACTGGATCGATGGTTCCCGCAAGATGGACTACAAGGCCCGCTTCCTGCCGCAGCAACGGCTGGCGCCCAGCGGCTGGCTGCGCGTTGACGCCACCGGCTCGATGGCGCCCGAGCCGCAGGACTGAGAACTCCGTTTCGTCATTGCGAGGAGCATTTGCGACGAAGCAATCCAGTTTTTCTGACTGGATTGCTTCGCTTCGCTCGCAATGACGTTACACCGTCGCCTACGCCGCCTGCTGACCGGTAGCGCCCTGCAGTGCGCCCGCGGCATGCAACGCGCCGGCCACCGATTTCTCACGTTGCTCCGGGCCGATCTGGATTCCGTCGGCGGCGATGATTTCCGGATTGGTGATGCCGATGAAACCGAACACCCAGCGCAGATACGTTTCCAGATGCTCGCCCGCCGCGGCCGGCGTGTCCGCACCGTAGAAGCCGCCTCGCGAAATGGTGACGATCACGCGCTTGTTGGCCGCAAGCCCCTCAACGCCCTTCTCCGAGTACTTGAAGGTCTTTCCAGCCACAAGGATGCGATCGATCCAGGCCTTGAGCTGGCTCGGAATGGTGAAGTTGTACATCGGCGCTCCGATGACAACGATGTCGGCGGCAAGGAATTCATCCAGCGCGGCGGCGCTGGCGGCAATGTCATCGCGCACGGCCGGCGTTTCCGGCCTCGCGCCATGGGCAGCCGCCAGATGTTCCCCGCTCAGATGCGAGAACGGCGTCGCGCTGATGTCGCGATAGGTGACATCCAGATTGGGCGTGGTTTTGCGCAGGCGCTCGACGGCTGCGGCCGAGAGTTGTCGGGAGACGGAATTGCCGCCGAGGATGCTGGCGTCGATATGGAGCAGTTTCATGGGTTCCCCTTTAGCTCTAGTATCAGATTGATACCTGGACACTAATGGTGACCTTTGATAAACGCACAAGAAGGCACATTTTCTGAACCCGAGCACAGCCGTGACACCCGAGCACACCGATGTAACCGCCCCGCCCGACCGGCATCTGCCAGGCAATTGCCTTGCGGTGGGGTCCATCCTGTCGCGCATCGGTGACAAATGGAGCGTGCTGATCATCATGCTGCTCAGCGCCGGCCCGCGCCGCTTCAACGAGATCAAGCGCATGGTCGGCGGGATCTCGCAGCGGATGCTGACGCTGACGCTCAGAGGGCTGGAGCGCGATGGCCTCGTCACGCGGACGATCTTTCCGACCATTCCCCCGCGCGTGGATTACGAACTCACGGAACTTGGCCACTCGCTCAAGGAGCCGGTGCAGCACCTCGGCTCATGGGCGTTCGCACATCTGGCGAAGATCCAGACCGCGCGCGAACACTTCGACAAGAAGACCGGCGGCCAGTAACCGCGATCAGCCCAGTACGAAGTCGATCAGCAGTTTCACGTTGAGCGTCACGACGATAGCGGCGATCAGCGCGGCGGCGGCGGTCAACCAGCGCGGTGCTACGAATTCGCCCATCTTCGCCTTGCTCGCCGTGAACATCACCAGCGGAATGATCGCGAACGGCAACTGCAAACTCAGGATCACCTGGCTGAAAATCAGAAGCTGCGCGGTTCCCTTCTCGCCGTACCACAGCGTCACCAGTGCCGCCGGAATGATCGCCACCATGCGCGTGGTCAGCCGCCGCAGCCACGGCGCGAGGCGGATGTTGATGAAGCCTTCCATCACGATCTGGCCCGACAGCGTTGCTGTCACGGTCGAACTCAGGCCGCAGCACAACAGTGCGATCGCGAACAGAGTTGGCGCCAGTGTCGATCCCAGCAGCGGCGCCAGAAACGAGTGCACCTGCTCCAGTTCGGCGACGTCGGTCTTGCCCGCCTTGTAGAAGGTCGATGCCGCAAGAATGAGGATCGACGCATTGATCAGCAGCGCAAGGCACAGCGCGATGGTGGAGTCGATGGTCGCAAGCTTGATCGCTTCCTTCTTCTCCGGAACGCTGTCGCCGTAGTTGCGCGTCTGCACCAGGCCCGAGTGCAGATACAGGTTGTGCGGCATCACCGTCGCGCCGAGAATGCCGAGCGCGAGATAAAGCATGTCGCGGTTGGCGACAATCTGCGTCGTCGGCGCGAAGCCACGGATCACTTCGCCCCAGTTCGGATCGGCCATCGCGATCTGAATTGCGAAGCATGCGGAAATGATTCCGAGCATGCCGACGATGAAGGCTTCGATCCATCGGAAGCCGATCGCCTGCAGCGCGAGAATGAGAAACACATCGAGAGCCGTGACGATGACACCGATCTCGAGCGGAATACCGAACAGCAGATTGAGCCCGATGGCTGTGCCGATGATTTCCGCGAGGTCCGTCGCGGCGATCGCGATTTCGGCCAGCAGCCATAGCGGCCACGCCAGCGCTTTCGGAAACGCATCGCGGCAAGCTTGCGCAAGGTCCCGGCCCGATCCGACGCCGAGCCGTGCGCACAGCGCCTGCAGGATGATCGCCATGATGTTGGAAATCAGCGCAACCGCGAGCAGCGCGTAACCGAATTTGGACCCGCCAGCGAGGGACGTCGCCCAGTTGCCGGGGTCCATGTAGCCCGTGGCGACCAGATAGCCCGGCCCCATGAAGGCTGCGAGCTTGCGCCAGAACGAGCCGGTCTTGGCGACCCGGACGGAGGCGAACATTCCGGTGAGCGAAGGCTCGCCGCGCGGCTTCCGCCACCCGCCCGGAACAGGCAGGGCGGCGGCCTGGTCAGGCGGCAATGACGGCGAACGTGCGTCCATATCGTCAATATGCACGGCTTTGCAGCTAGTTGCAAGTGAGTTGCAACAGCAGTTGCCCGCCCTACGCGCCTGTTTCGAAATCTCCAGGCTGCGGCGGCGCAATCGGTGTGAACTGGCAGCGGTCCGGCTTGAGATCGACCAGCGGCGTGCCGTCGAGACAGTCGAGCCCGCGCACCAGAACGGTGTTGCCTTCGATGCCGACGAGTTTGGCGACGGAAGTGCCGAGCGGATTGGGCCGCACCGGCGACCTCAAGGCGAACGTGCCGTGCGTATTGGTGTCACTCGCCGGACTTTGCAGAACGAGGTCGCGGCGCGACTCGTGCAGCCAGTAGATCACCTCGACCTGCGTGAACCGGTCGAGCCCCTTCAGCGCCGGCACCCACGGCTCGAAAATCTCGATCTTGCAAATGGGGCCATCGTGACGGCCCTGTCGCGGCGTCATCAGCCTGTCGGTCCATGGCGTGTGGATGCGGCCAATGAAAACGAGGCCCGCATCGGTCGGCGGCGGCGGATCAACCGCAATCTCGCCGTCGCGGATTTCATTGTAGCGAACCATTTATGTAGACCTCGCACCGAGAACTTTCGCGAGGAATGTATCGCTATCGGAAGCATCCGCAACAGCGGCAGCGCTTTACTCGATCACCTTGCCGAACTTGTTCGACTTCGGGAAACCGTGCGCCAAACGACCGGCATCGGCGCGGTTGCCGCGCCAGTCGGCGAGTTCCTTCCACGTCGAGCTCTGGTCGCGGCCTGCCGAGTCCTTCCAGGTCATGCCGTCCTTCGCGGTGAACGTCATCACATCGGAGAGCTTGCCGCCGCTGTATTTCTGCAAGCGCACGCCACGGCCTCGCGCCATCTCAGGCACCTGCTCGAGCGGGAAGATCACCATTTTGTGGTTGGTGCCGATCACAGCGACGGTGTCGCCGCTCACGGTCGCGATCGCCGCCGCCTCATTGGGTGCAGTGACGTTCAGAATCTGCTTGCCCTTGCGGGTGTTGGCGACGCAATCGTCCTCGTTGACCACAAAGCCCTGCCCGTCGCTGCTGGCTACGAGAAATTTGCGGCCGCCCTTCTGCACGAACATCGAAACGATGTTGGCATCGCCTTCCATGTCGATGGTCATGCGGATCGGATCGCCATGACCGCGTCCGCCGGGCAGTTTCTGCGCGTCGAGGGTGTAGAAGCGCCCGTTGCTGGCGAACAACGTCAGCTTGGACGTGCTCTCGGCAAAGAACGAGAACCCCATGCTGTCATCGGTCTTGAAGGCGAGGTTCGACAGATCCTCGACGTGCCCCTTCATCGTGCGCACCCAGCCCTTGTCGGAGACAACGACTGTGATCGGCTCGCGCTCGATCAGCGCTTCCTCAATGGCGGCGAGATCATGCTCGGGCGCGTCGGCAAATTGCGTGCGCCGCTTGCCGAGCGGCGTCTTGGGACCGAAGGTGTCGCGCACCTTCTTCACCTGCTCGCCGACCTTCTTCCACTGCTCATCCTCAGACGCCAAAACGCCCTTGATGCCCTTCAACTCGTTGCGAAGATCCCTGTCCTCGCCGCGAATTTCCATTTCCTCAAGCTTGCGCAAATTCCGCAGGCGCATGTTGAGAATCGAGTCAGCCTGAAGGTCGGTCAGCTTGAACGTCTTGATCAGCACCGGCTTCGGCTCATCCTCGGTGCGGATGATCTTGATAACCTTGTCGAGGTTCAGGTACGCGATCAGGTAACCGCCCAGCACCTCGAGGCGATGCTCGATCTGGTTCTTGCGATAGTTGGCGCGGCGGACGAGCACGTCGCGCAGGTGGTCGAGCCATTCGCGCAGGCACTCGGCGAGACCGAGCACCTTCGGCACCCGGCCTTTCACCAGCACGTTGAGGTTCAGCGAAATCTTGCTTTCAAGCTCGGTCTGCTTGAACAGCGTTTCCATCAGCACTTCTGGATCGACGTTGCGCGACTTCGGCTCGATGACGATTCGCACATCTTCCGCCGACTCGTCGCGGACGTCGCCGACCAGCAGCAGCTTCTTCTCGTTGAGAAGTTCAGCGATGCGCTCGATCAGCCGCGACTTCTGCACCAGCCACGGAATTTCTGTGATGACGATATTCCAGGTGCCGCGCGCGCCCTCTTCCTGAGCCCATTTTGCACGCACCCGGAACGAACCGCGTCCGGTCGCATAGGCCTCAGCAATGCTCTCGTGGGAATCCACGACAATGCCGCCGGTCGGAAAATCCGGACCCTTCACATATTTCAGCAGGCCGCGCGATTTGGTGGCGGGCTTGTCGATCAGATGCAGCGCCGCGTCGCAGAGTTCCGCCGCGTTGTGCGGCGGGATCGAGGTCGCCATGCCGACAGCGATGCCCTGAGAGCCATTCGCCAGCAAATTCGGGAACGCACCGGGGAGAACGATCGGCTCTTTCGACTGACCGTCGTAGTTGGCGCGGAATTCAACCGCGTCCTCGTCGATGCCTTCCAGCAGAAGCCGCCCGACTTCCGTCATTCGCGCTTCGGTATAGCGGTAGGCCGCTGGATTATCGCCGTCGATATTGCCAAAGTTGCCCTGGCCGTCCACCAGCGGATAGCGCGAGGAGAAATCCTGCGCGAGGCGCACCAGCGCATCGTAGATCGACTGGTCGCCGTGCGGATGGAACGAACCCATCACGTCGCCGACGATCTTGGCGGATTTCTTGAACGGCGTGCCGGGGTCGAGCCGCAGCAACCGCATACCGTACAGGATGCGGCGGTGAACCGGCTTCAAGCCGTCGCGCGCATCCGGCAGCGCGCGGTGCATGATGGTCGAGAGCGCATAGGCGAGATAGCGCTCCTCGAGCGCCTCGCGGAGTGCGACCTCCTGAATCTCCATCGGCTCCGGTGGAATCAGTCTTTTGCCCATGGCAAGGGGTTAACTCCACTGCGCGCGATGAACAATAGATGAATTAGGCGGTCATTCTCGGTTCGCAATTCTTCTGCCACATTGCTGCGTTCTGCCCGTGGGCGTTTATAGATCGCCCAGCGGTTCATAACACCGGCCCAGGCCGGGTACAGTGCCCGACGGCGAAGTGCCGGAGGGCTTCAAGGAAGGAAAAAGAATGCGTCGATTCACTATCGCTGTTGCGGCACTGGCGGCACTGGCCGCATTGACCGGAGCCGTAGCTTTGGGCGGCGGCCGTGCCGAAGCCATGAGCCTCCCTGCCCCGCTGGCTGGCGTCACGCAGCAGACCGAAGAAGTCCGCCTTGTCTGCACCACACGAAGGGTCGGCCACCGCTGGGTCAAGTCCTGCCGCGACGTACGCCCGCATTACCACCGGCGCCATCATCACCATCATCGGCACCATCACCGGCACCACCGCCCTCATCATCACCATCATCGGTAATGATTCACGGAACAGGCCGGACAATGTCCGGCCTGTTTTCTATTCGGCGACGGCCCTTGCCCGCGGCCGTATCACCGCTGCGATAAAGCCGTCCCGCGCATCCGAATGGCCCTGCCCGCGCGGCTCCAGCACATTACGCAGCAGGAACAGCCCGGTCAGCCGAAAGCCGTCCTCGATGTCCTGCCCGGACCAGCCGTTGGTCCCATCGTCACTCTCGCGCAGGAATGGCGGCAACCGAAGCAGCCGGTCGCGCCACGGCTCGCCCGCCTGCCGCGAAACGGCGGCACCCGATTTCGGCGAGACGTAAATCAGGTCGTTCATCGCTCCGCTCGCCGCGCAGGACGACAGATCGAGGCCGAAGCCAAGCTCGGTCAGCATCGCGAGTTCGAATTTTACCAGCTGTACACCCGCCGTGGCGACATCATCGAAATCGTCGAGAATGGATTCCAGCATCTCATAAATGTCTTCGTGCGGATCGCGCTCGGGCAGCAGCCGCACCAGCGACCCCAGATGCGTCACGCCGTAGACCGCATGCGAGGACCCGAACATCGTCGCGGCGCGCAGCCGCACCCCTTCAAGAGCGTAGTATCCGAGGTGCTCGTCGAGACGGGCGCGCCAGACCGCACTCACGGTATTTCCGGGCTGCAGCAGCGGACGCATTCGCGAGCCGGAACCACCGCGCACCAGCCCGAGATGGCGGCCATGGCTGCGCGTCAGCAGTTCGACAATGGCGCTGGATTCGCCATGCCGCCGCACGCCCAGGACAATACCCTCGTCGGTCCATTCCATGGCCGGAGCTTACAGGATTCTGCGCACGTTCGCAGCGACATCGCCCGGGAAAGTGCGATCACACAGGTTGCCGGAACCAGTCCCGGGCATCGCCGGTGAAAGAGAAATACAGGCCGAAAGCCGTCAATGCCGTCGAGATCACATCCACGAAAGTGCTGAACTGCATGCCGGCTTCACCCACCGTGGTGACGATGGAGGCCACCGACAGCATCAGCGCCACCAGCAGGATCGTCCGCGCCCATTTCTTGCGCCGGTGCGCGGCGAGCCAGACGAGTTGCACAAATCCCAGCGTCATCATGACGGCGATGAAATTGACCGCCAGCTTCGTCGACTCGGTGACGTCATCCGGGATGCGATCCAGAAACGCAGCGGAGAGCACGTCGATGAGCAGCGACAGATACAGCAGCACCTGGAAGTAGAAGATGTTCGTGGGAACGCTGGCGCCGGGATCGTTGATCATTCCTTGGGAAACTCCAGACCCATCTCGCGGTAACGCTCCGGATCGTCGCCCCAGCCGTCCCTGACCTTCACGAACAGAAAGAGATGCACCGGCTGGCCGACAATCTCTGCAATCTCCTTGCGCGAATCCGCGCCGATTGCCTTGATCGTCGCCCCGCCCTTGCCAAGCACGATCTTGCGCTGGCTGTCGCGTTCCACATAGATCGTCTGCTCGATCCGCACCGACTTGTCCTTGCGATCGGTCCACGAGTCGGTTTCGACCGTGGACTGATACGGCAGTTCCTGATGCAGGTGGCGGTAGATTTTCTCGCGCGTGATTTCCGCCGCGAGGTGCCGCAGCGGCGCGTCCGACATCTGATCTTCGGGATAATGGAACGGCCCTGCGGGCACGTCCTTCGCCAGCGCACGGCGCAGGTCGTCAACGCCGTCGCCGGACATCGCGGAAATCATGAAGGTCTGATCGAAGGTTAGCCGCTCATTGGCTTTCATCGCGAGCGTCAGCAGCTTCTCGCGCGGAACAAGATCGATCTTGTTCAGCACCAGTATTTTCGGATGCTTGACGGTCGCGAGCTTCGTGAAGATGGCGTCGGCTTCCTCGTCGATCCCAGCGCGGGCATCGAGCAGCACGCAGACGAGGTCAGCATCGTGCGCCCCGCTCCACGCGGTGGACACCATGGCGCGGTCGAGCCGCCGCTTGGGCGCGAAGATACCCGGCGTATCGACCAGAATGATCTGTGCGTTGTCCTCGATCACGATGCCGCGGATCAGCGCGCGCGTGGTCTGCACCTTCTTCGAGACGATGGTGACCTTCGAGCCGACCAGCGCATTGACCAGCGTCGATTTGCCGACGTTTGGCGCACCGATCAGCGCGACGAAGCCGCAGCGCGTCTCGCGGGTTGAATTCTCTTGCAGTTCGTCAGGCATCGTTGCCGCCCGTTACGCCTTCCCGCTTCAGCAGCGCCGTCGCTGCGAGCTTTTCAGCGGCGCGCTTGCTGCCGCCGACGCCTTCCGCCGGGGTTAGTCCCGGCAACTCGACCGCCACGCGAAACTGCGGATCATGATGCGGCCCGGTACGCTGGACCTCGCGATAGACCGGCGTCGGCAATCCCTTGCCTTGTGCCCATTCCTGCAAGATCGTTTTCGGATCACGCAGCGGACGCACCGGCTTGCGCATCCGCTCGGTCCAGTTGCGTTCTACGAATTGGGACGCCGCCGCGTAACCGCCGTCGAGGAACACCGCGCCGATCACCGCTTCGCAGATGTCGCCGAGCACCGAATTTCGCAACCGCGCGCCAGCGCCCGCGCCCACCGACCCGAGCTTGATGGCCTCGTCCAGCCCGAGCGACTTGGCGACATCGGCGCAGGCTTCGCGGCGCACCAGATCGGCGAGACGCTTCGACAGTTCGCCCTCGTCAGCCTTGGGAAACGCCCGATAGAGCATATCCGAAACAATCAGCCCCAGCACGTGATCGCCGAGAAACTCCAGCCGCTGGTAGCTGTCGGCACGGCGCGCGGACTTCAGCGCCGAGACATGGGTGAACGCCGTCGCCAGCAGCGCGGGATCAGCGAACGTATGGCCGATGCGCTGCTCGACGACCTTGGCCGCCGCCTTCGCGCTCGGGCGGCGAGTCTTCTTGGCAGGCTTGACCTCTGCGACACCAGCGGTCGCGGCGTCGTCAGTCGTTTCGGGAGTTTTGACGATTGCGGGTTCGCCGCTCATCGCACAATGGAGAAAATGCGATTCCAGCGCACCGAAACCGGCCAGCGCCAGAACTGCCAGGCCTGTTCGCCTTCGGCAATGGAGAAGAAGATCATCTGCGCGCGGCCGATCAGATTTTCGGACGGCACATAACCCACCGCCGACAGGACACGGCTGTCGGTGGAGTTGTCGCGGTTGTCGCCCATCATGAAGAAGTGGCCGGGCGGCACGGTGTAGACATTGGTGTTGTCGTAGAAGCCGTTGTCGACGCAATCGAGCGACTTGTAGCTCACGCCGTTCGGCAGCGTTTCCTTCCACTGCTTGACCCGCGCCGTTGCGTCAGAGCCGCAAGGGTCCTCGCCGACGAAATCCGGCAGCCGTTCGCGCTGCACCGGCTTGTCATTGATGTAGAGCAGCCCCTCCTTCATCTGTACGCGGTCGCCGGGCAGCCCAATGACGCGCTTGATGTAGTCGGTGGTGTCGTCCTTCGGCAGACGGAACACGACGATGTCGCCGCGATCGGGGTCGGAGCCGAAAATGCGACCGTTGAACAGCCGGGGCGACAGCGGGATCGAATAGTGGCTGTAGCCGTAAGAGTATTTCGAGACGAACAGGTAGTCGCCGACCAGCAGCGTCGCCTTCATCGATCCCGACGGAATGTTGAAGGGCTGAAACAGGAAGGTGCGGATCACCAGCGCGATGATGAGCGCGTGAATGACGACGCGGACGGTCTCGCCGACGCCGCCTTCGGATTTGGCCGGTGCTGTCACGCTCATCTGCTCTTTCGAATCCTGATTTTTCATGCCTCGGTAGTAGACCTTTTGTGGCCGCCAGAGGCGAAGACGCCGCCCAAATCACCCGCGCGGGTTTTAGACCGTTGTCGCAGGGGGTGCAATCAACGGGCTCATGAAAACTTGCTAATTGTCTGACAGTTCAGTGAATTTTAGATTTTCGGGCCATTCGGAACCGGGTTTTAGCGCCGATCAGGCTTTCGCCGCCGGAACGGCCGAAATGATGACGAACGCCTGGGCCAACGGCCAGTCATCGGTAATGGTGAGGTCAATCCGCGCCTCATGGCCCGGCGGGATCAGGGATTCCAGCCGCGCCAGCGCGCCGCCGGTCAGCTTCATGGTCGGGCGGCCGCCCGGCATGTTGACCACCCCCATGTCCCGCCACCACACCCCGCGCCGGATGCCGGTGCCGAGCGCCTTGGAACATGCTTCCTTGGCGGCGAATCGCTTGGCGTAGGTCGCCCAGACCATCTTGGGCATCTTCGAACGGCGCTCGGCCTTGGCCCGCTCCGCCTCGGTGAAAATGCGAGCGATAAACCGGTCGCCGTGACGCCCGATCACCTTTTCGATCCGTGTGATGTCGATGATGTCCGACCCGATGCCGATGATCATGGCCTAGTGTCCTGAATTCGAAGTTCGCCTCATTTTGCCGCACCTTCCTTAGCGAACTTCGGATTCGAAAGGACACTAGAAAACATGATTCGAGTGTGGCTTTGGTTCGCAAGTCCGCGTCGAAGCATGCGACAATGACAGCGCAAACTTGCGAACCGCCACACTAGCGATGACCCCGAAGCGATTTCCGGCCACGGTCCATCGCCGCGCGCATGTCGCGAATGGTCTGGGCCAGACCGACGAACATCGCCTCGCCCATCATGAAATGTCCGATGTTGAGTTCGACAATCTGCGGCAGCGCCGAGATGGTCTCCGCCGTCACGTAATCGAGACCGTGTCCGGCATGAACTTCAAGCCCGGCGGACTGCGCAAGCTTGGCGCCGGCGACAATGCGCTGCCATTCAGCCTCGGCCTTTTGCTTTTGTCCCTCGACCACCGCGTCGCACCACGCGCCGACGTGAATTTCAATCACCGGCGATTTCAGTTTTGCCGCCATCTCGATCTGGGCCGGATCGGCGGCGATGAACAGCGAGATGCGGATTCCGGCGTCACCCAGGCGCGCAATAAATGGACCGAGCGCGTCGCGTTGCCCAACGACATCCAGCCCGCCCTCGGTGGTGACCTCAGTGCGCCGCTCCGGCACGAGGCAGACCGCATGCGGCTTGGTCGCGAGCGCGATTTGCAGCATCTCGGCGGTTGCGGCCATCTCGAAGTTCAGCGGCTTGGAGATTTCGGCTTTCAGCCGCGCCATGTCGTCGTCGCGAATATGACGGCGGTCTTCGCGCAGATGCGCGGTGATGCCGTCGGCGCCCGCTTCGATGGCCAGCAGCGCGGCACGCACCGGGTCCGGTGCACGACCTCCACGCGCGTTGCGCAAGGTCGCAACATGATCGACATTGACCCCGAGACGCAGCGGCGGAATAGCTGGCATGGACAATCCAGAGTGCGGTGAAGTTAGCCGTTGATGCGATCGACGCTGGCGACGACCGCCTTGGCGCGAAGCTGAGCGATGATACCGTTCAAATGCTTCAGGTCATAGACCTCAAGATCGATGGTGAGTTCTGTGAAATCCGGTGATCGGCGGCTCATGCTGATGTTGTCGATATTGCCGTCATGCTCGGCGATCACCGACGCCACCTGGGCGAGGCTGCCCGGTTCGTTCACGTTCTGCACATGCAGGCGCGCCGGAAAACGCCGCGGCGCGGCTTCGTCGGTGTCCCAGCGGACATCGAGCCAGCGTTCGGGTTCCTCCTCGAAATCCTTCAGCGCCGGGGACTGGATCGGATAGATCGTGATCCCCTCGCCCGGCGTGACGATGCCGACGATACGGTCGCCCGGTACGGCCCCGCCGTTCGGCGCGAACTTCACCGGCAGATCGCTGTTGATGCCGCGGATCGGGATCGCGCTCGACGCCTTGGCGTCGCCCACAGGCTTCGGCTTTGCAGCGCCGCTCTTTTTGCCGCTGAGCCGCGCTTCTTCCTTGTAGTCCGGGTACATCGCACGCGCGACGTCCGATGCCTTCATCTCGCCGCGCCCGACTGCCGCCATGACGTCATCAATGGAGGAGCGCGCCAGCCGCGGCAACGCACCCTTCAGCTTGTCGTCGGCATAGACGATCTTCGCGCGCATGAACAAACGCTCGACGATGCGCCGCCCAAGCCCCGCATACTGATCGCGAACGGCCGTGCGGGTAGCACGGCGGATCGCGGCGCGTGCCTTGCCGGTGACAGCAAGGGATTCCCACGCTGTCGGCGGTGCCGATTGCGCCTGCGAAGTCAAAACCTCGACCTCGTCGCCGTTCTGCAGTTCGGATGACAGCGGCGCGAACTTGCCATTGATCTTACAGCCGACCGCGCTGTTACCGACGTCGGTATGCACCGCATAGGCGAAGTCGATCACGTTGGCATGACGCGGCAGCGCGATCAGCTTGCCCTTCGGCGTGAAGCAGAACACCTGATCATGGAACAGCTCCATCTTGGTGTGTTCGAGGAATTCCTCCGGATTGGCGCTCTCCGAAAGCACTTCAACTGTATGCCGCAGCCACGCGAACGCGTTGGATTCGCGCTCGAGCCGCTCGGTGGGCGAGCCGACGCCGTCCTTGTAGAAGGCATGCGCGGCGATGCCGTATTCGTTGACGCGATCCATTTCCTCGGTGCGGATCTGCAGTTCGACACGCTGCTTGCCGGGGCCGATCACAGTGGTGTGGATCGAGCGGTAATCGTTCTGCTTCGGCGTCGAGATGTAGTCCTTGAAGCGCCCCGGCACCACCGGCCATGTCGTATGCACGATGCCGACGGTCCGATAGACCTCCGCAATGCTGTTGACGACGATGCGAAATCCGAAAATGTCGGACAACTGCTCGAAGCCGACGGATTTGCGCTCCATT
Organism: Afipia massiliensis; assembly: GCF_001006325.2. Lineage (NCBI taxonomy): Bacteria > Pseudomonadati > Pseudomonadota > Alphaproteobacteria > Hyphomicrobiales > Nitrobacteraceae > Afipia > Afipia massiliensis. Next base: position 3,380,838 of record NZ_LBIA02000001.1, on the reverse strand, counting down.
TTCACCCAGATCGAGAATGGCTGCTTCCGCCGACCTCTCACGTGCGCGTTGACGCCGTTCTTGGTGAGCTTGGCGGACAGTTGCGCTTCGATCTCACCGATCATGTTGCGGTCGCGTGCTTCAAGCGCATCCAGCCGCTGCACAACCACGGCATGCGCATCGGGATCGATCACCTTGAACGACAGATCCTCGAGTTCTTCGCGCATCTCCTGCATACCCATGCGGCCCGCAAGCGGCGCATAAATATCGAGCGTCTCTTCCGCGATCCGGTGACGCGAGGCCGGCGGCACGAATTCCAGCGTCCGCATGTTGTGCAGTCGGTCGGCGAGCTTGACGAGCAGAACGCGCACGTCGTCGGCGATCGCAAGCAGCAGCTTGCGCAGGTTCTCGGCCTGCTTGGCTTCGCGTGACACCAGTTCTAGCCGCTTCAGCTTGGTCAGCCCCTCCACCAGCGCCCCGATCTCCTGACCAAACATCTGGTCGATCTCGGAGCGGGTCGATTCGGTGTCCTCGATGGTGTCGTGAAGCAGCGCAGCGACAATGGTCGCGTCATCCAGCTTCAGGTCGGTGAGGATCGCCGCAACCTCGAGCGGGTGGGAAAAATACGGGTCGCCAGAGGCGCGCTTCTGCTCCCCGTGGGCCATCATGGCGTAGACGTAGGCCCTGTTGAGCAAGTCCTCGTCGGTGTTCGGATTGTAGGCCCGGACCCGGTCTACCAGGTCGTATTGGCGCATCATTTTGGTCCGGACCGGCTTCTTGGCCGGTGCCGCTGCCGGGGACACAGACGGAACCGCCGCGACCGCTTCGGTCGCCGCCTGCATTTGGGGCTGGTTTTGCCGCCCGATCGCCATCCGCTTGCTCGCCTCGACTGCCGATTCCGAAAAAGGAACCGTCATTCACAATATCGCCGGTTCGTCGATAATCGCAAGGAAGACGCTAAAAATGTCAATAAATGCAAAGGCCCGGACGATCCGCCCGGGCCTTTGAGAAAAACGGCGCTCGAGCGCCGGAAAGTCAGTCCGAAAGACGGGCTTACTCGTCTTCCTCAGGCTGCTCCTCGGGCGGAGCAAGGCCTTCCAGGCCCTTCAGAAGCTCTTCTTCCGTCATGCGCTCGACGGCAACTTCGGTGTCGTCGGCGTCCACGGAGGCGCCTGCGGAACCGATCAGAGGCACCGTATCGGGTTCCGGCTCATCGACTTCGACGAATTTCTGCAGGGAATGAACGAGTTCCTCGCGCAAATCCTCTGGAGAAATGGTCGTATCAGCAATTTCGCGTAGCGAAACGACCGGATTCTTGTCATTATCGCGGTCGATGGTCAGGGGCGACCCTGAAGAAATCATCCGCGCACGGTGCGCGGCCAGCAGTACGAGGTCGAAACGGTTGTCGACCTTATCGATACAATCTTCAACAGTGACGCGCGCCATCGGCTGTCGCTCCGGGTCTGGGTCAGAAAATATGTCGCTATGCGCGCTAGGTATAGCGACCCGGGCCTTTCCGCAAGCATCAATTTCGAAAAGGCACGTAAAATGGCCGTTTCGAATGACCCCTTTGAAAGCATGGCTGAGGGTCAATTAGTCCCATGGACAAGAATTCGCTTCATTGCTTCATCAGAAATGTTCCGCGGTGCGACGCCACCAACCGCCGACAATATTTCTGACCTTTATCTTCTCTAAACCTTCTGGCGAATAACAACTGAAATTGAATGGGAATGCGCGGTGATGGATACGCGCCAAGAATATATACGATAACAACGATGCGAGAAAAAACTGATGCCTTCCGCCACGAACAAGATCGCGCTGTTTATTGACGGTGCAAACCTATACGCAACAGCGAAGACGCTTGGTTTCGACATAGATTATAAAAGGCTGCTTCTTGAATTTCAGAGTCGTGGCACTCTGGTCCGAGCTTTCTACTACACCGCCATCATCGAGGATCAGGAGTACTCGTCGATCAGGCCGCTGATCGATTGGCTCGATTACAACGGCTATACCGTCGTGACCAAGGCGACGAAGGAATTCATCGACGCGTCCGGACGCCGCAAGGTGAAGGGCAACATGGACATCGAACTCGCTGTCGACGCCATGGAGCTGGCCGAGAACATCGACCAGATGGTGCTGTTCTCGGGTGACGGCGATTTCCGCTCGCTGGTCGAGGCCGTACAGCGCCGCGGCGTTCGCGTCACGGTGGTTTCCACCATCTCGAGCCAGCCGCCGATGATCGCTGACGAATTGCGCCGCCAGGCGGATGTCTTTACGGATCTGGTCCAGCTACAATCCAAGCTGGGCCGCGATCCGAGCGAGCGCCCTGCTCCTCGCGAACCCCGCGAACCTCGTCAGCACACGCCGCAATTCCTGCAGCGAACGACGACCAGCTCAATGGCGCCAAGGGGCGATGACGAATTCGACGATTGAGCAGAAAACCAAGGAGAGCCGGCGCAGCAGTGCCGGCCCTTCCTCTTCTGTTTCAGGGCAGTCGAACGAACCACGTCCGGATTGCCCTCTCTGCCCCCGCCTGAAAGATTATCGCGACGCCAATCGCGCGCAACATCCGCATTGGTTCAACTCACCCGTTCCCTCGTTCGGGCCGGCCGACGCGCAGCTTCTGATCGTTGGCCTCGCGCCGGGTCTTCAGGGCGCCAACCGCACGGGGCGGCCCTTCACCGGCGATTTTGCCGGCGATCTTCTCTACGGGACGCTCATCGAACTCGGCTTTGCGCGAGGGTCATACGAGGCGCGGCCCGACGATGGCCTGACGCTGGTTGATTGTCGCATCGGCAACGCGGTGCGCTGCGTTCCGCCACAGAACAAACCCCTGCCCGCTGAAATCAGGACCTGCCGCCCGTTCATGAAAGCCGCGATCGACGAGATGCCGCGCCTGCGCGCGATCGTCATGCTGGGCCGCGTGGCGCACGATTCAACGCTGAAGACGCTCGGCATCCGCGCGCCCGATGCGCCGTTCGCCCATGGCGCGGAGCATCAGGCAGGATCGATCCGACTGTTCGATAGCTATCACTGCTCGCGCTACAACACGAATACCCGCCGCCTGACGCCCGAGATGTTCAGGGCGGTGTTCACCGGCGTACGGAAACATCTCGGCTAAGTTCGTTCGCAACAAGCGATGGCTTCGTCATCCTGAGGTGCGCGCTCTTTCTTGCGCGCCTCGAAGGATGACCGCGTGCAATCTCATCCTTCGAGGCTCGCCGAAGACGGCTCGCACCTCAGGATGACGGGAATCCAATTGCGTTAAACCGGGTTGGCCTGCAGCCAGGCCAGCACGTCGCCTGCGTTCCGGTCCGGCGGAAACACCGGATAGAATATGTGGGTGATCGTCGCATCATCGATAATCAACGCCAGCCGCTTGATCAGCGTCAATCCCGCAACATCCATCGACGGCAGCCGGAGTGCCCGCGTTAACGCAAGATCGCCGTCCGACAGAACCTGAAACGGCACATGCAGCCGCTCAACCATGTCTCGCTGATAGGCGGTGTCCTGCGTCGAAATCCCGAACACATGCTGCGCGCCTGCATCCTTTAGATCCTTGAACAGATCGCGGAAGGAACAGGTCTGCGGCGTACAGCCCCGTGCGCCGGGGATCATGTCCCAGTCATCGACAAGCCCGATCTTGCCGGGCTCTCCCGTGCGCGGATAGGCGAACAGCACCACCCGGCCCGGCAGCGACGCGAGCTTGACCGATGACCCATCGGTCGCCGGCAGCACGACAGGCGGCATTTCCATGCCGACCAGATGCTTCGCCGCGCCGTCATCGATCGGCGCCGGGATCTTGCTCCAGTCCACGTCCATCAGGTTCGGCTGGTTCATCGCGCTATCCTTCATATTCTAGAGGATGACGTTGTCCGAAAACCGCTTCGCACTTTCGGCGTCAACCTCTCGCCCTCAGCAGACGGCCCTTCTCGCGCGCCCAGTCCCGCTTCTTCTCGGTATCGCGCTTGTCGTGCAGCTTCTTGCCCTTCGCCAGAGCCAGTTGAAGCTTCACCTTGCCGCGCTCGTTGAAATACATCTTGAGCGGAATGAGCGTCATCCCCTCGCGCTCGATCGCGCCGATCAGCTTGTTGATCTGCTTCTTGTGCAGCAGCAGCTTGCGGTCCCGCTTCGGCTCATGATTGAAGCGGTTGGCTTGCAGGTATTCAGGAATATTGGCGTTAACGAGCCATATTTCCCCATCCTTGGAGTCCGCGTAGGACTCGGCAATCGTTGTCTTGCCGCTGCGTGACGACTTGACCTCGGTGCCGGTCAGCACGATGCCTGCCTCGACGGTATCCTCGATGGCATAGTTGAACCGCGCCTTGCGGTTCTCGGCGATGACCTTGATCGTGGGTTCTTTCTTCTCGGCCATCAGGTGCCTCGGTGCGTATCCACGCGAAAAATACGGCTCGCGTGAATACGCAATCCTTCAGTACGACCTGACGGCGCGGGAAGACTTGCGCCGTCAGAATGCCTAGCTGGTATATAGTGATTTACTTCGACTTCAGAAGATCGCGGATTTCAGTGAGCAATTGCTGGTCCTTGCTCATGGCCGCAGGTTCGGGAGCCGCTTCCTGCTTCGCCTTCAAACGGTTCATCAGGCGGATCACAAGGAACAGCACGAACGCCACGATCAGGAAATTCAGCGTCAGGGTGAGGAAGTTGCCCCATGCCAGCACCGCGCCCTGCTTCTTGGCATCGACGAGGTTGGTGGCCGTGACCGACTTGGAAAGGCCGGTGAAGTAGTTCGAGAAATCCAGTCCGCCGGTGATCGCGCCGATGATCGGCATGATGAGGTCGCCGACCATCGAGGTGACGATCCCCCCGAACGCCGCGCCGATGATGACGCCGACCGCGAGGTCGACGACGTTGCCCTTCAAGGCAAATTTCTTGAACTCCTCAAGCATCGGCAATTCCCTTTCTGCTACGTCGTCAGTTGAGCAACCCGGCATACACCATCGCGTCGCGAATGACCTTGCCGGTCGGCGGTGTCACCGGCATCAGCGGCAGGCGCACCTCCTCCTGCAGACGGCCCAGCAGCTTGAGGCCATGCTTGGCGCCAGCAAGGCCCGGCTCCTTGAAGATGGCGTCGTGCAACGGGGTCAGCCGATCCTGAATCTTGAGCGCGGCCGCATAGTCGCCCTTCATCACGGCGGACATCAGTTCCGCGCACGGCTTCGGCGCCACGTTGGCGACGACCGAAATGCAGCCGTGCCCGCCCGCCGCCATATAGGCGAGCGCGGTCATGTCCTCGCCCGAGAGTTGGATGAAGTCCGGCCCCATCGCATGGCGCTGCTGCGAAACGCGGGCGAGATTGGCAGTGGCATCCTTCACGCCGGCGATATTCTTCAACTCGAACAGCCGCGTCATCGTCTCGACGGAGAGATCGACCACCGAGCGCGGCGGGATATTGTAGATGATGATCGGAATCCCGATCGCATCGTTCACCGCCTTGAAGTGATGATACATCCCTTCCTGCGTGGGCTTGTTGTAGTAGGGAGTCACCACAAGCACGGCATCAGCGCCCGCCTTCTCGGCGTGCTTCGCCAGAGCGACAGCTTCGCGCGTGGAATTTGAGCCCGCACCGGCGATGACCGGAACACGGCCCTTCGCCTCCTCGACGCACCACTCGGTGACCTTGTTGTGCTCTTCATGGCTGAGCGTCGGGCTTTCGCCGGTGGTGCCGACCGGAACGAGGCCGTGCGAGCCCTGCTCGATCTGCCAATTCACGAGGTCACGCAGACCGGCCTCGTCCAGCGCTCCGTTTTTGAACGGCGTCACCAAGGCGGTAAGGGACCCCCTGAAATTCGTCTTGGTTGCCATTGTCAGTCTCCGAACGCATCGCATGCTGCGATTTTATGATTGATTGATACCGAGTCCCGAAGCGCGATGAAAGTCCCGGGCACTCCCATACCGCGCCCCGACCGCCTGGATGACCCTGCGTTGGCCGCGATTTTGCCGCGGTGTTGCGGCATTGTGCCTGTTCTAACACATTTGATGTTTTGTCCACATATTCAATGCACTACACCTTGGGTGAAGGCTCTTGATGATTCGCCGCACAGGCCGCCCGTGATGCCATTTGCACCTTCATCCGCGGGGCTCCCCCGTTTGGCGCGCTGGACCGCTGTTCTCCTCGGCGCAGGCGGTTTTGCGCTGATTTCATATGCAGCGTCCGCAGTTCCTTTACCGAAGCCGCGTCCGGTGTCTCGCAATGTGACGCCGCAAACCACACCGGCGAAGCCCGCCCAACCACCAGCCCCATCGGCCGCGAAAGCTGACCCAGCCGCGCCTGCGCCCAAAACTCTGGCCGCGCGCCCTGCACCGCCCCGAAAGCCTGCCGTGCCTCTGGCGATGTCCACGTCATCGTCCACCTCGAAGGCCGACATGGAAACGCTCGAGCAGATCATCGAGCTGGTGCGCAAGCGGAAGCCGGCCGATGCCACGCAGCTTCAGGCCTCGATCTCGGATCCCGTTGCGCGCAAGCTCTCCGAGTGGATGATCCTGCGCAGCGACGACAACAACGCGTCGTCCGACCGCTACAAGGCCTTCATCACCGAGAACCCGACCTGGCCAAGCGTGACATTCCTGCGGCGGCGCGGCGAAGCAGCCTTGTGGGATGACAAGCGCGACGATGCCGCTGTCCTGGCGTTTCTCGGCGGCGAACAGCCGATCTCCGGCAAAGGACGATTTATGCTGGCGCGCGCCCTGCTGGCGCGCGGCGACCGGCCCGGCGCGGAACGGCTCGTACGCGCTGCGTGGCGCGGCGATTCCTTCTCGTCCGACACCGAGGAAACAGCGTTCGACAGGTTTGGCACGCTGCTGACATCCGGCGACATCAAGGTCCGGATGGATATGCTGCTGTACAGCGGCGATAACGCCGAGTCCGCATTACGCTCCGCCAAGCGACTCGGAAGCGGTCATGTCGCGCTCGCAAAGGCCCGCACCGCGCTTAACAAGAAGGCCTCGAACGCGAAGGCCCTGCTGGATGCCGTCCCGAACGATCTCCACAACGATCCGCTGTATCTTTTCAGCAAGGCACAATGGCTGCGGCGCGAAGACAAATTCCTGGAAGCCGCGCGTGCCATGCAGGCCGCGCCGCGCGATCCGGCCCGGCTGGTCAATGCGGACGAATGGTGGATCGAACGGCGGCTGCTGGCGCGCAAACTGCTCGACACCAATGAGCCGCGCATCGCCTATGCTGTCGCGCGCGATGCGTCGCTGCCGGCACGCGACATCTACAAGACCGAACAGGAATTCACCGCCGGCTGGATTGCGCTGCGATTCCTGAACGATCCCAACCTCGCGGCCCAGCATTTCGCGCGGATCGGTGTCGGCAGCGTTAATCCGACCGCGCTGGCCCGCGCCGGTTACTGGCAGGGCCGTGCCGCGGAAGCCGCGGGGCGGTCGCAAGAGGCGCGCGCCGCGTATGAATCAGCTGCGGCGCAGTCGACCAGCTATTACGGCCAGCTCGCCCGGGCGAAACTGGGCTTGCCGCAAATCGCGCTGAACGGCGTGCCCGGCCGCTCGCGCGGCGGCGAGCGGCTGGAGGTCGTCCGCGCCGTCGAGCTTCTCTACGCGCTGGATGAGCGCGAGATCGCGATCCCGATTCTCGCCGACATGGGCGAACGCGCCGACATGGACGGCCTGCTTGCGCTGTGCGAGCTGACTCAGCGTCACGACGATGCACGGGGCATGCTGATGGTCGGCAAGGCCGCGCTGAATCGCGGCATGCCGTTCGACCACTACGCTTATCCAGTGAGCGGCATTCCGCCCTACAAGGACTTTGGCCCCGCGGTCGAGAAGGCAATCGTCTTCGCCATTGCACGACAGGAAAGCGCGTTCCATCCGACAATCGTGTCCCCTGCCAATGCCTACGGCCTCATGCAGGTCACGGCCGGCGCCGGCAAATACGTCGCCAAGAAATACGGCACGACGTTCGATCTCAACAAGCTGAAGACCGACCCGTCCTACAACGCCGCATTCGGCGCCGCCGAACTCGGCGGGTTGATCGACGATTATCGCGGCTCCTACATCATGACCTTCGCAGGCTACAACGCCGGGCGCGGCAGCGTACGCAAATGGATCGAGCGGTACGGCGACCCGCGCGATCCCAAGGTCGACGCGGTTGATTGGGTCGAGAAAATCCCGTTCTCCGAAACCCGCAACTACGTCCAACGCATCATGGAAAACGTGCAGGTGTACCGCTCGCGGTTCGGCGGCGGCAGCAAGCTGCTGATCGAGGCCGATTTGCGCCGCGGCGCGGGTGTGGAATAGGCTGGCGCGGCGTCACCACTTGCTCAGCCGTCATGCCCGGCCTCGTGCCGGGCATCCACGTCTTCCTTGCTAGAGATGAGTTAAGACGTGGATGGCCGGGACAAGCCCGGCCATGACGAAATCTCGAATTCTTGGCAACAAGCCTCGTTGGCTAGCGCCGGAGACAACATGCCCCAATCATTCCGCGACGTGTACTGCCAGTCTGCCGACGGGCTGAAGCTCCATGCCAAGGTTATCGATCCGGACACCAGCACCGCATTGCCGGTGCTTTGCCTGCCCGGCCTGACGCGAACCACTGACGATTTCGACGACATCGCACGCGCCATTGCCACCAGTCCGGCTGCGCCCCGCAAGGTGGTGGCGGTGGATTATCGCGGCCGTGGCCTGTCGGACTACGATCCGGACCCCGCCAAATACGCGGTCCCCGTCGAACTTGGCGACGTGCTGACGATCGCGGCGTCGCTTGGGATCACCCGCGCGATTCTGCTCGGCACCTCACGCGGCGGCCTGATCTCGATGGCGCTGGCGGCGGCGCAGCCGCAACTGCTGGCCGGCGTTATCCTGAACGACATCGGGCCGGCGCTGGAGATCGGCGGCCTGATGAAGATCAAGGGCTACATCGCCAATCCGCCTCCGAGGCAAACCTGGGATGAGGCGGCGCGCGGCCTGAAGGAACTGTTCGGTAGCGTGTTTCCGTCGCTGAGCGACGCCGAATGGATGGCGTGGGCGCGCCGCGCGTTCCGGGAAAAGGCCGGCGGCGGACTGGAGCGGACCTACGACCTGAAACTCGCGCATACGCTTGACGGGCTCGATCCGGCCAATCCGCTGCCGCAGGTCTGGGAACTGTTCGACAAACTCGCGGGCGTTCCGCTGATGCTGATCCATGGCGGCCTGTCCGACCTGCTCTCGCTTCAGGGCGTTCAGGACATGATCGCGCGACGACCGGACATCGAGCTCGTGACAGTCGCAGATCAGGGTCACGCGCCGCTGCTGGCGGACAAACCCACGATGGACCGCATCGTCGCGTTCTGCGCGCGGTGTGATGGGGCGACAGCGTCCTAAAACCTGCCATCGGCCCAGATCCTTTTGTCGTCCCCGCGAAAGCGGGGACCCATACTCCCTGCGCAAACAACCTCAGCACGTTGCCCAATAACCTTCGGTGGTTATGGATCCCGCTTTCGCGGGGACGACGCGGTATGCTTGGCGGGCGCCCGCAATGACGCAAGACAAAGAAAAACCCCCGGCAGTTTCCTGCCGGAGGTCTTTTAGTTCAGGTCGTAATCGCCGTTAGGCGGTTACTATTACCAGGTGCGGCGAACGCGGAGGTTGCCGGACCAGATGCCCTGATCCTTGAAGTCGTAGGTGCCAGGAGGCTTGAAACCAACTGGGTTGGCAGCAACCGTTACGAAGCCCACGTCCTTCTGGTCGAGCTGGGTGTACAGCACTTCGCCCGAGAAGGTCAGGTTGCGAACCGGGGTCCAGGCGGTACGCGTACCAACCTGCCAGATGTTGAAGTCTGGGTTGCAGCCGGCTGCGAAACCACCGCCGAAAACAGCACCCGCATTCGCGAGCTTCTGGTTGCAGAGCGCAGTGGTAGCGGTTCCACCGTAGTTGACCGCAGTGTAGCTACCGAACACGCCGGTTTCCCAATTCGGGGTCCAGTTGTGAACGTAAGCGCCGCGGATGCCCCAACCAGTGGTCTTCTGAATGCTGCTGTTCGTCGTGAACACACCATCCGAAAGCGCCAGGGCAGCGAAGTTGTTGTAGAAGCCACCGCTGCCACCGGAGAAGTGGTCGAAGCTGTTGCCGGTCACGCCGCTGATGAGATACTTCAGCGCGCCGTCAACGTAGGTGGCATCCAACGACAGCTTGTCGCCAGGGCCGGTCGGCAGGTTCTTCAACTGAAGGCCGCCAGCGATCGCGAAGCCCCATTCATCCTGCGGAGCGCCAGTGGTTTCGTTCGCGCCGTAGTAGGTACCATGAATGTTGTGCACGCCACCCGACAGCTGAGCGGTGAATGCAGCCTGATCGACACGGATGTTGCCGACGAAGTCAGGCGAACGGTTTCCGCCATAGCTGTTGGCATAAACGCCGGTGAAGAGGTTGGCGTTGGTACCGGCCGGGCTCGCATTGATCAACACAGAACGGTTGATGGTGCGGTTGTCTTCGATGCCGACCTGAGCCGACACGCCGTTGCCGAACTGCCACGTGTAGGCGATCTGGTTGATGCCAGTCGCGTTGTCGTAGCCGCCGAGCGTGAACGAGGTGTTCTGGTTGGCGCCGTAAGCACCCCATGGGGTCTGGAAGCCAGAGACCGCCTTACCGAGGGTGAAGCCGGCGAACTGGATGAAGCCATAGTCCATCGTCAGGTTGCCCGACGACGGGCCGAAGCCGGTCGAATGTTCGAAGTTGCTCGACCAGAAGGTGCGGACAACGCCGTATTCGGTGGCAGTGCGGGTGTCGATGTTCAGCTGAACGCGAGCGCGGGTGGTGAAGTAGTTCGAGTCACGGCTTTCCGTGCCGTTCGCACCGGTTCCGGCTTCATCCCATGCTGGCTTGTTGTAGTTGCCGGCGTTGATGTTCCAGTCAGCCTGGACGTAGCCGCCCAGCTTGATGCAGGTGTCGGTGCCGGGGATGTAGTAGAAACCGGCTCCGTAAAGGGAGCAGATCTTCACGTACTGAACGGCTTTCGCCTTGACGGGAAGATCGGCTGCCTGTGCTCCAGCGGACGCTGCGATAACCGCAGCCGATCCGAGGATAAGGCTCTTAATGGTGCTCATAAAACCTCCAAGTTTTGCTCTCTAGGGAAGGTCCCGGGCCGGTGGTGTAAGTCACACCACGTGGTTGGTTCCCTTAATCCCCGCTAACCGCCCGGTCGCCTCGCGCTTTCGGACACTCCCGCTGAACGCGAGCGACTTAAGCGAAACTCCCAAACGGGACGACCTCGGGATGCCCCCCTCCGTCGCTTCGATGACCATTGCCCAACAGTCGTGAACACACAACAAAAGACCGCCTTGAAACGGTGCGGTTCCGGCCGTTTTTAAGGAGGTGTTGCACAAATGGCACGCAGCCTGTTGCTGGCATCCCACACAAGCTGTTGAAACTATTTAGTTTTTGCAACCACCCCAGAATGTTCCATGAGATGGTCATTATGGCAGCGCACACGGCATCAGGTGCGATGCGGCTGTGAATTGCGCGAATCGAAGCACCTGAAAAACGGCCTTCGATGCCCTGTGTCTCGGTGCTCAATCCTGGTGAAACCGTCGCCCGAACAAGCTTTTGTTCCCGCTTTGGAACGTCACAGTGGCCGCTCTTCTCACCAATTACGGCGCAACCGCGACGGGACACGCCTGCCGAGTGCGATGGTCGCGACATTATAAAGGCAGGAGAACGATCCGAAGGAGAGAGGCAAACACAGGCTTTATAAAAGTCATCAGCGACTTGCGGCGCGTCATCGTGTGAGGCATATCGAGCCTGTGGAGACGTGGCCGAGCGGCTGAAGGCACTCGTTTGCTAAATGAGCATACCTTGAAAAGGGTATCGAGGGTTCGAATCCCTCCGTCTCCGCCATCCTGCTTCGCGCTACGCGCTTCGCAGGATTGGCATCCGGCGGGACGAAGCAGGATGCCCTCCGAAGCCTCGGCGAAGGAGGGCCGATTCCGTGTGGTATGTCTATTTGCTGGAGAGCGATATCGCCGAGGATCAGCGCTATGTCGGCGTAACCTCAGATTGAAACGGCGCATCGCCGAACACAATGCTGGAAAATCCACGCATACGTCGAAGTTCATGCCTTGGCGGATCGTGACCTACGTGGCTTTCTCAGACGAGGCCAAGGCAACTTCATTTGAGCGTTATCTCAGATCCGGCTCGGGGCACGCCTTTGCTAACAAGCGTCTATGGTAGGGATCACATCACGCAGACGTGGCGCTTACTTTCGCGAAGTCAGTGCGCTCAGCAGGTCATAACCGGTCCGCCTCAGTGCATCGCCATCCACGCCCGCGCTTCACGCTGAGCGGTCGCGATTTCGACATCGGACATCAGCCCGGCGACTTCCCGGCGCAGTGAGATGGCATCCACCCTGCCCTTGAGCGCGGCCAGGTTGAACCACTTGTGGGCGGCAACGAGATCGATCAGGCCGTTTCGCCCGCTCGAATAGATCATGCCGAGGTCGAACAGGATATCCCCGTTCGCCGCCTCCTCGACCGGCAGCGCAGTGCCGGTATCGATCGTTCCCTGAAACATCCTGGCTCTCCGATTTCCCGCCGCGGCGAGCGCGGCTCCTGTCGATATTCTGCTTGATGCGACTGTTGCTTTTGTTGGCGCGTATTCCGCAAAACCGGTTTGCCAATTCTGCGGAATACGCGTTCGCCGTTTGCCGGCTTGTTGGGATCATATGACCCGTAAAATTTGAATGGCAGTTTAAGCATCGCGATGAATCGAACGTGAACGCAGCGCTCGCGCGCCGCGCGTCGAATCGCAAAGATCCTCTGTTTTCAGGCATTTCTCGGCAATCGTGACAATCGATTCACCTTCGTCTTTGGCGAAGCGATAACCATTGCGCGCGGACAAGAGTCAGCGTGACGCGCATGGTCGCGCTGGCTGAGTGCAGGATGCGGACCGAGGCGGTCGCCGGTGTTCACAGCCGGGACTCTTTATCGACGAGACACACGCCGGATGCGGACATTGCCGCGCGGACAACGTCACGTCGGAGAGTCGGAGATTATTTTCTGGTCTTGGAGAGATCGCCGCCGGATGCACTTGAGAAAGGCGTGGACAGTGCGGCTCAAAAAAACGAGGGCGTCGGTGAACACGTCAGGACTGAGATTCCACCGGAGCATCTGCCGAAGCAAAGCGTCCGGGAAACTGCAGGGTCATCCCCCACAACGAACGAAGAGCTCTTGAACTCTTCTGCCTGACCGGCCCCTTGCGGGAATGATGGTCAGACCGTCTCGCCTGATGTCTCGCCGACACCCTCTTTCGTCGACTGGAGCCGCCGGTTCAAACTCGTTCTTGCGAACAGATCAGCCTGGCGGCTCTTGTGACGATGCCGGCATCATGTGCCGGCAATTCCATAAGGCGTAGCCTTACTTCTTCTTCTTGGCGACCTTGCGGGTCTTCTTGGCAGTCTTCTTCACTGCCGACTTCGCCTTCTTCGCCTTCTTCGCTTTCTTGGCCATGTTGCCCTCCTAAGTTCGTGAGATGGCTTAATCGCTGTGTGCACTCGGGAATCGAAATGCACTTCATCTGGATTACACCAACGCACTCAAAAAAACAGTGTCCCGCTTAAGGAAGTGTTTACGCACAAGGCGCAGCGCGCGCTGCAAACACGAAACGGAAGCGTTGCAACGCCTCTGCGTGACACTGCATCGCGCGTACGAAACGCCTGAGCGACGCAACATCACGCATCAAAGAAACGCCTGTGCCGCAGTGGTTTCTTTCATCGCGATACAACGCGCATCGCAACGCCTTTAAAACCGCGGATAACTCCGCGATTGGAAAAAAGTGCGCTTCGCGGACTCTGAGTCGCAAATTTTGGCAACAAAAATATTTTCTGGAAAATTTGCTTTTGGCGCGATCAGCGCTCGCGCCGGAGAACTTTTCCGGACGCTTTTGCGAATCTGATTCGCAAATCGATTCCACGTCGCGAGAGGTTTTCGTCGTCGGCGCGGCGATGCCGCGCACTCATCGTCGCATCGAAAACCCAAAACGAGATGACCGGAGAACGCGCGCAAGCTCGCAGCGCGCGCCCGGCATCATCGCGTTAACGATGTTCAGATGCCGAGCTTGGCCTTGAGCAGGTCGTTCACGGCCTGCGGGTTCACCTTGCCGCCGGACGATTTCATCACCTGGCCGACGAACCAGCCCATGAGCTGCGGCTTGGCGCGCGCCTGCTCCGCCTTGTCCGGATTGGCGGCGATGATGTCATCGACCAGCTTCTCGATGGCGCCGAGATCGGTGACCTGCTTCATGCCGAGGCTCTCGACCAGTGCGCGCGGATCGCCGCCCTTGGTCCAGACGATCTCGAACAGGTCCTTGGCGATCTTTCCGGAGATGGTTCCTTCTCCGATCAGGCCGATAATCGCGGCCATCTGCTCCGCCGAGACCGGCGAGGCAGAAATATCCTGCCCCTCTTTGTTGAGGCGGCCGAACAGTTCGTTGATGACCCAGTTGGCCGCCAGCTTGCCGTCGCGCGCCTTGTCCGCGAGCTTGCCCAGCACCGCCTCATAGAAGTCCGCGCTTTCGCGCTCGGCGACCAGCACGCTGGCGTCGTAAGGCGTCAGGCCGAAGTCGGCCATGAAGCGCTCGCGCTTCTCGTCTGGCAGTTCGGGAAGTTTCGCTTTCAGCGCGTCGACATAGGCCGCGGTGAACTCCAGCGGCAGCAGGTCGGGATCCGGGAAATAGCGATAGTCGTGCGCTTCTTCCTTGGAGCGCATCGAGCGGGTTTCGCCCTTGTTCGGATCGTAAAGCCTGGTCTCCTGGTCGATGGTACCGCCATCTTCCAGAATGCCGATCTGGCGGCGCGCCTCGTAGTCGATCGCCTGCCCCATGAAGCGGATCGAATTGACGTTCTTGATCTCGCAGCGGGTGCCGAACGGATCGCCGGGCTTGCGGACGGAGACGTTGAGGTCGGCGCGCAGATTGCCCTTCTCCATGTCGCCGTCGCACGTGCCGAGGTAACGCAGAATGCTCCGCACCTTCGCGACGTAGGCCTGCGCCTCTTCCGACGACCGCATGTCCGGCTTGGAGACGATTTCCATTAGCGCCACGCCGGAGCGGTTGAGGTCTACGAACGACATAGTCGGATGCTGGTCGTGCAGCGATTTGCCGGCGTCCTGCTCCAGATGAAGCCGCTCGATGCCCACCGTGATGCTTTGGCCGTCGCGCAGTTCGATAACGACCTCGCCCTCTCCCACGATCGGCGACTTGTACTGGCTGATCTGGTAGCCCTGCGGCAGGTCCGGATAGAAATAGTTCTTCCGGTCGAAGGTCGACTTCAGGTTGATCTGCGCTTTCAGGCCGAGGCCGGTGCGGATCGCCTGCGCCACGCACTCCTCATTGATGACGGGCAGCATGCCGGGCATCGCCGCGTCCACCAGCGAGACGTGATCGTTCGGCGCGCCGCCGAACTCGGTGGAAGCGCCCGAGAACAATTTGGAGTTCGAAGTCACCTGGGCATGGATTTCCAGCCCGATGACCATTTCCCAATCGCCAGTGGCGCCTTTGATGAGCTTTGAAGGTTTGACAGGTGCGTTCATGGGGCGGCTTTTACCTTGATGGGACGGGCTAGAAAACCCCTCGCCTGTGCAGATCAGGCTACAAACCCGCTGCAAAACTGCGGAACGTCGGACTTGCCCGCAGCGCATCGCCACCGGCGGCAATGACGCTGTCCACCTGTTCGGGCGGAAGCTGGAAGCGCGTCGGGATTCGTTCAAGGTCTGCCGCGCGCGCCTGGTCGAGCTGATCGAAGCCGATCCGCCCGACATAGAATTTCAGATCGCGGCAATTCCAGCCCGGGCCTACTCCGTACTTCGCGCGATCCGCGGCCGACAGTCCACAGCGCCATCTGATCAGCGAGCCCTGCCAGTCCATCATCGTCGCGTTGAACGCGGTGAAACTGCCGGCGACGCTGGCATCGATGGCAGTGTCAGCCGCGGCCTTCACAAGATCAGCGCCGCTCGGGCCTTCAATGGTGTTGATCCAGTTGCCGGACAAACCCGTCTTGGCGTCGACCACCAGAATGAGAGCACGCCGCAGCTTCACCGCCTGCCGCGGGCTGAGCGGTCCATACGGCGTATCCGACGACAGCCGTGCGATGGTCATGCCGGCCAGACCATAGTTGTCGACCAGGCCGCCATCGAGCAGCTTGATGTAAGGCATAGAGCCGTCGTGATAGCGGCTGATCGCCTTGGCGAACGAGTTGAGCATCGGAGGCGCGTTGGAATTGTCCCGTGCACGCACGATCCACGACGGCAGCCGATCGTTGCACTTTCCGGGGAAAGTCTGGATCACGACCGGCGCGAACGCCACGGGGACCGCCGCCGAAGCCGCAACCGCGTTCGCCAGCGGATACTCGGACAGGTTGCTGCACATGGCGCCGAAGGCCACCGAACCGAACACGAACGGCGTCCTGTTATAAATGTCGGAAGCATTAATCCAGACCTGCGGCCGGGTCGTGAGGCCCAGATCGCGAAACGTTGCCCCCTGAAACAGATTGGCATCGAGCCAGCGCGGAAATCCCGTGGAGTCGTTGATGCCGCCGGCAACGGCGCGAGAGAGAGTAGCCAGAGTGAGATTTGTCTGCAGTCCCTCCTCCGCATTGCGCAACAGGAACCGCTCGCGAAAATCGGCAAGAGCAGCCCGCTTCCGCAAGCCATAATAGGCCGCCGTAACCGAACCGCCGGACACACCGGAGATGAACTCGACCCGATCGATCATCGATCCCCGCGCGCCACGGACCGGAATGCGCTCCATCTCCTGCAGCACGCCAAAGGAAAACGCGGCGGCGCGGGTTCCGCCGCCTGAAAAGGACAGTCCAACGACCGTGTCCTCATGGCTCGTCGTCTCGCCGAAGCCGATATTTCCTCTGTCAGTGAGGTTGTCGGATCCAGGTAGATTGACTGGAGCATTCTGAATCGACGCGCAGCCGAGCAATACGCCCGACACAAACATCACACACGCGAGAGGCCGCACCCAACGCATAAATCACCGATCCCACCGGCCGTTATCGCCCCCGGCGGTTAATGAAGACATACCGCCGCCCATCAGGCATTCGGCCACCAAAACGGTGAATGCAAGGCAGCACCGCATACTGCGGTACCCCAACGAAGCGTCACGCCCACCATTTCTTTGCGGTGAAATGCCCCGCCGACTGTTCGATCACCTCGCCGAGCGAGAACAGCGTCTCCTCGTCGAACGGACGGCCGATCAATTGCAGGCCGAGCGGCAGCCCCTGCCCGTCCTTGCCCGCAGGCACGGCGATGCCGGGCAGTCCGGCCATGTTCACGGTCACCGTGAAGATGTCGTTGAGATACATCTCGATCGGATCGGCCTGCCCCTTCTCGCCAATGCCGAACGCAGCGGATGGCGTCGCAGGGGTCAGGATGGCCTGAACGCCCTGGGCGAACACATCCTCGAAGTCCTTCTTGATCAGCGTGCGGACCTTCTGCGCGCGCAGATAATAGGCGTCGTAGTAACCGGCCGAGAGCACGTAGGTACCGATCATGATGCGACGGCGAACCTCTGGACCGAAACCCGCAGCGCGGGTGTTCTCGTACATCTCGGCGATGTTCTTGCCGTTGACGCGCGCGCCGTAACGCACGCCGTCATAGCGCGCGAGATTGGATGACGCTTCCGCTGGCGCGACGACATAGTAAGCCGGTAGCGCGTACTTGGTGTACGGCAGCGAGACCTCGACAAGCTCGGCACCAGCAGCCTTCAGCCAGTCGGCGCCCTGCGCCCAGAGCTTGTCGATTTCGCCGGACATGCCGTCGAGACGGTATTCCTTCGGAATACCGATCTTCATGCCCTTCACCGACTTGCCGATGGCGGACTCATAGTCCGGCACGGGACGATCGACTGACGTGGTGTCCTTCGGATCGTGACCGGCCATCGAGCGCATCAGGATCGCGGTGTCGCGCACCGTGCGTGCGAATGGTCCGGCCTGATCGAGCGACGAGGCAAACGCCACGATGCCCCAGCGCGAGCAGCGGCCGTAGGTCGGCTTGATGCCAACGATGCCGGTGAACGCGGCGGGCTGACGGATCGAGCCGCCGGTGTCGGTGCCGGTTGCACCGAGGCACAAGTTCGCAGCCACCGCCGATGCCGAGCCGCCCGACGAGCCGCCGGGAACGAGATTGATATCTGAGCCGTCGCGCCGCCACGGATTGACCACCGGACCGAACGCCGAGGTCTCGTTGGACGATCCCATCGCGAACTCGTCGCAGTTGAGCTTGCCGAGCATCACCGCGCCGTCGCGCCAGAGCTGCGAAGTCACGGTGGACTCATAAGGAGGAATGAAGTTGCCGAGAATCTTCGAGCATGCGGTCGCGCGCACATCCGTGGTCGCAAACAGGTCCTTCACCCCGAGAGGAATACCGGCAAGCGGACCCGCATCACCCTTGGCGATGGTCGCATCTGCTGCACGCGCCTGCGTGCGCGCCTGCTCCGGCGTCTCCAGCACATAGGCATTGAGCACGCGCGCCTTTTCCATCGCGGCCAGATGCGCGTCGGTCAGTTCAAGCGCAGTGAAGGATTTCTGCGTCAGCCCCTCGCGGGCATCGGCGAGCGTCAGGGAAGTCAGATCAGTCATTCATTCTTCAATCGGGTCGCAGTGAAAGGGAGATTTGTTCTTTTTGGCTTGCGATGCCTCGGCTTCGAGCATGTCGATCACCGCGTCGATGGCCTTGTCGGGATCGACATTCTTTCCCTGCCGCTCCATCTCGTCGAGATAGGTCATGTAGGCCGCGTAAGCCTTCTCGTCGCTGCACAACAGGCACATGGCATCCGCCTCGGGGTTATTCGACGACTTTGGGCACCAGGAAGAAGTGATCTTCGGTCGCGGGCGCGTTGGCGAGAACCTTGGCGGGGATCTCACCGTCGCTGACGACGTCCGCGCGCTTCTTCATCTCCATCGGAGTCACGGAAGTCATCGGCTCGACGCCGTCGATGTCCACCTCGGTCAACTGCTCGACGAAGGCCAGCATCGCGTTCAGTTCGCCCTGCAGATGCGAGACTTCGTCTTCCTTGACGGCGATGCGCGCAAGGTGCGCGATCCGGCGGACGGTGGCGGCATCGACTGACATATTCTAACGACTCCGGACGCTATTCAGCCGCCCTCATAGAACATTCGGCGGGGATCGCCAACGCCAAATAAGTCGCGGGCATATCGCCGTCGCCTAGATTAGCTTAGTTATTTCAATTAATTACGTCATGCATGCGCGGCACCCTTATCCCGACAGGCCGCGCAGACGATCGAGCGCTTCGGCGGCCAGCGCGCGGGTCAGGTCGGCCGCACCGATCTGACGCCCGAGCGCCACCGACTGACCGGCCCAGAGATTGGTGAAATCCACCCGCCCCAGTTTCTCCGCCGCTCCCTTCAGCGGCGCGAACGCTGTCGCCGCATGGGGAAACGCCGGCGCATCGGGTGACACCGGCCCGACTTCCCGCATCACGCGATTCATGACGCCCCGTGCGGGGCGCCCGGTCATGACGTTGGTAATGACGGTGGCATCGTCCGCCGCTGCCGCCAATGCCGCCTGTCCCAAGGCGCTGACCTTGGATTCGGGTGTCCGCAGATAGGCCGTGCCGATCTGCACCCCCGCCGCACCCAACGCGAACGCCGCAGCGATGCCTCGCCCGTCCGCGATTCCGCCAGCCGCGATGACCGGCACCTTCACCGCGTCCACCACCTGCGGCACCAGCGACATCGTACCCGGCTGCGAAGCAATGTTCTGGGTCAGGAACATCCCGCGATGACCGCCGGCCTCGGCGCCCTGCGCGATGATGGCATCGGCGCCGTTCTGCTCGAGCCAGACCGCTTCCTTGACGATGGTCGCGGAGCCGATGACGATAGACCCCGCCGCCTTGACGCGCTTCAGCAGCGCCTTATCCGGCAGGCCGAAATGAAAGCTCACGACCTCGGGCTTCAGTTCTTCGACCAGTTCGCACATCTGCGCATCGAACGGCGCGCGATTGGCCGCCTGAACAGTCATGCCGGGGTCGAGCCCCAGTTCCTTGTAGTAAGCCTCAAGGCGCTTGCGCCATCCGGCTTCCCGGGCCGCATCGGCATCGACCGGTGTGTGACAGAAGAAATTCATGTTGAGCGGCGCACTGATGCGCTGGCGGAAAATATTGACCTGCTCGCGCGCCTTCTCGGCCGAGATCATTGCGCAGGGCAAGGATCCAAGCGCCCCGCCCTCCGCTGCGCCGATCATGACATCGACGTCCTGAACGCCGGCCATCGGTGCCTGAACAATCGGAACATCGATTTTGAAAAGATCGAGAAGTCTGCGGTCAGGCCACATGGTTATCTCTTCATATTGGGATGGTGCCGGCATCGTTGCCAGCCAGCCGTCAACCTAGCACATCGGCCGACAAACTGACTGCGGCCCTGAAACGCATAACTGACCAGCATTGCCGTGACGACGAACAATCAGAATAACATCGTCCCGTCCATCGCCCGCACGTTATTCCCGCTTTGCAACGTTTGTATCCTGCGTGATAAGCGGAGCAATGCCTGCATCCATCTTACCGCTGATCGAAGCCGCTGCGCTCTGGCCTGCACGAGGCGCCCTGATCGGGCTCGATCTCGGCACCAAGACCATCGGCGTTGCCGTGTCCGACCCCGACCGCAAGCTCGCGACCGGCATCGAGACGATCCAGCGCAAGGCCTTCACCGCCGACGCCGCGCGGCTGCTGGCCTTGGCCGGCGAGCGCCAGGTCGTGGGCTTTATTCTCGGCCTGCCGATCAACATGGACGCCAGCGAAGGCCCGCGAGCACAATCGACGCGCGCGTTCGCGCGGAACTTCTCCAAACTGACGGAGCTTGCGATCGGCCTGTGGGACGAGCGCCTGTCCACCGTCGCAGTCGAGCGCGAGCTGATCGGGATGGACATGAGCCGCGCCAAGCGCGCCAAGGTGATCGACGAACACGCGGCGATCTTCATCCTGCAGGGTGCGCTGGATCGGCTCGCAACGTTGCGCAAGGCAACGGGAGAAGACTGACCGATGCTGACAATCATTGCGGCAATCGTGCCGATCTTCCTGCTGATCGTGATGGGCTTCGTACTGCGCCGCGTTCTTCTGAAGGAAGAATCCCACTGGGTCGGCACCGAGCAACTCGTCTACTACGTGCTGTTCCCCGCACTTCTGTTTCGGACACTCAGCCGCGCAAAGCTTTCGGAGGTTCCGCTGTTCGGCGTCGGCGGCGCGCTGCTGATTGCGGTGCTGCTGATGGCGACGCTTTGCCTTGCGTTGCGGCCGGTTCTCATGAGACGGCTTGGCGTGAGCGGCCCGTCATTTACCTCGATCTTCCAGTGTTCCTGCCGTTGGCAAACCTATGTCGCGCTGGCCGTCGCCGGAAATCTGTTTGGCGACATCGGACTCACGCTTGCCTCCGTGGCGATGGTGGCGATGATCCCGATTTTGAACATCATGGCGGTCTGGGTGCTGGCGCACTACGCCGCGCCGACGCGATTGTCATGGGGGCGCATTCTTCTCACCATCGCGCAAAATCCCTTCATCTGGGCTTGCGCGCTCGGATTGGCCGCCAACCTCATTGGCCTGGTGCTTCCGACATGGATCGATGAATTCATCGATGCGCTTGGTCGCTCCTCGCTCGCGCTCGGACTGCTCGTTGTCGGCGCGGGGCTTCAACTGAGGGGTGTCCTGCGTCCCGGCGCACCGGCGCTGCTGTCGTGTGTGCTGAAGTTGGTGGTGATGCCCGCCATGGCCATATCGCTCGGGCTCGCATTCGGACTTTCGGGTGCGAACCTCGCGATCGTCGCCTGCTGCGCCTCTGTGCCGACCGCGTCGAGCGCCTATGTTTTGGCGCGACAGATGGGCGGCGACGCGCCGCTGGTCGCGGAGATCCTGACGTTGCAGACCGTACTCGCCATCATCACGATGCCCATCGCCATCGCGCTGGTGACGTGACTTTCAGGAATTGTTCACCAGCCAGATGGTCTGCACCGTTGCAGCCAGATTGTTGAGGCCGTGCAGCACCACCACCAGCCACGTCGAGCCGCTGAGATAGCGCAGATAGCCGAGCAGCAATCCGATGGAAAACACCTGCGCCAGAAAGAACCAGCTGTACTGCATGTGCATCAGGGTCCACACCACTGACGACAGCAGGATCGCTCCACCGATCCCCAAAAAAGATTCCGACCAGCCGCGATAGAGAAATCCGCGCGCGAAGAATTCTTCCGTAATCGGCGCCGCCACGCAGAACGCGAATACCAGCAACCACAGCGCGCCGTCGGCCCGCGCCGTTTTCAAAACGTCCATCATGAAACCCGGCGAGGATTCACGTCCCGCGACGCGGCTGATGATCTCCCACACCACCATCAGCATAACCATGCTTGCCACACCGACTGCGAGCATGCGCCATGATGTCCAGCGCAGCGCCAGATAGTCGGCGAATGGCGTCCGCGACAGCCGCGTCGCGATCCACAACATGATGAGAATGGCCGGCAATCCCATGATGACCGACAGCGAAATGATGCGCCCGTTGGTGAGCAGTGCGGTCATCGAACTGGTATCGATCGGTTCGCCACTGCTGATCAGGAACCATCCAACCACCGCGACCTGCCCGGCAAACATCGCGCCGAACAGCGCGATGCCCCAAAGACTGGTGCCGATGAACTTCCAGACCCGCGGCTCGCGGCCCGGCGGCGACACAGGCGCGAGGCCGGCGGGGCTTTCAGCAGTAGTCATGGTCTGATCTCCAGCTTATTGGTCGTCTCAGGACCGTTTCTTAAGTGCAGTCATTAAAGATCCATTCCGTCATTGCGAGCGAAGCGAAGCAATCCAGAGCCACAAGGAAGAACTGGATTGCTTCGTCGCAAACTCCTCGCAATGACGGAACTCTTCACGCCGGCAGGGCACGGTCCAGCAGACCGCCAATGTCATCATTGGCAAGATCGACCGAGCCGTAGAGAGCGCCGTGATCGGCGTCGAGCCGCGTCGCCGCGAACAGTTCAGCGTGCTTCGGCGAGACTTCGTTGAGCGCGGCGGCGGCTGCGACCAGCGCGAGCTTCTCCACCGCCAACCGCGCGACGCGCTCGGCGTCGGGCCGGCGAAACGACTTCGCGATGAAGCCGACCGCCTCGACCACACCCGGCAGTCCCTTGGTCTGTTCGACAAGGCCGCGCAGTACGTCGGCCGCCGCGTCCGCCTCGCGCGACAGCGCGCGCAGCACATCGAGGCACATCACATTGCCGGAGCCTTCCCAGATCGCATTGACCGGCGATTCCCGGTAATGCCGTGCGAGAATACCCTCCTCGACGTAACCGTTGCCACCAAGGCACTCCATCGCCTCGTAGAGAAATCCCGGCGCGCTCTTGCAGGTCCAGTATTTCACCACCGGCGTCAGCAGCCGCATATACGCCGCCTCCGCCTTGTCGGTGGGCGCGCGATCGAACGATCGGCACAGCCGCATCACCAGCGCGGTCGACGCTTCGACATGCAGCGCCATGTCGGCGAGCACGCTGCGCATCAGCGGCTGATCCGCGAGATGTTTCTGGAACACGCTGCGATGACGCGCGTGATGGAGCGCATGCGCGAGCCCCGAACGCATCAGGCCTGCGGATGCCAGCGAACAATCCTGCCGGGTCAACGAAACCATCTGGATGATCGTCGGCACGCCGCGTCCCTCTTCGCCGAGCCGCAGCGCATAAGCGTTCTCGAACACCACTTCCGATGACGCGTTGGAGCGGTTGCCGAGCTTGTCCTTCAGGCGCTGGAAGTGAATGCCATTGACCGAGCCGTCCGGCGCGAAGCGCGGCATGAAGAAACAGGTCAGTCCGCCTTCCGCCTGCGCGAGCACGAGGAACGCGTCGCACATCGGCGCAGACATGAACCACTTGTGTCCGGTGATGCGGTAGGCGTCGCCGTCACGCACCGCGCGCGTGATGTTGGCGCGCACATCGGTGCCGCCCTGCTTCTCGGTCATGCCCATGCCCATGGTCATGCCGCGCTTGGTCCACCACGGTGCGAAGGCCGGATCGTAAGAGCGCGTGCCGAGCACCGGCATCACCTTCGCGCGCAATGCAGGATCGACCGACAGCGCACCGACTGCGGCGCGCGTCATGGTGATCGGGCACAGGTGCCCGGTCTCGACCTGCGCCGCGATGAAGAACTTTGCGCCGCGCACGACTTCGGACGCGCCGCCTGCCGCCTCGCCCTTTTCATTCCATGTCGAATTGTGGATGCCGGCGTTGGCGCTGTGCGCCATCAGTTCATGATAGGCCGGATGAAATTCGACCTCGTCGCGGCGAAAGCCGCGCGCATCGAAGGTCTTCAGCTTCGGCGTGTTTTCGTTGGCGACGCGCCCGCGCTGCGCCATCGTCGCCGAGCCCCAATGCCGGCCGAAGTCGGCAAGCTCCGTTGTTGCCGCCTCCCCGCCATTGGCCGTCACGGCCTCCGCAAGCGGGCGGTCGAGGGAGAACAGATCGACATCCTCAAACGGAGGCGACTGGTTGAATACGTCGGTCGTTGCGGACAAAGGTGATTGCGCCATGAGTCGTTCCCGGAATTGAGGACGACAGGCTATACCGGAACGCGGCGCGTTTCACGTCACCGTTAGGAAATGTTGCGTGTGGCCTGATCTTCGCCGACGGGCGGTTCCGGCTTGTCCTTGGCCTGCGGAAGGTCATCATAACCCCGACGGCTTGAGTAGAAAGTCAGCGCCATCAAACCGAACCCAATGAGAAGCGAGAAGAAAACTCCCAGTCCCAACGCGATATAGCCGTGGATCGACATCTGCACGTCGGCGTGTGCGGTCCAACCCTGCCATGCCCACCAGATCGTCGCCACAAGGATGGCGAGAAGAATCGCCGTGACTGTAATACCGCCTCTGCTCATGACGAGGCCTTTCCAAGTCAGGCGCACTGGGTCGCGCGCCTCTTCGGCAAAGCTATGATTGAGCCGCCAAAATTCAACCCCACGCGCGCCGCAATTATCGCTTCGCCACCGGGAAATCGAACGCTGCATTGCCCGGCCCCGGCAGCGAAAAGTGCCACCACTCCAGCCGGAAATTCACGAACCCCTGCTTCGCCATCGCGCTCACCAGCGTCTCGCGCCATGTGCGCTGCTGCGGTGTGATCGCCTTTGATCCGGTATGCGCCTTCTCGTCCGAGCAATCATAGCCGGTGCCCATATCGACACTCGCGTCCGGCGCGCGCAGACTTTGCGGCCCGGTGCAATCAGCATAGGCTGCTGTCGGATCGAACGGCGCGACCTTTGATACAGGCAATTGCACCAGCGTGAGATCCACCGCCTTGCCGGTCGAATGGCCGGAATGCCTTGCGATGTAACCGCGCCGGAACAGATCTTCCTTGCGCATCTTCGGATTGTAGCGCCGCTGCGCCTCAGTCTCGCGGCCATCCTGCGCCCAGGCATACATATCGTCGACCGCGCGCTGCGGGCGGTAGCAGTCGTACATCTTCAACGACAGACCTCGAGGCTTCAGATCCTGCTGCACCCGCTTCAGCGCGGCACCGACGGCGCGGGTGACGATGCACTCCCCCGCCTCATAACCCGCCAGCACGCGGCCGACGAAATTGTTCGCCGCGGCGTAACGCATGTCCTGAAGGATGGTCGGATCGATGTCGCGCAGATAGACGAAACCGGCGGGCAGCGGCTGGGCGAGCGCAAGCGCGACGTGGGCGAAAGCAGCGAGCATGCCTCCTGCTGCCAATACTGCTGCGAGGGCGCGTTTCATTGTTCCACATTCGGGGTTTTCGTCATGGCCGGACTTGTTCCGGCCATCCACGACTTGGTTACATCCTAAAGACGTGGATGCCCGGCATAAAGCCGGGCATGACAATGGAGGGATCGCGACACCCTCAGATTTGTCCCAAAACTGAAGCATTTACCCTGCCCGGACATGAGCGGGGGAAAACTCCGCAACCGCCGAATCCACCTTGCTCACCCGGGCAAGTCTGCCTATAGCTCTTGCTTTAATGACAACTGCATCGAAATCGAGTTTTGTCCTCGGACACCGGCATTTGCTGGGTATCGAGGGCCTTTCCGCGGCCGACATCAGCGGCCTTCTGGACCTGTCCGAAGAGTTCGTTGAACTGAACCGGCAGGTGGACAAGAAGCGCACCAATCTGCGCGGCCGCACCCAGGTCAATCTGTTCTTCGAAGCCTCCACGCGCACGCAATCTTCGTTCGAGATTGCGGGCAAACGGCTGGGCGCCGACGTCATGAACATGTCGGTGTCGTCCTCCTCGATCCGCAAGGGCGAGACGCTGATGGACACCGCCGTCACGCTCAACGCCATGCACCCGGACATTCTGGTGGTGCGCCATCATGCGTCCGGCGCGGTGGAACTGCTCGCCCAGAAAGTCGACGGTTCGGTCATCAATGCCGGCGACGGCGCGCATGAACACCCGACGCAAGCGCTGCTCGACGCGCTCACCATCCGCCGCAACAAGGGCCACATCGAGGGCCTGCTGGTGGCAATCTGCGGCGACGTGCTGCACTCGCGGGTTGCACGCTCCAACATCATCCTGCTGAACGCCATGGGCGCGCGCGTGCGCGTGGTTGCGCCCTCGACCCTGCTGCCGCCCGGCATCGAGCGCATGGGCGTCGAGGTTGCGCGCGACATGCGCGAGGGTCTCGAAGGCGCGGACATTGTCATGATGCTGCGGCTGCAACGCGAGCGCATGAACGGCTCGTTCGTGCCGTCGAGTTCGGAATACTTTCACTACTACGGCCTCGACCAGAAGAAGCTCGGTTATGCCAAGCCCGAAGCGCTGGTGATGCATCCGGGGCCGATGAACAGAGGCGTCGAGATCGACTCCATCGTGGCGGACGGCGCGCAGTCGCTGATCCGCGAACAGGTCGAAATGGGTGTGGCGGTGCGCATGGCGGTGCTTGAAGCGCTCGCCCGCAACCTGCCCAACGCGTGAAGCACATGCGCACAGATCGCCGCCCCATCCTGCTCGCCAACGCCCGCCTGATCGATCCCTCGCGCGATCTCGACGGTCCCGGCGACGTGCTGATCGCCGACGGCACCATCCGCGACGCGCGGCGCGGTATCGGTGCTGCCGGCGTGCCCGAAGGCACAGACATTATTAATTGCGCCGGCAAGGTTGTGGCCCCCGGCCTCGTGGACATGCGGGCCTTCGTCGGCGAACCGGGCGCCGGCCATCGCGAGACCTTTGCGTCCGCGAGCCTCGCTGCGGCAGCGGGCGGCATCACCACCATTGTCTGCCAGCCCGACACCAAACCGGTGATCGACAATTCCGCGACGGTGGATTTCATCCTGCGCCGTGCCCGCGACACCGCCATCGTCAACATCCATCCCATGGCCGCGCTGACCAAGGGCATGAAGGGCGAGGAAATGACCGAGATCGGCCTGCTCAAGGCGGCAGGCGCGGTCGCGTTCACCGATGGCGACAAGAGCGTGATGAATGCGCTGGTGATGCGCCGCGCGCTGACCTACGCCCGCGATTTCGACGCGCTGATCGTCCATCACACCGAAGATCCGAACCTTGTCGGTGAAGGCGTGATGAACGAAGGCGAATTCGCCTCGCGGCTCGGCCTGTTTGGAATTCCCAATGCGTCGGAAGCCGTGGTGCTGGAGCGCGACATGCGTCTCGTGGCGCTGACCGGCGGACGTTATCACGCGGCCTCGCTGACCTGCACGGACTCCCTCGACGTTCTCAAACGCGCCAAGGATGCCGGTCTCGGCGTCAGCGCCTCAGCCTCGATCAACCACATCACACTGAACGAAAACGACATCGGCCCCTACCGTACCTTCCTGAAGTTGTCGCCGCCGCTGCGCACCGAACAGGATCGCGCCGCGCTGGTCGCAGCGCTCGCCTCGGGCCTGATCGATGTCATCATGTCGGACCACAACCCGCAGGACGTCGAGGTAAAACGCCTGCCGTTCGCGGAAGCAGCCCACGGTGCGATCGGCCTCGAGACCATGCTGTCGGCAGGCTTGCGCCTCGTTCATTCCGGCGAAGTTGAGCTGAAGACGCTGATCCGCGCCATGTCCACCCGCCCCGCCGAATTGCTGGGCCTGCCCGGCGGCTCGCTGCGTCCGGGTTCGCCCGCCGATGTGATCGTGATCGATCTCGATACGCCATGGGTGCTGGATCCGGCGGATTTGAAATCCCAGTGCAAGAATACGCCGTTCGACGAAGCGCGCTTCAGCGGCCGCGTCGCACGCACCATTGTCGACGGCCGCACCGTTTACGAGCATGTGTGAGCGCGGCTTGCGCGTCCGCTCATGTCGTTGAAGAAGAGAAATGAGGCAACATGATCGGCACTTTCCTGCTGGCGCTGGCCTTCGGCTATCTGTGCGGCTCGATCCCCTTCGGCCTGATCCTCACCAAGCTCGCCGGAACGCAGGACCTGCGCTCGATCGGCTCCGGCAACATCGGCGCAACCAATGTGCTGCGCACCGGCAACAAGGGCCTCGCAGCCGCGACGCTGATCGGTGACATGCTGAAGGGCACTGTTGCGGTGATCGCCGCCGGATATTTCGGCGGGCCTGACGCCGCGATTGCCGCCGGCGTCGGCGCATTCGTCGGGCATCTTTTTCCGGTGTGGCTCAAGTTCAAGGGCGGCAAAGGCGTCGCCACCTACATCGGCATCCTGCTTGGCCTGTTCTGGCCTGCCGCACTGGCGTTCTGCGCGATCTGGATCGCGGTGGCGCTGATCTTCCGCTACTCGTCGCTGGCGGCTCTCGTCGCCAGTGTTGTGGTGCCGGTGATGTTGCTCTGGTCTCAGCACACCGCGCTCGCCGCCGTGTTCGCGGGATTGACCGCCGTGCTGTGGATCATGCACCGCGCCAACATCACGCGGCTGATGAACGGCACCGAGGGCAAGATTGGGAAGAAGGGCTAAAATCCCTTTCGCCACGATTGTCGTCCGCGCGAACTTGCCCCACACTCCCTGTCCACGGGGGCCGCGTGGACATCAAGACTCCAGCCACGACCAGACTGACCGACGCGCAGCGCATCGACTGGCTGCGGCTGATCCGTTCCGACAATGTCGGGCCGCGCACCTTCCGCTCTCTCGTCAATCATTTCGGCAGTGCACGCGCGGCACTCGACCGCCTGCCCGGTCTGGCGCAGCGCGGCGGCGCGTCCAGGGTTGGCCGCATCTGCACGCAGGCCGAGGCGGAGCGCGAGATCGACAATAGCCGGCGGATCGGCGTCGCCCTGCTCGCGCCGGGTGAATACGGCTATCCGCCGCGCCTCGCGCTTATCGACGACTCTCCGCCGCTGCTCGGCGTGCGCGGGGTCCTGAACGTCCAGACCCAGCCGATGATCGGCATCGTCGGTTCGCGCAACGCGTCCGGCGCGGGACTGAAATTCGCGCAAATCATCGCGCGCGATCTCGGCAATGCAGGATTTGCCATCGCCTCGGGGCTGGCGCGCGGCATCGATCAGGCCGCGCATCGCGTCTCGCTCGAGACCGGCACGGTCGCCGTGCTGGCGGGCGGACATGACAAGATTTATCCGGCCGAGCATGAAGACCTGCTGGCGGCGATCATTTCATCCGGCAGCGGCGCGATTTCCGAAATGCCGCTCGGCCATGGCCCGCGCGCACGGGATTTTCCCCGGCGCAATCGCCTGATCTCGGGTGTTGCGCTCGGCGTCGTCATTGTGGAAGCCGCGCACCGCTCGGGCTCGCTCATCACCGCACGCTTCGCCAACGAGCAGGGCCGCGAGGTGTTCGCCGTACCGGGGTCGCCGCTCGATCCGCGCGCGGCCGGCACCAACGATCTCATCAAGCAGGGCGCGACGCTGGTGACGGAAGCCGACGACGTCATCAACGCAGTTCAGCCGATCATGGGGCGTCCGGTCGAATTGCCGATGAGCGAATCCGATCAGCACCCGGCGATGGACGACGAGCCTGCGGCCAACGACCGCGCGCGCATCGTCAGCCTGCTCGGTCCCTCGCCGATCGGCATCGACGATCTGATCCGCATGACGGATGTTTCGGCGGCTGTGGTGCGCACCGTCCTGCTGGAGCTTGAACTCGCGGGACGGCTGGAACGTCACGGCGGCGGGATGGTGTCGCTGCTGTAATCAGGCGGACTGCGATGTGATCGCGATCCCGAGAAAGATCAATCCGAGCAGTGCGAACAGCGCCCGGGCGGCGTGGGAATACTCCCATCGGTCGCGCAGCTTCGTCCAATCGACAGATTTGGCCGGATCCGGTTTTTTCTTCTGGTTAAAGAAAGCGGTACCGGCCTCCGCCAACTCCTGGTCCCGCAGCCAGATCTTGTTGACCGGTTGCGTCACCAGCCAGAAAACGAGATGCATCACGATCATTGAAGCCAGCGCGGCAAGCAGCCAGCCGAACGCCGGGCTTTGCCACCGGGTTGAAACGACAAGGGCAATCAAGGAGAGGATCGCGACGGGCTCGCTGATGCCGCCGATCGTGAAACCCGGATAGTAAATCGTTTGAGTGGTGAAATAGTCGTCCCGATTCAAACGCAATTTTCCCGGCCATTCGCCGACATGAGCCAGCGAGAACGACAGCGTGGACGCGACAAGAACCAGCGTGAAGACTTGAAGGAACTGGAACATGCGTTGTCCCGCCGTTCGATCCGCCCCCGGCTCTGGGCTTCACGGCGATAACGCATGTGAGAACGCGCAGGTTCCTGCGGGAGACTATTCCGGATGGCCTCATGTGCTGAAGGCCATCCGGAATCGCGCGGAACACTACCCGCGATAAATCGGTGCGCCGGCGGGAGACGACGTCGATCCGCCATCGACGAAAATTTCCTGACCCTGCACATGCGCCGCATCATCGGATGCGAGGAACAGCACGGTCTTGGCGATGTGATCGGCTTCGCCCATCCGGCCGAGCGGTGTCGAACGTGAGATACGCGCCTCAAGCGCCTGCTCCGCCTGCGGTGTCGCAATGCCCGGTCCCCAGATCGGCGTGCGCGTGCCGCCCGGTGCAACGACATTGACGCGGATGCCGCGCGGCGAAAGTTCAGACGCCATCACGCGCGCCATCGCACGCACGCCGGCCTTGGTCGCCGCATAAGCCGAGTAGCCCGGATTGCCGAGCACCGAAATCACCGAGCCGTTGAGAATGATCGACGCATTTTCGTTGAGATGCGGCTCGGCAGCCTGCACCGTGAAGAACACGGCCGTGAGGTTTGTCTTGATGACATTCTCGAACGCCGCCAGCGTCGTGCCGCCCACCGGCGTGTTGCCCGCGATGCCCGCATTGGCAAACACGATGTCGAGCTTGCCGAATTTTTTCACCGCCTGCGCCACTGCATCTTCCAGCTGCGCGACATCGGTGGCGTCGGCTTTGATGCCGAAACCGTTCGGCCCCAGTTCCGCCACTGCGGAATCGAGTCTGGCCTGATCCCGCCCCGTGATCGCCACGCGCGCCCCTTCAGCCGCGAACAACTTCGCGGTGGCGAGGCCGATGCCACTGTTGCCCCCCGTAATGAATGCCGTTTTGCCCTTAAGCCTCATGGAACGCTCCTGTTTTGATTGGCTTGGTTTCTGGTTTCATAATAAAACTACTCTTGCTGGATAATGCTTCTGGTTCTATAATACAACCACAATGTCGTGACCGGAGGGTCAAGCGGTGAAACGAAAGAGTCTTCAGGGTGATCTGTGCCCCATCGCGCGGACGCTGGACGCCATCGGCGACTGGTGGTCGCTGCTGATCATCCGCGATGCGCTGATCGGCGCGCGGCGCTTCAGCCAGTTTCAGAAGAATCTTGGAATTGCGAAGAACATCCTGACAGTGCGGCTGCGCTCTTTGGTGGCGCAAGGAATCCTCGAGGTGCAGCCGGCTTCGGACGGCAGCGCCTATCAGGATTATGTGCCGACGGCGAAAGCCCGCGCACTGTTTCCAGTGCTGGTCGCCTTGCGGCAGTGGGGTGAGGAATATGCCTTTAAACCGGGCGAAACTTGCAGTTCACTGGTCGACCGAAAGAACGGATTACCGCTCGGCAAGTTGCAGATCCGAGCCCAGGACGGCCGCTTGCTGGATCAGACCGACACCAAGGTCGTGGCTCCGGCGCCAGCCTAGAATTCGCCGGACGTCAGTCGCCGCCTGACGAACTCATCCGCTTCGAGCTGTGCCATGTCGAGCAGATACGCCAGCATGTCGAGACGATGGCGGCGCGAGAGCTGCGCCAGTTCCGCAACAACCTCCGAAATGGCGCTCGCCGCCTCGGCTGGACCGCCATCCTTGGCACTTGAATCGGTCCGCAACACATCGGCGCGACTGTCGCGAGCGGCCATCCGGCATCCCTTCCAAAACCAAGGGAATTTAGTCTTTTTAAGCGTATTTTATGACAATACACGCATAAGGTGCACAACTACAAGTACTCATATTCTGCAATCTGTGCGCGAATCTGGACCTTGAAACGGGTCCCCTCACCAGATCCCTATTTGACAGCGGACCCCCTTTTACCCATGTATCGGGCAAGCCAGCCTGATGGAATCTTGCGATTCCGGCCCGCGTACCCCCTATAAGCTATTGGAATCAAATGAATCTCGTCATTGTCGAGTCGCCTGCGAAGGCCAAGACGATCAACAAGTATTTGGGCTCCGGCTACGAGGTTTTGGCCTCGTACGGCCATGTCCGCGACCTTCCGGCCAAGAATGGATCGGTCGATCCGGAGGCCGATTTCCAGATGATCTGGGAAAACGATCCCAAGGCGGCCGGCCGTCTCAACGATATCGCCAAGGCGCTCAAGAGCGCGGACAAGCTGATCCTCGCAACCGACCCTGATCGCGAAGGCGAAGCGATCTCCTGGCACGTCCTGGAGATCATGAAGCAGAAGCGTGCGCTCAAGGACCAAAAGATCGAGCGCGTGGTCTTCAACGCCATCACCAAACAGGCCGTCACCGAGGCCATGAAAAATCCGCGCGAGATCGACGGCGCGCTGGTCGACGCCTATCTGGCGCGCCGCGCGCTGGACTATCTGGTCGGGTTCACCCTCTCCCCTGTTCTCTGGCGCAAGCTGCCCGGCGCGCGCTCGGCCGGCCGCGTGCAGTCCGTCGCCTTGCGGCTGGTCTGCGACCGCGAACTCGAAATCGAGAAGTTTGTCCCCCGCGAATACTGGTCGCTGCTCA
This sequence comes from Afipia massiliensis, assembly GCF_001006325.2. Classification (NCBI taxonomy): domain Bacteria; kingdom Pseudomonadati; phylum Pseudomonadota; class Alphaproteobacteria; order Hyphomicrobiales; family Nitrobacteraceae; genus Afipia; species Afipia massiliensis. The sequence goes on along the minus strand of NZ_LBIA02000001.1, from coordinate 3,347,779 downwards.
CTACGCTGGCGACGCCCCGCGGTGAATCCTTCGAGGCCCGCCTCGTCGGCGCCGACGGCAGGAAACTCCAACGCCTCGACATCGGCACCGGCGCGGAAGCCGAGGATTTCAAGAAAGCGATCGAAGCCGCGAACTTCACCGTCTCCGCGGTGGAAGCCAAGCCGGCGCGCCGCAATCCGCAGTCGCCGTTCACCACATCGACGCTGCAGCAGGAAGCCAGCCGCAAGCTCGGCTTTGCGCCTGCGCACACCATGCGCATCGCCCAGCGTCTTTATGAGGGCATCGACATCGGCGGCGAAACCACCGGTCTCATTACTTATATGCGTACCGACGGTGTGCAGATCGATCCGTCCGCCATCACGCAGGTCCGCAAGGTGATCGGCGAGGACTACGGCAAGGCTTACGTGCCGGATTCCCCGCGCCAGTACACCTCGAAGGCGAAGAACGCGCAGGAAGCGCATGAAGCCATCCGCCCCACGGATCTTTCGCGCCGCCCTTCTTCGCTGAAGGCCAGGCTCGATAACGATCAGGCGCGGCTTTACGAATTGATCTGGATGCGCACGGTCGCGAGCCAGATGGAATCCGCCGAGATGGAGCGCACCACCGTCGACATCACGGCGAAGGCAGGCGCGCGCGTGCTCGAATTGCGCGCCACCGGCCAGGTCGTGAAGTTCGACGGCTTCCTCGCGGTCTATCAGGAAGGCCGCGACGACGATCCGGAAGACGAGGACTCAAAGCGCCTGCCCGTCATCAACGAGGGCGAAACGCTCAAGCGCGAAGGCCTCAACGTCACCCAGCATTTCACCGAGCCGCCGCCGCGTTTCTCGGAAGCATCGCTGGTCAAGCGCATGGAAGAACTCGGCATTGGCCGGCCTTCGACCTATGCCTCGATCATTCAGGTGCTGAAGGATCGCGGCTATGTGAAGCTCGAGAAGAAGCGGCTGCACGGCGAGGACAAGGGCCGCGTCGTTGTCGCGTTCCTTGAGAATTACTTCGCGCGCTATGTGGAGTTCGACTTCACCGCCGACCTCGAAGAAAAGCTCGACAGGATTTCGAACAACGAGATCGCCTGGAAGCAGGTGCTCGCCGATTTCTGGAAAGACTTCATCGGCGCAGTCAATGACATCAAGGACGTGCGCGTCACCGAAGTGCTCGACGTGCTCGACGCGATGCTCGGCGAGCATATCTACGAGCCGCGTGCCGACGGCGGCGACCCCCGCCAGTGCCCGAGCTGCGGCAACGGCAAGCTCAATCTGAAGGCCGGCAAGTTCGGCGCTTTCGTCGGCTGCTCGAACTATCCCGAATGCCGCTACACACGCCCCCTCGCCGCGTCGAGCGGATCGAGCGATCGACCGTTGGGCAAGGACCCGGTGTCGGGTCTTGAAGTTGCGGTCAAGGCCGGACGTTTTGGTCCATACATCCAGCTCGGCGAGCCTAAGGACTACGGCGAGGACGAGAAGCCGAAGCGTGCGGGCATTCCGAAGAACATGTCGCCTGCCGACGTTGAACTCGAACTTGCGCTCAAGCTTCTGTCGCTGCCGCGCGATATCGGGCCGCATCCGGAAGACGGCGAAGTGATCACGGCCGGCATCGGCCGGTTCGGTCCGTTCGTCCGCCACGGCAAGACCTATGCGAGTCTCGAAGCCGGCGACGATGTCTACCATGTCGGCCTCAACCGCGCGGTGACGCTGATTGCGGAGAAAATCGCCAAGGGTCCGAGCCGCCGCTTCGGCGCTGATCCCGGAAAGCCGCTCGGCGAGTATCCCGCACGCGGCGGCACCATCATGGTCAAGAGCGGCCGTTATGGCGCCTACGTCACCATCGACGGCATCAACGCCACGATCCCGAGCGACAAGACGCCGGAAACCATCACGCTGCCGGAAGCCATCGCCCTGATCGAGGAGCGCGCGGCCAAGGGCGGCGGCAAGCCGAAGCGTGCGGCCAAAAAGACCGCGAAGAAGAAGCCCGCCAAGGCCGCGGCCAGCGCGAATGGTGCGGCTGAATCCGAAAAGCCTGCGAAGAAGCCCGCCGCCAAGAAGAAAGCTGCCGCGAAAAAGGCTGCGCCAAAGAAAGCCGCAGCCGAGCCGGTTTTGCTGAAGGATGCTAAAGCCAAGGCGGACGTTGCGAAGGTTGCGGCTGCCAAGGTCGCGAAGGTCGCGGAAAAGAAGAGCGCCGGTAAAGCACGCGGATAATGAAAAAGAAAACCGACGCGACAACTGCCTTTCCCGACAGAGAGAGCATTGTCGCGTTCGTCAAGGCGCACCCCGGTGAAGCCGGCACACGCGAACTGGCGCGACATTTCGGATTGAAGAACGAATCCCGCGCGGCGCTGCGGCGCATTTTGCGCGAACTCGCCGACGAAGGACTGATCGCCAAGCAGGGCAAGAAGGTCCACGAGGTCAAGGCTCTCCCCCCGACCATCGTTGCGGACATCACAAGCCGCGACAGCGACGGCGAACTGATCGCCACGCCTGCCGAATGGCTTGAAGAAACCAACGGCCCTGCCCCGGTCATTCGCATCCATGTCCCGCGCAAAGCCGCACCCGGCACCGCCGCAGGCGTCGGCGACCGTGCGTTGCTGCGCATCGAGAAGCCCGACAACAAACACGAGAAGACCTACCGCGGCCGGGTCATCAAGCTGCTCGATAAAGCCAGAAACCGCGTGCTCGGAATTTTCCGCACGCTGCCGAATGGCGACGGGCGCCTGATTCCGATCGACAAGAAGCAGGTCGGCCGGGAACTCGCGATCACTGCCGCCGACGCAAACGGCGCGCAGGATGGTGATCTGGTCAGCGTCGAACTGATGCGCTCGCGCGGCTACGGATTGCCATCCGGCCGGGTGAAGGAACGCCTCGGCTCGCTCAAGACCGAAAAGGCCGTCAGCCTGATCGCGATCCACGCCCACGAAATTCCGCAGGAGTTTCCTGCCGACGTCATCCGAGAATCCGAGGCTGCGAAACCCGCGACGCTCGCCGGACGCGAGGACTGGCGCAATGTGCCGCTCGTCACCATCGACCCGCCGGACGCGAAGGACCACGACGACGCGGTCCATGCCGAACTGGACAACGATCCGAGCAACAAGGGCGGCTACATCGTCAACGTCGCCATTGCCGATGTCGCGTTCTACGTGCGGCCGCAATCGCCGCTCGACAGCGAGGCGCTCAAGCGCGGCAACTCGGTGTATTTCCCCGATCGCGTCGTGCCGATGCTGCCCGAACGCATCTCGAACGACTTGTGCTCGCTGAAGCCAAGCGAGCCGCGCGGCGCGCTGGCGGTGCGCATGGTGATCGACAAGGACGGCCGCAAGCGCTCGCACACCTTCCATCGCGTGCTGATGCGCTCCGCTGCGAAGCTGAACTACGCGCAGGCGCAGGCCGCCATCGACGGACGGCCCGACGACACCACCGGCCCTCTGCTCGATTCGATCCTGAAGCCGCTCTATGACGCCTATGCGCTGGTGAAGCGCGCGCGCAACGAGCGCGACCCGCTCGACCTCGATCTCCCCGAGCGCAAGATCCTGCTGAAGGCCGACGGCACGGTGGACCGCGTGGTGACGCCGGAACGGCTCGACGCGCACCGGCTGATCGAAGAATTCATGATTCTCGCCAACGTCGCGGCGGCGGAAACGCTTGAGAAGAAAGCGCTGCCACTGATCTATCGCGTGCACGACGAGCCGACGGTGGAGAAGGTTCATAACCTTCAGGAATTTCTCAAGACCCTCGACATCTCCTTTGCGAAGACCGGCGCGTTGCGCCCGACGCTGTTCAACCGCGTGCTGGCCCATGTCAAAGGCCATGACTCCGAGCCGTTGGTGAACGAGGTCGTGCTGCGCTCGCAGGCGCAGGCGGAATATTCCGCCGACAATTACGGCCATTTCGGCCTCAACCTGCGGCGCTACGCTCATTTCACCTCGCCGATCCGGCGATACGCAGATCTTGTCGTGCATCGCGCGCTGATCCGCGCCCTCGGGCTCGGCGAAGGCGCGCTGCCCGACACCGAGACGTTTGAAACACTGAGCGAGGTGGCTGCGGCAATTTCGCTCACCGAACGCCGCGCCATGAAAGCCGAACGCGAGACCGCCGACCGGCTGATCGCGCATTTCCTTGCAGATCGCATCGGCGCGACGTTCGAAGGGCGGATTTCCGGCGTCACCCGTGCGGGTTTGTTCGTAAAACTGAGCGATACGGGCGCGGACGGCCTCATTCCCGTGCGCACACTGGGAAGCGAGTATTACAACTACGACGAGACCCGCCACGCCCTGATCGGATCTCGCAGCGGTGCCATGCATCGATTGGGTGACGTCGTGCAGGTTCGTCTGGTAGAAGCTGCCCCGGTGGCCGGCGCGTTGCGGTTCGAATTGCTGTCCGAAGGACGGACCGTTCCGCGCGGTGGCCGCATGCGCGATAGCCGCACCGGGAAGCCGCATACTGGCGGCAAGACCCGGCCAGGCCGCGACAAGAAGGACGTAAAGAAATCGCGCAAGCCTTCCCGCAAGGCGCGCAAATCGAAGAAGGGCTAGCACCTTTCAAAGGAGCCGTTATGGAAAGCCGCACGATGCCCGCCGCGACATGGACGTCGACATCTCAATCGTTGCCCAAGCGCGATCTCTGGCAGGCAATGGCGCGCGGTTTGCGATGCCGCTGCCCGAGCTGCGGCGAAGGCAAAATCTTCCGCGCCTTCCTGAAGGTCGCCGACAATTGCCCGGCATGCGGAGAGAATCTGAGCCATCACCGCGCCGACGATCTGCCCGCCTATCTCGTGATCGTCATCGTCGGGCACATCATTGTGCCGATCGCGCTCTGGATCGAAACCAACTATGCGCCATCGATGCTGCTGCAGCTGGCGTTCTATCTCCCCTTCACGCTGGTCTCGTCGCTGCTGCTGTTGCAACCAGTCAAGGGTGCCGTGGTAGGATTGCAGTGGGCGTTCCGTATGCATGGCTTTGACGAAAGCCGGCCAGCTGACGTCGAGGAAGGCACAATTGCGAAGCTGAACGTGGTGAAATGAGCGAGCCTGAGAAAGAAGAAAAGGAAGACGACAGTCATCCTTACCGCCGCCCGAAAGATGCCGCGACGCTGATTCTTGTCGATCGCAGCGGAAGCGTGCCCAAGGTCCTGGTCGGCAAGCGGCATGACAAGGTCATCTTCATGCCGGGCAAGTTCGTGTTCCCCGGCGGACGCGTGGATGCAACCGACAACCGCATCCCCGTCGCGGCGGAAATCCCGAAAGCACTTGAAAAAAAGCTGACAGGCGGCAGCCCGAAGATCGCACCTGCCCGCGCCCGCGCGCTGGCCGTCGCTGCCATTCGTGAAGCCTGCGAGGAAACAGGGCTTTGCCTTGGACGGCAGGTCGCACGCATGAATGGCGCCGCGGCGAAGCTGGCTGGCGAATGGAAGCCGTTCGCCGACGCCGGACTGCTGCCCGACCCGTCCGGACTGTTCCTGATTGCCCGCGCCATCACCCCGCCCGGCCGGGTCCGGCGATTCGACACGCGGTTTTTTACCGCAGACGCATCGTCGATCGCGCACCGGGTTGAAGGCGTCGTCCATGCGGATGCCGAACTTGTCGAACTCGTTTGGGTCGAGCTTGGTTCACTGTCTCTCGCGGATCTGCATCAGATGACGAAGATGGTGCTGCGCGAGTTGGACAAGCGCCTCGCCATGGGACCGCTGTCTCATGCGGCGGAGGTGCCGTTCTTCCACTTCTACGGCGGCAAGATGCAGCGGGACGTCATCTGATTCTGCCTCTGGTGGAACAGTCCTCCTGCATCGGCGCCATGATTGCAGAGGCCTGAAGTTGTCATGACGACCGCCATTGCACCGGAACTGTCTGTCTCGGAGTGGCTCAATGCAGCCGCGCCGCTCACGCTTGCGGCGCTTCGCGGGCGTCCCGTTCTGCTTCACGCTTTCCAGATGCTCTGTCCCGGCTGCGTATCGCACGGCACGCCGCAAACTCAACGCGCGCACGATATGTTCAAGAATACGGACTTGCAGGTCATCGGTCTGCATACCGTATTCGAACACCACGAAGCCATGAAACCGGTGTCATTGAAGGCGTTCGTTCACGAGAACAAGCTCACCTTCCCGATCGGCGTGGACACACCCGGCGAAGACACGCCAATTCCCGTGACCATGGCCAGTTATGGCATGCGCGGAACCCCGACCATGATCCTGATCCGCCGGAATGGCACCGTGTATCATCACGGCTTCGGGCAACAGGACGACATGGCCGTCGGCGCGATGATTGCCTCGGTGTTGACAGAGACCTGACCAAAGCGGAGTTGCGGTTTCAAGCTCCCGCGCGGGCTGATATGCTGCCCACTGACGGCGGCGGAACGCCCGCCAGGGATGAGCGAACCACATTTGTATGCGTACCGGCGCCGCCATATCGGTCGCCGCACATGTTGCGGCTCTGACAGCGTGTCTTGTGCTCGCGGGTGTGCGCCCGTTCGACCCGACGACCGCGGAAGCCATTACCGTCGATATCGTCACGCCCGAGGAAGCCCCGCCGCTTCCAAAAGAGCCTGACAACTACGACTTCCCCAAGCTGGACGAGAAATCTCAGGAGCAGGCGGAACAGAAGGCACAGGAGTCGCAGCAGCAAGCTGCGCCCGAGCAGACGCCGCCACCCGCCCCCGCCCCAAGTCCGGCTTCAAATCCGAAACAGGAGTCGCAGCAGGCCGCGCTCCAGCAACAGGCCACCGAACAGGCCAAACCTGCCGAGCAGGCCAAGCCCGCTGAACCATCTCAACAGCAGTCTCAGCCGCAAACACAACCGCCGCCGGCACCTTCCCAGCCGGAGGTGCCGACGGCTGCGCCCGACATCACCAGCAAGTTCGGCATGATGTTCACCCTGCCGGACGCCGGAGCAACCGGGGACTTCGACGCCAAGGCAACGGCCGCCGCAAATATCAAAGTCGAGGATGCGGCGGCATTGCGCGCCCATCTCAAGTCCTGTTCGATTCTGCCGAAATCGGTGGCGCCTTCCGACAATGTCCGCATCGTGCTGCGCGTGGCGTTTCAGCGCGACGGCAGGCTCGCAGCGGAACCGCTTCTGATTGAAGCAAGCGCATCCGAAAAAGGCCCCGCCCTGATGCGCAGCGCGATGGATGCGCTGGCAAAGTGCCAGCCTTACGCGATGCTCGCGCCGGATCGCTACGATCAATGGCGCATGCTCGACCTCAGCTTCTCCCCGAAGGATTTCAAGGGCGGATAGCCCTGTCCGGCCAGGGAGCGCCTCCGCACGCATCCAAAATCTGGGCCTGCCCTTGGGCCTAAATCCGGATTTTCGAGCCTGTGGGTGCCGTAAACGCGGCTGACCCTGCCTTGGGCGCCCGTTTCGCGCCGCAGAATCCTTGCTTTCCAGGGAACCCGCCCGCCCAGAATCCGGTCCGAAAACCGTGGCGCGCTTTTCGGAATAATGCGCCCTAAAACCTTGACTTTGGGGCGTTCGAAGCTAGGTTGCGGCCCAAATGCAGCTCGATTTGTCGGGTCTGCTCGTGATTCCTGACATTCGAGGTTCTGAACATGGCCAAAGCGGTCACCATCAAGGTCAAGCTCGTTTCCAGCGCGGATACCGGCTTCTATTACGTCGCCAAGAAGAACTCGCGCACGATGACCGACAAGCTCGTGAAGAAGAAGTACGACCCGGTCGCGAAGAAGCACGTCGAGTTCCGCGAAGCCAAGATCAAGTAACTATTTCAGTTGCTTACGAACGAAACCGGGGCCTTTCGGCCCCGTTTTGCGTTTGATGCGGGATTTTGACAGGCTTCAGGCTGCAGCCGCCACGACCCTGTTACGGCCGTCATGCTTGGCGCGGTACAGCGCCTGGTCGGCGCGCTTGAGAACAGCACCGATGGCCTCGCCCTTGGTTTCCAGGGTCGAGATGCCGATCGAAATGGTCACCTCGATGCGCTTGGCGCCCTTCTCAACGGCGAACGGTTCCCCGGCGATGGAGCGGCGGAGCCGCTCGGCGACCATGCCCGCCACGTGCAGGTCGGTCTCCGGCATCACGATGACGAATTCCTCGCCGCCGTAACGGCAGGCCAGATCGATGCCGCGAATCGACTTGCGGATGCGCACCGCGAATTCGCGCAGCACGTCGTCGCCGGCATCGTGCCCGTAGCTGTCGTTGATCGATTTGAAGTAGTCGATATCGAGCATCATCAAGGCCAGCGGCTTCGCCCGCATGGCTGCCTGCTCCGCCAGCGTCGCGAGATGGCTTTCCATATAGCGGCGATTGTGTAGCCCGGTCAGCGGATCGGTGATCGCCATTTCGATGGAATTCTGCACGTTGTCGCGCAGATGATCGGTATAGCGGCGCTTGCGGATCTGGGTGCGCGCGCGCGCCAGCAGTTCGTTCTTGTCGACCGGGCGCAGCAGGTAATCGTTGACGCCGATCTCCAACCCGCGCAGCAGCCGCGCGTTGTTGTCGGCGTCGGCAATAGCGAGGATCGGCACACTGCGCGTCCGCTCCAGCGAACGCGCCTGGCTGCAAAGCCGCAATCCGTCGAAATTCTCCAGACCCAGCGACACGATCAACAGATCGTAATTGCCGTCGGCGGCATGAAACAACGCTTCGGCGGGATTGGCTTCGACATCGACGTGATGTTCGGTGGCCAGCACGGGAGCGAGCCGCTCGTAAGACGAAGGCCGATCGTCCACCAGCAGAACGCGCCCGCCTCTCCCTGTATCTGCAACGGCCTCGCGCTCGGGCGCGTTGACGCCGATCTCGAGCGAGGTAATCGCGCGCATGCGCAACTCGTCGGTCATCATCTTCAGCCGCGTCAGCGACCGCACGCGCGCGATCATCACGACGTCGGACACCGGCTTGGTCAGAAAGTCATCGGCGCCGGCGTCGAGCCCGCGCACACGGTCGGACGGGCTGTCGAGCGCCGTCACCATGATGACCGGAATAAAATGGGTTTTCGGATTCGACTTCAGGCGGCGGCACACCTCGAATCCGTCGATGTCAGGCATCATCACGTCGAGCAGCACAATGTCGCATTCCGCGCGCTCGCAGATTTCAAGCGCCTGCGTTCCGCAATTCGCCGTCACCACGTCGAAATATTCCGCGGACAGGCGCGCCTCGAGCAGCTTTACGTTGGCGAGAACGTCGTCAACGACCAGAACGCGCGCGGACATCAAACTCTCCTAGCCGACAAACCGTCGAACCGTCTCAATAAACTTCCCAACCGAAATCGGTTTGGACAAATACGCTTCGCACCCGCCTTCGCGGATACGTTCCTCATCGCCTTTCATGGCAAAAGCCGTCACCGCGACCACAGGGATCGCGCGCAATTCGACATCCGCCTTGATCCAGCGTGTCACGTCGAGACCGGAAACTTCGGGAAGCTGAATATCCATGAGGATGAGATCGGGCCGGTGCTTGCGGGCAAGGTCGAGTGCTTCAACCCCGTTGCGCGTGCCGACTGTCTGATACCCATGGGCCTCCAGCAGATCGCGAAAGAGCTTCATATTGAGCTCGTTGTCTTCCACGATCAGGACGGTTTTGGCCATCCTGGCCCTCCAATTCCCGTAAAATGCCCGTACGTGCTGAAACCATTGAATTCGCCACGCCACCGTGACTCGGGCATGATGGCTCAAAATAGAGACCATAGGTTACGGAAAGGCAAACGCGATCAATGACAAAAGGCCCTTCGACCCCTCAGGAAGTTGCTGAATTTGTTGCGATTCAGGCCCTCTCCTTCCTTGCTTCAGATCCTGAACGATTAGGGATGTTCCTGACCGAGAGCGGTATTGGCCCGCAGACCCTTCGAACCTCGGCCGCCGACCCCAAATTCCTCGCCGGCGTGCTCGATTTCATCGTGCGTGATGACGCAACCGTGAAGGCCTTTGCCGACGCCTCGCAGCTGACGCCGCAAGCCGTCGCCAACGCGCGCGAGGTACTGGACCCACGCTGGGAGTGACGCCTTGAGCGACCGTCCGCCAGCCGACCTTACGGGATTTTGCCGCGACTGCCTGTCGGACGTCGCGGCAAGGACCATGCGCTGCGCTGAATGCGGCTCCCCCCGCCTCATCCGCCATCGCACCCTCGGCGCGCTGACACTCGCGCATATCGATTGCGATGCGTTCTATGCAACCGTCGAGAAGCGCGACAACCCGGACATCGCCGACAAGCCTGTGATCATCGGCGGCGGCAAGCGCGGCGTGGTGTCGGCGGCCTGCTACATCGCCCGCACCTATGGCGTCCGCTCGGCCATGCCGATGTTCAAGGCGCTCGACCTCTGCCCATCGGCTGTGGTGGTCCGGCCCGACATGGCGAAATACGTTCGCGTCGGACGCGAAGTCCGCCATGCGATGATGGCATTGACCCCGCTGGTCGAGCCGCTCTCTATCGACGAGGCATTCCTCGACCTCAGCGGCACCGAACTGGTGCACGGCATGATCCCCGCCAAGGTGCTTGCGCGGTTCGCGTCCCAGGTGGAGCGCGACATCGGCATCACCGTCTCGGTCGGACTGTCCGTGAACAAGTTTCTCGCCAAGATCGCATCCGACCTCGACAAGCCGCGTGGCTTCGCGGCGCTCGACCAGGAGGAAGCGCGCACGATGCTCGCCGAGCGGCCGGTCGGGTTCATCTACGGAGTTGGCCCCGCCTCGCAGGAAAAACTCTCGCAGCGCGGCTTCCGCCTGATCAAGGATCTGCAGCGCGCCGACGAGATCGATCTGATGAAGCAATTCGGCCCCGAGGGACGGCGGCTGTGGCGGCTGGCGCGCGGCATCGACGACCGCAAGGTGGTCGCCGATCGCGGCGCCAAGACAATTTCAAATGAAACGACGCTTGAGTCCGACGTGCGGGATTTTCCGACGCTGGAGAAAATTCTGTGGCGGCTGTGCGAAAAGGTATCCTCGCGCCTCAAGAGCGGCGACCTCTCCGGATCGACCATCACGCTGAAATTGAAAACCGCGGACTTCAGGCAGCGCACCCGTTCGCAATCGCTTCACGTTCCGACGCAACTCGCGACCCGCATTTTCGCGACCGTGCGCGAAATGCTCAGCCGCGAGATCGACGGTACCGCGTTCCGGCTGATCGGCGCCGGAGTCAGCGCGCTCAAACCCGGCGCCGAGGCCGACGATCAGGATCTGCTGGATCGCCGCTCGGCCCATGCCGAACGCGCGATGGACAATGTCCGCAAGAAATTCGGCAACGCCGCCGTGATGCGCGGGATTGCATATGACGGACCTGCGAAGCCGGAATGACGGCTCCAAACCCTATTTGCAGGGCTTGGTTTCCTTGACATCGATCTTGCCCATCGCGCCCGCGATGACGAAATCGTTGTAGTCCAGCGACAGCGCACGCGAGACGCCGTCCTCGTACAGTTCGAACGACATCGCATAGATCGGGGTCTGCTCACCGGAATTGGGTTTCGTCGCACGATCATAATAACTGACCGTGACCGGCCACCGCGTCTGCGATTTGAACTTCTCGTTGTCCGTCGTGGCATCCGGCTTCGTCGGGGCTTTCGTTCCCGGAATGGGTTGTCCGATCACCGTGAGCGTGTTGTAGACCTTCTCGCCGTCGTCCGATCCGTCATAGATCACGAGTTCGAGCACCGACTTGCCTTGGCGCGCGGCCTCGATGATCAGCTTGACCTGCTCCGTCGGAAACACAGCGCCTTCGATGGTGAAGGTCTTGGCCTTGGGTTTCTTCAACTTGACCTTGACCGTCGTGCCCTCACGCTCCGCGATGCCATCGACCGACGTCACATCGGCGTCGTTCATGCGAGTCTCGATCTTGAAGCGATAGCTCTTGCCCTCGCCGTCTTCCCAACTGGTGGAACGCAGATCGCTCAGCGTGGTTTTGCTTTCGCCGGCGTCGAGCCGCGACACCTGCCGGAATTCGGTGGTGTAGCCCTCGCACGCACTGCCCGCGAAGTTGTACAGGATACGGCCGGTCGCATTGTTGACGCTGGCATTGCCCCGCGATGTCTTCAGGCTCAGATCATAGACGGCCTGATGCGCGAGAAAGGCAACGCTGGGTGCAGCCTGTGCTCCGGTCGTGCCCGGCGCGAGAACCGCGGCTGACATAAGCAGGGCAAGCGATCCACAACCTGAAATCCGGCGCGCGCGACGCATGGCGTCTCCTTGAAAGCGTGAGAATCGAAGAATAATAGCCGCAGCATTGCGCCGCAACCGGGGCAAAGTCGCGGAATCGCTCAAAATATCCGGCCTAAATCACGCACCTTGCGCGCTTGCATGTGACGGCACGATGGGTGAAATATGGCGCGCCCGGTTTATTGGTGACAATGCCGAACATCGTCTGCGGGCAACATCAGAACAACATCGGGGAGTGACATGGCGGGAACGGTCGAGCAGAAGTTGAACGCGCTGGGCATCGTGTTGCACGAGCCTAATCCGCCGGTGGCGAACTACGTCGGATTCGTGCGCACCGGAAATCTGCTGTTCGTCTCGGGCCAGGTCTGCAACACGCCGGAAGGCAAGCTGATCGCAAAGGGCAAGCTCGGCGCCAGTGTGACCGTCGAGCAAGGCGCCGCCGCCGCGCGCGGATGCGCGATCAATCTGCTGGCGCAGGTCAAGATGGCGCTCGGCGATCTCGACAAGGTGGCGCGCGTGGTGCGTCTCGGCGGCTTCGTCAATGCGATGCCGGATTTCCTCGACGGGCCGAAGGTGCTCAACGGCGCTTCGGATCTGATGGTCGCCGCATTCGGCGACAAGGGCCGGCATGCACGTACCACCGTCGGCGTGGCCGCTCTTCCGTCGGACGCCGCGGTCGAAGTCGAAGGTATCTTCGAAGTTTCGTGAGCATGATCCCGAAAAGTGGGCACCGGTTTTCGGACAAGATCATGCTCAAGATAGTAAGCTAATGGCTGCGCGTGCACCCGGCTGGCTGACGGCGCGGCCGATCGCCCATCGCGGCCTGCACGATCGCACGCGCGGCATTATTGAAAACATGCCATCGGCGATCGACGCTGCGGTCGCCGACAACTTTGCCATCGAGGTTGACCTTCAGCCATCGGCTGACTTTGAGGCGATGGTGCATCACGATTATGAGCTGGGCCGCCTCACCCAGGGGGCCGGCGAGTTGCTTTCGCTCACCGCGGATCAACTCAAGCAGGTTGGATTCAAGCACACGTCCGATCACATGATGACGCTCGGCGATCTCTGCGCGCGTGTCGCAGGGCGCGTGCCGCTGGTGCTGGAGATCAAGAGCCGGTTCAACGGCGACCGGCGGCTGGTGACCCGGATGGCGGAGGTGCTGGCGTCCTACACCGGCCCGGTGGCGGCGATGTCGTTCGACCCCGATCAGGTGACTGCGATCCGCGATCTGATGCCGGACCTCACGCGCGGCATTGTCGCGGAACGCCACTACACCGACGGCGAATGGAAGCAGTTGCCGCCCGGAAAAATCCGCGAGATGACCGGCCTGCGCCACGGCTTCCGCACGCAACCCCATTTTGTCAGCTATCGGGTCGACGATTTGCCCGCGCCTGCGCCATGGATTGCGCGCAACGTCTTCGGTTGTGCGCTCATTACATGGACTGTGCGCACGCCGGAACAGCGCGTACGAACTGCACGTTACGCCGACCAGATGACCTTCGAAGGTTTCATCCCGGAGTAAGCCGAAAGGCGCGATGCCAGAGACTTGAAGTCATCCGCACGAACGCCGATCTATACTGCTGAACGGTTTCGGTTTTCTCTCGGCCACGGTGCGCCTTCCCTTTGACGGATTCCTGCGAGATCACGCTTGAAGCGGTATCCTCGATCGGCCAGATCCCGGCCGGCGAATGGAACGCCTGCGCCAATACAGATGGCGCATACAATCCCTTTGTCTCACACGCCTTTTTTGCAGCTTTGGAAACGTCGGGCTCAGCGATCGCGCGGACCGGCTGGGCGCCGCGTCATCTGGTGGCGCGCATCGCGGGCGACGTCGTGGGCGTCGTCCCCTGCTACCTGAAAAATCACTCGCAAGGTGAGTATGTGTTCGATCACGGCTGGGCCGATGCCTATGCGCGGGCCGGCGGCAGCTATTATCCAAAGCTGCAGGCGTCCGTTCCGTTCACGCCTGCAACCGGGCCTCGCCTGCTGGTGCGTCCGGGTGACGAGGCTGCACGCGTGCGCGAACACCTCGCGGCCGGACTGATCGCGCTGTGCGGCGCGACCCACGCATCGTCCGTCCACGTCACTTTCGCGCAGGAAGACGAATGGGCGTTTCTTGCCAAACAGGGATTCCTGCAACGCACCGACCAGCAGTTCCACTGGCGCAACGAAGGCTACGGGACGTTCGAGGATTTCCTCGCGACCCTCGCCTCGCGCCATCGCAAGGGCATCCGCCGCGAGCGCCGCGAGGCGCTGGCGAACGGCATCACCATTCATCCCCTGACCGGCAGCGACATCACACCGGATGCGTGGGACGCATTCTTCGAGTTCTACATGGAGACCGGGTCGCGCAAATGGGGGCGGCCTTATCTCACCCGCGCGTTCTACGACATGGTCGGCGAGACCATGGCGAAAGACGTGCTGCTGGTGATGGCAAAGCGCGACGGCAAATGGATCGCAGGCGCGATCAATTTCATCGGCTCCGATACGTTGTTCGGGCGCCACTGGGGCGCAATCGAGCATCATCCATTTCTGCACTTCGAGGTCTGCTACTATCAGGCCATCGACTTCGCGATCCGGCGCGGATTGAAGCGTGTCGAGGCCGGCGCGCAGGGTGAGCACAAGATCGACCGCGGCTACCTGCCGCAAACCACCTACTCCGCGCATTACATCGCCGACCCGTCGCTGCGCCGCGCTATCCGCGATTATCTCGCGCGTGAGCGAACCTACGTGCAGGAAGCCGTCCGGGAACTGACCGACGCCGGGCCGTTTCGCAAGGTGGACGGGGAAGACTAACCGGCTGGCGTTGTGACCACGCGGCAATCGGCCTAACGCGACTTGACGGGCCTCACCGACGGCATCGACGAGATTGCGACCGGAATCCCCGAGCGCACAGTGGATTCCTGAGATGCGCACCGCTCACACAACCCGGCTTGACCGCGCCGCGCCGGGCGGCGATTGTGACCCGCAACTTTTCCGGGACCGACCATGACCGCATACGACTCCAACAATATCTTCGCAAAAATCCTGCGCGGGGAAATCCCCTGTCACAAAGTCTATGAGGACGAACACACCTTCGCTTTCATGGACATCATGCCGCGCTGTCCCGGACATACCCTGGTGATCCCGAAGGAGCCGGCCCGCAACATTCTCGACATCTCGCCGGAGAGCTTCGCCCATGTCGCGCGGACGGCGAAGAAAATCGCGGTTGCAGGCATGAAGGCCTTCAAGGCTGACGGGATTACCCTGCAGCAATTCAGCGAACCGGCCAGCGGCCAGGTCGTCTATCATCTTCACATGCACGTCATGCCGCGCGTCGAAGGCGTTGTGCTGCTTCCTCCTGCGACCCGCAAGGAAGACGTCAAGGTGCTGGAAGATCACGCCACGCGGCTGATCGCGGCGCTCAAGGACTAAGCCGCAAAGCGCAGGCTCAGCCCATCCACCACTTGCCCGCGAGCACGACGATTTCACCGGCGATGACGCCGGCGAAAACCGATTTGCGCATCGCCAGATAGACGCCAAACCCGACGGCGGCAGCGCCATACCGCACGATGTCCGGCACCGTCGCCAGCGCGCCGGGCGGTGAAATCAGGATCTGCGCGATGACGCCGGCGAGGATCGCGGCAGCGACCGCCCTCACCCAGACCAGGAATTCAGAACCTTCGTCGATGCCGCCGCCGACCACGAGGCCAAGCGCCCGCCAGACCTCGTTCGACAGGAAGCCCGCGAACAACAGCAGCGCGATGGCGTGCGAATCTCCAAGCAGACCGCTCATGCGCGCCTCCTTAAGCGATGGACGCCATAGGAAATCGTGCCGGCAGTCAGGCCGCAGATCATGATGTCGACACCGGTGTGGAGCAGCTGCACCAGCGGATAGAGCGCCAGCCCGAGCGCCAGCGCCAGCTTGTCCACCAGCTTGTGCGCATTCCGGGCGGTGGACAGCAGGAACGTCAGCGGCGTCAGTGCGAGAATCCCCGCGGCCAGGATGGGCGGCAGGCTTGCCGCCAGCCCGTATCCGAGAATGGTCGCCACGCAACTCAGAAACACCAGCCCGCCGCCAAGCCCGTTCACGAATGCGATCCGCCGTTCGCGCGGCACGTGTGGCAACAGGCGAAAGCTCTCGACCCAGACGGTCACCGCCACCAAATGCGCCGGCAGCGCGAGCTGACGCATTTTCGTTTGCGGCGTGCGCAGCATCGGCAAGACCGAGACCACCATCGGCAGCAGGCGGATCGCGCTGATGGTCACCGCCAGAGCCGATTCCAGCAGCGTCGCTCCGGCATGGGAGGTCGAGATCAGGATGATTTGCGCAGGGCCGGCCCAGACCAGAACCGTGGTGGCGAGCGCCCAGCCGAGCGTGAAGCCTGTGTCATGGGCGAATGCACCCACCCCGATGAAGGTGCCGAACAGCACCAGCGCCAGAATCGACGACAGCGCGGATTTCACCCCGAACGCGAATGCTGCGAGCGGGCTGTGCCATTTCGGAGAATCAAGGGCTGGAAGTGCCAAGGGGTGCAACACCGGATGAATCGCTTGATTCATCTCGCGGGTGAAATGCCCCCCTCGTCAAGGGACCGAGGCCGCCAATTTCGGGAGGCCGGACCGCTAAAACGCGGCAACTTGCAAGGGTGCGCGCCGCCAGTCGACGCGCGCCGCCGAATGGTGACTGCGACGTACCGCGGCAAGAGATCAGATCGACGGCTCGCGCGCGGACGACGACAGCGAACCGAGAACGCACAAGGCTGCGAATGCAATACCGATAATCCCAAACGTCAGCACGACGGCCTCCTCACAGATTGCCGCGAAAAATTTCGCTGCATCCGGTCAGATGATTGGAAAACGGTTTCACAAAACTTAAACGAAAAACGTCATGACCGCGTTAGCATTTCGTTGAGCATAAATCTTGCCGCACAGATTCAAATAATGCCTGCAAATATTGGGTTTCTTTTGCAATCAATTGATCTGCGACGTTAACCGTTCCAAGAGATTTCCGGAATTTTCGCCCGCGTTCAGTACCGGCGCCGGTTAACCACGCCCCTGCGCGTTCTTCAGCACGATGCACGCCTGCCCTGCCCGCCGGATGCGGTCGCACAATTCGTTGGCGGCGGCGCGCGTGTCGGCTCCCACACGCACCTGATAGAACGGCCGCGTGCCGCGACTGCGGAAGATCGAGCTCAAGAGACTGGGATCGCGATCTCCGATGATCGCACTCAGACGCTTCATGGAGCGGGCATACATCGCGAGCGCCCTGTCACGCGAGAATCCGGCGGCGAGCTGAACACCCCATGCCATTGCCGCACCGAGCTTCACCCGCTGCTCCAGTTCGGCGATGAACGGGTTTGGCGCACGTTTCAGCAGCGCCATGAGTTCGCGGCAACCTGTCGGCGGGGCGCGGTCCTTGACCGCGCCGTTCTTCCCGGCGGCGGCCCAGTCATCGACCGGCGTGCCGGTGATCGCATAAACATAGTTCCGCGTCTCGGAGGGCATGTAGCCGGTGCCCGCCAGCCATTCCTGCACCCGGCGAGGCCCCGCATTGTAGGCCGCCGCAGCAAGGCCGAGATTGCCGAACTGTTCGCGCAGCTCTTTCAGGAATTCCGCCGACTTAGGTAGAGCCTGCACGGGATCGAATGGGTCGAGCAGCCGGCGCTCGTTCGCGGTGCCGGGCATGAATTGCGCAACGCCCTGCGCGCGCTGACCGCTGCGTGTGAGCGGCCCCACCGCATCCGGCTGAAACCGGCTCTCCTGCCAGATCACGCGCGCAAAGAATTCCAGCGGCAGGTTATGAGCGGTCGCCGCGGATTCGATCATCAGGCACATCGCCTCGCGTGCATTGGCCTCCTTTGCATCGGCAGCTGGTGGCGGCACCTCGGCAGCAGGTTTTGTTTCGGTGGCAGCGGGAGGAGTTGGCGGACTTTCCTGACCTTGAGTCTTAGGTTCGGATGCCTCCTGCGGAGTGTGTGGCTTCGCTGTGGGCGCAGGGTCATCACCACGCGCCACATGAACCTTCGCCGTCAGCATCATGCTGACAGCCAGGCACAGTGTCCAACGCAACGGGAACCGTCGTCTCATCACCACCAACTGCCACACGACGATGTCGAAAAGCGGATCAAGCAAGGAGACGACACAAGCAGGTTTCGGAAAATCGCGACCATCACAGAACTTGCCGTGGATCGCTTATCCATCGGATGAGAACTGTCGCTCATCTCGCACGCCTATGCGCTGGTTCGTTTACGTTAACGGAGTCTTTCCATCGCTCTTCATAGCCCCCACCGGGCGGCCAGCCTATGGTTAGCAAAGAATGAAGTGTGACGGGATGAGTGACGTGGTCGTGCATATCGAGGCGACGCCGGACGAAGCGATGGATACGCAGTCCGCGGACACTCGCGATCTCGCTTTGCCGGATTCACAGAATGATCTGGAATCTCCCGCACTCGCCGCGGACAGCCATCCCGACCTTCAAATTGATACTCCGCAGGAACTACCCCGCGATGATTTCAAAGAAACAGGCCCGCTCAAACGAGTAAGCCGGGGGCTGCTGAAGCCACTGATCGCCGTGGCGACTGCTCAGTACTTCATTGTCGCCGTGTTGGCCGGATTGGCGGCATGGGCGGTTGCGTCCGAGGCAGGCGAAGCGATCAATGCGAAGCTCGAGCCCCTTCTCACCGCGCTGAAACGTTTCTGATTCTGCACAGAGGCAAAAACCCGGCGATCGTGAGATCGCCGGGTCTTGTTCTGTATCGAATTGGCTCCGCTCAGACCTTCATGAGCGGCGGCTTGGCCGGACCTTTCGGACCATCGCCCCCGCCCTTCGGCTTGCGCGGCGCGGAGCGCTTGCGGGTGCCGGGCAGCTTTTCGGGCTTCGGGGTCACCGGTCCTTCGACGAACTCGAAACCGATCTTCTCGGCGCCCGTTTCGCTCGTCTCGTCCTTCACCAGGACAACGCGGACGTGGCCGCCACCCTTCAGCTTGCCGAACAGCACCTCATCCGCCAAAGGCTTCTTGATGTGCTCCTGAATGACGCGGGCCATCGGCCGCGCACCCATCTGCTCGTCGTAACCTTCCTTCACCAGCCACGCCTTCGCAGGCTCGGACAGTTCAATGGTCACGTCGCGGTCCGCAAGCTGGGCTTCGAGCTGCAGCACGAACTTCTCGACCACCATGCCGATCACATCGGTATTGAGATGCGCGAACGACACGATCGCATCGAGACGGTTGCGGAACTCCGGCGCGAACTGCCGGTTGATCGCCTCCTGATCCTCGCCTTCCCGCTTGCTGCGCGTGAAGCCGAACGCGGCCTTCGCCATGTCGGCAGCGCCCGCGTTGGTCGTCATGATCAGGATGACGTTGCGGAAGTTGACCGACTTGCCGTTGTGATCGGTCAGCTTGCCGTGATCCATGATCTGCAACAGCACGTTGTAGAGATCCGGATGCGCCTTCTCGATTTCGTCGAGCAGCACCACACAGTGCGGATGCTGGTCCACGCCATCGGTCAAGAGACCACCCTGGTCGAAGCCAACGTAGCCCGGAGGCGCGCCGATCAGACGCGACACCGTATGCCGCTCCATGTACTCGGACATATCGAAGCGGATCAGTTCGACGCCCAGCGACGCCGCCAACTGCTTGGCAACCTCAGTCTTGCCCACGCCGGTCGGTCCCGAGAACAGATACGAGCCGATCGGCTTCTCCGGTTCGCGCAGGCCCGCACGGGCGAGCTTGATCGACGCGGCCAAAGCCTCGATGGCCTTCTCCTGACCGAACACGGTCCGCTTCAATGTCGTCTCGAGATGCTTGAGCACCTCGGCGTCGTCCTTGGAGACAGACTTCGGCGGAATCCGCGCCATCGTCGCGATGGTCACTTCGATTTCCTTGATGCCGATGGTCTTCTTGCGCTTGTTCTCCGGCACAAGCATCTGCGCCGCGCCGGATTCGTCGATCACGTCGATCGCCTTGTCCGGCAACTTGCGGTCGTGAATGTAGCGCGCCGACAGGTTCACCGCCGCCTCGATGGCGTCGTTGGTGTACTTCAGCTTGTGATATTCCTCGAAATACGGCTTGAGGCCCTTGAGGATGCCAATGGCGTCTTCAACGGTCGGCTCGTTGACGTCGATCTTCTGGAACCGCCGCACCAGCGCGCGATCCTTCTCGAAGTGCTGCCGGTATTCCTTGTAGGTGGTCGACCCCATGCAGCGGATCGTGCCGGACGCCAGCGCGGGCTTCAGCAGGTTGGACGCATCCATCGCGCCGCCGGAGGTTGCGCCTGCGCCGATCACGGTGTGGATTTCGTCGATGAACAGGATCGCATTCGGGTGCGCTTCCAGTTCCTTGATGACCTGCTTGAGGCGCTCTTCGAAATCGCCGCGATAGCGCGTGCCCGCGAGCAGCGTGCCCATGTCGAGCGAGAACACGGTGGACGCTGCCAGCACTTCCGGCACTTCGCTATCGACGATGCGCTTGGCAAGACCTTCCGCGATCGCAGTTTTTCCGACGCCTGCTTCGCCGACGAACAGCGGATTGTTCTTCTGACGGCGGCACAGCACCTGGATGGCACGGTTGATTTCCGCGTGCCGACCGATAACGGGATCGATCTTGCCGTCGCGCGCCTTCTTGTTGAGGTTGACGCAATAGGTTTCGAGCGCCTCACCCTTCTTCTTGGAATCGTCGTTGCCCTTGGTGTCGGCTTCCTCGTCGACGCCGCGCACCGGCCGCGCCTCGGAGACGCCGGGCCGCTTGGCGATGCCATGGCTGATGTAGTTCACCGCGTCATAGCGCGTCATATCCTGCTCCTGCAGGAAATACGCCGCATGGCTCTCGCGCTCCGCGAAGATCGCGATCAGCACGTTGGCGCCGGTGACCTCTTCGCGGCCGGACGACTGGACGTGAATCACCGCGCGCTGAACGACGCGCTGGAACCCGGCGGTCGGCTTGGCGTCGTCGGAGCCTTCGGCGACCAGATTCTCAAATTCGGTTTCGAGGTAGTTGACGAGGCTGCCGCGCAACTTGTCGAGGTCGACGCTGCATGCACGCATCACGGCGGCGGCGTCCGAGTCGTCGATCAACGAAAGCAGCAGATGCTCAAGCGTCGCGTACTGGTGGTGGCGCTCGTTCGCGATCGCCAACGCACGGTGCAGGGATTGCTCAAGGCTCTGAGAGAAAGTCGGCATTCGCGTCCCTTATGGCCCCCGCCACTTCACTGATCGTCTGTAGTGATCGTCCGTCGTCTGGGTCCAGTTGATCAATTCTCGTCGCCTCACCCGGTTCCCACGCCGAACGAGACTCAAATGCTACTTCTTTTCCATCACGCATTGCAAAGGATGTTGATGTTTTCGCGCAAAGTCCATGACCTGCGTCACCTTGGTTTCCGCGATCTCATACGTAAAAACGCCACACTCGCCGATGCCGTGGTGATGCACATGCAACATGATCGTTGTCGCGGCTTCAACGTCCTTGTTGAAGAATTTCTCTAGAACATGAACGACGAACTCCATTGGAGTGTAGTCGTCGTTCAGGATCAGGACGCGGTAGAGGTTTGGACGTTTGGTCTTTGGCTTGACCTTGGTGATGACGGACGTGCCAGGACCGCCCCGCCCCTCGTTGCCGTTGTCATCCTTGCTCATGTGCGGGCGAACGCTGGCGGTTTGTTCGCCGGACACCTCAGGCGCCGCGACAGGTTCCGGATATGAAGACGAGTGCAGCATGGCTTGAGAGTTCGAAATTCCCGCAAAAAGCAACATTCCGGCGACGAGACGCCGTCGGATCACATTAACAATATGGGTCGCCGTGCGCCCGCCCGCAAGCATGCCGTTACCGGCTGAAATCGCGCCGGGTGAACCGCACGACACCATTGCGGCAATCGCTGGTGGTTAACAAAAACGCCCAAATTTCACACCAGTTTCGTTATGGGGTGTTGAGGCGCTGTTGACAATACGCACCGATTGAGGGGCTGAAACGGCCATTTTGTGGGGCATTTTACGTAGATTGACCGCAACTTTTACCGCCCCTTCACAGCCCCCTCCTACGACATGGCAGGACCCATTTTTGGTGACTGCCATGAACATTGCATCCATTTTCGGACGTTCCCGCACCTCTGGCCCGGCTTGCGCGGCTGGTGAATCGATAAAATTGGAACGAAGCGGGAAACCCGGCCTTCACCATGAAACAGCGGCGCGTCCATCCGCAGCCGCCTTCGTCTCAGGTGTACCCGTGATTCACCGCAGCATTTTACTACCTCTTCACGCCTGCAGCCTATCCCGCGTCCCAGAGCTTCATTCCTCTGGTGACGTCATGAACGATGCATCGATTTTCAATCGCGCCCGTGGATTGATCGGACGCTTCCGCCACGCGCAGGACGGGAACGTCGCTGTGCTGTTCGGCATCGTAGTCTTGCCGCTGCTGGGCTTCGTCGGCGCTGCGGTCGATTATGCCCGCGTCAGCAATGCCCGCACCGCCATGCAGGCAGCCCTCGATACCGCCGCCCTGATGATTTCCAGGGACGCAACGGGCCTCACCACCGAGCAGATCAGCCAGAAGGCGAACGAATATTTCAAGGCGCTCTACAAGCACCCGGAAGCGCAGAATGTCGTGATAACGGCGACCTATACAAAGAGCGCCCAGGATGGATCCAAGATCGTTCTGACGGGTTCGGCCAACATGAAGACCGAAATCATGAAGGTCGTCGGCTATCCGAATCTCGATTTCGGCACCAGTTCGACGACGGTCTGGGGGAACACCAGGATGCGCGTCGCCATGGCGCTGGACATCACCGGATCGATGAACAGCGCCGGCAAGCTCGACGCCATGAAAAAGGCAGCCAAGGGTCTGGTGGACACACTCAAGACGTCGTCGAAGACTGTCGACGATGTGTATCTGTCAATCATCCCCTTCAACGTGATGGTCAATGTCGGCACCGCCAACAAGAACGCGACCTGGCTTGACTGGGATACAAGCTATGGCAGTTGCAGCCAGTCGTCCAAGACCACGAAGAGTTCGTGTGTCGCTGCCGGCAAGGTATGGACTGCCAGCAATCTCAACAACTGGAAAGGTTGCGTGACGGACCGCACCCAATCTTATGACACGACGAAGGACGCGCCGACCACCGCTACCCCGGCGACCCTGTTTCTTGGCGAGAGTTATAACGCCTGCGGCTCGTCGATCCTGCCGATGATGTCAGTGTTTAACGCGAACGAATCCGACGGATCGACGGACGACAGCACCATCAAGGGCAAGATCAACAACCTCGTCGCGTCCGGCAACACCAACCAGGGCATCGGCATGCACTGGGCGTGGATGCTGCTGCAATCGACAGATCCGTTCCCGACACCTGCCAAGGATTCGAACTACAAATATACCGATGCGATCATCCTGCTTTCGGATGGAGAGAATACGCAAAATCGCTGGTACTCGTCGGCATCGCAGATCGATGCGCGGCAGAAAATTCTCTGCGACAATATCAAGAACAGGGCCAACGGAACGACCTTGATCTACACCATTCAGGTCAACACCGATGGCGGCCCGGAATCCTCGGTTCTGAAATACTGCGCCGACGCCGGTAATTTCTACTCATCGACCAGCGCAAGCGGCATCGCAGCCGCGTTCGATTCAATCGGAAACTCGCTGACGAAACTGCGCATCGCCAAGTAACGAACGGCGGATTGTCCACCGCAATAAAAAAGCCCGGCGTTGAGCCGGGCTTTTCTGTTGGTCGAGAGCCTTGAATTAGTGAGTGGTCGCCTTCACGACGGCGTTCTCGAAAGGCTTGAAAGCCTGCTTGGCGAGGTCGGTGTAAAGCTCGCCGATCTTCTGCGACTCGGCCACGAACGTCTCGTAAGACGTCTTGGCGTATTCGGTCTGCAGTTCGATGGCTTTTTCGATCGACTTCACGCCCGACAGCTTCTCGACGAAGCTCTTGGTGTCTTCGAACGACTTCTTGGCGTACTCGCCGTAGGCAGTCGCAATCGACTGAAGACCGCTCGAGAAGGTGTTGGCGGATGCAACCGCGGCGTCGAACTGCTCTTTGCCGTACTGCTGAAACTCTTCAACCTTGACCATTTACCGGTATCCTTTTCCCAGACTGTTGACCTGCACGCGCCGGAGAGATGCCCGGCTCCCTAACCACGACTTTGGTAGTAGTGCAACGCACAATAAAAGTCAAGAATCTTGTGCGTCGCACAATCGTCTTAAATCTGAGACAAAACCTGCCAACGTCGGAAACCCTTGCTTAACCCTTTCGAAACCGTCGCCACCTAATTTGATTCCCTGCGCTTTTCGCATTTTCCGACGAATACGAAAAGCTGCGCGGTTCCAATACCTTAGCCGGATCGCCGACTGTCCGGCACCGGCCCATTGGAGCCGCTGCTTCGCGTGGACGACGCGGCCCGAAGATTGGCCGCGGCCGGACCAAATTTGGCCTCAGAACGAGGCGAATAACTGGGAATCGGACGGGGAAATTCATGCTTGGGGTCAAATCGTCAGCGTCTCTGCGCGCGCTCCGCCTTTGCCTTCTCGGCGTCGCCACCATCTCCGTGGCCGTCACCTTCACGATCGACACTGCAGACGCCCGGCGGCGTCACAAGCAGCGCCACGCTGCGGCATCGAGCTACAGCCCCTCGTTCTCTTCCATCATCGTAGACGCCAATTCCGGCAGCACGCTCCAGGCCACCAGCGCCGACAGCCTGCGCCACCCCGCCTCGCTCACCAAGATCATGACGCTCTACATGCTGTTCGAACGGCTGGAGAGCGGCAAGATGAAGCTCGATACGCCGCTGGACGTGTCGGTCCATGCCTCGCAGCAGGCGCCGACCAAGCTCGGTTTGCGCCCCGGCCAAACGATCCGCGTCGAAGACGCGATCAAGGGCCTCGTGACCCGCTCCGCCAATGACGCCGCCGCAGTGATCGCCGAAGCCATCAGCGGCGACGAGGACGATTTCGCCAAGGCAATGACGCGCAAGGCGCGCGCGCTTGGCATGAGCAAGACGGTTTACAAGAACGCGTCAGGCCTTCCGGACAGCGAGCAGGTCACCACCGCGCGCGATCAGGCCACGCTCGGCCGCGCCATTCAGGACCGCTTTCCGAAATACTATCGCTATTTCGCCACCGAGGCGTTCAACTACAAGGGACGCTCGATCCGCAATCACAACAAGCTGCTCGGCCGCGTCGAAGGCGTGGACGGCATCAAGACCGGTTATACTCGCGCCTCCGGCTTCAACCTCGTCACGTCGATGAAGCGCGGCAATCGCTACGTGGTTGGCGTCGTGATGGGCGGACGCAGCGGCGGTTCGCGCGACGCGATCATGCGCAACCTGCTCGCCGAACATCTCGATGAAGCCGCGACCCGGCGCACCGTTGCCGCCATCACCGAACGCGGCGGCGACACCAAGATCGCCAGCGCAGACGATGCCGATGAGACCGAAGCGAAGCGTCCTGCCCCGATGGTTCAGTCGCAAGGCGCGATCAAGGTTGCTTCCACCACGCCGGAACCCGTTCCGCTTCCCGCGCCGCGCGCAGTGGCGGCAGCTCCAGCTCCCGCGAAACCCGTTGCTGAAGCGCAGGACAAGCCCGCGCCCGCTCCGCTCACCAGCGGCGTGATTTCATCGCCTCTGTCCATTATTCCCGGATCGGCTGAGCCGATGACGCCGGTGCGCGTCAAGACGGTTCAGGTTCGCATGGGACAGACCAAGGTGGCTTCCGCAACGCCCAACGCACCTGCGCCGGTAGCGACCAATGCCATTCCCGCGCCGCGCAGCGCGGATGTCGCGGAAACATCGAAGGCCGTCGTGGCAAAGGCCGAGGTCAAGACCGACGCTCCGGCTGCATCAAAAGCCGAACGCCGTGCAGAACCATGGCCGGCGACTTACGCGCAGGCGCGCAGTGATTTCCCCGCCCCGCTACCCGCCCAGCCCAACACCAGCAACGGCATCGGACAGGGCATTATCGGTTCAGTTCCCGCCTCGTCTTCGGCACCGCAAGCGCAGACGCTGGCCTATGCCGATCCCGCGCGCGGCGCACCGCCCACGACCCTGGGAGCGCAGGCCGTCGCCCTTCAGACATCCGCAGTGCCGCAACAGCAGCCCGCTCCGCAGCCGGTCCAGCAAGCCGCCTTGCCGCCCGCGCAGCCGACGCAGACCATCCAGCACAACGGCGCGATCAAGACCGTCGCCCGCTCGGGCTGGATCATCCAGGTCGGTGCTCTCGAGAGCGAGAGCGAAGCCCGTCAGCGCCTCCACGCGGCGCGCGGCAGCGCAAGCAAGCTCCTCAGCGACGCAGAACAGTTCACGGAGACGGTGTCGAAGGGCAACAAAACGCTCTACCGCGCACGCTTCGCCGGTCTCAATCAGGATTCCGCTGAAGCCGCATGCCGCACGCTGAAGCGTTCCGATATTTCGTGCATTGCCATCAGGAACTGATCGGCCGATCCTAATTCCGGATGAAACAAAGCCCGCGGTTCAGCCGCGGGCTTTTTCTTTGCGCGTGGAGTAGATGTGACGTTCGCGTCTACCTTGCGTGCGTATCGCACCGCAGCTCACGAGGTAACTTTTTTAGGCCGGGCCCGCGCATGCAACCCTTTTTCAAGACTTGGTCTCTAAAACATTAACTGCAGGATCGATCACGCCGGACAACGGCGGGCATCCGCAGGGGCGTTCAACACAGAGGCGGAAAGGCTGCTCGCAGTTTGTAGCGTGATGTTGCGTGCTGGAGTCAGCGATGATTGCGAAGAAGAGTGTCCTTGGCCTCGTTCACACGGGCAGCGAGGTACGTCGAGCCCCCCTGGTCGGGATGAAGTTTCTTCATGAGCCCACGGTGCGCCCGGCTGATCTCATCGCGCCCCGCGCCCGGCTTCAGGCCAAGGATCTGATAGGCCTCCTCCGCCGTCATTTTTCCGCTCGGCGCCGCACGGCGATCCTCGCCTCCACTCCGGCCTGCCCCCTCGCCCTGCGCGTGTTCACGCCAGGCGGGAAACCGGCGATCCAGATAGCTTTCCAGAAGAGCCCAGCTCTCGGCATCAAACCCGCGCGCCAGAGCGATGAGCTCGTCGAGCGTGAAGTCGTCCAGTACGCGCCCCGTTTCGGGGCCGGCGGTAATAAGCCCCTCAAGCACCCCGGTGTCGTGGTCGAGCGTCATCTCTATAAACTGGGATCGTACCTTGGACTTCTGCCCGTTTGATTTCCAAGCGCCGGGGCCGTAGTTGCCCCAGGCCGAACCGAGCTGGGCGCCGAACGGCGACCAGCCGAGCAGACCGGCGCCGAAAATTCCGAGCGGGATCGCCACCGCAAGCTCGCCCCTTGCGCCGATAAACAGCGCCGCGGCCAGCGTCACAATGCCCCCGCCGCCGCGAACGACTTTCGCAAGCCATTTCGGATCGGCGCCCTTGATGATGTTGAGGGCGACGTAGAGCAGCGCGACGGCGACGATGCCTGCGATCAGGGTCGGCATGGGTCAATCAATCTTTGCGTTCAAATACGGCGTCGCGCGCGAGGTGCGGCGAGACCGGCATATGCTTCATGTATGTGTCTAGCGTGCTTTGAGGAACGCGCACATCTGCGAATTTTTGCCGCTGGCCCAGCGGACCGACCCGTGAGCGCAGCAGCCGCGCCTCCGCTATTTCATCTGCCCGAGCAGCGCCGCCGCCCCGGAGGTATTCTTCGCCAGCCGCAGCAGCGCATCGCGCCCGCCGGCCGCATAGGCTGCCGCCGCGCGGAGAAGTTCGCGCAACTGCGCCGCCGAACCCATGTCGAAGCGGCACCACGCGCCGCCCGTCAGCCGCGCGATCTCGCGAAACGCAGCCTCCGCCGCCGGATCATTGCCCTCCTGGAACATGAAGCACGGCACCTTCAGCAGGCCGAGTTCGCCCGCGGTGACGCACAGCGCGTCCACGTTCTCTTCCATCGCGTCGCCAACGAACACAATGGCACGCACGCCCGATGCGACAGCCTCGCGCCGCGCATCGGAAAGTACGCGGCCAAGCTGCGTCTGCCCGCCCCGGCAATCGATTTTGCCCATCAGCGTGGCAAGGTGCGCGGTGTCGGAAATCCACTGGCTGGCGCGGCATTCATTCAGACCGCGATAGTAGACGAGACGAACCGAGAGGCCGCCGATACTGCCCGCCTCGCGGAACATATCCGCCTGAAGCTGGCACGCCATGTCCCAGGTCGGCTGGCGGCTCATCGTGGCATCGAGGGCGAAGACCAGCCGGCCCGAGCCTCCCTTGCCCGGTGTCATCGCACGCGCTTTCGCGACGAACGCCGCGATGTCCGCGGCGGACGTCTGCGTGTCCGGCACAGTGCGGGCGCGGCCTGCGACAGGCTGCTCGCCGGTTTTTGGAATGGTCGGATCGCGCGTCATCTGATCTCGCGGTTGGTTGCGAGTCTTATGTGGAGCGCGACGGACAGTTGGTCAATTCATCGGCTGCGGAAACCTGCCGACGAAGGCTCGTTCCTACTCGATCGGCACCGCGAGCCGTCCGATAAGTTGCGCCACCTCGCGCAGCCGGCGATCGTCATGTTCGGCAACGGCACGCGCCAGACGCGACAGACATTCGTCGTCACTGACGACGGGCGGTAGCCGCGCATCTGCTGACGGCGCGAGCGCGGGAGACTGGGGGAAACCGCTGATGCCCATGACTGTCACCTCATTTGATTGGGTGCTGAAACAAGCAGAAGTCATGCCACCAGTGAATTATGGCGGTTTGAGACAAGTCGGCAGCTATGGAGAGCTCTCACGCGAATGTGCGACAGCCGGAAACAGGTCCGGCGTGAACATCTGCGGTCAAGAGCTAGGGAGTAGGAGCGAACCGGAACTGCGCCACCGAGTCGGGCTTCGGCGCCAACGCCGACGGGCCGGGCTTCGGCACCACGATCTTCTTGGTGTCGACCGGCGCGAGCTTGCTCTCGGTCTCCAGGAACTTGTCGAGGACGCCCTGAATCGATGTCTTCACATTGTCAGGCCCGCGATCGCTCATATCGGTATGCTGGAAACCCGTGTTGACCACGGTAATACCCGACTGCTCGCACGTATCGTCATCAGGCACGACGCCAGGATCGGCCTTGAACACAGGGTCTTTCGAACGGAACGAAAGAATCTTGAACTTGCCGTCGGTGAGGAACGGCACGCGAAGATTATCGAGCGTGACGATCTTCTTCACGTTCTCCGGATGCATCTTGGCGTAGTACATTGAGATGTCGCCGCCATTGGAGTGTCCAACGAGGGTCAAATGATCGTAGTCCGCGTTAGGCTGGATCTTCTGGACCTGCTTCACGGCAAACTCGATGTTCGCCACGCCGCGCTGATAGACCGGCAGGCGTCCGACGTACAGTTCGCCGACCTTGGTGACCAAGGGCGCATCGCTCGCCAGATCGTGCTGAATGCTCGAAACAAAGTATCCGCGAGCAGCGAGCACGTTGGCGAGGAACGAGTACTCGGTGAATTTTACGGTATTGCCGTGATTGACGATCGCCACGGGCAGCGTGAGCATGCCGGCGTTGGCCTGCATCTCCTTGTCGCGGCGCACAGCGATCGCGACTTCAATCGGACGATCACGCGTTGAATCGTAGAACGTCAGCGTCTCGTGACGGATCGCCCATTTGCTCGCAGTGAAGTATGCGACGACAACGATCGCAAACAGACCAAGCAGGATAAAAATTCCGCGCTTCATCTCGCCCTCGAAATTGCCAGGCCGGTCCAAACCCCTCCAGACCGCCCTGTCACAACACAGTGTTTTAGAATCCTTCGTCCTTGTCTAGTTAGATGATGACAGGTTGGCGACAAACCAAGCTTAATTTCCCGACATGTGTCTGACATAGACCAGTTATTTTGTGCAATGCATCAAACATGCCATCGGACCCAAAACGCACCGTTTGGGCTATGGCGCGTAAAGAACCAAGCGCCAAACTCGCAATAAGTTCAGATTTTTCAGCAAAATTTGTGCTTCATCGAATGGAACCGGGCGCAGGAACCCGCCGAAAAACCAAGCTGGCACAGCCCTTAAATTAGGCTGTGAGCCCGTGATTTTCCAGTGGACGGTCGACCTGGGCAAACCATTCGGCCCGGGTCGCAGCCCGGCGGCGGCCCCGCTCATCGATCGGGAGCTTCAGGTGGCGCAGCAGGCTGGTCACCTCCTCGCGGGCGGTCACATGGGCCATGTTCGGGCGGGTACCCAGCGTGGCCTCGTCCAGGTCGTCAAGGGCGGTCAGGCCCCGCGGGAAGAACTCGCGGTAGACCACACGCTCGGCGAAGCCATCGACCGGCCGGAAACCGAGCCGGAACGAGAGCTGGTCGAGCCCCTCCGCGATGAGCTGCTTGTTGCGGGAGCCCAGCATCGACAGGCGGTTTCGCACAACGATCCAGTCGGTGGTCGCGCCATCGAGATCGCGGCGCTGCTTGCGCGCCACCTTCACCATGGTCGCGTAGTGGCTTTCGCCGATCACGGAGTAAGTCGCCGGATCGACCGAGCCAAGCACGTCGAAATCCAGAAAGCTGTCGTTTATCGGCGTCACCAGCGTATCCGCCATCGAATGCGCCAGACGCATCAGGTAGCTGTCGGTGCCCGGCGTATCGATCACGATGAAGTCGTAGGTCCGCTCCACCGCGCTGACCGCCGCCGAGAACTGCTCGAACTCCGACATCTCGTTGTCGTCGATCTGCATGCTGGAGCCCAGAGCAACACAGCAGTGGTGCGGCACCTCAAGAGAGAGCCCGGTGCGCTGGGCCCAGGCGCGGCGATTCTCGATGTAGCGGGTGAAGCTCTTCTGACGGGAATCGAGGTCGATGGTGGCAACGCGCTGCCCGGCCTTCAGCAGCGCGACCGCAACGTGAAGCGCAGTGGTGGACTTGCCCGACCCACCCTTCTCGTTGCCGAGCACGACGACATGCGCCGACCCGGACTGCCCCTGACTCGTCTGCAATAGCATGCAAATCCCCTGTGGATATCTTCAGCCAAGCCCAGAAAGAATCAAGTGAAATTCCGATGGGCTCCGCGTTCATGATGAATCCGCCGACCGGTGATGCAGACGGCCGCGCGTGGTCGTTGGCGCGCACCACGGCCTTTGTTAAGACTGCGCCCACTGACGATCACCCGTTGCAAACATCGGCACGCATGACCCGCACACCCATCATCGCCCGCACGCTTTCATCCCTTCACCGCGCACGCGCCGACCTTTGCAAGCGCAACGCCACCCTCGCGCTCGTGCCGACCATGGGAGCGCTCCATGACGGCCATGTGTCTCTGGTCCGGCTCGCGAAAAAGCGGGCACGCAAAGTCGCCGTATCGATTTTCGTGAACCCGACGCAGTTCGCGGCCCATGAAGACCTCGGCTCGTATCCCCGCACCTGGAAGGAAGACATCGCGCGTCTCACGGCAGAGGGTGTCGATCTGGTCTGGAATCCGGATGTGAAGACGATGTATCCGGACGGGTTCGCGACCCGCGTTGCGCCCGAAGGCCCGGCGCTTGCCGGACTTGAGGATCAATTCCGTCCGCACTTCTTCGGCGGCGTGGCAACCGTTGTCGCGAAGCTGTTCACGCAGGTGCGCCCGGACATGGCGTTCTTCGGCGAGAAGGACTTTCAGCAACTCAAGGTGGTCACGCGCATGGCGCGCGATCTCGACCTCGGCGTCAAGGTGATCGGCGGCGCGATCATCCGCGAGCGCGATGGCCTCGCGATGTCGTCACGCAACGTCTATCTCTCGCCGGAGGAACGCCGGACGGCGCCCGTGCTGCATCGAACGCTCAAGGCGACCGCGAAGCGGATGCGCGCGGGCGACGACATCAATGCCGCACTGTCCGATGGCGCGGACATCATTCGCCAGGCCGGATTTGCTCTCGATTATCTCGAGGCGCGGCACGCCGAGACGCTCGCGCCGATCTCATCGTTGAACGATGGGCCGGTCCGGCTGCTGGTGGCGGCGAAAATCGGAACGACGCGGCTGATCGACAACATCAAGGCATGATTTACAGCAGCCCAAGCTCGCGCAGTTCGCGGCGCAGCGGCTCAGGCATCGCGGCCACGCTTGCAGCGGCCTTGCCGAGATCGGGCGGTGCGCTCTTTGGATCGAGATAGCGCCAGCCCTGAAACGGCCGCATCGGCCGCGGCGACACGGCAATCAGCTTGGGCTCCATCACAAGGCGGCATCGCCCGATGCCGTCCTTGTCGCGAAACGGTTCAATGCCGAGGATTTTCTCGCGCGCGGCGATCTCGCCCTTGATGACCCAATAGATCGATCCGCCGTCGAGAAGTTCGTCAACGCGCTTGGGTGACATCCGCGTCACATGGATATGGCGCGGCGGCTGGCCCTTCGCCTTGGCCTGCTTCACACGTTCAGCGATCCAGCCCCTGAGATCCTTGATGGACGTGGCACCGACACTGAGCTTGACGAGATGAAGCGGCATATTCGGGGTCGCCAGCGCGATGCCTCAGCATCACGCTTCAAATGGAGGAAGAGCGATCAGTTATCATCGGTCGCAGCGGGAGGCGCAAGCTGCACGGGAGCTTGTGCACGCGATTTCTGCTGCGGCTGTGGCGCGGGCTTCTTCGCCGCAGTCGGTGCCGGCTGTGGGTTGATCACCGCAGCAGGCGCGCTACGCGGCGGCGGCGAGGCACCGGGTTCCGGTGGACGTCGTTCCGCCTGGGAGCCCTGAGCAGACGGCTCAGGCGTCATGATGTTGATCGGAGGTATCGACGCCGCGCTCGGGAAATCACCCGACACAGGCTTCCCCGGCGGCGGCACAGTGCCCAGCGCCGCGATGGGAGCAGCACCGGCAACGGTTGGCGGAGCATTCCACGACGCGGCGTAGCGGGTAACAAACCCGTCGTAGAGATTTTCGCTCATGTTGGACGAAATCTGTCCCGAATTGGTGAGCGACTGGAAGAACGGGCAAGATGCCGTCAGCGTGCAGCCCTCGCGCGTCTTGAGCACCTGGGCAACCAGCCCGTAACGATCACGCTCGATGGTCCGTCGCAGCGCATTGAGTTCCGGCGTCATCGCCTTGTTGGCCGCGGCGGCATTGCCGAAGGCGGCAAGCCGTGTGACCTGCGCTGCGGTGTAGGAAACCCCTGCGGCGACCGAATCGGCCGATGCGAACAACACCTTCTCACAGGCTGCTTCGACGCTCTCGCCGGCAAGCCCGTCAAGACACGCCAGCGCCGGAAGCGACGCATTCGATTGTCCGGCAGGCTTGACGGAGGCATCGCTGCTTCCAGCCGCGCGCATCATCGCGGTCACTGCAATGCCGATAGCCAGCAGTGTGATAACAGTCAGCGCGCCGTTCGCGACCGATCGCTCGGCGCGAAACAGCGTAATCAGGAGGACGATCGCAAAGAACCCCGCTGCGGCGATGGTGAGCCACATCGGCAGGTTCGCCGATTGCCAAAAATTATCGATCGATGATGCCCAGACGCGGTCCATGCGAGGTCCCCTTCACAACGAACAGACCAAGCGCCGCAACCGCGGCAAAATTCCGTCGCGGAAATGTGTTAGGCGACTGCGAGTTGGCTTTCCTTCGCCACGCGCTCGAAGGCTTCGGTCGAATTCTTGATGCGGTACTGACAGTCGTCACCGTCCGTCGGCAGCAGGCGGATCACTTCGTAGGTCCCGCTCGCGGCTGGCCGAGCCACGTTGCTTGCCGTGAAATAGACAGTCTCTCCAACGATGTATTTGTGCTTCAACACCCTGCTCCATCACGCGATACGCGCATTTTGGCGGCCTGCCGGTATACCGGCAAAGCCAGTTTGACGCCCGGCAGAGGTATAGCATGCCGGACCTTCATTTGGCCAGATAAACCGGCACACGGGTGATGGCAAAATAGCTATTATATTCCAACATCTTAAAGCTGTTTTTGAGGCCTTGCGCAGACCTCAAGGTAGGGTCCAGCCGGGTGCAACGCCGCAATTCCGCCTTCCCCGCACTTCCGAACGATTTCCCGGCAAGTTCAGTGCGTTAGCCCGGCAACCTCATATCGTGTGCGGCAGCGTACCGTTCGGACTCGCCTGATCGACGGCCCCCGGTAAAACCTGAGCCAGAACCGTCGAAAGCTGATCCACCGGAATGCCGAAGCGCGTCGCCAACTGCCTGACGATATCGTTCCCCAACACGTCCTGAATTTGCTGTGCGCTGATCGGCAGATTGCCGCCGGTGCCGATCCAGGATTCCACCTGATCGCCGAATCCGCCCTGTTGCAGTTTCGCGACGACGGCGGACAGCCCGCCCTCGCGCCCATTGCCGAGCACTTCGCTCAGCACGGCCGGAATGACAGCCGGGTCCAGGTCCTTCGCCGCCCTCGCGGCCATCACGCTGGTCAGCATATCCAGAATGCCCATCGAACAGTCCTCGGCTCAGTCGATCTCGAATTTCTCGATGACCAGTGTTTCCGCCAACGCACCGCTGGTCCATTCCTGAAAAGCAGCATTCGCCAGCATCGTGTCCATGTACGCACGAACCGGCGGGGTCACATCGATAGCGTAGGTCCGGAAGCGATGGATGACCGGCGCGAACATCGCATCCGCGCCGCTGAACGCGCCGAACAGATACGGCCCCTGCCCGCCGTATTGCGCCCTGCATTCGGTCCAGATTTGCTGGATGCGCGCAATGTTCGCCCTGGCATCGTCCGAAAGCTTTTTCGGGCCGATCGGGCGATGAATGTTCATGCCGCATTCGTTGCGCAGCGCCATGAAGCTCGAATGCATTTCCGCTGAGACCGAGCGCGCGTGCGCGCGAGCGACGACGTCCTGCGGCCACAAACGCGCGTCCGGAAATCGCTCGGCCGCATACTCGATGATCGCAAGCGAATCCCAGACCGTGACGTTGCCATCGACCAGCGCCGGCACCTTGCCCGACCGGGTCACATCCAGAATGCGCTGCCTGTCGGCATCGCCGGTGTAGAGCGGAATGACAACCTCATCGAAGGCAATTCCGGTCGCTTTCAGCGCCAGCCACGGCCGCATCGACCACGAGGAATAGTTCTTGTTCCCGATAACGAGCGTCAAAGCCATTGCAAAGCCTTTGTTGAATCTCCTGCGGCGCGGACCTTGCCATGACCGGCGCGCGACAGGCAACCGGCCCCTCGGGAGCGCCAAAACCGCTTCGCACCGGTCGGCTTCCTGTTCTATCGTGGCGGCCATCATTCGGAAGGCATCGAGTCGTGAACCTGTTCGCAACTGCCGACATCGTGGCGATCGCATTCTTCGTTCTGTCGTGGATGGTCTACGCGATCACGCTTGAGCGCACAGGGCATGGCCGCAACAGCCTCAACGCCCGCATGAGCATCTACCGCGAGGTCTGGGTGCGACGAATCCTCGACCGCGAAACGCGGATGGTCGACATGCAGATCATGACGTCGCTCCAGAACGGCACGGCATTCTTTGCGTCCACGACCCTGCTGGCCATCGGCGGCGGGTTGACGCTGCTGCGATCGACCGAGGAAGCCATGTCGGTGCTCGCCACCCTGCCGTTCGGCATCCGAAGTTCCCCTGCCTTGTGGGAAATCAAATGCGTCGGGCTCACCGTGATCTTCGTCTATGCGTTCTTCAAGTTCTCCTGGTCCTATCGCCTGTTCAACTACGTCGCCATCCTGCTCGGGGCGATGCCGTTCTCGGACAAGCGCGACACACCCGAAGCGCAGTCGCATGTCATGCGCACCACAAAATTGTTCCAGTCCGCAGGCCGGCACTTCAATCGCGGCCAGCGGGCCTTCCTGTTCGCGCTGGGTTATCTCGGCTGGTTCATCAGCCCCTGGGTGCTGATCGCAACCACATTGGCCATCGTGATCGTGATGTGGCGGCGGCAGTTCGATTCCGACGCCTACCGGGCGATGTCGAAATAAGTCTCTGGAGCTTGCCGCGCAGGTTCGGATGCGTCATGGCATGGGCATGAACAAACCCGATTCGAAGATCGCCGATGGCGGATCGCTGGACGACGCCATCCTCGCGGTGCTGGCCACCGCCGGCGCAAAGACCCTCAGTGCGCCTGAGATCGCTCATGCGATCGCTGCCGGGGACGATTGGCATGGATTGCTGGTGCCGATCCGCAGGTCCGCCGTGGCGCTCGCGCAGGCGGGCCGCCTCGTGATTTACCGCAAGGGCAAACCCGCCGACCCGAATGACTTTCGCGGGGTCTATCGACTCGGCCTGCCACGGCACGATTAAAATCTCTGGGCGTGATCTTGTCCGAAAACCGGTGCCCACTTTTCGGGATCATGCCTAGTTGATCTTCCGCGGCCCCGGAAACAGCTCGCTGCTGCGGCCCGTCGCCCAATAGGCGATCAGCCCCACCCACTCGTGAACGGCGACATCGGTGCGGGCGAGCCCCGCGCTCAATGTCGTAAACGGCATCGAAGCATCGCTCCAGCCGCGCGTCCGCCAGTCCACCGGATAGGCTTCGACATCGAAACCCGCTTTCCGGAATGCTCCGATGGAACGCGGCATGTGGAATGCCGAGGTCACGAGCAGCCAGCGTTCGCCCGGTTTCGGTGAAACCAGCTTCCGCGTGAACGTCGCATTTTCGGCGGTGGTGCGGGAATCGCTTTCCAGCACGATGCGCGTGCGCGGCGTTCCGAAGTCCTCCAGCAGATCGCCGGCAATCGGCGCCTCCGGCACCGGCTCCGCGATCAGGTTGGCGCTGCCGCCGCTGAACACGATGCGGGCTTGCGGATAGCGTCGCGCCAGTTGCAGCATCGTGACGATCCGCTCGGCCGAAGCGTCCATCTCCAGCGAACCGCGCGCCTGGCTGCGCTCGGGATCGATCGAGCCGCCGAGAATAATGATCCCATCCGGCGCCCGCCCTCCCGTGCTCCCCGCCGGGAAACGTTCGGTCAGCGGCAACAGCAGCAGATTGCCAAGCGATGAATAGCCGCAGACCAGCAACATCACGACGCCGAACGCAAGGATGCGCGATCCGGCTTTGCGGAATCGCGTCGCGAGCAGCACGGCACCAAGTGCGCAGAGGATCGCCACGGCATTCGATGGCACGACGAAGAAGCCGAGTATCTTGGACAGGCTGAAAAACATGAAAGTCCTGATGGGCGATCATCACGCGAAGATCAAGAGATCGCTCAATCCCACTTGGGTGCGAAACCGAAATCGGTGATGCGGCCGCCGCGCGTCCCCATCGCAAAGATCTCGCCCATTTCCTCGTCGGTCAGATTGAAATCGAAGACGTCGAGATTTTCCGACAGGCGCTCGACTTTGGATGTGCGCGGAATCGCGACGACATCCTGCTGGATCAGCCAGCGCAGGCAGACCTGCGCCGCTGTCTTTTCATAACGCGCGCCGATCCGGTGCAGTGCCTCGGCATTCTTGACGCGGCCTTTCGCCACCGGACTGTACGCCACCAGCGCGAGGCCGTTGGCGCGACAGGCCGCCAGCACCTTGTTCTGTTCGAGATACGGATGATACTCGACCTGATTGCAGACCAGCGGCGCCGCGGCCTTTGCCACAGCCTCCTCGATCAGCGCCACGGTGAAATTCGAGACGCCGATGTGCCGGGTGAGACCGAGCTTCCGGGCCTCGACAAGGGCGCCCAGCGTCTCCTCGAGCGGAACTTGCGGATTGGGCCAGTGCAGCAGAAGCAGATCGACCTCCGTCATGCGCAAGCGTGCAAGGCTTTCCTTGGTCGAACGCAGCAGGTCGTTGGGCGCAAAATGCGTCGTCCAGACTTTGGTGGTGACGAACACGTCGGAGCGCTTGATGCCGGAGGCGCGCACGCCCTCGCCGACCTCACGTTCGTTCTCATAGGCCTGTGCAGTGTCGATATGGCGATAGCCGAGACGCAGTGCCTGCTCGACCAGGCGGGCACAGGCGCGCCCGCGCAACTCCCAGGTCCCGAGACCTATCGCCGGAATGTCCGCGCCATTCGCCTCAACCGTCTGCATGCCATGCCTCAGCGCATCACGCGCTCATCCCCTGCGCGCGAGCGCAGCAAACACCATGTCGGGCTCATGCGCGATCACAGTCAGCAGCGCACGCGCCGGCCCGCGCGGCGAGCGCTTGCCCTGCTCCCAGTTACGAATGGTCTCTAGAGGAACGCCGAGACGCGCGGCGAATTCGGCTTGCGTCAGTTTGGCGCGAAGGCGCAGGTCACGCACCACCGGCACGGTGGCTGCTGTGGACGACGGCGCGCTGTCAGGCGTGTCGGGGACCAGCGGAGTTTCCCGCCCGTCCAGCACCTCGACGATCCGCCCGTCCGCCTTCAGCCGTAGCCGCTGCATGTGCACCCCTCCGCAGTTCAGGAGGGTCGGCCAACGTGGTTAATCGCAGGTTAACAAGAGAAGGTCCTGGTGGTCCGATTCTAACATTCGCATCCCGTTTCGGCAGCCATCATTGCGAATGTTAGAATCAAAGGACCACCAGCAAATGTGAGTCTTGAGTGGAGTTTGGATTTGACATTCGCTTTGCGGATTTGCAGTGAGACGGGTAGCGAATGTCAAATCCACTCCACTCGCCCGCCCGGAAAGTCGATCCTTCCGGACGGCATAAACCGGTCAGGCTATCGCATACGCGCGTTGGCTTCGCGCCATGAACGGCGTCCGCCACCGTGAGCAAACCGCAGGCCCATTTCACGACCGCCACCAGCGTCGTAAGAAATATGGATGTGCTTGGCGCGCCCTGCGTCGGTCGAGTAACCGCCGCTCCAGCCTTTGAGCTGCGCATAGATGCAGCCATAGGGACCACGGACGTCCACGGCCTTGCCCTGAGAATGAAGCGACATCCGCCGCGTCCCCGCGATCCGCGTGTGACGCACGCCCGAGATCGCCTGGGTGCCCGGACAGGCCGCCTGAATCGACGCGAGCTTGGCCTGCAGCGGACCGACGAGACCTGCGGAGTAGCCTTCGGATGCGTGGGAGGCGCGTTCAACGGCCACGCGCGGTGCTCGCTCAACGTTGCGCTGCGCGCGCTCAAGCGCCCGCTGCTGCCGCCTGCTCAGGCGAGGCGTCGCCGACTCCGCTGTGAAATATGCCGGCGCTGCATTGCGCTGGCTACGCTGACTGCGCTGCCGCGCATGGATCGGATTGTCGACTCCGATGCATGGCATGGTGATGTTGCATTCGGGCGAAACGGCCGGCGTGCGAACGCGCGCTTCGGCCATTGAAGACAACGCACAAAGCGCCGCCACGGCGGTAACTGCTCTAATCAAAATTTTCAGCTCCGGAGATTTTGCGTCGGGCCGGCCACACACGGCACATCGCCCTGATCGCAACAAAAGTAAGAACCGCTGAAACATCGGCGTTTCGCGGCAAGCGACTCAGGGGGTTTCTTTGCGGCAGGTGGCGATAATGAGGCACAGATGTGGCCAGTGACCCGCTGAGCGCAGAGAACCTATGCGGAAAACGGGCAGCGTGAATCGCCGTTGGAATAAGCACATCGCCACGCATCAACGATAAGACTGAACATCATCGCAAACCGATGACGACGCTGATTTGCGTGTGCGTTTCAGCATTACCCAATCGACACCGCTAAACGGAATGCTAAATGTGCGGCGCGCGAACAGCGCCTAGTGTCCGAAGTTCGGACTTGCTAACCGCCACGCCCGGAATTTGTCATGATCGTGCATAGAGCAGCGCTGCTCTCCCTCTTCATCGCGTCGATGTCGGTTACCAACGCCGCCGGCTGTCCGCGCAAGGATGCGCTCGGCACCTCGCGTGTCATGACGATCGACCCGCAGGCATTTCCCCGTGTCGGGCTCAAAAGCTTTCCGCAGTCCCTGCCGCTGGCGGACAAGGAGGTCGTGCTGACCTTCGACGACGGCCCCTTCCCTCCGACCACGACGAAGGTTCTGGCCGCGCTCGCCAGCGAATGTGTTCAGGCGACGTTTTTTCTGATCGGCAGAAACGCCGAAGCCAGTCCGGACATCGTCAAACGGATCGCCGCGGCCGGGCACAGCATCGGCCATCACACCTGGTCGCACCAGCCGCTCGACCGGATCGGTTACCCGCAGGCGCTCGAGGAAATCGACCGCGGCATCGCTGCCGACGAGAAGGCCCTGCACGGTGAAGCCCGGCGAATCCCGTCCACGCCGTTCTTCCGCTTTCCGGGCTTCGCTTCGACGCCGGCGTTGCTGAGCAGCCTGCAGTCACGCGGGATTGCGGTTTTGGGCGCCGACCTGTGGGCCAGCGACTGGAATCCGATGACGCCGGACCAGCAGTTGCGCCTGCTGACCGAGCGCCTTGAGCACCAGGGCAAGGGCATCATCCTTCTCCATGACACCAAGGCGCAGACGGCGAAGATGCTGCCGGCGTTCCTGCTGTATCTCCGGCGCAATGGCTACAAGGTCGTTCATCTGGTCGCCCCGAGAGCGATCAAAAGCTCCATGAACGACCGATAGCGCCCCGCCCATCCCGCATTAATCCGGCGTTCAGAGCCTGACGGTAAGCCATCAGCCTCGCGCCATGCTCACAGGTTTTCCATGCGCCGAACCATCACCGCACGCCGCGCCGCCTCGATCCTGACGGCGTTGAGCCTGCTCACGGCTGCAGCTTCGCCGGGGACCGCGGCGGCCCAAGCTGCGGACTGTCCCGGCAATCCGGACGCACTCGGCACATCACGCACCATCGTCGTGGACCCGAAGGAGCACCCGCGCATCGGCACCATGCAGTACGGCGTGACGCTGCCGCTTCAGGATCGTGAAGTGGTCCTGACCTTCGATGACGGTCCGCTCCCGGCGCATACCAATGCCATCCTCGACATTCTCGCCGCGCAATGCGTGAAGGCGACGTTCTTTCTGGTCGGGCGCATGGCGAAGGAGTTTCCACAGGACGCGCGCCGTATTCATGACGCGGGGCACACCATTGGCACCCACAGCGAGAACCACCCCTTCCAGTTCGGCAAGCTGCCGCCTGAGCGCATGGCCGCCGAAATCGATGAGGGCGTTGCGCATGTGAGCGCGGCCCTCGGCGATCCCTCCCAGCTCGCGCCGTTCTTCCGCATTCCCGGCCTGCGCCGGAGCGACGCCGTCGAGGCGGCTCTCAGCAACCGCGGGATCATGAACTGGAGCGCCGATTTCCCTGCTGACGACTGGCGAAAGATTTCGCCGGCACAGGTCGCGCATTTCGCGCTGTCGCGGCTGGAGGCGAAAGGCAAAGGCGTTTTGCTGCTGCATGACATTCAGGCGCGGACCCAGGCCGCCCTGCCCGTGATCCTTCAGCAATTGAAAGAGCGCGGCTATCGCGTGGTTCACGTCGTTCCCGCGACACCGGACCGGCCAAAGACACCTACCGACCCCGCGCAGTGGGTCCCCCACTGGATTCACGGCCCGAACGTCGCCGCGAAAACGCCGGGCGGCTTCGTGTTCGGTGCGCCAGAGACCCCGCCGCACGACGCTCCGCGATCGATCCGTTCGGTCTGGATGATGCAACAGAAGCCAGCGTTGCGGACGTCAGCCATCATGCTGCAGCCATCGCCTCTGCCACTCTACGCAAAGACGCCACACACGGACATTTCCGCCGCGAGCAGACAACGAAGCCTCGCGCGTCTACCGGGCAGCCACCCTGTTCGGGCAAACGAAGGGGCGTTCCGTCCGCTGACAGCGCCGATCAAGACCGGCAGCCGCAGCGATGCGCCGCTCGGTCCGCATATTCGCTGAG
Source organism: Afipia massiliensis (assembly GCF_001006325.2). NCBI lineage: Bacteria > Pseudomonadati > Pseudomonadota > Alphaproteobacteria > Hyphomicrobiales > Nitrobacteraceae > Afipia > Afipia massiliensis. The sequence continues at coordinate 3,306,144 of NZ_LBIA02000001.1, read as the reverse complement.
CGGGCAAGCCTCCGCTGCTAACTGGATTGCTTCGGCTGCGGCCGCGACCAGTAGAGCGCCAGAGGTCCAAGCATGATCCCGGCGGCCAGCAGAGCGAATGCGGCGGTCCATGCTGAAGCGCTGGTCGGCCCTCCGGCAACATCGAGCGCCATTCCAACGCCCCACGATCCCAGTGCCGACAGGCCAAACCCGACTGTTGAATGCATCGCCATGGTGGCGCCGCGATAATCTGGATTTGCCGCCATGGTCATGCCGGAGGTCAACGCGCCGGAGTCAGCCGGAACCGTCAGCGCATAAAGCGCGATAAGCGGCAACAATATCCACGGCGATTTGTCGGCCGACAGTCCAATCGCCAGGGCAACAATAGCCGACGCGATCATGATGACCATGATCGCACGATGGCGGCCGAACCTGAGCGCCATCTCATTGCCGAAAATACTCGCTGGCATGGCGATGATCGAAAAGGCAACGCTGACCGCGATCGGCGACAGGATCGCGGAGCCCGCATTCTGCACGGCGACAAACGTCCAGAACGCAACAAGCCATGTCCGGATACCGTAAAGCTCGAAGCAATGCGCGCCGTAGCCGAGCACATAGCCCATGGCCGGTCTGTTGCTGATCACAGGAGCGAAATCGAGCAGTCGCCCCGAGGCAGGCTTCGGCGCCACGGGCCGCAGAAACAAGCACACCATAACCATCGCCAGCGGACCGGCTGCGGTGATGACAAATGCGCTGCGCCAGCCCCAGCGTTCCGCGACAAGCTGCGAGACCAAAAAGGACAGCCCGACGCCGAACGAGAAAGCCGACGTGTAGAAAGTCACCGCACGCGATGAATCGCCGGGCACCAACCGGTCGGTCAGGGCCTTGAGGCCCGGCATGTAGGCTCCGGCAAAACCGATACCCGCGAGACCCCAGATCGCCGCCCCTGACCACAGGCCTTGCGCGAAGACCCCGAACATCATCGTCGCGGCCGCGCTGAGCAGCGATCCGGCAATGAGGATCGTGCGGGCGTCGATGCGATCGGTCAGCGTGGCAAGGACCGGCACGGCGAGCATGTAACCGGCGGCATAAGAGCCTGCCAGAAGCCCGGCTTCAGCGCCGCTGAGACGCCATTCGGGAATGAGAAACTGCGCCAGCACAGACGGCACCACAACGTGCGGAAGCAGGCTCCCGAGTTGTGCCAGACACATCGCCCAGATCACCGGGCGCCCTTCCAGTCTCTTCACTCCCAGCACCTGTCGATACTAGCCGCAGCCACAGCCGGATTGCCATTCTGCTTTGCCGCAGCATCGTCGCCACAGCAAGCATCGACGCCCGCCGGTGCGGTTCCTCCGCAGCAGCTGCCTTCGCTCGCGCCAGCCGCCGGTGCGCGACTGCACACACCGGTTTCAGGCAGAACGAGTTGAACCCGATTCGCGGCGTCGTGATCACCGGCAATCTGGGCTGCGATCGAGCGGACCTGCTCGTATCCCGTCAGCATCAGGAACGTCGGCGCTCGGCCATAAGACTTCATCCCGGCAAAATAGAATCCCGGCTCGTCCTGCGCCAGTTCGCGCGCGCCATGAGGCCTGACCGTCCCGCAACTGTGTTCGTTGGGATCAATCAGCGGCGCCAGCGCAACCGGACATTCGATCGCGGCGTCGAGTTGAATTCGCAATTCGCGAACAAAGCTCAGGTCTGAACGAAACCCGGTCGCGACAATCAGTTCGTCGGCGATGACATTGCGGCCGCAGCAGGCAGAGCCGCCGCCAATCCGCAAACCATCCTTGTCCGCGCTCAGATGCGTGACGCGGAAATCCTTCTCAACCCGGATTTCTCCGGCGGCGACCAGCGCACCGAACGCTGAACCAAGCTCGCCACGGGCGGCGAGCTTGTCGTTCGCACCGCCGCCGAAGGCTTTTGCCGGATTGTCACCGCGCAGCAGCCAGATCACTTCCGTTCCCGGCGAATGAGCCTTGAGCCGCGCAAGTTCAGTCAGCGTTCCGATGGCGGAATGGCCCGCGCCAAGCACGGCGACCCGTTTTCCTGCATAACGCTGACGATCGGCTCCCCATACGTCGGGCATACCGTAAGCGATCCTGCTCTGGTTTTCCCGTTCACCGATGGCGCTCAACCCGTTGGCGCCCGCAGGATTCGGGGCATGCCACGTGCCCGACGCATCGATGACGGCGTCAGCGCGCACGGTCTTCGGTCCCTGACCGTTCTGGTAGCGGATCTCGAACGGCGCTGCCTCGCGGCCCTTTGACTTGAGCTTATCGAACCCGACACGGCTGATGTCCGTTACGCGGCTCGACGTGTGGATGTACGGCTTAAGTTCAGTCCTGTTGGCGAGAGGTTCCAGATAGAACTCCAGCAGTTCGCTACCGGTGGGATACTGATCGGGCGCAGGCGAGTTCCAGCCGGTCGCGGCAAGCAGGCGCTGCGCAGCGCCATCGACGTTGTACTCCCACGGCGAGAACAACTGGACGTGCCGCCACTGACGCACGGCATGGCCAATGTCCGCACCGGCCTCCAGGACAATCGGGGTCATCCCCCGTTCAAGGACATGCGCGGCTGCGGCAAGGCCAACGGGCCCTGCCCCGATCACGGCCACTGTCTTTGCATCGCCCATGATGTTCTCCCATCAAACTGGAATTATCGAAATAACAGCCGCAAAGAATCAGGCCGCGGTCTTTGCATCCTTGCACTCGGCGTCCGCGCAGCATTCGGCCACGAGGAAATCGACCAGCTCCTGCATCACCGTGTAGTTCGCGTGGCAGACAAGAGTTGTCGCTTCCCGGACCTGGCTGACGAGCCCGACCACAACCAGCGTCTTGATATGATGCGACAAGGTCGACGGCGCGATCTTCAGTTTGTCCTGCAGGCGGCCAACCGGCATGCCGGCGTCTCCTGCGCGAACCAGCGCGCGGTAAATCTTGAGGCGGGTTGGATTGCCCAGGGCTTCGAGGTGTGCGGATGCGTCGTCGAGTTTCATGGTCACAAGCTTTCACTCTTCCGTACGTGAGTCAACTGTATTTCTAGAATTATCGAAATACTGCGCCCAAAACCCAGAAGCTGAAACACAAAGTACCGTCAAAGAAATTTTGTGAAATGGTCCGCTCGGATGACTCGAGGTGCACCTCAAGGCAGCGCGTCACCGCCACGTCGCTGCGTGCTCGACAGGTTATGGCAAAGGCGCACACACACTATCGTTTTGAACGGAAGGGCCAAGTCGGCCCCTCCTCCTTTCGAACTTAGCGGTGTCCGCCAGCGTTTAGTACCAGCGTCCACGGCCATACCAGCCGCCGCCGCCAAGTAGCAGAATGAGAAGCACAATGATGAGAAGCGTGGTGGTGTCCATCTGAAAATCCTCCTTCCAGCGCGGCATCGGCCACGATGGAGTTGAACTGCCTTGGAGAGACAATGCCGAATGTGTTCAGGAGTTCCACGCGGGCATGACAGGGAACAGGATGCCAGTTCGGCCGTTCGCTATTCATGTCAGACGCAACCGACTATCTGATGGCACACGCCAAGAAGACGATTCTGGAGGCCCGGCGCCTGCCGCCAGGCCCGCCCAAGTTCTGGCTGCGCCACATCGGCAGCATCTAACACCTGCTTGCGAAGCAAGGCGCATATTCGAACATCGAATTTCTTGAAGATTATCGGGCCGCGCGAAAGGCAGAGGACGATCTGCGAAAAGTAACACAGTTCGTGCTGGTCTGATCAAAGCTAACCAGAGGTGCGTCAGATGATTGATCCGAAGAAGCCGACGAAGGGTGAAGCGGGTGACGAGCCCGAAGAGATTTTGGATGAACCTTGGGACCATCCAGACCAAGATCCTGACGAGGATCCCGATCCCGAGGATCTCAAAAAATCTGCTGAGTAGCGATGTCAGCGACTCTGGCCGCGCTCTGCACGCGATCGCTAAATCGCAGCGCGCTGGCTGCAGTTACCTGTCGGGATCGCAGCGGAAATGTCGCCCGCCCCCAGCAAAAGCCTGCGGGCGCGAGAGCCGAAAGCTGAATAAATTCAAGGAAATTTCTGAGGTGTGTGGTGCGCTCGGAGGGACTCGAACCCCCACCCTGTTACGGACTGCCACCTCAAGGCAGCGCGTCTACCAATTCCGCCACGAGCGCTAAAAGATCGGCCCCGGATTCGCACCCGGCGCGGGATCAACCGGCGCCCATGTAACAAATCGGGGATGGGGGGACAAGGCCTAGACCGATGCTTCGGCAAGGCTTTTCCGGACTATCTGTGATCAGGCGTCCGGGGCAACATTTGCTTGACTTCGACCGCGATGCGGTTGCGGTTGACGACCACGACGCCGCTGGCAACCGGCAGGTTGTTGGCGAGCACCTTGACCTCGTCCTGCTCGGTCGCATCCAGTTCGATGATGGCGCCGCGGCTCAGCCGCATCACCTGATGGACCGGCATCGAGGTGGTTCCGAGAACCACCATCAGGTCGACAGAGACGTTATCGAGGGTTGGCACTTTGACTTCCGCATCCACAAATGAACGATAGCTGCAGATCACCACGGTTATGGTTACCCAATGGTTAACGTGCTCCAGGCGCGCCGCGAAGACCCTGCTTTAACGTCGTTTTTTGCCCAATCCGGCCCCCCCGCCGAATGGCGGGTAACCGATTCGCCGGTGGCCTATCAGGACGCCGTCGACGTCATGGAAAAGCGGGCCGCAGACATCGCCGCCGGCCTCGCGCCCGAGCTGGTCTGGCTGCTGGAGCACCCCCCGCTCTACACGTCCGGAACCAGCGCCAAGCCCGGCGACCTGATCGAGGCCCGCTTTCCGGTGTTTTCAACCGGACGCGGCGGACAGTTCACGTATCACGGCCCCGGCCAGCGGGTGGTCTACCTGATGCTCGATCTCAAGCGCCGCCGTCCGGACGTCCGCGCCTATGTCGCCAGCCTCGAGCAGTTCACGATTCGCACCCTCGCCGCCTTCAACGTACGCGGCGAGCGGCGCGAAGATCGCGTCGGCGTCTGGGTCGCACGGCCCGACAAGGGCCCCGCCTATGAGGACAAGATCGCCGCGATCGGCGTGCGCCTGAAGCGCTGGGTGTCGTTGCACGGCATCTCGATCAACGTCGAGCCTGATCTCACGCACTTCTCGGGCATCGTCCCCTGTGGCGTCGGAGACCCGCGCTACGGCGTCACCAGCCTTGTCGATCTCGGGCTGCCGGTCACGATGGCCGACGTGGACGTGGCGTTGAGGCAGGCCTTCGAGGACGTCTTTGGCGCCTGAGGGCGGCCGGGACAACCTTGCCAACGGCCGCCCTTCCATGGCGTAATCGGCGAACGATGACGCCGTTACGCAAGGGACCACAGCAAGAACAGCCTTTATCTGCAGACACCGCTCATTCGCGCGTCGACGCTCCCAGGAGCAAAGGTCAACGCCATGCATGTGGATGTGATCAACAGCCGGGACATATTGCTCCGCCTCCGGAGCAATTGGGAGGCTGTGTATCACGCGGACCCCGAAGCGCAGTTCTACATGTCATGGACATGGATCGCAGGGTGGTTCGAAAAGCTCGGTTGCCAGTGGATCGTCCTGGCTGCGAAAGCGGACGCCAGCTCAACCGACTATGTCGGGTTCTTCCCGCTGCAACTGCGGACCGACTGGAGCCGCGACGGCAAATTCCACAATGAACTGCGCACCGGCGGCGGATATTTCGCCGGCTATACCGGCTTCATTTGCGATCCGCGATTTGAGCGCGACGTCATCCTCGCCTTCGCAAGCCATACCAGGCGGCTGAACTGGGCAAAACTCCACCTTGAAAATATCTTCGCGTCGCCGGAGAGGCTTGCCCTGTTCCTGAATGAATTTCCGTCGCCTGATTACATCACTGAAAAAATCAAGCGCCCGGATGACGGCGACGGCATCGATCACGACATCTACGTTTGCGTGAACTTGCCGAGCGACTGGGATGCCTTCCTCTATGAGCGGCTCGACGCGAAGGCGCGGAGAAACGCGCGCGCCGCGCTGAGGCAAGCAGAAGACGGCGAATACAGGATCACCACGCCCACAACGGAGACGATCAAAGACGACATCGAGGCGCTTCTGAAATTCTGGGAGTTGCAATGGGCCGCCAAGCTGGCCGCACGATACAATCCAAAACTGCCCTACGGCATGATGAACAATTTCCGCAACATGCTGCGGTGCTGTTTCGCGGACAATGCGCTGTTCCTGCCAATTCTCTGGCAGGGAGACAACCGGATCGGCATTCAGGCCAGCCTCATCGACTGGAAAAACCGCACGCTGCTTAGCCTGCTGAACGGGCGGGATCTCAACGTCAAACGCCCCCCGCCCGGCTTCGTGCTTCATCTGCACTGCGTCCGCTGGGGCATTCAGAACGGCTTCGCCGTCTACGATCTCCAGACCGGGGACTTCCCCTACAAATACGATTTCGGCGGCATTGAGCGCCGGGTCGAATGTCTGCGCGTGAGCACGCGCGACCGGCGCAATCCGCGCGGCGCGCTTGAGCCACTCAGCGTACCAGTGGTTTTCGAACGCGCACAGCGAATGCAGCAGCAAGGCCGGCTTGACGACGCCACGAAAGCCTGCCGCCAGATTCTGGATATTGACCCCGATCACGCCGATGCTTCGCGGCTGCTGAAGGAACTCGATGCCAATCGGCGCGCGGTCCCAGCCGATCTCGCTGCGGCCAAGGGCTACCATCAGCGCGGACAGGTCGTGGAAGCGGAGAACGTTTACAGAGCGATATTGGATGCGGAGCCGAAGCACGCCGATGCGATGTATCTCCTCGGCGTCGCTTTACTCCAGCAACGCAGGTTCGAGGCAGCGGAGCATCAGCTCAAACTGGCGATCGGCCTGCAGCCGAATGTTGCGATGCTTCACTATAACCGTGGCCTCGCTCTGCAGCAGCTCGGACGGCATGAGGAAGCACTCACAAGTTTCGATTCCGCCATTGCGCTCAAGCCTGACTATGATCTGGCGCTGGTTCAGCGAAACAGCATTCTGAAAACTGCTCCGCATATCGGCATCAATCGAAGTCTATGAGGCAAACGTACAACGGCGTCTGCCCTTGCGAGGCAGGCCTTCGAGGATACTCTTACGATCCTCGAAGGCGTCCTCAAAACACGCCCCCTCAGGCTGCGGCGCTACGCGGTGCCGCCGCGAGCTTGCCGGCGATATAGCGCCGTTCCTGCGTCAGGCCGCCGAAGCCGTAAGCATCCGCACGCGCATCATGGACGTAGATGTAGCTCTCGTTGTGCAGCGGCCCGAGCAATTCATCCATCCGCTTGAACGTCGCGGCGATGAAATCAGCCTTCTCGTCCTTGCTGTTGGTTCCGTCGGAAATGTGAATATCGACCCAGACGCTGGCCAGCTTCTGTTCGGCCAGCGATTGCCCGCCGGCGAACCAGTCGGCCGCATCGACGGACTGCACGATCACCGCGGTGACCTTGGGGTCCTTGTGCAGGATGTCAGCCGACAGCTTGCTGATAGCGGACGCGATATCGGCCTTCAGCGACGGAGCGTTCCGGTGTGACGTGTACTGGACTGTAATGAGGGGCATGGACTTTCTCCTGAAGTTTGCGCGGCAGCGCATGGAGAGAAGCTAGACCTCGCGGCCTCATATTGGTATCTTATGATTAGATATATCAATCATAACGATATTTGATGATGAAATGAATGCCCTTGATATTCCCACCGTTCAGGCCTTCCTGCTGGTGGCCGAACTGCAAAGTTTTACACGAACTGCCGAGGCGCTGGGCACAACGCAGGCCGCCGTCAGCATGAAGCTGCAGCGCCTTGAGGCCACGCTCGGCAAACGGCTGGTCGAGCGCTCGCCCCGCGCGGTCCGGCTGACCGCCGACGGTGCCGCCTTTCAGGACAATGCGCGTGCGCTCATCGCCGCCCATGACCGCGCATTGTCAGGGTCCACTCCCGTGAGCCAGCAATTGACGCTCGGCATCAGCGATCACGCCGCTGGCCCCGAACTGGTGCCCATTCTCGAAAAGCTGCGCGGCGCATCGTCGTCCCTGACGCTCGCCGTGACGATCGAGTTCTCGCGCACGCTGCTGGATGCCTTCGACGGCGGCGAACTCGATGCCGTCGTGGTGCGTCAGGAAGGAAGCCGGCGCGGCGGAGAAACACTCTGCACCGACGACTTCGGCTGGTTTGCCTCGCCCGGATTTCACTGGGCCAAAGGCGACACACTGCGCGTCGCCACACTCGCGTCGCCTTGCGGCGTTCGCGCCACCGCTGCGCGAGTTCTCGACAAGGCCCGCGTTAAATGGACCGAGGCCTTCATCGGCGGCGGCGTAAGCGCTGTCGTGGCCGCAGCCGCCGCAGGCCTTGCGGTCGCGCCGCTCGCGAAAAGGATCGCGCCCGCCGGGATGATCGATGTCGGACCCGCATTCGGATTGCCGCGGCTCAGCGCCTCGAAGGTGATGCTCTACTCCCGCGTCAGCGACGCATCGAAGCGCGCGGCGCTGCGTATTCTGGCCGCGACATTCCGCAAGGAAGCCGGCGCGAGATAACCGCGCCGACGATCAGATTGTCGGCAGCACCGAGAACCGCTCGCCCGAAGCGCGCAGCTTCAGCATGTCCTCAGTTGCAAGCTCATTGTCGATGGTGGTCACGCGCGCCATGCCGGGACCGCGCTGGCATTTCGCGATCAGTGCAGCGACCGCCTCTTCCGAACCGGAGAGCACCGCTTCCACCGTGCCGTCCCTGCGGTTGCGCGCCCATCCGGCAAGATCCCGCGTCACCGCCTCGTCTTCGAGCCAGGCGCGGTATCCGACACCCTGCACCTTGCCGCGAACGATGATGTGGCGGATGACGTCGCTCATCAAACCGACCTCGTGCTTCTACTTCTTAAGTCCGAGGAAATTCTCGTTACGTATCTTCACCTCGGCATCGCGCATCACGCGATTGGTCAGGTCCGACGACGGCAGCCCCTTGAGGTCCTTCGGCGACGTGCCCTCGCGCAGCGCCTTCAGCGTATCGTAGACTGCCTGCGTCGCAACAGCGATCGGTGTATGCCCCTGATTGGCGACGCGGACGCGCTGACTGGCGAGAAAGGCCGTATCGGCCAGTTCGCCGTCGGCGCTGCCCATGATGATCGGCAGTTTCGTCGCGGCGGCGATCGCCTGAAGTTCGGCGCGGGTTTTCAAGCCGGTGAAGAACAGCGCATCGACGCCTGCCGCTTCGTAGGCTTTGGCACGCGCCACCGCGTCATCGATGCTGGTGATCGACGCGGCACCGGTGCGACCAACGATCACGAGCGACAGGTCCGAGCGGCCGTCGAGCGCCGCCTTCATCTTGCCGACGCCCTCGTCGATGGAAATCACCTGCGGCTTGGCCTGTCCGTAAGTCTGCGGCAGCAGCGTATCCTCGATGGTCAAACCGGCAGCGCCCGCGGCCTCAAGCTCCTGCACCGTGCGACGGACATTGAGCGCGTTGCCGTAGCCATGATCGGCATCGACCAGCAGCGGGATGTTTCCGGCGCGGCAGATACGCCGCACCTGCTCGGCGAGTTCGGACAGCGTGATCAGCAGCAGGTCCGGATCGCCGAGGATCGTCAGCGACGCGGCAGAGCCGCCAAGCAGCCCAAGCTCGAACCCGAGATCTTCGGCGATGCGCGCCGAGATCGGATCGTAAACCGAACCCGGCTTGATAACGTCCTTGCCCGACAGGATGGCCCGAAAGGCTTCGCGCTTTTCCTGCGGGACCATCACGCCCTCACGCAAATTCGAGGATCAGCGCATCGACAGCCAGTGTCGCGCCCGGCGTGGCGGCGATTTTCTTCACGATGCCGTCGCGTTCGGCGCGCAGCACGTTCTGCATCTTCATCGCCTCGATCACCGCGAGGGTCTCGCCCGCCTTGACGTCCTGACCTTCGGTCACCGCGATCGAGATTACGAGGCCCGGCATCGGGCACAGCACCTTCTTGCCGGTGTCGGCGGCTGACGTCACAGGCATCAGGCGCGCGGCGGTGGCTTCGGTTTCCGTGAACACCTGCACCGGAAGTTCATAGCCCTGGTAGGCGAGCCGGAAGCCGTTCGGCATCGGCCTCACCTGCGCGGCGACAGGATGACCGGCGATGGTGCCCTGCCAGACCGGATCGCCGGGCTTCCAGTTCGAGAGCAGCGTCACGGGCTGACCGAGATTTCCATCGGCACCGACCAGACGAATGACGATCCCCTCGCCGTCGCGCGCGACATCAAGCGGAACCTCGTTGCGGTCGAGCCAGACCGAACGGCGGCGCTCACGCGACACGGCGCGGCCGTTCAACTGGCCGGAAATCTGCCGCTTGCGCTCGCCCAGGATGTGATCGACCGCCGCACCGACTGCGGCGATACGATGCGCGGTCTCGCCTTCCGGCGTGCGCGGGCCGAAGCCCTTGGGGAATTCCTCGGCGATGAAGCCGGTCGACAGATTGCCCTCGCGCCAGCGCGGATGGTTCATCAGCGCGGACAGGAACGGAATATTGTGACGAATGCCGTCGATATAGAACGCATCCAGCGCCTGGGATTGCGCTTCGATGGCGGCGGCGCGCGATGACGCATGGGTCACCAGTTTGGCGATCATCGGATCGTAGTAGATCGAAATCTCGCCGCCTTCCTGCACGCCGGTGTCGTTGCGCACAGTGATGTCGCCCACCTTGCTCTCCGCAGGCGGACGATACTTCACGAGACGCCCGATCGACGGCAGGAAATTCCGGAACGGATCTTCCGCGTAAACACGGGACTCGACAGCCCATCCGGTCAGCGTGACGTCCTTCTGCGCCAGCGCGAGCTTCTCGCCGGCGGCAACGCGGATCATCTGCTCGACAAGGTCGATGCCGGTGATGAGTTCGGTCACCGGATGCTCGACCTGGAGCCGCGTATTCATTTCGAGGAAGTAGAAGCTCTTGTCCTGACCCGCGACGAATTCGACCGTGCCTGCGGAATCGTAATTCACGGCCTTGGCCAGCGCGACGGCCTGCTCGCCCATCTTGCGGCGGGTGGCCTCATCGAGCAGCGGCGACGGGGCTTCCTCGATCACCTTCTGGTTGCGGCGCTGGATCGAGCACTCACGCTCGCCGAGATAAATCACGTTGCCGTGCTTGTCGCCGAGGAGCTGGATTTCGATGTGGCGCGGATCGACGATGAACTTCTCGATGAAGACGCGGTCGTCGCCGAACGACGCTTTCGCTTCGGCCTTGGCGAGGTTGAAGCCTTCCGCGACTTCGGATTTCGAATGCGCGATCCGCATGCCCTTGCCGCCGCCGCCGGCCGACGCCTTGATCATGACGGGATAACCGATCTCGTCGGCGATCTTGACGGCATGCACCTCGTCATCGATCACGCCGAGATGGCCCGGCACGGTCGAAACCTTGGCCTTGGCCGCCGCCTTCTTCGACTCGATCTTGTCGCCCATCGCGGCGATCGCGCCGGGGTTGGGACCGATGAACACGATGCCCGCCGCTTCGAGCGCGCGCGGGAACGCCTCGCGCTCGGACAGGAACCCGTAACCCGGATGCACCGCCTCCGCACCGGTCTGGCGGCAGGCCTCGATGATCTTCTCCATGACGAGATAGCTCTCGGCGGCCTGCGGCGGTCCGATGAAGACGGCTTCGTCCGCCATCTCGACATGGAGCGCGTCACGGTCGGCGTCCGAATAGACAGCGACAGTCTTGATGCCCATCCGGCGCGCGGTCTTGATGACCCGGCAAGCGATTTCGCCGCGATTGGCGATCAGTATCTTTTTGAACATGGGAGCGACTTGATCTTCTTGTCTTGAGGGCAGGACCGACCCCGGGGCCAGGGCACCTATTTGGCATGGGCCGGGGATTGTAACAATTCCGTTGTACAGGGAAACTACATCTCTACTGGCCTTCGGCTTGTCGGCTCGCCCCGAAAGAACCAGCCGGATACGGGAAACTCAATGCGCTGCACAATCCTATTGCCCGCAATTTGCGCCCTCGCCCTGTCGAACACCGCGGCTTTCGCCCAAAATGACCGCCCTCGCAACCTCATTCTCTTCGTGCCTGATGGCATGCGCGCGCTGATGGTGAAACCGGAAACCGCGCCGGCCATGGCTGCATTGCGCGACAAAGGCGTCAATTTCGCCAATCCGCACTCGCTTTTTCCGACCTTTACCACCGCCAATGCGTCGGCGATGGCCACCGGCCACTATCTCGGCGACACCGGAGATTTCAGCAACACGATCTATACCGGCTATCCGGTGGCGCACGCCAACGGAACGGTCGTGCCGTTCCTCCAGAACAATGCGGTGTTGGGCGAACTCGACGAGCATTTCGGCGGTGACTTTCTCAACGAAGAGACGATTCTCAAGCTCGCCCGCGAGAAGGGATACAGCACCGCAGCGCTGGGCAAGGTCGGCCCCACCCTGATCTTCGATCACACCGACCGCGCCGACCGGCCGGGGCTGCATTCGATTGTGATCGACGACACCACCGGCGAGAAGAACGGCGTTCCGCTCTCGCAGGAGATGAAGGATGCGCTGACGAAAGCCGACCTGCCGCTGGTGACGCCGTCGCGCGGTGAAAGCCGAAGGGCCGGAGATTTCAAGACGCCGGGTACGCTTGTCGCCAACGTCGCGCAGCAAGCCTATTTCGCCGATGTCGCCACGAAAATCATTCTGCCGATGTTCAAGGCGCGCAACCAGCCGTTCGTGCTGGTGTTCTGGTCACGCGATCCGGACGGCGCGCAACACAACCACGGCGACAGCCTGAACACGATCACGCCCGGCATCAACGGTCCCACTTCGCTTGCAGGGATCAGGAACGCCGACAACAACCTCGCGCAGATCCGCAAGGCGCTCGACGATCTCGGCCTGTCGGGCACAACGAATATCATCGTCGCCTCCGATCACGGCTTCTCCACCATCTCGAAGGAAAGCAAGACCAGCCCATCAACGAAGATCACCTATGACGACACCCCGAAGGGTTTTCTGCCCTTGGGATTTCTGGCCATCGATCTTGCAAAGGCGCTCAAGCTTCCGCTGTTCGATCCGAACAACAAGAACGCGCGTGTTCCCGACAACGCACATCCGAGGTTTGGCAGTGGTCTGCTTGGCGCAAATCCTGAAAAGCCCGACGTTGTGGTCGCGACCAACGGCGGCTCGGATTTGATCTATCTGCCCAAGAATGATCGCAAGCTCACCGGGCGCATCGTCAAGGCGCTTCTCGCACAGGATTACGTCAGCGGCATTTTCGTTGAAAACGATCTGGGGCGATTTCCCGGAACGCTGCCGCTGTCGGTGTTCAACCTGCGTGGCAAAGCCGTGACGCCGCATCCGTCGATTGTCGTCAGTTTCCGTTCCTACACCTCCGGCTGTGATGAGCCGACACTGTGTACGGTTTCGGTCGCCGATACGGTGCTGCGGCAGGGCCAGGGCATGCACGGAAGTTTCAGTCGCGGCGACACCATGAACTTCATGGCGGCGATCGGCCCGGATTTCAAAGCCGGCTATATCAATACCCTTCCCGTCAGCAACGCCGATGTTGGGGTCACCGCCGCGAAGCTTCTCGGCCTCGACCGCAAGCCGAAAGGCTCGCTGGTCGGCCGGGTGCTGACGGAGGCCATGCCCAACGGCGTGACACCCAAGGGCTTTACCGGGACAATCGCAGGCCCGCGCGCCGCCAACGGCTTGCGCACGGTGCTGCAATTCCAGCGCGTGCTGGATCAGCGCTATTTCGATGCGGCGGGATTTCCGGGGCGGACGGTCGGCCTTCCGGAGGCAGTCAAGACAGCAGGCGCAAGGTAGCGCCTGCTGCTTTTACGCGAGAGCGCGTGCGTTACATTCCAAGGTCGAGGAAGTTCGGCAGCGTATGGGCCAGCGGAAGGGTCGCCGCGCCGATCAGGGTCGCGACCAGCCGCATCAGCGCGCGGTTGTTACGGCGCGTGCCACGCATCTGGCTCGCGATCCACTCCAGCACTTCGGTGTTCACACCGACGGCCGTGGTGGGCGCCCAGCTCTCGATCGAGGTATCGGGTGACAGCGCAACGGAGCGCGGCGGAACCGGCAGGCCGGAGGCTGCAGCTGCGTGATGCACGATCGCCTTGGCGAAAAGATCGTCGAAACGGCCATCGTCGCTGCGCTCGGTCGCGGCCTTGTTGATCTCGAAAAGTGTTTCAGCTTCGGCGCGGCTGACAGGCTCGTTGGTGTTCGCCGCAGCGGTGAGAATCCGCGCGCACCAAGCTGCGTCATCCGCGTCCAGCGCCCTGGAGAAATGTACCCGTCCGGCGGTTGTCGGCCCCTCGCCCGTGATCACGCCGTCGCGCACGAAAGCGAGCGCGGTAGCGGACACGTCGCGGTCGGCAATGGAGCCGGTTTCGATTTTCCGGATCAGTTCGGAAAGCGGTGCGTTCGAGATGATCGAGGCGGACGTCATGTTACTTTTCTCTTTTTGTATCCCGCAGCTTTTTCATGCGGGTGTAAACGAAGCGTTAATAAAGCGATTCGGAGCACGCTTCTTTCTCGTATGGTTGCGGATTGGTCGCAGTGACCGTCCGACAGGTTCAGCAATGACCACCGGAACCGGCGGCGTTGCGGCGCATCAAAGTCAAATTCGCGACATCGCAGAAAAGTGAGTGCGCAGCGGACGATTATGAACGTCCATTAATCTGCCGCGGGACAGCAGAGATTTTCTGAAGCACGGCGGCGTGCGAGAAGGATATTGCCCTTTTCGCCACACCGTTTCGTTTTGGGATCTTCGTCGCTATATCTCGAGCGCGAGATTTTCCTCGCAACTCCAAGTACGTGAGGCCAAAAACATGACAATTCAGATTGGCGCGGAGGCGCCCGATTTCGCGGCTGACACCACCGAGGGACGCATCAAATTTCACGACTGGATCGGCGACAGCTGGGCCCTGCTGTTTTCGCACCCCAAGGACTTCACCCCCGTTTGCACCACCGAACTCGGGACGCTGGCGCGGCTGAAGCCGGAATTCGACAAACGCGGCGTCAAACTGATCGGCCTGAGCGTCGATCCGGTCGACAACCACACCAGGTGGGGTGCCGACATCAAGGAGACGCAGGGATTTGCGCCGAACTATCCGATGATCGGCGACACCGATCTCGCGGTTGCAAAGCTCTACAACATGCTGCCGGCGAGCACGTCGGGTGACGCCACCAGCCGCACCGCTGCCGACAATGCCACGGTGCGCACCGTGTTCGTTATAGGCCCGGACAAGAAGGTGAAGCTGGTGCTGGTCTATCCGATGACCACCGGGCGCAACTTCGACGAGATCCTTCGCGTGATCGACTCGTTGCAACTGACTGCCAAGCACCGCGTCGCCACCCCGGCCGACTGGAAACAGGGCGAAGACGTCATCATCGCCGGTTCGGTTACCGACGACGAGGCCAAGACGATCTACCCGGGCGGCTGGAAATCGCCGAAGCCCTATATCCGGATCGTTCCGCAGCCAAAGTAATCGCGGCGACCATGCAAAGAATAAGGGACGCATCGCGTCCCTTATTTATTGAGTTTCGTGTGTTGCGGCCATGCCATCACATGCGCGGCGTCAGCCAGTTCGCGATCAGCAACCCGAGCGTGGACGACAATGCCGTCACGAACGATCCCCACGCGACGTCCACCAGCACCACCGGCCAGGTCCAGTGCTTCAGCAGCGCCAATGATGTCAGCTCGAATGTCGCGTAACAGAAAAATCCGAACAGCGCGCCGTAGAGCAGCGTGGACCGCCAGTTCGCGTCTGGCGCGGCGCTGACGAAGATCAAAATACCAACGGCATACAGCAGATAGAACAGGATCGCCGGCGCAAGCCGGACCGTGCCCAGCATGTCGCCGACCTGCGACGTGAAAAAGCTTTTCGCGACAAGTCCCAGAAACAGGAAATCGATGGGGACCATCACCAGCAACGTGGCGAGGTAGAGAACGGCGTTCCGCTTCAAGTAATCCTCCCGGACGGCAATGGCTTGTAGCAACAACTACGTACGACTGCCGATCCGGTTGCACATGCGGCGCAAATTCAGGCGAACAACCTCACGCCGCCCTGACACCATCGAGGAAGCGCCCGACCTCCGCCTGGAGGTGCAGGCTCTCTCCGCTCAGCGCCTGCGCCGACTTCAGGATATCGTCCGATGTCTCGCCGGTTCGGTTCGCGCCATGGGCGACTTCCCCGACATTGGCGGCAACCTCGGTCGTGACGGTCGCGGCGGCCTGAACGCTTTTCGCGATTTCCTGCGTCGCAGCCCCTTGCTGATCGACCGCCGCCGCAATCGATGTTGCGATCTTGTTGATGTGCTCGATGGTCTGGCCGATAGCCTTGATCGCGGACACCGACTCCTGTGTCGCGGACTGCATGTTGACGATATGGCTGCTGATCTCGTCGGTGGCTTTCGCGGTCTGCCCTGCCAGAGTTTTGACTTCCTGCGCGACCACCGCGAAACCTCGTCCCGCCTCGCCTGCCCGCGCCGCCTCAATGGTGGCGTTGAGCGCGAGAAGATTGGTCTGTTCGGCAATCGATGTAATGAGTTTCACGACATCACCGATGCGGTCGCCCGCGCGCGACAGTTCAGCCATCCGCTCGTCGGTTGCGGCGGCCTGCTTCACGGCATTGGCGGCAATCCCGTTCGACTCCTGAACCCGGCGGCTGATCTCGGCGATTGAGCTGGTCAGTTCCTCGGATGCCGCGGCTGCGTTGCGCACGTGCTCCGATGCCTGCGTCGATGCGTCGGCGGACGCCTTCGACAGATGCGCCGTGCTGCGCGCGGTTTCAGTCAGGTTTCGTGCCGCGTTTTCGAATTCGCCGGACGAATGCAGCACCTTGTCGATGATTCCGCCGACGTTGGACTGGAATTCATCCACGAAGCTTTGCAGTTCCACCTTGCGGCGCTGCACGGACTCCGCCTCTGCGGTCTTGCGCTCGGCCTCTAACCGGCGGCGTTCAAGCGAGTTCGCCTTGAACACACCGATGGTCCGGGCAATGGAGCCGATTTCGTCGTAGCGATCGACGTGGTTGATGGTGACGTCCGGTTTGCCTTCGGCGAGCGACGTCAGCGTGTCCGTAACGGATCGGAGCGGCCGCGTGACGCTGCGCACGATCAGCATCGTCAGGGCGAGAACCAGCAAGGCTCCAATCACCGCTGCGATGATCATCATCTTCATGGTCTGCTGCAGCATGGCGTCGAGCGGTTCCGTCGCAATTCCGACGTAGAGAATTCCGACGATCTTCCCGGCGGTATCGAACACGGGATGGTATGCCGTCATGAAGCTCTTGCCGAACAGCATCGCAGGCCCCTTGTAGGCCTGACCGCTTCGGATGACCGGCTGGCCCGGATGATCCGGCGCCAGTTGCGTGCCGACGGCGCGGTCGCCGTTCTCCTTCTTGACGTTGGTGGTCCGGCGGATGAACTGCTTGGTCGCATCGTCATAAACGAAAAGGGTTGCGTTCCCCCCGACATAGGCCGTCGCACGATCGACCGTCTTGTGATCCTTGAACTCGGGCATTGCCGGAATTTCGGCCCGGGTGACGATCCCGTCCTTGATGGTGACCTTGGCGTCGCCGTAGCTTTCCGCGAAGGCCAGTGCCAAAGTCCGAAGACTGGTTTCGATGTTGGATTTGCCCCGGGCTTCGAACTCCGTGCTCAGCGACCAGTAGGCCGCTCCGACCACCATCGAGGTGGTTGCTGCAATCAGCAGCGCCGCAAAGATCGTGGCCTTGGTTCCGAGCTTGAATTTCAGGAAACTGAAGGAATTCTTCCCCGAGCCGATTGTCATCGTGTCCTCTCCGAAACGCATTCCGATCCAAAATCGATCAACTTTGACAGTATACATTTACCCTTCCATTAACGGTTCGCTGGGCGGTCATGCGCAGTGGGGCCGATCGCCGATCGCAACGCCGAACGCGCGTGCGCTCTGGCGGCGTACGCCAAGACGGGGAACGCAAGGCCGGGAGTGCCGGCACGATTCCGAAAAAGGAGACGGAGGAGAACGTCTAAGCCTTGCGTGCGGGTGTCGTGCTCTTGTTCACGAGCAGTACGGCCGCCGCGCAGATCACCATGCCCACGATCGAGAGCATGTCCAGCCGCTCGTCGAACAACACATAAGCCATGATCGCGGTGACGCCGGGCACAAGGTAGAACAGGCTCGCGACCTGTGTCGCGGCTGAATGGCGGATCAGCCAGTACAGCAGTCCGATCGACCCGATCGACAGCACGACGACCAGCCACGCGAGGCCGAATACGAACTCGCGATTCCAGACGATCACTCGCGTCTCGAACAGCCAGGCGCCGAGAGCAAACAGCAAACCCGCCGCGACAAACTGAATGAAATTTCCAGAGCGCCAGTCGATGTGGCTGCAGTAGCGCTTCTGATAGAGCGTGCCGAGCGTGATGCTGATCAGGGCGACGCAGGTGGCGAGCCAGCCCCAGCCCGCGTCTCCCGACAGCGAACGGCCGTGCAGAACGATCAGCGTTCCTGCAAGGCCCATCAACAGCCCCGTCCATTGCAGCGGCGTCACGCGCTCGCCGAGCCAGCGGTTCGCCAGCGTCGATGTCAGGATCGGCTGCAGGCCCGGGATCAGCGCAGACAATCCCGCCGGCACGGAATGGAAAATCG
The DNA here is from genome assembly GCF_001006325.2 of Afipia massiliensis. NCBI lineage: Bacteria > Pseudomonadati > Pseudomonadota > Alphaproteobacteria > Hyphomicrobiales > Nitrobacteraceae > Afipia > Afipia massiliensis. Next base: position 3,287,594 of record NZ_LBIA02000001.1, on the reverse strand, counting down.
CAACCGCCGTCCCGCCGAGATAAAAGCCATGGACCAGAAGTCCGGAGATCGCGCTGTGCATCACATCGGTGCGGTTCGGCCATTTCGCCCGGTATATGGCCGCAATCACACCCATCAGCAGCACCGCAAGGACCATGCGCACCGCGAGGTAGGTCAGCGGTTCGGCTCCGGCCAGCACGTACTTGGTGCCGATGAATCCGGTGCTCCACAGCACGACGAAGACTGCCGGCGCGGCCCGCGCGGCAATCGATTCGAACGTTGACTCGGGCGGCGACGGGCTCATTTGCGCAACTGCTTGCCCGATCCTATGGTGTCGGGCAATGAGCAAATACGCTGGGTCATGCGTTCAAAAAACGCAGATCCATGCCAAGCACGCACAAGGGTTCAGTTCATGGATGTTCGCGCCGCCGTCGCCATCGCAGCCGGTAAACCGCTCGAGATCACCACCGTTCAGCTCGAAGGCCCCCGTGAGGGCGAGGTGCTGGTCGAGATCAAGGCGACCGGCATATGTCACACCGATGAATTCACCCTGTCCGGCGCGGACCCCGAAGGCCTCTTTCCAGCGATCCTCGGTCACGAAGGCGCGGGTGTTGTGGTCGACGTGGGACGCGGCGTCACCAGCGTCAAAAAAGGCGATCACGTCATTCCGCTGTATACGCCGGAATGCCGCCAGTGCCCGTCCTGCCTGTCGCGCAAGACCAATCTCTGCACCGCGATCCGCGCCACGCAAGGGCAAGGCCTGATGCCCGACGGCACCTCCCGCTTCTCCCTCGGCGGCAAGCCGATCCACCACTACATGGGCACCTCGACCTTCGCGAACTACACCGTGCTGCCGGAAATCGCGGTGGCGAAGATCCGCGAGGACGCGCCGTTCGACAAAGTCTGCTACATCGGCTGCGGCGTCACCACCGGCATCGGTGCGGTCATCAACACCGCCAAGGTCGAACAAGGCGCCAAGGCCATCGTGTTCGGCCTCGGCGGCATCGGCCTCAACGTGTTGCAAGGCCTGCGGCTCGCCGGCGCGGACATGATCATCGGCGTCGATATCAACAACGACCGCAAGGCGTGGGGCGAGCGCTTCGGCATGACGCATTTCGTCAACCCGACGGAGGTCGGCAAGGATCTCGTCGCGCACCTCGTCAACATGACCAAGACCAAGGAAGACCAGATCGGCGGCGCGGACTACACGTTCGACTGCACCGGCAACGTCACCGTGATGCGTCAGGCGCTGGAAGCCTGCCATCGCGGCTGGGGACAATCGATCGTGATCGGCGTCGCGCCCTCGGGCGCCGAGATCGCGACGCGGCCGTTCCAGCTCGTAACCGGGCGGGTCTGGAAGGGCACAGCCTTCGGCGGCGCGCGCGGCCGGACCGACGTGCCGAAGATCGTCGACTGGTACATGCAGGGAAAGATTCAGATCGATCCGATGATCACGCATGTGATGCCGCTGAACGACATCAACAAGGGATTCGATCTGATGAAGAGCGGCCAATCGATCCGCGGCGTGGTGACGTTCTAGGTCAAGCTCGAAACGGTAATAAAGCGCAGCGCTCGCCCAACACGCGATGTCGTCCCCGCGAAAGCGGGGACCCATAACCACCGAACGTCGTGGTGATGGCAGGAAGATTGCTCGCACCAATAAAGAGCCTAGGGAGTATGGGTCCCCGCTTTCGCGGGGACGACGATCCGTCATTCCGGGATGCGCCGCTTGGCGCAGGCCCGGAATCCATACTGCGAGGGAATCAATAGTCCGGTGATGGATTCCGGGCTCGCGCAAAAACGCGCGCCCCGGAATGACAGCGGAGAATGTTGAATGAGCGTAGCCCTGCAACATTTCGTGATGGGGACACCAATCCCCGCGCTCTGAACCTCTCGTATGTTCGGCCTGTCCTGTTCGTGAGGGGCGCTTCTCGAGGGCGCTTTTGAAGCGGAGCAGGATGCGGCGCCCGCGCGCACGGTTCGCAGCCATGTCGTCCGGGAGGCTGGGGTCACCGTCCGGGCCAACTACGTGGCTCTGCCGTTCGCGGCTGGACGCGGCGAGGATGAAGGCGGCGAAAGCCGACCGGATCAGGACGTGAAAGCGTCCGTCCTCACCCGGAAGTACGGTCCCCTCGCCCAAAATCGCCGCCAAATAGCAGTCAAGCTTGCGCAGACTGCGTAAACTTGTCTGCGGAGCGCCGCAAGGCGATGCGCTTCCGGAACATCATCGCCTCGCAAGCGATGCCGGAAGCGAAACGATACCAAGGTGCGCCTCGCGGCGCTCCATGCCCCTCGTTTCAGGGGCGAGACCAAAGCTCACCTCGCGCGATGCGCGAGAGCAATGACGCGTGGCTGAACGGAAATGGCTGTTTGAAAATTGAATCGGGAGTTTGAGTTGTGGCGTGACGTCACAACACATTCGATGTCGTCCCCGCGAAGGCGGGGACCCATAACCACCGAACGTTGTGATGATGGCGGGCGATCGCTCCAGCATCACCTCAAAATCGAAAGTTCAGGGAGTATGGGTCCCGGCCTTCGCCGGGACGACATGGAGAGAGATTGCGAGACTGCAACCTCCGCAGTTGTCATCACCGGGCTTGACCCGGTGATCCACGTCTTGCTTGCGATGCCGATGGAAAGACGTGGATGGCCGGGTCAAGCCCGGCCATGACGACCTGCAAATGAGGCGCAGTACTTGCCACACATCGATGATCGTCCCACGATTTGAAAGACCGCGCGCATGCCTCAATGACCGTTATTGAGAGCCAACGCCCCAGCACGATGGAAATTTCAGAAGAACTCTTCCGGACACGGATCAACAATCTGCCAGAGATCCCTGCCGTTCTTGATCTTCTTCATCTCGTTGGTGAGACCGCCGTTGCGGCTGATCCACGACTTCACCGTCGGAGGGTAATACGACATCAAATCCGTCGTCCCCGCGCTGCTGTTGACCTTGAGGCCGAACGTATAGGCCTTGTCGTAATAGGCCAGGTGAAAGCCGAGGCTGGCGCGCGGCGTCACGCAGATCTTGTTCATCGGCACGATGCCGAACACCATCGTACAGGCCGAGTTGCAGATACCGTCGATGATGACGCGCTCACCCCGCGCACGGATGCGCTGGTACTTGGCCTTGTACTCTTCGACATATCCGCCGTGGTCGCGGGTGATGCGCAGGTCCGCATGCGCGGGGCCGCTCAACGCGATCAAAATCGTAGCTGGAACCCAAAATCGCATGTCGGAAATGACCTGGCGTCAAACGGGACGAAACAGATGAAGCCCAACTTTGGCTTTGTTGTGTTGGAATTTCGTTAAGGGTGATGAGTGGCGCGAGGATGGCCCGCCGTTCGAATTTCGTTCGAACGCAGTCAAATTTCAAGCGGCGCGTCATTGCCGGTCTGCATTGCGCCGGCATAGGAGTAGCGAGCGAGCAATGTAGATGATAGCATCGAACATCAAGCTGGATTACTTTCAACCTTATGGTTTTGAGACTATTGCTGTTATGCCCCCGCCTGACACCTCGCAATTGCTGACGTTTCGCTGCCCGAAAGAACTCGAAGGTCTGTTGCCGCCGCCGATCCCCGCGGCGCAGGGCTTGCCGGACTGGCTAAAAACCATGCCGCAAGAGGTGTCCAGCGAGATTATGGGGGGCCAGAACGACACTGTGAAGCGTTGCCCGCCGTTCGTGGATGCGATGACGTCGGGTTTTCTGATCCCGCTGATCTGCGACATAAAGTTCGAGAACGGCGAGTTTACCTGGGATAATGATTTGCCGCCATGCGGTACGATCAATTTCCCGCGCTCTCCACTGGGGCTGCACGACAGTACTCAACTTACGGGCACGCCGTTCTTCGAATCCGACCGCTTCGTGATCAAGTTTCACAATCTCTGGACCATCGAAGCACCGGAGGGTTACTCCCTGCTGTTCACGCATCCCGTCAACAGGTTCGATTTGCCGTTTACGACGCTGACGGGATGGGTCGATTGCGACAACTATCGCGATGGCTGGATTCACTTTCCGGCGCGGTGGCGCGACACCAATTTCAGCGGCGTACTGCCGAAAGGAACGCCGGTCGCTCAATGCTTTCCGGTGAAGCGGGAAAAATGGAGTTTGCGAACCGCGGTTTTCACGGAAGAGGAGACGCAGCGTACGCACGATCTCATAGGCCTGATGTCTCGCGAGACCGGCGTTTACCGGCGTCGGTTTCGGGTCTAGTGGTCCGATTCTAACATTCGCATCCCGTTGCAGCAGCACTCTTTTGCGAATGTTAGAATCAAAGGACCACTAGCAAATACAGATTTGAGTGGAGGTTTGGATTTGACATTCGCTTCACCGAAGCGTGGGTAGCGAATGTCAAATCCCCTCCACTCGTAACGGTCAGTTGTTTCGGACGCGTAAAAAATCCAGCGTCGCACTTGGCTGCAGGAAGATTCGCCCGTGCGATACAGACACCATCGCGATAACTGCATGGGCGGCTAATTTGCTCAACCCGTGGGTGGCTGTGCGAAAGAGTGCTTCCGCTTCCTCCCGCTGCCGGAGTTCAAGCAAGCATTTCCCGAGACGGATCCGCGTATCATCCAGGGGCTTAATGGCTAGCGCGCGGCGGTAGAGGTCCGCGGCCCGTCCGTAGTCGCCGTCCCATATCACCGCTGCCGCAAGAGCCAGCAAAGCGTCATGATGCGTCGGCTCCGCCGCGTGGACTTTGGCAAACACCGCCTGCGCCCGGATACGCTCGTTGCAGTCCGCCAGAACATATCCCAAGGCAAGTTGCAGATCGACCGATTGCGGCTCGAACGTCAGCCCGCTCTCGGTGACAGTCATCGCCTCGTCAAATTGTCCGCTCTTGCGCAACTGGAGTGCGAGTTCGACAAACGCCGGAATGTAGTGCGGTCGTCGGGCGACGGCGCGCCGCAAATGATCCAGCGCTTCGTCTCGGCGGCCGACAGTGGCGAGCATGCCCGCAAGCAACGTTTCGATCGATGGCTCGTCGGTCCTGCGCGCGAATTTCGCCAGATGCACGATGGCCTCGTCGAGGCGATTCTGCGCCAGAAGGGCGCGCCCAAGGATTTCTGCGGCAAGCGTGTTGCTGCGATCGGATTTCAGGACTTGCGACGCGAGTTGTTCTGCTTCCCCAAGTTGCTGCATCTGCAACGCCAGCATCGCCTTTGCGAGCGCGGGAGGGGGTGGCCTGTTTCGTTCCGGAGAAGAGCTCTTTGACATCTGTTTCATAAGGATCGCTGGCGCGCTCCGAGAGGTTCGAACTCCCTACCCTCGGAATCGAAATCCGATGCTCTATCCAGCCGGGCTAAGAGCGCATGACGGCTTCAATAGGTTAGACCGGGTCACCGCGCAACCCGCTCGCACAGTCTGCGCCAGGGCACACTTGTTTTAAGTCTTTGGATTTGTTGCAGATTTATCAATCATCCTGCCACCTCGTCATTCCGGGCTGCGTCCTGGCGCAGACCCGGAATGACGGTAGGTGAACGCAGCGAAAGTCAAAACGACTCGCGCCACGTGCCGGATGGGCGGCGACTCACTTCGGACGAATTGCGTCCGCCGTGCCCTGAATGAACGCGATGATCTTGACGACATCGTCTTCACTCAGCTTGCCAGTGAAGTCCGGCATGCCCTTGTCGACATGCGGACCCTTGAAGACAAAGTTCTTCAGGTTCGCGATCGTCTCGGGGCCGACATATCCGAGGTTTCGGACATTGCCGCCCTTATCGACGCCCGGCACGCCATGGCATGTGACGCAACTGCTGACGTAGAGCAGCGTCCCCGGCCCGACATCTGCCGGATCGTACTTCACGCCCGCGACGAGGCTCTCCATCTGGTACTTTGTCATCTCCGGCAACGGCGCCTTGCCGCCGATGGCGAAGGTATAAACCCTGCCGGGGTTGTTGTTCTCGGTCGCACGCGCGGCGACTCCGAACACGCCGCCCCATCCGACCGCAACCGACACATACTGCACGCCATCGAGCATGTAGGTTGAAGCCGCCGCGACGACGCCCGTTCCCGTCGGGCTTTCCCAGAGTTTCTCGCCTGACGTTGCATTGTAGGCGATGAAGCGGCCGTCAGCCGTCCCCTGGAACACAAGGTTGCCTGCTGTTGTCAGAGTGCCGCCGTTCCACGGGGCAACGTATTCCTGCTTCCAGGCTTCTTTCTGCTTCACCGGATCCCATGCGATGAGCCGGCCGAACGGCAGACTCTTGGGCGGCGTCGCGTTCAGGATGAAGCCGGTGTTCCAGCCGACATTGCCGCCGAAGTCGCCGGGCTTGTTGGCGTTATGTTTCCAGTCTTTCTGCGGGGTCAGATGCAGCGGCACGTTCTGCGCCGGCAAATAGACCAGACCGGTCATCGGATTGAACGACATCGGGTGCCAATTGTGAGCACCGTACGGACCCGGGATGCTGTCCATTCCCTTTTCCGGATCGCGCGCCGCTGCAACCTCGATCGGCCGCCCGTTGGCGTCATACCCCGTGGCCCAGTTCACATCGACGAAATTCTTCGCCGAGATGAACTTGCCGTTGGTGCGATCGATGACGAAGAAGAAGCCGTTCTTCGGTGCGTGAAGAATCACTTTTCTCGGCGCGCCGTCGATATTGATGTCCGCAAGGATCATCGGCTGGGTCGACGTATAGTCCCAGTGATCGCCCGGCGTTTCCTGATAGTGCCAAACGTATTTTCCGGTATCGGCGTTCAGCGCGACAATCGACGCGAGGTACAGGTTGTCACCGCCCGCAGGGCTGCGGAGATGACGATTCCAGGGCGAGCCGTTGCCTGTCCCGATGTAGACGAGGTTCAACTCGGGATCGAAGGTGATGGTGTCCCATGCGGTTCCGCCGCCGCCGTTGATCCAGTATTTGCCCGCCGGATCCCACGTTTTAGCGGCCTTCTCCATCGATTCATCTTCGTAAGGCTTGGCCGGATCTCCGGGAACGACGAACCATCGCCAGGCCTGGTTGCCGGTTTCGGCGTCATAGGCCGTGACATAGCCACGCGCGCCGTACTCCGCACCGCCGTTACCGATCACGACCTTCCCGTTCACGACGCGAGGCGCGCCCGTGATCGTGTACAGGTGCTCCTTGTCGATGAGCGTGTCTTTCTCCCAGACCTTCTTGCCGGTTACGGCATCGAGGGCAATCAGCCGCCCGTCATAGGCGCCGACGAAGATCTTGCCCTTGTGAAGGGCAACGCCGCGATTCACGACGTCGCAGCAACCTTTATAGCCGATGCTGCGCGACACCTCCGGATCGAAGGTCCATATGTTCTTGCCGGTGCGGACATCGATCGCATGCACGACGCTCCATGACGCGGTCACGTACATGATCCCGTCAACGACAACGGGCGTGGCTTCGACCCCGCGCGACGATTCAAGGTTGTACGTCCACATCAGGCCGAGATTTTTGACGTTGTCGGTGTTGATCTGCTTCAGCTTGCTGAAGCGGGTTTCTCCGTAATCGAGGCCGACCGCCGGCCAGTCGTTCGACGTGGCGGTGTTGGCCTTGATGGAGTTTTGATCGACCGCGGAAGTGACTGCCTTGATGTGTTCAGGCGATCCCTTCGCCGGCGATTGCGCCGAGGCTGCGGAGAAACTGGCGAGGGTCGCAACGGCGGACGCGATCATCAAAAAACCCAGCGGTGAGCGCTGGGTTACGGCATTTGTTGAAAGTTGTCGGCGAGCAGACGGGCTAGCAAGACGCATCATGCATTCCTCCCATGGCCTCTCACGGGCCTGGTTGAATGTTAGACGCAAAAGAGGAAGCGTCAACGAAACGGTGTTGCGCATTGCAACGAAGGCCCACCTCTTCTCTTGCAGCGCACGCGCACGTCGCTCTCCTGAACCCTGAACCAAGGCCGGGACGGCCTACATCCTGTCGCGCCGCCGGCGTTGGCCAAACAGGGCTGCAGGCCGGTCTGATCCGGCTGCCTTTACTGTCATCGGCGCGTTAAGCAGTCAGATATCCGGTTCCGTAACCTCGGCCACGCGACTATGCTGTGGTGAAGTGACTGGGCGACGTTGGTTGGAAGGAGGACAACCGTGCGTTTCATGCCTCGAGCGCTTGCCCAAACCGGCGATCGAATGCGGCGGCGCGACTTCATTGCACTTGTTGGTAGCGCTGTTGCATGGACGGTCCCGGCCCGCGCTCAGAGCATGCCGGTCATCGGGTATCTGGGCTCCGAAAACCCGGAACGCTACAGCAGCCGTCTCAGAGCATTCCGCGAAGGCCTTGCAGAAGTTGGTTACATCGAGGGGCGCAACGTCGAAATCGAATTTCGATGGGCGGAAGGTCAGTACAACCGGCTTCCAGCGATCGCAAAAGATCTCGCCAGCCGTCCATTGAACGTGATCGTAGCGGCAGGCGGCGCCGAGGTCGCACTCGCGGCAAAATCGGCGACTGCGACGATCCCGATTGTCTTCGAGATGGGTGGCGACCCCATTGCGCTCGGCGTGGTGGACAGCCTGTCACGGCCCGGAGGCAATCTCACCGGCGTATCGAGCCTGAGCGTAGAGGTTTCGCGCAAGCGCCTGGAGTTCATGCATGAAATGCGCCCGGGCACCAAGGTGTTCGCTGTTGCCGTCAATCCGACAAGCCCCACCTCAAGCTCGCAATTGAAGAACCTCCATACCGCGGCAACAAGCCTCGGACTGGAGCTTGTCGTCCTGAAAACCAGCACCGAACAAGAGTTCGACGGCATGTTCACCGCCGTACATGACATGCGCGCAGGCGGACTTGTCTTCAGCTCCGATCCCTATTTCGCGTACCGCAGCCAGCAACTTGCCGCGCTCGCCGTCCGCCATGCCGTGCCTGCGATGACCCAATCCCGCGATTTTCCACTTGCTGGCGGCCTGATGAGTTACGGCGGTGACTTCAATCAGTCGCACCGTCACACGGGAATGTACGCTGGCCGCATCCTCAAGGGCGAAAAGCCCTCGGATTTGCCCGTGCAGAGGGTCACCAAAGTCGAACTGTTCATCAATCTGAAGGCCGCCAGCGCCCTCGGCATATCCTTCCCGTCCTCGATCCTGAGTAGCGCCGATGGGGTAATCGAATGAGAGGCCGGCCGGACATCGCACTGGCGAACACGATGTCCAATCCGCTCGTTGTCCCACGCACGTCATTGTTCAAGAAGTACTTCCGCGCACTTTTTGCGGCGGCCGTCGTGCCGCTTCTGATCGCGGGTGGAAGCGATGCGTGGTTCGGCTATCATGACCAGCGCGCGAGGCTGAACGACTTGCTGAACGCGGAAGCCCGATTTGCGGCCGTCAATATCCAGGACTTCATCGAAGGAATCCGAGATCAGCTTGGCTGGACAGTGCAACTGCCATGGTCGGAGGACGGCGGCGACAGGCGCAGGCTCGACGCCTTGCGCCTGCTGCGTCAGGTCCCGTCCGTGGAGAACCTCACTCTGGTCGATGCGACCGGGAAAGAACGCCTCTTCGTGTCACGCATCGGCCTGAACAGGATCGAAGGCGGTGACGACCTTTCCGCAAAACCCGCTGTGACGGGAGCCCGTTCCGATCGGATCTGGTATGGGCCGGTCACGTTCCATGGTGGCTCGGAACCCTTCATGGCCATCGCAATCGCCGGCAATCGGACAGCGGATGGAGTGGCTATCGCCGAGGTCAACCTCAAGTTCATCTGGGAGGTTATCTCGGGGATTCGGGTCGGACGCACCGGCGACGCGTTCGTGCTTGACCGACCGGGCCGTCTCGTCGCTCATCCAGACATCAGCCTTGTGCTGCGGGCCGATGAAGCCGCACAGCGACCGCTCCAGGCCTTGCGCGCGGCCATCCTGGCCCGACCCGGCCAGGCGGCGGTTGGCCAGGATGTTATGGGGAAGTCAGTGTTGGGGGCGATGGTGCAGATCCCCGGCGTCGACTGGAGCGTCATCGTCAAACAGCCTCTCGCCGAGGCATTCGCGCCGATCTACGCGGCCCTTTGGCGTACGGCGGCGCTGCTCGTGGGCGGTGCGGCTCTCGCAGCAGTGCTCGCCTACTGGCTGACCCAGCGGATGATTGGACCGATACGCCTGTTGGAGGACGGCGTCGCCCGAATTGGCGCAGGACAATTCGACCACCGCATCAGCCTGACAACACGTGACGAATTCGAGCGGCTTGCGACGCGATTCAACGAGATGGCCGCGGAGTTGGCGGTTTCACAGGAACGCTCTGAACGCATAAATCGTCTCAAGCGTTTCCTCGCGCCGCAGGTCGCCGAACTGGTTGACCGGACTGGTGACGACCGCGTTCTCGATGGACGGCGCGTCGAAGTGGTGGTGATATTTTGCGATATGCGGGGCTTCACTGCCTTCTCCGCACGCGTGGAACCGGAAACCGTCATGGGTGTGCTGCGCGAATACTACGACGCTCTCGAAAAGGTCGTGGGCGCCCATGAGGCAACGCTGATCAACTTCTCCGGCGATGGAGCGATGGTGCTGGTCAATGCGCCGGTCGCCTGTTCGGATCCCGCACTGCAAGCCGTCACCATGGCGATCGATATGCAAATCAGCGTGCAGAAACTTCTGGCCGGTTGGCGCGCACCGGATCACCAACTTGGCTTCGGCGTCGGACTCGCAATGGGGCCAGCTACAGTTGGCCAGATCGGCTCCGAGGGCCGCCTGCACTACAGCGCGATCGGCAACGTCGTGAACCTTGCATCGCGTTTATGTTCGAGCGCGCAGGATTCCGAAATCCTGATCGACCGCGTCGCAGCTCATGCGGTCGGATCGCGCGTGCCTCTCGTTGAACTGGATGCGCGAACACTGAAAGGTTTCGATCAGCCCGTTCCTGTATTTTCCGCTGTCATTGAGAAGGCTGTTACGGACAGCACCGCTTAGGACGAACTAGATTCCGCTGCCGGCGGTGAAGCAGAAGATGTCCGCGCTATACGCACGCTCAGGTCTGGGCGCGCAGAGATGGCTACGCCCGTCAGGGTTGTCTCGGTTCTTTTCAACTTTCTCAGGCGGGACACGAAGCCACTTCCCGTCTTCACGGCGTTTGGCAAACCAGACGCCACCTTCGTTGCGAGCTTCGGTCGGGTAGCAGTCGTGTTGACTGCAGCATGATAGATTGGGGTTATCCGGCCTCATCCATGTCGAATAAAACTTCTCGTGGATTGGCTCGTCCTGCGGCGGGTGCCGATGTTGCGCGGATGCGCCGACGGCCCCGAACACAAGTCCGGCGGACATCAAGACAATGATGCTGCGCCAAGTAATCACAGGCGCCACTCCGGCCACGTTCCCGGCACAACCGGGATGAAGCCCCCACGCTAGTCTAACACCGTAACGGCTGGAGAAAAGTGACCGATGCCATTTCCTCACCTTTTGAAAATCACACGAACGATAAGGTCCGCAGTAAAACGCGTCATGCGAAAAATCATCCATGCGGCGAGGATGACAGCTGAAATCAAACCAACCAATGGGTTCACCCAGATTGCCCAATCTCCTTGCGAGGACTGATATCCCGAATCGAGAAAAAGTGCCCCGTAATAGATTCGCCCACAGAAGATCACGAAGATCGGGATAGCTATGATTGCAATGAGACTGACGCGTCTAACGAGCCATAAAAGGAGAATTGGGCTCAGTTCGATCGCATTCCACACTATCTCTTCCAGCTGGATCGGATTAACTCTTTGAGGGAAGTTTATGTCTCCTGCAATAACGGAAAAAAGCTGCATCAAGCTCAAAACGATCAATGCGCGATCCGTCTTCGTACGCTCATCCTCCGTCATCGCAACGTCTCCAGTCAACAGATCGACTGACCTGTCGACCACGGATACAGAAGTGAGAGGCAGCGAATAAGTTCGCTTTATCGTCGGTACATTTCGGTAATTGCATAGAGCACAAGCACTGTTGCCGGGAGCACTATGGCCGTCGTCATAAGACGTTGCCTATAATACGCTTTGGTCTGTTCATCCTTGCTATAATACGCTTTGGTCTGTTCATCCTTGGGAGGCATCTCCCATATTAGATGCTCCCACAGGCTAATTCTTTTCGACGGTCTAATGTTTCGCATCCAAAGAGACACTTGCGTGATCGCTATCGCGATCAGCAGAGAAAGCACTATAAACCAAGGCCCCCGCGTCATTTCGCAATTCCTCTTTCAAGCAGGCGGCCGGGTTTCACCGTCACACCCCGCGAAGCGCCGCCCCATATTACGGGCGCTGCAACGATAGCTAAGCTTCATAGCAATGCGGAATTCCTCGCGGATATCAAGGCTGCGCGCAAAGAGGTGAAGCCGCGAAGCAAAGGGTATCTCGGCATGCTTTTTGGCTGCGCTCCGGCAACGGCATCTCGCGCTGCAACCGTTGCCTATTCTCTTGCCAAGCCTTCTCGTCATCGCCAATATTGACCCGATCACCGTTGCCCCAGAGGCGCAGGCCTCCTGCTCGCGCAATTGGTGCCTGCCATTCGGTGGGAAGCGATGCTGCACAAGCTGGGCGTCGCATAACAATTGATCCGCCGAACAACGCTTTCGGCTCAGGTCCGGCGGATTCGCCTTTTCAGGGAGTGAAACTTACCAAATCGGAGGAGACATCGATGACTCGACGTATCTGCTTCGTATTGCCCTGTGCGTTACTGTCCTCATTCGTCCTGTCCGGCTCGGCGGCGGCCCAAAGCCCAAGCGGAACTCCCGGACTCGCCAGCACCCCCGTGATGTCCGGACGTGACCTGACGTGGGACATGGCCTTCCTGCCCGACGGCGCGATGTTCTTCACCGAGAAGTGCAGTGGACTCTCGGTCCGGCTACCGTCCGGCAAGATCAACGCCCTGCTCGGCATCAAGGATTCCAAGAACTACCCTGACACCGCATCCGACCTCTTCTGCGGCGGTCAGGCCGGCATGTACGGTGTGGCGATCGATCCCGACTTCGCCACCAACCGCTTCATCTACGTGTCCTCGGCGTCGAGCATGACCGCGCCAGGAACCAATCGGGTACTGCGGCTGACGGTCAATCCAGATCTGACCAAGGTCTCGAACCGGCAGGATATCGTCACCGACATCGCCTACAAGCCGGCGGCCAGCAACCATCCTTTCGGCGATCCTGGCGCGCATAACGGCGGACGCCTCCGCTTCGGTCCCGCGGACGGCTTCCTGTACGTGACAACGGGCGACACCCATAACGGCGAGGTGCCGCAAAGCCCGACCCGCATCGGCGGAAAAGTGCTCCGCATCGATCGGGACGGCAAGGCCGCACCCGGCAACAACCCGCCACAGGGCTTCGATGCGCGCATCTTCACCTACGGACATCGCAACCCGCAAGGCATCTGCTTCCGCCCCGGCACCAACCAGCCCTACACGGCGGAGAACGGCCCCTGGCATAGCGACGAGGTGACGGCGCTCACGGCCGGCGGCAACGCCGGATGGGATCCCCGCCCGAATATCGGCGGGCGCGGCGACTGCCCCGACAACTATTGCGGATACTCGCCGAACCAGATGGGCGCGATGGAGCCGAAGGAGCGGTCGGCGTTCATGCCGATGACCGACACCAAGACCTATCCCAACGCCATGAAGCCGGCCTGGAACAACGACATGCTTTCGCAGGGCATGTCGTCATGCGTGTTCCTGAACGGCCCGCAGTGGAAAGAGTGGAACGGCCGGATGGTCGTGACCTTTATGGGGATCGGCATCCACGGAACGCCGGTCGGCAACCGCCTCGACGTGCTCGACATCAAGCCCGACGGCTCGTCCGCCACGCGCACGACCGTGTCGCTGCCGATGCCGGCCGGGCGCTTCCGCTCCGTCGTGCAGGCCCCGGACGGCAGCATGTATGTGGCCACCGACCAGGGCGACATCTACCAGCTCAAGCCCATTTGAGCTCGATCAGCGCCCCGCGCCTGCCGCTGCGGCGATGCGGCTGACCTTCGTCTGCGGGCGCGGCCTGACCGCGTCCGTCGACATTGCGCGATCAGCATTCGCAGCTGCCCGCAGATCATCGCGTGCTTGGCCATTTAACCGGAGAGCCGATGATGATCGTGCGTGTTGCTGTTCGCTTTGTTTCGACCACTGTTCTGCGATACCGTCCGACGCGGATCGCGCATGATGGGAATCCCGCTCCATGGTTGACCTTCGCCAACTCGCTGCAGCCTCTTTCGCCGCGCTTCTGACATCGTCGGCTGCTTTCGCAAGCGCCGAATTGGCCAAGAGCAAGAACTGCGTAGCCTGCCATTCTGTCGAACGGAAGATGATCGGTCCGCCCTACAAGGCCATGGCCGAGCGCTATGGCAAGGATGAATCCGCGATCAAGGTCTTGAGCGAAAAGATCGTGAAGGGCGGCGGCGGCAGTTGGGGTCAGCTACCGATGCCTCCTCAACCGAGCGTTTCGCCGGAGGAGGCCGAAGCTCTGGTGAAGTGGATTCTGTCCCAGCAATAAGGGGGCCCGGCGGCGCACGCGCCAGATACTGCCGTCGGGACAAAGGCCATATTGAGCAGGGGTCAAGAATGGCGCGCTCGGAGAGATTCGAACTCCCGACCCTCGGAATCGAAATCCGATGCTCTATCCAGCTGAGCTACGAGCGCTGAGGCGCGCACCATAGCCAAGCAGGACGTGAAAGCTACCCCCCGAAGACCGCCGGTCGTCACTTTTTCAGGCCTTTGGATGCGACCGGGCCGTCGCAGCCGTAATCATCTGTCCCAGTTCGATGAAATGGCTTTTCCGCGGCGAACTCCTGCGCCAGGCAAGGCCAATCACGCGCTGCGGCTCAGGATCGGCGAATCGCATCAGGTGGATATCGCCCCGCCGGATTTCGAGCGGCACGGCCAGCTCAGGCAGCAGCGTCATGCCGAGACCGTTCGCCACCATCTGCACCAGTGTCGACAGGCTCGATGCGCCGAAGGTGTTGATGTTCTCGATCCGCCGCAGGCTGCAGAAAGCCAGCGCCTGATCCCGCATGCAGTGCCCCTCTTCCAGAAGGAGCAGCCTGTCCTCCTCCAGCAGATCGGGCGTCGCCTTGACGCGATCCGACATGCGATGCGAGGCCGCCATCGCCAACAGGAAACGGTCGTCGAACAGCCGGATCGTCTCGATGTCAGGGTGCTCGACCGGCAGCGCCAGCAGCAACACATCGAGCTGACCGTCGACAAGCTCGCTGACAAGCGACTGGGTCTGGCTTTCGCGAATGTGCAGATCAAGGTCCGGAAACGAGTCACGAAACATCGGCAACAATTGCGGGAGAATGTACGGCGCCACCGACGGAATGACACCGAAACCAAGTGGCCCGGACAGGACGTTGCCTTGCCGCCGCGCGAAATCGACGATGTCGCGCACGTCGGCAAGAACCCGCGCGGCCCGCTGCGCGATTTCCTTGCCGCCCTCGGTCAGCATCACGCCATTACGGCTGCGTTCCAGAAGCTGGATGCCGAGGGACTTCTCCAGTTCCTGAATCTGCATCGACAGCGCAGGCTGGGTCACGGCGCAGTGTTCCGCAGCCTTGCCGAAATGGCGGGACCGGGCGACGGCGTCGAAATACCTGAGCTGTTTGAGCGATACCATAGCGATCAGATTTTCTTATATAAATCCATTTTTATTACGATTTGGCCTGATTGAAAAGGTGCTTTAGCGCTTGGCAAAAGAGGCAGCTGGCACTCACGCCTAAGCGTCAAGGCGTTCGCAGCGCCGCCATGATCGCATCGAGACCGTCGGTCAGCGCCGCCGGCCCCGGCTGCAAGATCAGCGGCGATTGATTTCGACGATGCGATTATCACGCACGGCGGCGATTGCGTCCCAGCCCGGCCGCTTGCGGATTTTATCCGGAACGACTTTCTTGCCGCACCACGAGGCGAAGATCACGTCGGGATTGGCTGCGACCACGGCCTCGGGCGCAACGATGCGATCTTTCGCAGCCTTTGCCTTTGCGAGCTGCGGAAATACATCGTCACCGCCTGCAACTGCAATCAGTTCCGAGACCCAGCCGATGCCGCTGATCAACGGGTTGTCCCATTCCTCGAAATAGACCTTGGGACGCATCGGTCTGGCGCGTCCAATCGCAGCAACATCAGCAAGCCACTGCTCAAACTGCGATGCGAGTGCATCCGCCTTCCCCGCCTCACCGATCAATCCGCCGAGCGTGCGGATCATCGCCAGAATGCCGGAGATATCGCGCTGATTGAAGACGTGGACCGCCACCCCTGCCCGCACCAGATCGGCGACGATGTCGGCCTGCAAATCCGAGAACGCCAGCACGAGATCGGGATCCAGCGCGAGGATCTTCGGGACGTCGGCCGAAATAAACGCCGACACGCGCGGCTTCTCGCGCCGCACCTGCGGCGGTCGCACCGCGTATCCTGACACGCCGACGATGCGATCCTGCTCGCCGAGCAGGTACAGCGTCTCGACCGTCTCTTCGGTGAGACACACGATCCGTCGTGGAGGGAAAGTCATCAGCGAATCTCTAGCCAGCCAGTGCGCGGCTTACGCTCTGCTACGCCGGCACCGCGCTCATGCCAATGCGCCCGATGCCTGGAATCTTGATTGCGGGACGGCGAATGTCGACACCGAGAACCGCGCCCAACACATTCAACTCGACGCCTTCGAGCCACCCGACCGTAAGACCGAGATAGCCGCCCAATGTAGCACGCAAGCCCGTGCCCGAAGGCGTCCAGCCGAACCATTCCCCGTCATAGGGAAAGTCCTTGCCGATCGCAGTCGGCGGCAGCACCGCTTGCATTTCGGGAACGGCATCAATGATTGCTGCAACGAACGTATTCGAGTTCGGACCGGGCCACGCGCGGTAGTCGCCGAGGTTGCGATACTTGTAGCTCTCGATAGCTGCCTGGATTTTCGGAATCAGTTGTGCTGCCTGTTCGCCGTCGGCGCGGAACACTTCATCAGGAACCTGCCCAAACCAGCGCCCGTCAGCGACGAAGCCATTGACGCGGATCGGCTCGCCCCACGCGGTGTAGTCGTAACGGCTGTAACGCGACGCGCCTTTGTCCTTGAACACGATCCAGGAATGCACGGCGACGATGCCGCGCCAGCGCACGGTGCGCGCCGCATAAATGCGAACCAGCGCGTCAGCATGGCCCGAGGCTTGCGGCAGAACGCCCGCACTGGAGCGATCGGCGGCGTACCAGTTCGCCGATGCCCGGTCGCTCAGAAAATAGGATGCCGCGGAGACGCCGATGGGGGCGAATATAAGCACTAGAAAAGCCGTCAGAATCATCTTCCAAAATCTCATCGGACCCCGTCACGGACGCGCTTCGCGTTCCATGAGAATGGTGACGGTCGCCGATGGATTCAATGGTGAGTATCTAACCGGTCATGGTCGGGCGACGTCGAACACATCCCCATCGTAACCCGCCTCCATGGGAATGCGCAGGCGCGTGGTTCCGTTCTCGTTCCTGCTCATCTCGGGCACCACCGTCACTACCGGCGTCGCGCGCGCGAAATCCATCGCTGCCTGCGCAGTTCCAAGCGTGTCGAGCTTGATCAGGTTACGAATGGTTGGGAATGGAAGATTGTAGCGTCCCGAAGCCGCAGCATCGAGCGCCGCCTTTGGCGACAGCCAGATGGAGTCCACGGATTCCTTGCCGTCGTGTTTGCCGATCTGGTCAGGTGGCGCCAAGGCCAGCAGGAAATGCGTATCGAAGCGCTTCGGCAAATTCACCGGCGTGATCCAGTGCGCAAAAAGCGCAAGCAGATCGATCGCAGGCGTCAAATCGTTCTGGCGCAGAATGTCCGCAAAGCTGACCTTGCCTTCATCGAGTGCTTCACGTTGCGAACCCAGCGCGGCGGCCTTTTCCGCAGAAGCCAACGAGGACGATCCTCGCGGACGCGCCAGCAGGATTCCACTTTCTTCGAATGTCTCACGAATGCCGCCAATGCGGATGGCTGCTGTCTCGACATCGAGGCCGCCGCGATCGGCAACGAGCGCCGGATCGGCTGCGATCTGATAATCGTTCGGGTCCATGCTGCCACCCGGAAACACCAGCGCGCCGGAACTGAATTCGATCTGGCGGTTACGCTGCACCATGAAGATTTCCATGCCGCCGGCGGCTTCACGCAGCAACAATACCGTCGAAGCTATCCGCAAGGCCTTCGACTTGTCCGGCACGCTCTTGGTGTCGCTGCTCATGAAATGTTGGCCCGCTTATCGACGCGCCCGACGCGCGACAGAAGATAATCCACTTCGCTGCGCGCGAGCGCACTCATGGCCGAACCCGGCTTGCGCTGCGCGTCCGAGGCGATCTTGCCACGCTTCTTCAGCACATACTTGCGCACCGCTAGGCCAACGCCCGGCTGCTGCTCGTAACGGATCAGCGGCAGATGCGCGTCGAACAGATCGTGGGCGGCATCGCGCTTGCCTGCCTTCGAGAGATTGACGACATCCACCAGCAGGTCGGGGAATGCATAGCCGGTCATGGCGCCATCGACGCCCCGCTCCATCTCGAAATCGAGAAACAGTCCGCCGTTGCCCACCAGAATCGACAGCGGCCGCAGCGAGCCATCCTTCTGGAAACCGCGCAGCGTCGAAATCTTCTCCAGTCCCGGCCAGTCTTCATGCTTCAGCATCACGCAGGACGGGCTGTCCATCACGATCTTGCGGATCACCGATGGCGTCATGACGACAGTCAGCGTCAACGGATAGTCCTGCAGCACCCACGGCACATCGCTGCCGATCGCCTCGGACGCCTGCCGGAAATATCCAAGAATCTGCTCGTCCGTCCGCAGATGCGGCGGCGGCGCGATCATCACGGCGGCGGCGCCGGCATCCATCGATGCCTGTGCCAGCGTACGCATCTGGGCGAAGCCCGGCGCAGACACGCCGACGATGATCTGCTTGTCCTTTGCGCGCTTGATAAAACGGGTCGCAACCTGAAGCGATTCATCGGCTTCCATCTTCGGCGCTTCGCCGAGAATGCCAAGCACGGTCACGCCATTGCAGCCGACCTCGGCATAGAAATCCGTCAGCCGGTCGATCGAGTCATAGTCGATACGGCCGTCTTCGAAAAACGGGGTCGGTGCAATGGCGAACGTGCCGCTCGCCTCATGGGTCAGCTTCATATGCCGTTACTTTCTGGGATTAGAATCTGCGAGCCACCAGCTTATCCTGCTCGTCGAAGAAAATCTCCTTGGCATGGCTCACGATATCTTGCGCCTTCCAGGAGCCGCCGGGTTTCCAGCCTTCCATTTCCAGCATTTTCATCTCGCGCACACCGCGCGGCCCGGAAACGCCAAGCACCTTGCCGGTTTGTTCGCCGGACAGCGAGCTCACCATATAGAGCACTGCGGGCGCAATCTCGTCCGGCCCCATGGCCGCACCCGGATTCTCGATATAGCGCGGCAGATCCGCCGTCATGCGGGTCAGCGCGCCGGGCGCCAGCGTCCAGAGCCGGATGTTGTATTTACGGCCCTCGATGGCGAGCACGTTGCTCAGCCCCCAGATGCCACCCTTGGCTGCGCCGTAGTTGCTCTGGCCGAAGTTGCCGAGCAGCCCCGACGTCGACGACGTATTGACGATGACGCCGCCGCCATTGTCCTTCATCCATTTGAAGACCGGCATGGTGACGCAGAAGGTCCCTTTCAGATGCACCTTCATGACCCGGTCCCAGTTCTCTTCGCTCATCTTCGCGAAGGTACCGTCGAGCAGAATGCCGGCATTGTTGACCAGAATGTCGGCACGGCCAAAATTCTTGATCGCATCGTCGAACACCGACTGGCCACCCGCCATGGTCGAGATATCCGATCCGTTGGCGACGGCCTTCCCGCCCTCCGCCTTGATCGCATCGACCACCTTCTGCGCCATCGACTTGTCGGCGCCGGTGCCGTCGCGCGGCCCACCGAGGTCGTTGACGATAACCGCCGCTCCCTCGCGGGCGAACAATCTGGCGTAGGCCTCGCCGAGGCCACCACCCGCTCCGGTGATGATCGCAACCTTGCCGTCGAGCAAACCCATCGAGTCCTCCCGTTTCTTCTTGTTTAGGCGAGAACGGTCTTGCCGTTCTTGATGACGGTGACGCCGCGGCTCTTCACGCGCCCTTCGAGCGAGATCACGTTGCCGTCTTTCCACATGTCGAAGCTGACGGTTTCTCCCGGGAACACCGGCGAGGAAAAGCGGACGACATGCTGTTTGAACGCGGCGGGATCATAATCCGCGTAGGTCTGCAGCACCGCGCGGCAACTCAGGCCGTAGGTGCACATGCCGTGCAGGATCGGACGATCGAAGCCAGCGCGCTTGGCAAATTCCGGATCGCTGTGCAGCGGGTTGCGATCGCCGCAAAGCCGGTAGATCAGCGCCTGATCCGGCCGCGTCGAAATATCGACCGTTATGTCAGGGGCGCGCTTCGGGATCGCATGCGGCTCGGGCTGACCGTCGGACGGACCACCAAAACCGCCGTCCCCGCGCGCGAACTGCGACGCGATCAGCGTCGCGAGATCCTCGCCCTTCTCGTTCTTGAGCACGGTCTTGCGCAGGATCACCGCGCCCTTGTCCTTGCCCTTGTCGAACACGCCAAGGATGCTGGAGTCCGCCGTGATGTTCGCCGTGACAGGCAATGGCTTGTGGAAAGTAATGTCACGCTCGCCGTCCACCACCATCACGCGGTTGACGTCGATGGGACCTGCGCTCGCGCCCCAGGCCGCCACCGACGCGTAGGTCGGTACGACCTTGAGGTCACGTGGCGTGAAGTATCCCTCGTTGACGAAGGACAATTCCTTCTCGTCCATCGGATCGGCACCCATGCCGATGCCATAGGCGTAAAGCATCACTTCGCGGTCGGTCCATGAATACTTCTGGCCGACATTCCTGAGCGCCATCACCTCATCGTACTTGATCGGCATGTTTCCTCACTGTTGTTATTGTTATCCGACGGGGGTGAAGAACGGCAGCGGCGCGCCGTCCGTCGGCTTGAACACGACCTTCACGCGCTGACCGATTTTCAGCGCTGTCAGATCGCAGTCCACGAAATTCGTCAGCAGCGACGGACCTTCATCCAGCGTGACATATCCGATGGCGTAAGGCCCGGTCGGCGACTTTCGCATCAGGCTGTAGCTGTAGATGACGCCCTCGCCCTTGCTTTCTTCCCACACGGTCTGATCCGAGAAGCACACCGGGCAGATCGAGCGTGGAAAATAATGCGGCTCGCGGCACGCGGTGCAACGCTTGATCAGGAACTTGCCCTGCTTGGCTGCGTCCCAGAAGTGCGCGGTTTCGGGGTTGCCGACCGGCGCTGGATATTTTGGTTTGTCGGTCATCACACGCGCTCCAGAATGGCGGTCGAAGCCGCATGCCGCACACCGAGCAATCCGCCGGTGCCGTGCACCAGCGCGAGATCGCAATTCGGAACCTGAACCTTCGGATGCGCTTCACCGCGCAACTGCCGCACCGCCTCGATGATCTTGGTAATGCCGCCACGGTTGATCGGATGGTTGTTACACAGCCCGCCGCCGTCGGTATTCCACGGCAATTTGCCGACGCCGGAAATCAGATTGCCGTCGGCGACGAACTTTCCGCCGTCGCCCTTCGCGCAGAAACCAAGATCCTCGAGCTGAACCACCACGGTGATGGTGAAGCTGTCGTAGATCGACGCATACTTGATGTCCTTTGGCGTGACGCCGGCTTCCGCGAAGGCCGGAGGACCGCTCCACACGCCCGCCGAATAGGTCAGGTCGAGCTTGCGGCCGCCGTTCGGACCTTTCAGCGATTCACCGTGACCGGTCATCCGCACCAGCGGTCGCTTCAGCGACTTCGCGATCTCCGGCGTGGTCACGACCAGCGCGCCGCCGCCGTCCGAGACGACGCAGCAGTCAAGGCGATGCAGCGGATCAGAAATCATCGGCGAGTTGATAACGTCCTCGACGGTGACAACATCACGCAGCATCGCATGCGGATTGTATTGCGCGTGATGCGAGGCTGCGACCTTGACCCATGCGAGTTGCTCGCTGGTGGTGCCGAACTCATGCATATGACGCATGGCGCACATGCCATATGCGTTGTGGGTCGTTGCGCCATACGCGGCTTCGAAATCGACTTCAGGGCCGAACGCCCGCGGCGGCATTGGGCCGGTGCGTGGCTTTCCAGCGAGCGTGATCAGCGCCACGGAACATTTGCCGGCAGCGATCGCCTCGGCCGCGTGCCCAAGGGCGATGATGTAGGAACATCCGCCCGTCTCGGTGGAATCGAGATGCCGCAGCTTGAGGCCGAGATAATCGGCCATCGGCATGACGCCGCCCGGCGCGTCTCCGGCGCAGAAGTAGCCGTCGACGTCCGCCTTGGTCAGGCCTGCGTCTTCCAACGCTCCCTTGGCGCATTCAGCGTGCAGTTGCGCGGTCGACTTGTCCGGCGCGTGCCGGGTGGGATGTTCATAGATCCCCGCGATGTAGGCTTTGTTCTTAATGGTCAAAAGATGTCTCCGCTGGCGTCTCTTCCAGCGGATTATCTCGCCCGCTTATGCAGGCTTGGCAAGCATCTTGAATTCCGCAGGGCGAACAAACGCGTTTGCTGCGTTCTATTCCGCTGCGATCTGCGGCACGATCATCGGCGGCGGATTGACAAGGTCCTTGGCAAGCCGTTCGTATCGCGCCTTCGCTTTTGCGACCGAGGCTTCCTTCACCGGGCCATAACCGCGGATCTGGTCGGGCAGCGACAGCAACTCGACCGCGATATCGTGGGTCTTCGGCGAAAGCAGCTTCACTGCCGTCACCACGTCCTGCTCGTATCCCTTGATCAGATTTCGTTCGAGCTTGCGGTCCTCGCCGTAGCTGAACGGATCGAACGCTGTGCCGCGCAGGAAGCGGAATTTCGCCATCGTCCGGAATACCGGCAACATCCATGCGCCGAACTCGCGCTTGCGCGGACGGCCCAATGCATCGACACCACTGTGCAGGATCGGCGGCGCGAGGTTGAAGCTGATCTTGAAATTGCCCTCGAACTGCTTGCCGAGATTTTCCGCGAACTTTCCATCGGTATAAAGCCGCGCAACCTCGTACTCATCCTTGTAGGCGAGCAGCTTGGCGTAGTTGATCGCGACCGCGCGCGGCAATGCCTCGCCGTAGCCGCCATCGAATGCAACCTTCCGCACCTGGTCGACAAGGCTGCGGTAGCGCGCCGCGTAGGCAGCATTCTGATAATCGGTCAACAGTTGCGTGCGGTGCGCGATGACTTCGTCGAGCGACATCTGATCGAGTGTCTTCGGCGCCTCGGGTTCGTCACCCTTCATCATGGCCGCAAGCCGCGCGGGATCATGCGCAGCGAGGCGGCCCAGACGGAACGCCTGCGTATTCATCTTGATCGAAACGGCATTCAGCTCGATCGCCTGCTCGATGGCTTCTGCCCCGACCGGCAACAGGCCCTTCTGATAGGCGTAGCCCATCATCATCATGTTGGTCGCGATCGAGTCACCCAGCAGCGCTTCGGCCGGCTTGGTGAAATCGAGGAACGCGGAGTCCTTGCGCAGCGCATTTTCCAGCACCCGGTTGACCTTGCCGCGCTGGAAATCGAAATCGCGGTTCTGGATGAAATCTGCAATCGGAATGAGATGTGTGTTGATGACACCGTAGGTACGCGACGACTCGGCCAGCGTAATCGTCTCCTTGGCGACGGCGACCACTTCATCGGCCGCAATCAGCAAGTCTGCAGTCCCGGTGACGATTCGCGAGCAGGTCACGTCCGCGGTGTTCTTCGACAACCGCACATGGCTCAGCACCGCGCCGCCCTTCTGCGCAAGCCCCGACATGTCGAGGATCATGCTTGCCTTGCCTTCGATATGAGCAGCCATCCCGAGCAGCGCACCGATGGTCAGCACGCCGGTGCCGCCCACGCCGCCAACGGCAATGTTGTACGGCCTGTCGAGCGACGGAACGCTGGATGGCGCAGGCAGTTCGCCGAAATCATCAAGGGCGACCGGCGCACGCTTACGCAACGTGGCGCCCTCAACAGTGACGAAGGACGGGCAGAAGCCCTTCACGCAGGAATAATCCTTGTTGCAACTCGACTGGTTGATGGTGCGCTTGCGCCCCAGTTCGGTCTCCAGGGGTTCGACCGAGATGCAGTTCGACTGCACCGAGCAATCGCCGCAGCCTTCGCAGACCGACGAATTGATGAAAATGCGCTTTGACGGATCTTCCATCAGGCCACGCTTGCGGCGGCGGCGTTTCTCGGCCGCGCAGGTCTGCACGAAGACGATGGCCGAGCAGCCCGGCACTTCGCGCAGCGTGCGCTGGACTTGATCGAGCTGGTCGCGGTGCGCGACCTTGGTGCCCGGCGCAATGTCGGATGCCGGATAGGCTTCAGGATTCTCCGACACGAGGTAGATGTCGCGGATGCCCTCGCTGTGAAGCTGGAACGTCACCTGCTGCGGTGAGAGTTCGCCGTCGACATGCTGACCGCCGGTCATCGCCGTCGCGTCGTTGTAGAGAATTTTGTAGGTGATGTTCGCCTTGGACGCGACCGCCTGCCGGATCGCGAGGCTGCCCGAGTGGAAGTACGTGCCGTCGCCAAGGTTGACGAAGACGTGCTTCTCGTTGGTGAATGGCGCGATACCGACCCACGGCACGCCCTCGCCGCCCATGTGCGTGAAGGTCTCGGTGTTGCGGTCCATCCACAGCGCCATGAAGTGACAGCCGATGCCGGCCATCGCGCGGCTGCCTTCCGGCACCTTGGTCGATGAATTGTGCGGACAGCCCGAACAGAAATACGGCGTGCGGGTCACCGGCGCGATGGCCTGCACCTGTGTCGCCTGCCGGCCGTTGAACCAGTCGGCCTTGGCACGCAGCATCGCCACGATTTCAGGATTGAGGTCGAGCTGCAGCAACCGCTCAGTCAGCGAACTTGCCAGCGACGCGACGCTGAGTTCTTCGGCGAACGGCAGGAAGCGCTTGTCGTGATGGTCCATCTTGCCGATGATGCGCGGACGCACATCGTCGCGCCAATTGAACAACTCCTGCTTGACCTGGTTCTCGACAATTTCGCGGCGCTCTTCGACGATGAGAATTTCCTCAAGGCCGACGGCGAATTCGCGCACGCCCTGCGGCTCCAGCGGCCACGGCATGCCGATCTTGTAAAGACGCAGGCCGATCTTGGCGGCGACCTCCGGCGTGATGCCGAGTTCGCGTAGCGCCTGCCGGATGTCTTCGTAGCTCTTGCCGGACGCCATGATGCCGAACCGGGCGTTCGGCGAATCCATCGTGACGCGATTAATCTTGTTGGCACGCGCAAAGGCGACGGCAGCGAAGCCTTTATAATCCTGCAGGCGCTTATCCTGCGCGTAGCGGTCGTCCGGCCAGCGGAGATTGAGACCGCCCGGCGGCATCTCGAAGTCGGTCGGAATGATGAAAGGGGTCATCTCGTCGGTGAGATCGATCTCCGCAGTGGTCTCCACCGTCTCGGTGATGACCTTCATGCCGACCCAGCAGCCGGAGTAGCGAGACATCGCGATGCCGAGCAGGCCCATCTCGATCATCTCATGGATGCTCGACGGGTAGAGATACGGCATCAACGCAGATATGAAGGCGTGGTCCGACTGATGCGGCACAGTCGAGGACTTGGCGCCGTGGTCGTCGCCTGCCAGACAGAGTACGCCGCCATTCTTGGCCGAACCTGCCGCATTGCCGTGGCGGAACACGTCGCCGCAGCGGTCGACGCCGGGGCCCTTGCCGTACCAGATGCCAGTGATGCCATCGAATTTCGCGCCCGGCGACAGATTGAGCTGCTGCGAACCCCAGATCGCGGTGGCCGCGAGGTCTTCGTTGACGCCCGGCTGAAATTTCACATCGTATTGCGCAAGATGTTTGCGCGCGGCGTGAAGTTGCTGGTCGTAGCCGCCGAGCGGTGATCCGCGATAGCCGGTAACGAACCCTGCGGTATTCAGACCCGCAGCCCGATCGCGCCTGACCTGCGCCATCGGCAGCCTGACCAAAGCCTGAATGCCGGTCAGAAAAACGTGCCCCGATGCCTGCGTATACTTCTGATCGAGACTGATCGGCCCTTGATTGATTCCCATAATTCGACTGCCTCTTTGCCGGGCTCTTGTTTGCAACGTCACGAGTCTACTTAGAACCAGTCTATGTCGCTTTTTGTTTTCAGCACATCATAAATCGCAATCATCAGACCTTTGTTTCCAAACGCAATTTTCGGTTCGCTTTTCAGCCCAACCCGACCTGTTGTGTCGCTTTTATGCCTGACGTCGAAAGGAGATTGCGGGTCGTTTACCGCTTCCTGGAGCAAGGCCGTTCGCTGCAGTGCGATTACCTGTCGCAACGCTGCCCTGCCCCCGATGCAAGGCTCCGCCGGAACGGTCCCAGAGGGTGAGCCGTTGACCTCTGCCAACGCAAACCCGGTCTCAACGGGTTGCGACACAAGCGGAGGATTTGAATCATGGCCCTGATGTCAGGAAACGATTGGTCGTCGGACGGTAAAAAAGGCGGCTACGACGAACAGATCCAGACAAGCGAAGAATTCGAGTATCAGCAGGGCAAACCCATCAAGGCCCTTATCGGCATCGCACTGCTTGTGGTTCTCGCACTTGTCCTCTCGCGCATGAATCCAGCCCCGCATGAAACAGCCAGCACCCCTGCAATCACGACGGGGCAGACGACGGGTTCGGCTAACCGGTGAGGCCTGACCTGAAAAGTTCCCAAAATCCGCAACGAATGACCGCCGGAGGTACGGAACGTCTCCGGCATCCGGCAATTGTCTCTGAGATGCAACGACTGGAGGACTGATTCATGGCAATCGAGCGCAACCCTAACGATCCATATAGCGCAGCTCCGACCAACGATGAATTGCTTCGCCGACGGGCGGAACAGTTCGATAACGAACTTCAGGCGGATCCAGAACTGGCCGAAGGTCCGGCCAGCGGAGGACGTATCGCGGTGTTCGCGATCGCGCTTGTGGCAATTCTCGGCGTGGTGTTCTACGGGCTGAACACGTCCAGCACATCGCCCGATGCAACGCCGACCGCGCAAACGACACCGGCTTCGCCGTCGACAAGCGGCACAGCACAGGCGCCTCGCGCTCCGGCTGGCCAGACCACCGGCTCGGCAATGCGCCCTGCACAGCCGACCTCTCCGCCAACAGCTAACCCCGCTCCGGCAGTTCCGCAGAACAACAGCGCTCCGGCGGATTCGTCGAATAAATAACGGCAACGAACCAGAACATCAGAGCGGGCATCCAACGGGTGCCCGCTCTTTTTTAGGTCATTGACCGTCTGCTATTTCCGCTCCTTGGCGGCTTTCGCAAAGAAGCCATTGATCTCCCCGTGCGGCACAGCCTGCGCCATTCCGGCGAACGATCCACTTTCGGCAATTTCACGCGCAGCCTTCAGGAATGCGCCCCACGCCGTGCGTGCGAGAGCGCCACCAACACTGATGCGTCTCACCCCGAGATCGGCGAGTTCTGCCTGCGTCATACCGGGGCCACCCCACAAGACGTTGATCGGTTTCGGCGCCAGTTCTTTCACAACCGCCGCGATCTGCTCCTTGGTCCTGATGCCCGGTGCATACAGGCAATCCGCGCCGGCCTCGGCGTAGGCGATTAGCCGTGCGATGGTCGCCTTGAGATCGGGTTGACCGATGAGAAAACTCTCACACCGCCCCACCAGCACGACATCGCCGCCCGCCGCATCAATCGCGGAACGGGCCGCACGCATGCGCTCCACCGCAAGGGTCATCTCATAGAGCGGGGCCGACGCATCGCCGGTCGAGTCCTCGATCGACAGTCCGGCCACGCCGGTCGCAACGCCACGCGCCACGTTGGCTGCCACACCCGCCGGATCATGCGCAAAACCCGCCTCGAAATCGGCATTCACCGGCAGATCGGTGGCATCGTTCAGCGTTTTCAGATGCGCCAGGACGTCGTCGCACGTCACCTTGTTGTCGGGATGCCCGATCGACCAAGCAAAACCCGAACTGGTTGAGGCGAGCGCCTTGAATCCCATTCCCTGCAAAAGTTGGGCGCTGCCCACGTCCCATGGGTTGGGCAGCACGAAGCATCCGCTCTCGTGTAGTTTTCTGAAATCCGCGCGCTTCTGGGCTATTGAAACCGGCATTCCCTGTCCTCCCGGCGATATGTTTCGATGTCTTTGGCGCCGCGGCCGACGATGCCGCTGATGCCATGTGGAATCAATTGGCATGACGTGAGTGTCAGCCCTGCACCTGCCGCAGAAAGGTTCGCTCCTCCGAGAGGATAAACCGGTGCTCCTGCGCGAAATTGAAGTTTGAAACACCCTCACCGTCTGACTTCAACCGTGCACGGTAGGATTCATACTCCGCCAGACTCGGAAACGAGATCAGCCCGAACGCGATGTTGTCGGTACCCTCGTGCGGCATCCAGTAGCCGAGCAGATCACCTCCGCATTTCGGAATGATAGTAAGCCATCGCTGCGCATAGGCTTCAAACAAATGTCGTTTGAACGGATCGAGCTGGTAGCGAATAAAAACGGTAATGGTCATGCGATGCTCCCATTGTCGGAGGCAGAGCCTAGACCGTTGCCTGCTCTCAACGCTTCGACTAGGATCGAAGTATGAAAGCCGGACCGGACATGGCCATGATCGCCTCGCTAGTCGGCGATCCCGCGCGCTCCAACATGCTGACCGCACTGATGAGCGGACGCGCCCTCACCGCAACCGAACTCGCGCAGGAAGCCGGTATCACTCCGCAGACCACGAGTTCGCATCTCGCCAAGCTTGAGGCCGGACATCTCGTCGTCCCCGAGAAGCAGGGCCGCCACCGCTATTTCCGGCTCTCCGGGCCGGACGTAGCCGCTGTGCTGGAAGGACTGATGGGGCTCGCCGCCCGCGCCGGCCACCTGCGTGTCCGCACCGGACCTGCCGACCCCGGGCTGCGGCGCGCCCGCGTCTGCTACGATCACCTTGCCGGCGATCTGGGCGTCCGGATGCTCGATTCCATGACGGAGAAGAAGCTCCTGCGCACGCAGAAGGACAACGTCGCGCTCACGCCCCAGGGTGAGCGGTTCGTCGCTGATTTCGGCATCGACCTGCCGGCCCTCGGCGGATCGCGCCGTCCGCTGTGCAAGACCTGTCTCGACTGGAGTGTGCGGCGCAGCCATCTCGCGGGATCGCTCGGCGCGGCGATCTTGTCGCGATTCTACGAGTTGAACTGGGCCAAGCGCGAAAAAGGCAGCCGCGTCGTGACGTTTTCGCCGAAAGGTACCGCGCGCTTTAACGCATTGTTCGGCGCGCCGGGCGATTAATGCAACAATCCGCAGTTGACAGCGCCGAGCAAAAATTGGCGTAATTCGCTGCGCTTTTCGCGCTTTTGATGTCCCGATTTTCTGACAGGGTGTTCCATGTTTCGCAGTGGGTTAGTCGCATTTGTCGCGCTTTTTTCGGTCACGGCTCCGGCCACCGGCTGGGCTTACGAAATCAGGCCCAAGTCACCCGAAACAGCATTTTCCGCGAAGCTGCAGCCTGACATTGTCGGCCTGTCGAGCAACATCGAAGGCAGCAAGGCCGCGCCGATCTTCGAGGCCTACCTGAAAGATCTGCCGGGCGTGAAGCCGGAAACCGCGCAGCAGAAGTTCGGCGGCACCAACGTGACTTATGTCACCGCGATGAAGTTTACCCTCGCCCCGACCAGCACCCATCCTGGTGAATCGATGCTGGCGGTTTTCTCCTCGCCCGCGAGCGCCAACCGCGCCTATTACATCTCGCGCCTGCTCGGCTTTTCTGCCGACAAGCAGCCATCGAAGGCCGAGATGATCGAGCGCGTGACCACGAAGTATGGTGCGCCCACGGCGATCGGCGACGGCCGCATGTACTATTTCTACAAGGGCGGCAAGCTGATGTCGGTCAAGCAGAAGTATACCCCTGCCACCGCGCTCGAAGCGCTCAACGGGCCGATTAATCCGAAGGTCGCTGTCGCGCTCAATGATGCTAACGGACGCGGTAGCTGCGTCGCGGAACTAAAACGTGCGCAAGCGCTGGAGAAGACGCTCGACAAGCTTGTCATTGAGGCCAAGGCTGCCAATTGCGACGCGCTCGTCTCAGTCGAGATCTCGCCGGGCATCACGCCGAACCGGGTCAGCAAGACTGAGTTCACGCTGATTGACTTCAAGCAAATCATCAGCTCGGCGAAGATCGACGCGGACGCTTTCGCTGCCGAGAAGAACGAAGCCCTGAACAAGACCCCGCTCGGCAACGCGCCGAAGCTCTGATCGCTGAGAGAGACGACGATGAAGGCGTTTTGTGCGGCAGTCGTCCTCGCAGGTGCGATGCTCGGCGCGGGAGCCGCGCAGGCCATGCCGATCGCCTCGCTGGCCGCCGCCGCGCGCGGCGATGTGGTGGCGGTGAAGGACGGATGCGGCGTCGGATTTCATCGCCTCTCAAGCGGAGTCTGCCGCCCGCAGCCGGAAGGACCGAGACTGATGCGGCTGTTCGCCCGCAAATGTCAGGTCGGATACCGGCGCAACCTCGCCGGCAAGTGCCGGCGCGAGTAAGCACAAAAAACTATACCCGTAAAACAAAACCCCGGCTCGATCGCAGCCGGGGTTTGTTCGTTCAGCCGCCGCTTACCAGCGGCGGTAATGCCGACGGTAGTGGCGGCGGTGATGCCGGTGATAGCGGCGATGATGGCGGCGGTGATGGCGATGGCGCCAATGCACCTGCTCAAGTTCGGCACCCGCAAGATCGTCCTGATCCGCAACCGCGGGCTTGGCCGTCACGTCAGGCTCCGGCTTCGGGCCGTTCATCAAATCATGATGCGGGGACAGCATCGGCGCAGCACTCGCCGCTGATGCCGCGGCGACAATTGCACCTGCGCCGGCGGCGAAGCCGAACGCAAACTTCAGAAAATCACGACGTTCCATCAATTCTTCTCCTTGTGAAGCGAACGTTTCACGGCACGACTGTCCCGCAAGATCAACGAACGCGGTGTGAAACCAAATTGTTCCGTTTCCTGCATGCGACCCGTTGCCTCTCTACGCACGAATGACAGCGCGATCATTCCCTCAACAAATGATGCGGTAGCTCATCACCAGTAACGGCGACGCCAATACCGACGACGATAGTAGCGGCGGCGGCGACGCCATCCCCAGTACCTGCGGCGGCGCCAGTACCTTCGGCGGCGAAAGCCCCAGTAGCGGCGGCGGCGCCATCCCCAGCGACGACGGCCCCAGCCGCGGCGGCGTCCCCACCGGACCTGCTCGACCTGTGCCTCGTTCAGATCGTCGTCGTTGGCGACGGCGTTCTGCGGAAGTTGATCCGGCTCGAGCGGTTTGTCGGTGAGCACTTGCGGCGCAAGCGGCGCGGCGCGCGCGGCGGTAACAGTTGCCGCACCGGCGGCGGCGACACCAAACGCGAACTTGAGAAAACCGCGGCGATCCATGATGCGTCCTCCGATGTTCTGTTCGCATCAAGAATTCCGCAGCGCGCATGAATGGAAACTGAACCGACGGGATTCCGGATTCGTCTCCGTGGCCAAGCTGCTTTCCTCTGCAGCCAATGCGGCCACTGACCTGCGTCGGCGATCACAATCGGTTCATCTTGTGTCAATCTTCGGAAGAATAATGTCCCGCGCCGGCCGATGCCGGCGATCTGATTCCGGCTTCCTGGCCGGCCCCGGCCGGGCCGTCGCAACATAAATTTGCAACATGATGATCCGAGGAAAGACACCCATGAAAACGTTGTTCGCAGCAGCACTTCTCGCAGCCTCCGCGGCCGGTTTCAGCGCCGCCAACGCCATGCCTGCAGCTCCCGCGCCCGGCATCAGCGCCGATGTCATCCAGGTCGCCGGCGGTTGCGGCCGCGGCTTCCATCGTGGCCCGTATGGCCGCTGTGTCGTCAACCGTGGCCGCGTGGTCGTGGTTCGCCTGCCGGTGGTGCGCAAGTGCCGTTACTGGGGTCCTGGCCGCGTCTGCCGTACCTGGTGGTGAGCGCATAGCCTCACACTGCAAACCCCGCTTCGGCGGGGTTTTTCTTGTCGTCGTCCCCGCGAAGGCGGGGACCCATACTCCCAAAGCCATCATGTTACCGCGATAGCGGGGCAACTCTTTCCTTCGTCATCATAATGTTCGGTGGTTATGGGTCCCCGCCTGCGCGGGGACGACATCTGAAGTGTTGCGTGATCGCGCTTCACGTCTCCCGATTCAAATTTCAAACAGCCATCATCACCCCTGTTGTTGTGACGGCGCGGGGGCGCCCGAAGTCTTACATCGCTTCGCCCAATTGAGGGCGCGCGGAACGCCGGATGCTCGACGCATCCGCAGCCCCGTGTGCAAAGGTAGAAAGCACACGAGTGTCGTCACCACGGTTGCGCCGGACACATCCGGCGTTCCGCACGCAATGGTTGGAACGGCCTGGTTCGCGCTCTCCCCGGTGGACGGCTCTTTCGCCACCGTTCTGGATCGTGAGTGTGTTCCACCGCCACTGGGGCGACAGACCCTCTCGCTCCTTTCGACGTCAGCACCGCGACGCCGGGACCACACGACTTTGGCCGTCCGCTGCTGCGCCGTCGTCGTTCGCGGTGCTTTTCACAGCCGCAAACCGAGCGCCGCACGCGGCCACCGCATCCCGCCCCGCGTATCGTGACGATCGCGAAACGCCCCTCATGACGGGGCGAGACAAAAGGGAATATAATCCTAGTGACGAGATAAGTCAAGCGTGACGGGGAAGGTATCGAAGGAGTATCTTTCGAACCGGCAGCGCCGCGCCTACATCAACGGCGATTTCCTTGACGATTTCCTCGACGATTTCCTTGGCGATGACGGGAACGATTTACTGTTCCGTGAGTGGACAAAGATGGCAGACAGCATCATCGCCCATCGTGCCTACCGTTCCCGCACCAGCAGATGCGCCCATGTGATCGAACGGCTCGGCCTGTCCATGGCGGGCGCGTCATGCGGCCTGTTCGTCGCGGCCCATGTCTCGAGCGCGCGGGTCGAACTCCTGGGTTCCGTGACCATGAGTCTCACCCTGATGGTCCTTGGCGCCATCGGCTTCTATCTCGGCATCGATGTCCCACCGCATCGCACTGGCCGGCTGCCGCAGGCGCGCCTCACCGGCGAAGATATGCAGCCGATGGACCCCGTCGAACTGCTGAGCGCGGCCGGAACATTCCTCGCCGCAACCGCAGCCTTCATTTCGGTCTATTCCATCGTCACCGATTCCGACCCGACGGCGGCGATCACAGTGGCGCTGGCATGCGGCTGGCTACTTGGCGTGACCATGCAGATCGTCGCGGGCACCACGGCGCGCGTCCGGCGCACGGGCTAGCTAACGATCCTGCGGTTCCACAGACTGCTCGCCCTTCCAGATCATTTCCAGCCATTCGAGAAATTTCTTCATGACGCCTCACACGCGCGGCGTGGGATGCCCTCTGCGCAGTTCATCGCGCTGCCTTGCGAGCGCGCTTGCACGCGCTTTCGCGCATTGCGCCTTGTCGCTGCGCATCGGTTCCCTCGGCCCGACCACATTCGTCCGCGATGTCATTGGCTGAGGAACACCGCGACCGTTATCGGGTGGTTGCATCGTCATCGCCAGCTTCACCGGCATTTTCTTGGGATGTGACGCTTTCTTCGGCATGCGGAACAACGCGCAACACGCCGAATGGTTCGGAACGAATCGCAGGCAGCGCACTTAATCCGGCCATGTGACGCAGGAGTCGTCCGTGCCGTGGAATAGCCGTTTCATCAAGCCGATCGTTCCAGCGAAGGGCCGCCCGATCGCCACGAAAGATGCGCTGGATTACATCAGCGCCCTTCCCCCGTCGGAACAATCAGCCATCACGCAGGAGATCGCCGACGCCGTGGAGATGGCCGCGCGGGGCAGCGGCCCGCTGCGCCCGACGGAGGCGTGCATGGTGCGGCTGGTTCACGGTCCTGTCGCAATCGCGGACGAAGCTCCGGCGGAGCAACCCGTGACGGTCAGGCGGGACCGAATCTATTTATCCGGGCGCGAATTGTTTCTCGTCGCTCTTATCGAAATGAGGAGTTTGCTCATGGCTTCCAAGGTCAAACCCGTTCCTGATGGATATCACACCGTCACGCCCTATCTCATTGTCGACGACGCGGAGAACGTCATCGACTTTCTTCAAAAGGCGTTCGACGCCGAACTGTTCAACGAAATGACCAAGCGGCCCGACGACAAGGTGATGCATGCCGCGCTGAAAATCGGAAACTCGATGATCATGATCGCGGACTCCTCGGAGTTCGTGAAGGCCTCGCCGGCCATGCTCTATCTGTACGTGCCTGACGCGGACGCTGCCTACCAGAAGGCCATCAAGGCCGGCGGCACCTCCATCATGGAGCCGTCGAACCAGTTCTACGGTGACCGCTCCGGCGGCGTGAAGGACCCCGCAGGCAACAGCTGGTTTGTCGGCACCCATGTCGAGGACGTCAGCGCAGCCGACCTGAAGAAACGCGCGGAAGAAGAACTGAAGAAGCGCGGCAAGGCGGCGTAAGCCACGCCTCGGCGAGCAACTGGGCCGCACCCTCAGTGCGGCCCTTCGCGCTCATAGATGAACTTCGGCATTTCCCACTTGTAGCGGATCGCCAGCAGGCGGAACGTCAAACCGAACGCCACCGAGCCGATCACCACCGCGACATGCTCGACCCCGAAATGGTTGCCCGCGACATAGAGCGCGCCCGTCACCAGCGACACGCTGGCGTAAAGCTCGCTGCGGAACAGCAGCGGCACCTCGGTGCAAAGAATATCGCGCAGCACGCCCCCGGCGCATCCGGTGATCATCCCCGCAACCACCACGATGGTCAGCGGATGGCCCATGCTCATGGCCACATTGCAGCCGATGATGGTGAAGACCACGAGGCCGATGGCATCGAGCACAAGAAAGAGATAGTGAAAGCGATGCACCACCCGCGCCAGCGCGATGGTGAGCAGCGCCGCGCCGCCGGTCAGCAGCAGCAGTGTGGGATGTTTCACCCAGAGCAGCGGATAATGCCCGAGCAGCATG
This sequence comes from Afipia massiliensis, assembly GCF_001006325.2. NCBI lineage: Bacteria > Pseudomonadati > Pseudomonadota > Alphaproteobacteria > Hyphomicrobiales > Nitrobacteraceae > Afipia > Afipia massiliensis. The sequence continues at coordinate 3,252,752 of NZ_LBIA02000001.1, read as the reverse complement.
TCGCGCAACGAGCCGCCGCCAAGTGCGGTCACGCATCCCAGCATCGCGACGCCGAACCAGTCCATCTTGCGCCGCCCGGCCGCGAGCGCCGCCGTCATGGCCTCGGCGACCATGGCGAACAATCCGAAAAAGAAAAGAACCGATTCGGCGGGCTGCATGGGCAAGCCCTAGCACAGTTCCACTGCCGCCGCAGGGTGGGAGATGCGTGCGAGATGGCCTCTGTCTTGTGCTGTCGTTTTCCGGTCATCCCCGCGAAAGCGGGGATCCAGCATGTTCAAAAACAAAGACTGGGTCCCCGCTTTCGCGGGGACGAACGGCTGATAGATGCGAGGCGACGAAGCGGGCGCTATGGCTGTCATGGCCGGGCATAGCCGTTCGAAGAACGGCGTCGCTTCCGCTCGCCTATGTCCCGGCCATCTCGATGAGGTGAGCACTGTGGCCACTCAGTCGGGATCACCGGGACAAGCCCGGTGATGACATTGAGGGTGATTGTTGGTCCATTAAACAAGCGCACTTTTCAGGGACAGCGAAAGACGCCAGCTCGCGTCAACCCGGCCAGCTCTCCGCCTGCACCAGAATGTCCCGCGTGCGCTTCACCTCGGGCCAGTCGCGGTCGAAGTCGCGGATCAGCCGCTTCATCTCCTCGCCGCCTGCGGCCGCATCCAGCGACGCGCGGTCGGGAAATTCGTACATCGCCAGATGCACGGCGGGATCGTTGGCGATCCAGTAGCGCCACGCGCGCTTGGAGCCGAATGACTTCACCGCATCGGGCAGATGCTCGCGCGAATACCACGCATCGAACGCAGCGCGTTTCGATTCATCGGGGACAGTGGCACGGACGACGAGGATGTGGGGCATGGGACCGATCAGTTGAACAGCCGCAAGAAAAGCTGAGCACGAAACTGTGCGTAATCCAATGCTATGTGAAGCAAGGATGGCTTCTGAATTACGAGAAACACCGCGACAAACGCAACTAGTAACAACAAGGCCAAAGGACAGAATCTGCGGTTGCGTTCCAGCCATAGAAACAAGAAGGCTAGGAAGGAAATCAAAATACCAGGCGAAACAAGCATTAGGGTCTTTATCCAAAAACCAACCTTCATATTTGGCGCGCCTAAAAAACTCCCAAGTAGAAAACTAAAAAAGGGCCACGAGCCAATCTCAAGCCCAATGACAACCAGCATCAAGGCGATCGCGCCAATTCTCGCAAAATTCTCCTCCGAACCTACTGCAAATCATCGAGCTAATACTGGAGGTAACCGATGAGAGCTTGGCGCGCTCAAACTTCCAATCCTCACAACGGAATGTTGTCGTGCTTCTTCATCGGCACGTCGACGTGCTTATCCTTTAGCATCGCCAGCGCGCGGGCGATGCGCTTGCGGGTCGAGTGCGGCATGATGACGTCGTCGATATAGCCGCGCTCGGCGGCGACGAACGGCGACAGGAAACGGTCCTCGTATTCCTTGGTGCGCGCGGCGATCTTCTCCGCGTCGCCGATGTCCTGCCGGAAGATGATCTCCACCGCGCCCTTCGCGCCCATCACCGCGATCTGCGCCGTCGGCCAGGCGTAGTTCATGTCCGCGCCGATTTCCTTCGAGGCCATCACGTCGAACGCGCCGCCGTAGGCTTTCCGCGTGATGACGGTCACCAGCGGCACTGTGCACTGGCTGTAGGCGAACAACAGCTTCGCGCCGTGCTTGATCAGCCCGCCGTATTCCTGCGCGGTGCCCGGCAGGAAGCCCGGCACGTCCACGAAGGTGACGATCGGAATATTGAACGCGTCGCAGAAGCGGACGAAGCGCGCGGCCTTGCGTGAGGCGTCAGAGTCGAGCACGCCCGCCAGCACCATCGGCTGGTTGGCGACGAAGCCCACCGTCTTGCCCGCGATACGGCCGAAGCCGGTGACGATGTTCTTGGCGAACGTATCGGCGAGTTCGAAGAAATCCCCCTCGTCCACCACCTTCAGGATCAGTTCCTTGATGTCGTAGGGCTGGTTCGGATTGGCCGGGACCAGCGTATCGAGGGATTCATCGACGCGTTCGATGTCGTCGAAACTCGGCCACTCCGGAACGCCATCGGTGTTGTTGCTCGGCAGGAAGTCGATCAGCCGGCGCATCTGCAGCAGCGTCTCGACGTCGTCCTTGAACGCGCCGTCGGCGATGGATGATTTCGTGGCGTGCACCGACGCGCCGCCGAGTTCTTCCGCCGTCACCACTTCATTCGTGACGGTCTTCACCACGTCGGGACCAGTGACGAACATGTAGCTGGTGTTCTTCACCATGAAGATGAAGTCGGTCATCGCCGGCGAGTAGACGTCGCCGCCCGCGCACGGGCCCATGATGACGCTGATCTGCGGAATGACGCCCGAGGCGATCACGTTGCGGCGGAACACGTAGGAGTAACCCGCCAGCGCCGCGACGCCTTCCTGAATGCGTGCGCCGCCCGCGTCGTACAGCCCGATGATCGGCGCACGCGCCTTCAGCGCCATGTCCTGCAGCTTGGTGATCTTCAGCGCGTGGGTCTCGGACAGCGAGCCGCCGAACACGGTGAAGTCCTTGGCGAACACGAAGGTGGTGCGGCCGTTGACCGTGCCCCAGCCGGTGACGACGCCGTCGCCCGGGATCTTGTTCTTCTCCATGCCGAATTCGACCGAGCGGTGCTCGACGAACATGTCGAATTCCTCGAACGAGCCTTTATCCAGCAGCAGCTCGATGCGCTCGCGGGCGGTCAGCTTGCCGCGCGCGTGCTGCGCCTCGATGCGCTTGTCTCCGCCGCCCTTTTTGGCGCCTGCGCGACGTTGATCGAGTGCTTCGAGGATATGCTTCATGGATTTCGCCCCAGAATCTTGATTGTCAGCGGCGAGCGCCGCCTAGTGGTCCGATTCTAACATTTGCATCCCGTTTGGGCGGGCACTTTTGCAAATGTTAAAATCAAAGGACCACTAGCATTTTTAGGTTTCTAGTGGAGCTTTGGATTTGACATTCGCTGACGCTGCTCGCGGCAAAATCGGGCGAATGTCAAATCCGCTCCACTAGGGTGTGGGCAGCTTTCTAGCACGCGATTTGGGCGGGGGAAAATGGTCCGATCTCCCCGAAAATGACGGGTCCGGGCGGCCTGCGCCGCGTGGTAAAAGCGCCCTTTGCAGGGGATTCGCAGCCATGACCGACACCACCACGACACCGGCAGCCGGCGCGGTTACCGGCGGGGTCCGCACCCTGCTGCGGCTGGAAGGCGCGGCGCTCGCCGTCGCCTGCATGGTGTTCTACAGCTATTTCGAAGGCTCATGGTGGATGTTCGCGATCCTGCTGCTGGCGCCGGACCTGAGCTTTCTGGGATACCTCGCAGGCCCGCGCGCGGGAGCCGCAAGCTACAATGTCACCCACGCCGCCATCCTGCCGATGCTGCTCGGCATGGTCGCCATGATCATACCCTCGGCGCTGGCGATGCACCTGTCGCTGATCTGGTGCGCGCATATCGGGTTCGACCGCGCGCTCGGCTACGGACTGAAATACGACGCCGGATTCACGTTCACGCATCTCGGGCGGATCGGCAGGGATGCGGGCAAGTAGTTGTCATGGCCGGGCATAGCCGTTCGAAGAACGGCGTCGCTTCCGCTCGCCTATGTCCCGGCCATCCACGTTTTTCTGTAGTATCTAAAGCAAGACGTGGATCACCGGGACAAGCCCGGTGATGACGATGGAGAGATCGCGGACAATCGGGAAACGCCCCTCACCCGGCGCTGCGCGCCAACCTCTCCCCGTAAATGGGGAGAGGTGAAGAAAGTCGCGCCTTATGTTTTCGGCGGGCGGCTCTGCACGAAGTAGCTCGACTTGTGCACCACCTTGCCGTCGCGCAGCGTGATGACGTCGACCAGCTCCATAGTCACCGGCTTGCCGTCCGGCGCGGTCGCGGTGAGGATCGATTCCGACACGAAATGATCGTCGCTGCCGTAGAGCGCGACCGGCTCGAACTTGATTCCGGGCAATCCGGAGATGTCCTTGCCGAACTGTTCGGCCACCGCATCCTTGCCCTTGTAGACCTTCGGGCTGCCATGGCGCTGATAGCTGGTGTCGTCGACATGCATCGCCATGATCCCCGGAACGTCGTGCGCATTCCACGCGGCGTTGTAACGGGTGGCGAAGTCTTTCCACGACGAGGCCGGTGCGATTTTCGCGGCTGCTGAAGACGACATGCTTGGCTCCCTGATTTTATGTTCTTGGGCTTGAGCCTAGCCGGTTTCACGCCTGCGCGAAACCGGACAAAGTGTCAGATGGCTCCCATGTCGGAGAGGCATTGCTGCGCAATCTTCATCCGGCTGGCGGAATGTTTCGGCTCACGCACATCGAGATTGAGCGCAAATACCGTCTGCGCACTGCCCCTCTCAACCCAGCCGACCAGCCAGCCTACCGCAACACCTATGCCATCGGTCATGCTTCTGTCGGTGACGCCGGTAAGCCCGGTTTTGGCGCGGATGACGCTGTCGCCCACTTTGGTCACCGGCAAAATGTCCGTCGTCAAATCCTGCGCGCGCTTCGACACAGGCAGCGCACGCCGCCGCAACCTGTCGACGAATGCGATCTGCTCCAGCGGCGAGATGCGCAGGTCGCCCGTCAGCCAGAAACGATCGATGCCGCCGCCAATATTGCGATTGCCGTACTCAAACATGTCGACATACTTCTGCATCCGTTCCTTGCCGATCCGCCGCGCGATGTCCTGATAGACCGGCACTGCGGAGGCCGCGATGGCGGTGCGCAGGGTATGATCCTTGTTCCAGTCGGGGATGCTGCGCTTGATGCCGTCCCACTTGAAAATATCCTTGTCCGGATCGGAGACGACGCCGGTTTCCAGCGCGATGATCGAGTTCGGAATTTTGAAGGTGGACGCCGGGAGAACCGGGTCGCGCGCGCGGGAATGGTCGCTGGCGATCACCTGCTGATCGTCGGTCCGGAACGCCGCGAAGGCGCCCACGGCGCCCTCGTCTGTGAAATACTTTTGCAGATTCTTGCGGACCTCATATCGAGGCACGACATCCGCGAACGCGCGCACCGGGATGACAGCGGCGGCGGCAACGAGTGAAAGCGCATGGCGACGGTGAATCACGGAAGGCACCTGTAAACATTGGACCGCAGTCAAATTGACGCGCTTCATGTTCAAATCATGACGTTGCTCCAGGCCTGCATGACCCGATAGACTTGACGCAATCGAAAGGGCAACGCATGGACACCGGCAGCATCGCAACCGTCGTGAGGCAATATCTGGCGGCATGGAACGAGACCGATGCAGCGGCCCGCCGGAAGCTGCTGGCGCAGTGCTGGGCCGACGGCGGCGTCTATGTCGACCCCCGAGCCGACCTCAGCGGACGCGATGAGTTGAACACTCACATCGCGAAGATTCAGGCCGGGCGGCCCGGCGCGCGGCTCGAATTCATGAGCGGCATCGATATCCACCACAACGTGGTGCGTTTCCTGTGGCGGCTGGTGCAGGCCGACGGTACCGCCGGCGACACGTCGATCGATTTCGGCGAGATCGGACCCGACGGACGGCTGGTGAAAATCATCGGCTTCTTCGGACCGGCGCCGGAGCTTTAACGCAGCCGTCCCGTCAGCCGCATGACGAAGATCAGGACTTCGGCCACGCCCTTGTAAAGCTCGGCCGGAATCTCCTCGCCAAGCTCGACATTGGAGAGCGCGCCCGCCAGCACTTCATTCTCCTCAATGGGAATGTCGTTCTCGTTGGCAATCTCGATGATCTTCTCGCCAATCGTGCCTTTGCCCTTGGCGACAACGCGCGGCGCACCCTTCTTGTCATAGTGCAGCGCGACCGCGACTCGGTTTTTGGTGTCGATGTTCACAGCGCGCGATCCAGAAAATGGCCGGCGGGCGGCGACGCGGCCTTTGGCGGCGCGCCCTCGCCGATCACGATGTCGCCAGGCTCGAGTGCTGCTTCGCGCAGAGCATGCGACAATTGCGGCGCGTTGATCCGCAACTGCGCCGCCGTCGCGGAACGCTCGGCCCACATCCGCACCGATGTTCGCCCATGGCTCAGCGACACCAGCGCATGCACCGGCCCGCTCGGCTCGACATTCAGAGAAAATCGCGCACGCCAGACGCGGCTTGCCGCTTCAGCCTCGCTGCCCGCACCATCGCGCGAAATCTCGAATTGCGCCACAGCGGTGCCCTGCGGCGTGACAAACGGAATCTCGAAATTCCAGCGCGGCGCGGTCGGGTCGATCCGTGCACCGGGCACGTCAACCGGCAATGACGCCGCCTGCAGCAGCGTCTGCCGCGCAAGTGCTGCGTCGGTGTCCTCGATCAGGCGATGCGCCATGGTTGCCGGCGCATCGTCCGGTGCGAGCGATGGAAGTGCAACGGACTGCGCGCTCGTGTCCGAGCCGCGAAACGGCGGCGGCGGCACATTGGTGCGCGTGATCGCCTCGCCATCGGTCACGTGCGCAGCGCCCGCGCGCGCTTCCGCATCGAGCATGTCTGCAACCGCGTCCTGCACGCCCTTCGGAAATCCCTGCAACACCTCCTGAAGCGCGGTCAATCCCGCGCTTGCCGCCGCGACGCGGTTCGCCGCCGTCGGCAACGGCTCGTTCGGCGCGTAGATGCGAATTTTTCCGTCGCGTTCGGCGGCGTCCTCCGCGACGCGCACCGGCGCCTGCGGCAAGAGAATGTCGCCGCCGTCCGGTGCCAACGGTGGCGCGGCGGATAGCGGCACATTCGATGGCTGCGGCGAAGCGCTCGCCGCAGGCGCGTTGCCGAGCCATGAGGCGACGGTCTGGCGAAACACGATCAGCGCGGCCTTGAGATCCGGACCGTTGCCCGTCTGCGACGACGCGAGACTTTGCTCCATGAACAGACCGGAATTGCGGAACGCCGTTTTCAGCGTGTCGCCGGTCAAATTCTCACTGAGCGGCGTGCGCTGCGCCAGCAATTGCGCGGCCGCCTGCTGCAGGGTCTGCGGCAATGTCTGCGAGGACGCCACCACACCGAGATTTGCGAACAGCGGCGACAGGCTGCCCTGACGCGCGGCAGCGGTCTGCACCGCGGCCGAGACGGCAAGCGCTTCGAGATTGGTCAGCACGCGGCCTGCGGCGGCGGTTTGCACCGGTACATCGGCCTTCGGCACGCTGACGGTATCAGCCTTCGCGGCACCCGTGGATGCGGCAGATGCGGACGACGGCGCATCGCCCTCGCCCGGCACGATCTGGAGCCGCACGCCCTGCGGCGTCTGCGACACCGCCAGTTGCAACATCTGGCCGGGCTGCAACGGCACTTCGGACAGCACCTGGATGGTCAGGTTCGCAATCGCGATGCGGACCAGATTGGCATCGAGCTGCTTCAGCACGGTCGCGTCGATCACGGTGCCCGGCTGCAAGGCAACGCCTGCCGCCACGCTCTGCGCTGCGACAACCGGAAAGACGGGATTGATGGCGATCGACATGCTGGGGGCCTTGTTCGGCCGCCAAGCTAGCCCAGCGTCGTAAACGTCTTGTTAACCGAATGGCACACTGGGCCAAGTACAAATTAAGGATGTCGTCCCGGCCAACGGGCCCGGCTTCGCCGGCCCGATGACAGGCTCCGGCCGGGACCCATAACCACCGGCTTCCCAATGAGGCACGATGGTTGATCGACTCTTTTTAACAAGCACGACAGGGGTGATGGATCCCGGCGTTCGCCGGGATGACGGGTTAGAGATCCCCGTTATGAGAACGCCTTCAGCACCCTCGCGGCGGCCTCGAAATCCCTCAGCCGCGTGGCGCGCCGGGCCTCGACCTCATCGTCCGCGCCCCATTTCTCGCTATTCCAGTCCTCGTCCACATGCGCTGCCGCCCAGACCTGCGCGCCGTCCAGCACACCGTGCTTGAGCGCCAGCGCCAGCATCGCTGAGCCGGTGATGGTGGTGACCACATGAAAGGCCCCGACCGGCCATGCATCCGTTGGTAAAGCGCCGCGCGCGGCGGCAACGGCGGTTTCCGGCTGGCGCACATGGATCACGCCTTCGGTCAGGATGAAATGTGCGCCGAGCGATTCAGCAGCCCATCGCAACACCGGGTCCCAGTGCTCGGCCTGCCGCGCGATCAGGGCTTCGGGAAAACCCGCGCGATAGAACAACAGATCCGTCTCGAAATACTTCGCGGCATCGTCGGCGACGGCCTGAACATCCTTCGCGACGCCATCGATCACGCTGTTGGCCAGCCGCGTCAGCGGCATCGCCATCGGATCGATATTTTCCTTCTGAGCCTCCCACTCCGCCGCCATCGCCTCGGCGAGATCGCGCGTCGGCGCAGCCAACGGATTTCGACCAGGGGTGCGAACCGGCTTGCCGTCGAGCGTCACCGCGAAACCGTCCGGCCCTTCGGCAACGCCCGCGCTGGTATAGAAGCGCTTACGCAGCGGCGTGCGCGACGACTTGCGCGAAGCCTCGCGCGGATCGAGCGGCGACTTGCCGGCAACTTCATCGAACAGTTCGCGCATACGCTCGCTAGCCTTTTAATTTTCTGGGCATGACCTTGTCCGAAAACCGGTCTTCACCCAAGGGCATGCTTTTCGGGGTCATGCCCTACTGATTAGCACACTGGCGTGAATACGCCGCTCGTTGGTTGGGGTTAAGCCCCCATGCCGCGCCGTCGTCAAGACAGCGCGCGACACGTTCGCCGAACGACGGACGGCGCTCGCGCTTCAGAACCCGCTTCGGCGGCGTGTCCTGCGTCACAAGGCCCGGTGTGGTATTCTGCAACGCGAACGGCGGCGGCGAATTCATCTGCGGCACCACCGGCACTTCGATCCTTGGCGGCGGCGGTGCCGGCGGCGCGACCGGAAACGGAATCACCGGCTGATTGTTCACGCCACCCGGCGGAAAGAGTTGCGCGTGCGACAAGTCAGCGACCGAAATGATCGCCATCGCCAGACCTAACGTGGCTGCGATAATTGTGCTCGCCTTCATCGCGTTTCCAATCGTATCCGACCTTTCGTTCGTCATGCCCGGATTTATTCCGGGCATCCACGTCTTCCTTGACCAATCTTCAAGACGTGGATGGCTGGGACAAGCCCGGCCATGACGCGCTCAAGTCCGATATATCATGCACCAATGTAGCGACGGCAAGAGGATCACCCTTGAGTGATCATTCCTCCGGCGCGTTCTCGATTGGATCGAAGCGATCTGCCTCGAGGCCGAGCAGGTTCCACGACTGGAGCATGTGCGGCGGCAGCGGCGCGGTGACGTCGATAAATCCGCCGCGCGGATGCGGTATCACAATCCGCCGCGCCAGCAGATGCAGCCGCTTCTGCATGCCGCCGGGCAGTTCCCAGTTTTCCTTGTTGAAGTATTTCGGATCGCCCACAATGGCGTGATCGATATGCGCCATGTGTGCGCGCAACTGATGGGTACGCCCGGTCACCGGCTTTAGCGATACCCAGCACAACTTCTGCGCGGAGGCTTCCACCACGGCATAATAAGTGACGGCATGCGCCGCGCCCTCGTCGCCATGCGCCGCGACGCGCATGATCGAATCCTCCTCACTCTCGTCTTTCGCGAGGTAGGTCGAGATGCGGCCCTGCTTCGGCTTCGGCACACCGGCCACCAGCGCCCAGTAGATCTTGCGCGCGGAGCGATGACGGAACGAACCTGTGAGGGCTGTCGCGGCAAACCGCGTCTTGGCGATCAGGAGACAGCCGGAGGTTTCGCGGTCGAGACGATGGACCAGACGCGGCTTCTGGCCCTTGGCGTCGCGCATCGCTTCCAGCATCAGGTCGACATGCTTGGTCATGCCGGAACCGCCCTGCACCGCGAGACCGGCGGGCTTGTTCAGCACCATGACGTCGGCATCCTCGAACAGGATCATCTTGCGCAATTCGTCGAGCGTCTTGGTCGCGGCCTCGGACAGTTCGCCGCCGACCTTCGGCGCGTCGAGCTTCAGCGGCGGAATGCGAACGCTCTGGCCTTCCTCTAGCCGGTCCTTACTGTCGGCGCGCTTGCCGTTGATGCGCAGCTCGCCTTTGCGGACGATGCGCTGGATATGGGAGAACGACAGGCCGGGAAAGCGATGCTCGAGAAAACGGTCCACGCGCATGTTGTTCTCGTCGGCGGTGACGACGACGGTCTGCACCTTCGTTGGCAACGGCGGCGGCGCGGGCTTCTCTTCTCTCACGGGTTCGGGACGAGGCTCGCGCATCGGCGCAGCCGGACGGCGCGGTGAGAATCCGGCGGCAGGACGCTTGTCCGTTCCGCGATCACCGAACGATGGCTTGCCCGAACCGCGTTTGTCGGATGACCGTTTGTCGGTGGAGCGCTTCGCTCCACGCTTGTCGCCGCGCTCCGATTTCTTGGCGAGGGGTTTTTTGACGCGGCGGCTCATGATCGGCCCTCGGTTTGAAACAGCCCTTCAAGGGCATGATCGATTTTTGTATCTGCTGGCAGCTTGATGCCGAACATCGTTGTCAGCGTCGAACGCAACTCACCGGCATTGGACAACATCTTCTTTTCGACAGCGCCATCGGGATGACGGATCGACAGCTGGGTGTTGTTGAGAATCTGGCGGCGGTCGGCGGTCGGACGCGCGACGACGAGATTTCTGACAAACTCCGAGGCGGGATAGGTCGAGACCTGCCAGTTGGCCGCTTCGAAATCAACCGGATGATAGTCCACGCTGTCGAAGCTGTAGACCGGCCGCCAATGCTCGCCGAGTTTCACTTCGAGATGAAGCGAGTCGCCGATTGGGACCACACGGTAGGTCTGGTGCGGCGTCGCCTGCTCTTCGGGCGTATCGAGCCGAAGCGGCGCTGTCGGCGTCATCGCCCCGAACGCGACATCGCTCAGATACCATGTCCCTTCGACGGCCACGTTCAGCGTCATGTGACCACGCTGCGGCATGGCTTCCGGCGGCTGCATCCAGCGGACCCGCGCCATTCTCAGACGCGCGTCGAATCCCAGCGCCTTGAGCACAAGACGCAGATATTGGTTCTGTTCGTGGCAGTAGCCGCCGCGTCCATCGTGAATGATCTTGTTCTCGATTGTGCGGGGATCGATCACCACCGGCAAACCGGCGAACGAATTCAGGTTTTCAAACGTGATCGCTTTCTGATGCAGCAAGATAATGCGTTTCAAAACGTCAAGCGTCGGCGTGCGCGGTCCATCGAAACCGATGCGCGCAAAATAGGCGTCGAGATCGACCTTAAACTCGGTCAAGCGTTGCGTTCCCTTCTCAGCTTCGCCCAGTAGTCGAGCCGCTTGCGAATCTCGCGCTCGAAGCCGCGGTCCGGCGGATCGTAGAAGGTCTGGCGTCCGAGCGCTTCCGGAAAGTAGTCCTGCCCCGAAAACGCTTCCGGCGTGTCGTGATCGTATTCGTAGCCGCCGCCATAGCCTTCGGACTTCATCAGCTTGGTCGGCGAATTGAGAATGTGCTTCGGCGGCAGCAGCGAACCGCCCTCCTTCGCCGTGCGCATCGCGGCCTTGTACGCAACGTATCCAGCGTTCGATTTCGGAGCGGTGGCGATATAGATCACCGCCTGCGCAATCGCGAGTTCGCCCTCGGGGCTGCCGAGGAAATCATAGGCATCCTTGGCGGCGTTGCAGATCACCAGCGCCTGCGGATCGGCAAGGCCGATGTCCTCCACCGCCATCCGCACCACACGCCGCGCCAGAAAGAGCGGATCTTCACCGGCATCCAGCATGCGCGCGAGATAGTAGAGCGCCGCGTCCGGATCGGAGCCGCGCACGGATTTATGCAGCGCCGAGATCAGGTTGTAGTGGCCATCGGCGGACTTGTCGTAGATCGGCGCACGGCGCTGCAGGATTTCCTGTAACTGCGCGGCGTTGAAGACCTCATCAGCGCGCGCGGCACGCCAGACTTCTTCCGCCAGCGTCAGCGCGGCGCGTCCGTCGCCATCGGCCATTCGCACCAGCACGGCGCGGGCTTCGGCGTCGAGCGGCAATTTCCTGCCCTCGACCTCTTCCGCACGCGCGTAGAGCTTCTCGACCGCCTCCGTATCGAGCGACTGAAACACCAGCACCCGCGCCCGCGACAGAAGCGCCGCGTTGAGCTCGAACGACGGGTTCTCGGTGGTAGCCCCGACCAGCACCACCGTGCCGTCTTCCATCACCGGCAGAAACGAATCCTGCTGCGCGCGGTTGAAGCGATGCACCTCGTCCACGAACAGCAGCGTGCCCTTGCCCATTTCCCGGCGGGCGCGTGCGGCATCGAACACCTTCTTCAGATCGGCGACGCCGGAGAACACCGCGGAAATCTGCTCGAACTCAAGCTCGGTCGCATCCGCCAGCAGCCGCGCCACCGTGGTCTTGCCGGTGCCGGGCGGCCCCCAGAACACCAGCGAGCCGAGCGTACGCGTTTCCAGCATGCGCGTCAGCGCGCCATCGGGGCCGAGGATGTGATCCTGCCCGACAACATCGGCAAGCGTCCGCGGTCGCAGCTTGTCAGGCAACGGACGCGGTGCGTCCTGCTCCATGCCGGCTGCGGCGAAGAGATTCGCGGAGGGCTGTGGTCGCTTCGGGTTCATGACGCCTTTTTGCTCCCTCTCCCCGTTTACGGGGAGAGGGTTGGGGTGAGGGGCAATTCGAAAAGAAAAAAGAGCCCCTCACCCGGCGCTACGCGCCGACCTCTCCCCGCAAGCGGGGCGAGGTAAGAAAGAGGAGCGTCGGAAACTATCTTCATCCCCCCAGCACGACCGACAATTGCTGGCCGCCACGAATCACCGTGATGCGCCAGAGGCGCGAGCCTTCGGTTGCGAGCTTGTCCAGATCAGCGGTGCGACCAATTTTCTGACCGTTGACGGCTACGATCACGTCGCCTTTCTTGAACCCGACGTTCGCCGCCAGCGCATTGTCGGGCAAGTCGGTCACGACGATGCCCTCGATGCTTGAATCGAGCTTCAATTCGTCGGCCAGCGCCGGCGAGATGTTGGCGACCTTCGCCCCCTGGAACGGCGAGCGCGCCTTGATGACGATCTCGTCGCGGCCGGTGTCCGGCGCGGTTTCCAGCGCGATCGCAAGCTTGAGCGGCTTGCCGCCGCGCAGCACCTCGACTTGCGCTGTGCCGCCGAGCGGACGCGTCGCGAAGCGATAGTCGAACGCGTTCGGATCGTCGATCACCTGACCGTCGATGGATACGATCAGATCCGAGAGTTTCAGGCCCGCCTTCGCCGACGGACTTCCCGTGGTGACATTGGCCACCAGCGCGCCGCTCGGCCGCTTCAGCCCGAGCGTCTCGGCGATCTCTGGCGTCACCGCCTGCAGCCGCGCGCCGAGCCATGGGCGCTTTACGGCGCTGCCACCGCCCTTGGCGGAGGCGACGACCACGCGCACCATGTTGGCTGGAATCGCAAAGCCGATGCCTTGCGAGCCGCCGGAGCGCGAGAAGATCGCGGTATTCACGCCGACCAGCTTGCCGTTCATATCCACCAGCGCGCCGCCCGAGTTGCCGGGATTGATCGCCGCATCGGTCTGGATGAAGAACTGATAATCGGTGATGCCGACCTGCGTGCGCGCCAGCGCAGAGATGATGCCGTGAGTGACGGTCTGTCCAACACCGAACGGATTGCCGATGGCGATCACCACGTCACCGACCAGCGCGTCGTCGGAATTCGCGAAATCGAGGGTCGTGAATTTCTCCTTCACGTCCTTCAGGCGCAGGATCGCCAGATCGGTGCGGCTGTCCTTCAGCACGATCTCGGCCTCGAACTCACGCTTGTCGGAGAGCGAGACCTTCACCTGATCCGCGCCTTCGATGACGTGATTGTTGGTGACCACGAGACCTGATGCATCGACCATCACACCGGAACCGAGCGAACGCAGCATCTGCTCCGGCTGCTTGCCCGGTACGCCGAAGAAGCGGCGAAACATCGGATCGTCCAGCATCGGATTGCGCGGCGCCGCCTTGGCGGCATAGACGTTCACCACCGCCGGCTGCACGCGCTGAACGATCGGCGCATACGACAAGCGAAGCTGCGTCGGAGACTGCGGAACAAGACGATCCTGCGCGGCGGCAGGTGCGGCGAGAAGCGAGGAAACGAAGAGCGCAATGAGCGCGCGGACGACGATCATGAAAACAATCCTGAACCTGATGCCAAAGATAAAATCGCGCCAATTTGGCGAAAGAAGTCTCGATTACGCGGGTTGCGGCTGCCTCGACGGACGCGTCGCGGCTGATTGCGCGTTGCCTTTCTTGCCTGCCGATGCGGCGTCAATCCGGGCGCGATTCTCATCACCCCACTGCTTGAGCGCATCGATCACCGGCCGCAGCCGTTGTCCCGTCTCGGACAGCTCATAATCCACCCGCGGCGGAACCTCGGCATACACCTTGCGGATGATCAGGTCATCCTCCTCAAGGGCGCGAAGCTGCTTTGTCAGCATCCGTTGGGTCACGTTCGGGAGCCGCTTGCGCAGTTCGCCGAAGCGCAGCCGCCCCTCCTGCAGGTGATAGAGGATGACCCCCTTCCACTTGCCGTCGATGAGATCGAGCGTGACCTCCACCGAACAGCCCGGCGCACAGCCGAAATCCTGTCGTTTCATAAGGGATTTTCCATTGGTATCCGAACGGTGACTATATCCCCGAAATGACAGTACTTGCAAATATGCAGCAATCGAGACACCTAGGTCTGCCGACCACCAGGTCCCAGATGGAGCAAGACCAATGAAAGCCGTGGGTTACAGGAAATCGCTGCCGATCGATGCGCCGGATGCGCTGATCGATTTCGAAACCGACAAGCCGGAGCCGCGCGGGCGCGACATCCGCGTCGCGGTGAAGGCGATTTCCGCCAATCCCGTCGACTACAAGGTCCGCAAGCGCGCGGAACCCAAGGCAGGCGACACCAAGATTCTGGGTTTCGACGCCGCGGGCGTGGTCGATGCCGTCGGGCCCGACGTGTCGCTGTTCAAGCCGGGCGATGAAGTCTGGTACGCCGGCTCGATCCAGCGCCAGGGCACCAACTCGGAATTTCATCTCGTGGACGAACGGATCGTCGGCCACAAGCCGAAGACACTGCCCTTCGCGCAATCCGCCGCCCTGCCCCTGACATCGATCACCGCGTGGGAGTTGCTGTTCGATCGGCTCGGCGTTGCACCGGGCAAAAGCGTCGATCCGCGCACGTTGCTGATCATCGGCGGCGCCGGCGGCGTCGGCTCGATCCTGATCCAGCTCGCGCGGCGGCTCACCGGCCTCACCGTGGTCGCCACGGCGTCGCGTCCCGAATCCCGCAAATGGTGTCTCGACCTTGGTGCGCATCACGTCATCGACCACTCCAAATCGATGAAAGATCAGATCGAAGCGCTCAAGGTGCCGCCGGTCGCATTGATCGCGGCGCTGACCAACACCGAGCAGCACTTCGCGGCACTCGCCGACATCGTCGCCCCTCAGGGCAAGATCGGGCTGATCGACGACCCGGCAACGCCGCCGAACGTGATGCTGCTGAAGGGCAAGGCCGTATCGCTGCATTGGGAATCGATGTTCACGCGCTCATCGTTCCAGACCGACGACATGATCGCGCAACACAAGCTGCTCGACGATGTCGCCAGCCTGATCGACAACGGCGTGCTGCGCACCACGCTCGACAAGGTGCTCGGCAAAATCAATGCGGCCAACCTCAGGCAGGCGCACACATTGCTGGAAGGCGGACGCTCCACCGGCAAGCTGGTGCTTGAAGGCTGGTAAAGCCGTTCTCACGCGCAGGCGCCGCCAAATAAAAACCTCCGGCAGGGCATTGCCGGAGGTAGGGAGATTTTCTGAGAAACTGTGTCGGTATCCGCAATCGGGAACGGCGGTCAGCGCCGCCACGCTATGAGCGGACCATGCCTTAATTACCTTATTTAGTCAAACAATCCCCGCGCATATCTCCCCTCACGTTTGCGTGTGCGGTGCGGGATCTGTTTGTTCGATATCGCCGATCCCCTCGCCCGTTTCTTGTCCGGGCATGATTGTCTCGGAAAGCTGCTTTCTACTTTCGTGGTGAGGCCGAAGAAAAACCCCGGCAGTTGCCTGCCGGGGTTCTTTGTTCAGATGGTGAGCACCGTTAGGTGATTACCAGGTGCGGCGGACGCGGAAGTTGCCGGACAGGATGCCCTGATCCTTGAACTCGTAAGCGCCGGCTGGCTTGAAGAGACCAGCTGCACCCGCTGCCACGGCAGTGGTGCCACCCGTGTTGCTCTGGTCGAGCGTCGTGTACATCACTTCGCCGGAGAACGTCAGGTTGCGGACCGGAGTCCAGGCCGTACGCGAACCGACCTGCCAGATGTTGAAGTCCGGGTTGCAGGTGCTGCCCGCGGCGTAGAACGCAGCCGTGTTGGTGCAGAAGATCGTGGTGGCGTTGCTGTTGTAGTCGACATGCGTGTAGCTGCCGAACACGGTGGTCTGCCAGTTTGGCGACCAGTTATGCTCGTAACCACCGCGGAAGCCCCACACCTTGGTCTTCTCGATCGAGCCGTTGGTGGTGTAGACGCCGTCGAACAACGCAAGCGACGCGAACGACTGGTAGAACGCCGGGCTCGACGTGCCAGAGTTGTTGAACGCGTCGAAGTTGTTGCCCGTGGTGCCGCCGATCACGTACTTCGGAGCGCCGTCCGAGTAAGTGGCTTCCAGCGAAAGCTTGTCGCCGGGACCGGTTGGCAGGCTCTTCAACTGAAGGCCGCCCGCGATCGCGAAGCCCCATTCATCGCTCGGATGGCCGGTTGGCTCGGTGGTGCCGTAGTAGTTGGCGTGGATGTTGTGGAGACCGCCGGAGAGCTGGGCCGTGAAGGCCGCCTGGTCGATGCGGACGTTACCGACGAAATCAGGCGAAACGTTTCCACCGGACGCGTTGGTGTAGGCACCGGTGAAGAAGTTGGTCGCAGTCGAGGCAATAGCGCCGTTGAAGATCGGAGCGCGGTTGATGACGCGATTGTCTTCGATGCCGACCTGAGCCGAAATGCCGTTGCCGAACTGCCAGGTGTAGGCAATCTGGTTGATGCCGGTGGCGTTGTCGTAGCCGCCGATCAGGTTGGAGGTGTTGAGGCCGACAGGCGAACCGCCCCAAGGCGTCTGGAAGGCGGAGATCGCCTTACCGAGGGTGAATCCGGCGAACTGGATGAAGCCGAAGTCCATGGTGAGGACACCGGAAGACGGGCCGTCGCCGGAGGTGTGCTGGAAGTTGCTCGACCAGTAGGTGCGGACCACGCCGTACTCGGTCCCGGTGCGGGTGTCGATGTTCAGGCTGGTACGCGCGCGGGTGACGAAGTAGTCCGACGCGCGGTTCTGCAGGCCGGTGTTGCCGCTGTTGTTCCAGGCCGGCTGATGATGCGCAGTGCCGTTGACCGTCACGTCGAGCTGAACGTAGCCGCCCAGCTTGATGCAGGTGTCGGTGCCGGGAATGTAGTAGAAACCAGCTCCATACAGGGAGCAGATCTTCACGTACTGGACCGCTTTCGCCTTGACGGGAAGATCAGCCGCCTGTGCACCCGAGGCAGCAGCCAACATGGCCGCCGAACCCAGGATAAGGCTCTTAATCTTGCTCATAAAACCTCCAAAATTGTTCAATTGAGGAAAGGTCCGCTTCCCGTGGCGTTAGCCACCCCACAGCCCCTTGATCCCCGCTTACCGCCGGTTGCTTCGCCTTCCGGGCGAGATCACCAGCGAGTCACCCGACGTCTCCGGCTGACGGGGCGACAATGCCTGCAAGCATCAGTTGATTACAATAATTGATTTAATCATGCTTTTATTTGGCCGCGATCATGTGCTTTCCTCGCAACATCATGTCAGTGGGATGACAGATCCGGCGATTGCAATGAGTGAACGGCTGGCATATTTTCCTGCATTCCCTCGACAAGGCAGAAAATAAATGGCTGGCAGACTCCCCGCCAAGAAAATTTCATCTCAACGTCATATTGCGAGCCCGCGCAGCACGGCGCACGACGCGACTCCGATGGGACCAGACGATGCTCTGGTCCGTCAGTTCATCTGGGATGTTATTTCGATCAACACCCATCTCGAGGAAATCCGTTCCAACTGGGCGCGAATGCTGGACATCACCTGTCCGCAATGGCTGATCCTGATGGCGGTCAACGATCTCGATCAGGGCAAGGGAATTTCAGTCAGGGAGGTCTCGACAAAACTTCACGTCGATCCTTCCTTCGTCACGACTCAAACGAAAAGCCTTGAAAAGCACGGCTTCATGCGCCGCGTTGCATCCAAGGAAGATGCCCGCGTCGTGCTGATGTCGCTGACCGACAAGGCGCACAAGCAGATCGCGAATCTCTATTCGCAGCAGGTGGTCGCCGACAATCTCGTGTTCTCGGATTTTTCCACACAGACGTTCCGCGACCTCACCGACAAGCTTTCAACGCTCAAGAGCCGCCTCGCGAAGGCCGCGCAAATGATCGCCGCGGAGAACTGACCGTCAGGCGTCCGCGGGCACAAGCGCCCGTGCCAGACGGGCCGCTATCCAGTCGAAGACAAACTCGTTGCCGATGGTCGGATTATCGGACTGGCCATGCGCCGAGGCCGTCTCGGCGGATGCGAACACCTTCAGCGTCACATCAGCGCCTTCGTCCTTCAGCGCGGCGCACAGAGCGACGGCATGGCGAGTATCCAGCCAGTCATGCTCGCCGAAGGTCATCAGGATCGGACATTTGATGCTGGTGATGCCGCCATGTCGCTTCAGCCTGCGAATTTCGTCGCCGATGGTGTCCTGACCGCCGTCACCGGGCATCCATTGCGACGCCGTCACGCGCTGGTGCATGTCCCAGATTCCGGCATCGCACACAGCCGCGGCAAACCGGTCGTCGAGACCGGCCGCGCGTGAGGCATAGGCCGCGCCCAGCCCGCCGCCGAAAATAGCGATCCGTTGTTCGTCGATATCACCGCGCGCAATCAGATAGTCCACGCAGCAGCTGATCGCCGTCTCGATCTCGTATCGCACCATTCCCTTGATCCTGGGTGCGCTGCCCTGCCCCGGCAGATCAGCCAGCAACAGCGACAGACCGCGCGAATGGGCCTGCCGGAGCAGCGTGTGCAAATGCTCATCCTTGAAGTGATCCGATCCGCCGACGCAGACAACGACGGGCGCCCGTGCGTCCGCTCCGGGCGCGCGCAGGAAATAAGCTTCGACGAAGCCGCCCTCGAAGCATGGAATCCGGACCAGTTCGCCGCCCGACGGCTGATGCGTGACGACAAGATACGAACAGGCCCGCATCAGCGCGAGCACATCGGCGCGGCGACGATCGTCAAGCTTCAGAAAGACTTCCGAGGTCCGGTAATAGTTGGAGGCCCGCAGCCAGTTGCTGAGCGCCGAATGGATATTGCCGGCGGCGCGAGCGTGGTCGCCGCGCACCTTGCTGGTATCGGCAATGGCCTTCCAGGCGCGATACCAGCTCTCGTCGTCACCGGCCGCGATCCGGCTCGCCGTCAGGAAGCATTCCGAGATTGTGCTGCCGCCCTCCTGCGCCGACCCCAGCACGCGCATGAACTGAAGGCTGTAATCCTCATTGTCGGGCCAGTGCATCCAGCCGCCCGGCTCAAAGCGCGGCGGCGAGAGGTGGGCGGGTCTGTCGTTCAAAAGGGCAGTCCACACGATGAAATCAGCCAGTGAATGAGAGCGGCGGCGAGTCCGCTTGATCTAGAAAGAGAGCTGTCGCGAACAAGACGAGCAAGCATGTTGCAATGCAGCCATGAGCATGACCGTATGAATGCGACAGGGGTGTTACATCCGTATGACAGCGCACTCCTTCCCCCGATTTTCGCGTGCGACACGACGCCTCGGCGCTCGTCCGGAGAAAATTCTTTCGGACGACCGGGAAAATCGGAGTGGCTATTCTACTTACGCAATCGTCTGGATGATTCCGCCTTCGGCCCGCAGCGCTGCGCCGTTGGTGACCGCGGCTTCGCGTGAACTGACATAAACCACCATGTTGGCGATCTCATCGACGGTGGCGAAGCGCTGGATCAGCGAGGTGCCGCGATGTTGCCTGACGAACTGGGAGGCCGATGCCCCGGTCGATCCGGTGATGACGGCGGTTGTACCTGAAAGATCAATTTTCATGGAGAGCTCCTTTGCTATGGAGCCCCATATGGCGCCCGAAGCCGCGAATGCCACCGCAGGATCGTGTCCTGCAGTTCATGGCATTTGTGGCCCCACAGGAAACATTCATATCTCGGCAACAAAAAAGGCGGCGCATTAGCGCCGCCTCCTCGCCGTATGAATCCAGATCACCGCATCACGGCGCTACCTGCCGCCTGCCCGCTCCAGGATCGTCGCCATTTCGGTGTAACCGCGGCGGCGAGCGTGAACGAGCGGTGTCACACCGTCGCGATCCGCGATGTTGACGTCGGCACCGGCCTCCACCAGCAACCGCACGATGTCGGTGTGAATCCGGCCACCGTCACTGAGGATCACGGCCTCGATCAGCGCAGTCCAGCCGAGCCGATTGATGTGATCGATCTTGATCCCGGTCCCAAGAAGGATCTTCACCGTCTCCGGATGTCCGTGATGCGCGGCTGGAATCAGCGCCGTACCGCCATAGCGATTGGTGCTGGCGATATCTGCGCCGGCCTGAATCGTCATCTTCAGAATCTCGTTACGGCCTTCCGCGCCGGCATAGAGAAACGGCGTATCGGACATCGAATCCTTGGCGTTGACGTCGGTGCCGGCGGCAATCAGAAGCCGCGCCACCTCGACGTGATTGCCATGAGTAGCAAGCAGCAACGGCGTGCGGCCGTCGCGATCACGCGCCTCGACATTCGCCCCCGATGACAGCAAGGCTGTCACCCGCGCCGCGTCTCCGCGCGCCGAGGCCATCAGAATATCCGAACTGGTATCGGCAACGGACACGGCGATGGTCCCTCCGATCATGACCGCAACGATGCAACCGGCCAAAACAAAACGAGCGGCGCAATGCGCCGCCCGTGAAATTCTTGCAGCTACTTGAGAGATCAAGCTGCTTCCGACGACGTCTCCTGCACCGGGCCCGAATCCTGGCCCTTGGCATCGACGTCGCGGTCGACGAACTCGATCACAGCCATCGGCGCGTTGTCGCCGTAGCGGAAACCAGCCTTGATGATGCGGGTGTAGCCGCCCTGACGATCCTTGTAACGGGGCGCCAGAACGTCGAACAGCTTCTTGACCTGATCGCGGTCGCGCATTTCGCTAATCGCCTGACGGCGCAGCGCGAGGCCGCCCTTCTTGCCGAGCGTGACCAGCTTCTCGACGATCGGACGAAGCTCCTTCGCCTTCGGCAAGGTGGTGACGATCTGCTCGTGCTTGATCAGCGCGGCGCACATGTTGGCGAACATGGCCTTGCGGTGTTCCGCAGTGCGGTTGAGTTTCCGATGAACCTTGCCGTGACGCATAATCTATTCCTCAATGATGACTTGCCGCGACGGTTCGTCGGACATGTTGCTCAGGTGGGCTGCCTGCGTTCGCCCAGGAGAGCGAATGGCGAATAGTGAGTAGCGAATAGTAAAAGGCTCTACCCGCGGCTCGTTTCTTTCTATTCGCTATTCGCTACTCCCTATTCGCTCAATAATGATCCTCGAAGCGCTTGGCCAGCTCGTCGATATTCTCCGGCGGCCAACCGGGCACTTCCATGCCGAGGTGCAGACCCATCTGGGCGAGCACTTCCTTGATTTCGTTCAGCGACTTGCGGCCGAAGTTCGGTGTACGGAGCATTTCCGCTTCCGACTTCTGCACGAGATCGCCGATGTAGACGATGTTGTCGTTCTTCAGGCAGTTTGCCGAACGAACCGACAGTTCGAGCTCGTCGACCTTCTTGAGGAACGCGGGGTTGAACGCGAGATCCGGAATGATCTCGGCGGCAACCTCCTTGCGGGGCTCCTCGAAGTTCACGAACACGTTGAGCTGATCCTGCAGGATGCGCGCCGAGTAAGCGAGCGCGTCGTCCGGCGAGATCGCGCCGTTGGTTTCAATCGTCAGCGTCAGCTTGTCGTAGTCCAGGATCTGGCCTTCGCGGGTGTTCTCGACCTTGTAGGACACCTTGCGAACCGGCGAGAACAGGCTGTCCACCGGAATGAGACCGATCGGCGCGTCCTCTGGACGGTTGCGCTCGGCGGCGACGTAGCCCTTGCCGGAGTTCACGGTGAACTCCATGCGGATTTCAGCGCCCTCGTCGAGGGTGCAGATCTGCAGATCGGGGTTCAGCACGACAACATCGCCGACGGTCTGGATGTCGCCCGCGGTGACGACGCCGGGGCCCGACTTCTTCACGACCATGCGCTTCGGGCCTTCGCCCTGCATCTTGATCGAGATGTCCTTCACGTTGAGCACGATGTCGGTCACGTCCTCGCGCACACCGGCGATCGAGGAGAACTCGTGCAGCACGCCGTCGATGTGAACCGACTGCACGGCAGCGCCCTGCAGCGACGACAGCAGCACGCGGCGAAGCGCGTTGCCGAGCGTCTGGCCGAAGCCACGCTCAAGCGGTTCAGCGATGACGGTTGCGAAACGGGTCGGATCCGAACCAGGCGTTACGTTGAGCTTGTTCGGACGAATGAGTTCTTGCCAATTTTTCTGGATCGTCACTTGTTCACCCATGCCACTCAAATTCTTGGCGTTGGAGGTTTTGCGGCGCGGAGCGATCCGCGTCATCGCATCTCAAAAGCAACGCGGGCACATATTGCCCGCGGCAGTCCAAACAATCAGACGCGCCGGCGCTTGCGCGGACGGCAACCGTTGTGCGGGATCGTGGTCACGTCACGGATCGAGGTGACGGTGAAGCCCGCAGCCTGCAGAGCGCGCAGCGCCGATTCACGGCCCGAACCCGGACCAGCGACTTCGACTTCCAGCGTGCGCATGCCGTGTTCCTGCGCCTTCTTCGACACGTCTTCGGCAGCAACCTGCGCCGCATACGGAGTCGACTTGCGCGATCCCTTGAAGCCCATCGTTCCGGCCGACGACCAGGCAATGGTGTTGCCCTGCGCGTCGGTGATGGTGATGGTGGTGTTGTTGAACGACGAATTCACGTGCGCGATGCCGGATGCGATGTTCTTGCGTTCACGGCGGCGGACGCGGGTAGCTTCTTTAGCCATAGTCATTTCCTTCAAGCGCGTCCGTGGTGCCAGACGCTGGGGAATTTCAGGTGATCACCCGGCCATGACGGCCGGGTCGGTTTGGTAGAAACGAAAATTACTTCTTCTTGCCGGCGATGGCCTTGGCAGGACCCTTGCGCGTGCGCGCGTTGGTGTGGGTCCGCTGACCGCGCACCGGAAGGCCGCGGCGATGACGCAGGCCGCGATAGCAGCCGAGGTCCATCAGGCGCTTGATGTTCATGCCGACTTCGCGGCGGAGGTCGCCCTCGACCAGATAGTCGCGGTCGATCATTTCGCGGATCTGCAAGACTTCCGCGTCGCTCAGCTGCGACACGCGGCGATCGAGCGGGATCTTGACCTGCTCCATGATCTCGGCAGCGTTCTTCTGGCCGATGCCATGAATGTACTGAAGCGCGATCAGGACGCGCTTGTTGGTCGGAATGTTGACGCCTGCAATACGGGCCACGGTCTTCGCTCCTGTCGCCGTCCGTCACGGACTGGCTTGTCTTGTTGGTCTCTGTGTCGGGCGGGTGTCCACAAACGCGAACACGACGCCCTCCCCATTTTCTTTCGGGGCCCGGCATCGTCTGAAACTATCCGACTGGATGCGGGCTTATTAATGTATTCAGCGGCGTTTCGTCAACCGTTTGACCGCTTTAGCGCGCTTTTTAGTGGCCTTTTTGGCCACTTTTCGGGTCTTCGCGGCCTTGGTTCCGGAGGTCCGGCTTTTGGCCTTCGCAGCGGTCTTTTTACCGCCCTTAACAGTCTTACTGGCCGGTTTCGCGGCCTTTTTGGTCTTCTTGACCTTCTTGGCGGGTGCCTTGGCAGCCTTCCTGGCGGCCTTCTTAGCCGCGTTCTTGGCCTCCTTTGCCGGAGTCTTGCCAGCAGCCTTGCCCGGCTTGGCGGTCTTCCGGGCGGTTTTCTTCGCGGCCTTGGCCGCCGAATCAGCCGCTTCCAGCGCGGACAGAACCCGGTTGATGGCCACCGTCACCTGCTCGATGGTCATCATGCCGTCGACGGTGATGAGCTTGCGCTTCTCCGAATAGTAGTGAACCAGCGGCTCGGTCTGGGCGCGGTAGTTGGCCAGGCGCTTCGACAGCACCTCCGGCGTATCGTCGATGCGAACTTCTTCGCCGCGCTCGCGCATCTGCGCGACACGGGTTTCGACACGCTCGAGCAGCGCACTCTCGTTCACACGCAGTTCGACCACGGCGTCGAGCTTGAGGTGCTTCCTCTTGAGCAGATCGTCCAGCGCCTGCGCCTGCGGCACGGTGCGCGGAAAACCGTCGAGGATAAAACCCTTCTTCGCGTCCGGTTCTTCGATGCGATCGGCGATGATTCCGACCACGACTTCATCCGGCACCAGCGCGCCGCTGGCCATAATGTCCTTCGCCTTGAGGCCGACGGGCGTTCCGGCTGCAACCGCGGCACGCAACATCTCTCCGGTGGAGAGCTGAACGATACCGTGCTTGTGAATCAGTCGTTGCGCCTGCGTTCCCTTGCCCGCCCCCGGCGGCCCGAGAAGAATCAACCTCATTTACGACGGCCCCTCAATTTCGATTTACGAATCAGCCCTTCATACTGGTGCGCCAGCAAATAGCCCTGCACCTGGGCGACCGTATCCATCGTCACGCTGACGACGATCAGCAGCGACGTGCCTCCGAGATAGAAAGGCACCGACGCGTAAGAGATCAGGATTTCAGGCACCAGACAGACGATCGCGAGATAAATCGCACCGACCACGGTGATACGCGACAGCACGTAGTCGATGTACTCGGCGGTGCGCTCGCCCGGACGGATGCCCGGAATGAAGCCGCCATGCTTCTTGAGGTTGTCTGCGGTCTCGGTCGGGTTGAACACGATCGCGGTGTAGAAGAACGCGAAGAACACGATCATCCCGAGATACAGGAAGAGAAACAGCGGACGGCCGTGGCTGAGCTGCGTCGTCAGCCACTGGAACCACTCCGGTCCCTTGCCTGCGTTGAACTGGGCGATGGTGGTCGGCAGCAGCAGCAGCGACGACGCGAAGATCGGCGGAATCACGCCCGCGGTGTTGAGCTTGAGCGGCAGATGCGAGGACTGGCCCTCGAACATCTTGTTGCCGACCTGGCGCTTCGGATACTGGATCAGCAGGCGGCGCTGCGCGCGCTCGACAAACACGATCAGTGCGATGACCGCAACGGCCATCAGGATGATCGCGAGAATCAGGACCGTCGACAGCGCGCCCTGGCGGCCGAGTTCGAGCGTGCCGGCGATTGCCGACGGCAGCTCGGCGACGATGCCGGCCATGATGATCAGCGAAATGCCGTTGCCGATGCCGCGCGAGGTGATCTGCTCGCCGAGCCACATCAGGAACATGGTGCCGCCGACCAGCGTGATCGTGGTCGACAGACGGAAGAACATGCCGGGATCGGAAACGACGTTACCCGCGCCCTCAAGGCCGACAGCGATGCCGTAGGCCTGGAACGTCGCAAGCACGACGGTCAGATAGCGCGTGTACTGATTGATGACCTTGCGGCCCGACTCGCCCTCTTTCTTGAGAGCTTCGAGCTGCGGCGACACTGTCGTCAGCAACTGGAGAATGATCGATGCCGAAATGTACGGCATAATGTTCAACGCGAAGATCGCCATGCGGTTGATACCGCCGCCGGCGAACATATTGAACATACCGAGAATACCGCCGGCCTGCGACTTGAAGATCTGGCTCCAGATGTTCGGATCGATGCCCGGCAGCGGCACATAGGTGCCCAGCCGATAAACAAGCAGCGCACCCAGTGTAAACCAGATGCGCTTCTTGAGCTCGTCAGCCTTCGCGAATGCCGAGAAGTTGAGGTTTGCTGCCAGTTGTTCTGCTGCAGAGGCCATTTTTGATCCCGGTTCTTTCAACTCGTCATGGCCGGGCTTGTCCCGGCCATCCACGCCTTCCTTTGGGCCATCAAAGAAGTAAAGACGTGGATGCCCGGCACAAGGCCGGGCATGACCGAATTTTACGAGGCCTTCCTGTTCGGCTTCTTGGCAGCAGCCTTCTGCGCGGCTGCGTCCTTCGCCGGTGCCAAGATCTTCACCGTTCCGCCGGCCTTCTCGACTGCCTCGATCGCGGACTTGGTCGCGCCGTGCACTTCGATGTTCAGCTTGGCCTTGAGTTCGCCGCGGCCCAGCAGACGCACGCCGTCCTTCGAACGGCGCAGCAGACCGGACTTCACCAGCGTCTCCGCGTTAACGGTCGCCTTGGCGTCCAGCTTCTTGGCATCGATGGCTTCCTGAAGACGGTCGAGATTGACCTCCGTCAGGTCGAGCCGGAAGATGTTGTTGAAGCCGCGCTTCGGCAGACGGCGATGCAGCGGCATCTGGCCGCCTTCAAAGCCCTTGATGCGGACGCCCGAACGCGCGGTCTGGCCCTTGCCGCCGCGACCTGCCTGCTTGCCCTTGCCGGAGCCAATGCCACGGCCAACGCGCATGCGCTTCTTGCGCGAGCCGCTGTTGTCGGCGATCTCATTGAGCTTCATCGCTTGCTTCCTTACTTCTCGTCGACGACGCGGACGAGGTGCTTGACCTTGTCGATCATGCCACGAATGGCAGGCGAATCCTGCAACTCGGAGACACGGCCGATCTTGTTGAGACGCAGACCGATCAGCGTCGCACGCTGCGCAGCCTGACGGCGGATCGGGCTACCGGTCTGCTCGACCTTGATGGTTTTCGTTGCGGCCTTGGCCATTGTCTAAACTCCAAAACGGCGCGTGAATTATTCCGCGACAGCTTCCGCGTCGCCGCCGACGCGGCGGGACTGCAACGTGGAAACCTTGATGTTACGGCGGTTCGCAACCGAACGCGGCGAATCCTGATGCTTCAGCGCGTCGAACGTCGCGCGAACCATGTTGTAGGGGTTCGACGAACCGATCGACTTCGCCACCACGTCCTGAATGCCGAGCGTCTCGAACACAGCGCGCATCGGGCCACCCGCGATGATGCCGGTACCGGCAGGCGCGGCGCGCAGATAGACGCGGCCGGCGCCATGACGGCCAGCGATGTCGTGATGCAGCGTGCGGCCTTCGCGCAGAGCAACGCGCGTCAGGTTGCGCTTGGCCGACTCGGTCGCCTTGCGGATCGCTTCAGGCACTTCGCGCGCCTTGCCGTGACCGAACCCGACCCGGCCCTTCTGATCGCCGATGACGACCAGAGCTGCGAAACCGAAGCGCTTGCCGCCCTTGACGACCTTCGCAACACGATTGATGTGGACGAGCTTGTCGACAAACTCGCTGTCGCGCTCTTCCCGATCCCGACCGCCCCGCTCGCGTCCGCCGCGTTCGCGTTCACCTGCCATGGTGTTTTCCAATCCTTGTGAGGCTCGCGCCTCTGACCTTGTGTCCGTTCAAACCAAATTCAAAAGGCTGAGCTTAGAAACTCAAGCCGCTTTCCCGCGCGGCGTCGCCGAGCGCCTTGACGCGGCCGTGGTACAGATAACCACCACGGTCGAAAACCACTTCCTTGACGCCGTTCTTCACAGCGCGTTCCGCCAGCAGCTTGCCGACAGCCTTCGCCGCATCGATGTCGGCGCCGGTCTTTCCGGCATCGCGCATCGTCTTTTCCAGCGACGAGGCCGAAGCCAGCGTTTCGCCCTTCAGATCGTCAATGACCTGAGCGTAGATGTGCTTCGACGAGCGGAACACCGACAGGCGCGGACGCCCGTTCGCAGTCCGGCGCAGCGCGAGACGTACGCGCTGCTTGCGCCGGGCATTCGTGACCTTGAGTTTCGACATGACCGGCTCCGTTACTTCTTCTTGCCTTCCTTGCGGAAGATAAATTCGTTGGCGTACTTCACGCCCTTGCCCTTGTAGGGCTCCGGCGGACGATAGCTGCGGATCTCGGCGGCAACCTGGCCGACGCGCTGGCTGTCGTTGCCGACGATGGTGATTTCGGTCGGCTTCGGCACGGTGATCGTGATCCCTTCCGGGATCGGGTAGATCACGTCGTGGCTGTAACCGAGCGCGAGCTGAAGGTTCTTGCCCTGCAGCGCGGCGCGGTAACCGACGCCGGTAATTTCCAGCTTCTTCTCGAAGCCCTTGGTGACGCCTTCGACCAGATTCGCGATCTGGGCGCGAGCGGTCCCGTACAGCGAACGCGCGCGCTTGGTCTCGAAGCGCGGCGCAACGGTGATCGCGCCGTCCTTCATTTCGACCGACACGTCGTCGTGCACGACAAACTGAAGTGCGCCTTTCGGCCCCTTCATCTTGACCGTCTGGCCTTCGAGATTCGCGGTGACGCCCGAGACAATCGGAACGGGTCGTTTGCCTACGCGTGACATAATCGTTCCTTCCTTAGAACACCGTGAAGAGAACTTCGCCGCCCACATTCGCGTCACGCGCGTCGTGGTCAGCCATAATTCCCTTTGGCGTCGACAGCACAGAAATGCCGAGACCGTTCTTCACGCGCGGCAGGTTCTTCACCGAAGCGTACACGCGACGCCCTGGCTTCGAGACCCGCTCGATTTCGCGGATAACTGGCTCGCCATCGAAATACTTCAGCTCGATCTCAAGCTCGTTGTGGCCGCCGGCATGCTCGACCGCTGCGTAACCGCGGATATAACCCTCGGCTTTCAGCACTTCGAGAACGTTGGCGCGCATCTTCGAGCCCGGTGTCGAAACCTTGGACTTGGAGCGCATCTGCGCGTTGCGGATGCGGGTGATCAGATCGCTGATGGGATCGTGCGTTGACATGTCCGACCCTCCTTACCAGCTGGACTTCACGAGGCCCGGGATCAGGCC
Source organism: Afipia massiliensis (assembly GCF_001006325.2). Taxonomy (NCBI): domain Bacteria; kingdom Pseudomonadati; phylum Pseudomonadota; class Alphaproteobacteria; order Hyphomicrobiales; family Nitrobacteraceae; genus Afipia; species Afipia massiliensis. Next base: position 3,223,964 of record NZ_LBIA02000001.1, on the reverse strand, counting down.
CTTCGAGCCATAATCACGGAGCGCGATGCGGCTCATCTTGTTCTTGCGATAGACCGCGCGCGACCGGCCGCTGATTTCGCAGCGGTTGCGGATGCGGGTCGCCGACGAATTGCGCGGCATCTCGGCGAGCTTGATCGTCGCCGCGAAACGCTCTTCCATCGGCTTCTTCTTGTCGGCGATGATCGCCTTCAAGCGCGAGCGCTTGGCCGCAGCGTTCTTCGTCATCTTCTGACGCCGGTTATTCTTCTCGACTGAACTTTTCTTCGCCATACGAGTAGTCTCCATACCTTTCCGCGTTTGAGACGCTGACTAGTTCAGTGTCTCACTGCCGGAACGGAAAATTGAATGCGGTCAGCAACGCACGCGCCTCGTCATCGGTGGCAGCGGTGGTGCAGATCGTAATGTCCATGCCCCAGGTCTCGCCCGACTTGTCGTAGTCGATTTCCGGGAACACCAGATGCTCCTTGAGGCCGAGGGAGTAATTGCCCCTGCCGTCGAAGCTCTTCGGATTGAGGCCACGGAAGTCGCGAACGCGAGGCAGCGCGATGTTCACAAGACGATCGACGAAATCGTACATCTTGGACTTGCGCAGCGTCACCTTGGCGCCGATGGCCTGGCCTTCACGCAGCTTGAAGGTCGCGATTGCCATGCGCGAATGCGTGACGATCGGCTTCTGACCGGCGATCAGCGCGAGATCGGCGGCAGCCAGTTCGACCTTCTTGCGGTCGTTGACGGCTTCGCCGATGCCCATGTTGAGCACGACCTTATCGAGAACCGGCACCTGCAGGGCGTTCGTGTAACCGAACTGCTCAACCAGCTTGCCGCGAATCTCTTTGTCGAATTGCGTCCGGAGACGCGGAACGTATGCGGTCTCAGCCATCGATCTCTGCTCCCGAGCGCTTGGCGACGCGCACCTTGGTGCCATCTTTCTGAATCTTGAAGCCGACGCGGGTCGGCTTGCCGTCCTTGCCGACGATCGCGATGTTCGACAGGTGGATCGGCGACTCCTTGGTGATGATGCCGCCCTCCTGCGCCTGCGTCTGCTTCTGGTGACGCTTCACCAGGTTGACGCCACGCACCAGCGCCTTGCTCTCGGTGGGACGCACCTCGAACACTTCGCCAGTCCGGCCCTTGTCGCGGCCATTCAGCACGATAACCTTGTCACCCTTGCGGATCTTGGCAGCCATTACAGCACCTCCGGCGCAAGCGAGATGATCTTCATGTGGTTCTTGGCGCGAAGCTCGCGCGGCACCGGCCCGAAGATACGGGTGCCGACCGGTTCGGACTGGTTGTTGATCAACACAGCCGCGTTGCGGTCGAAACGGATAACGGAACCATCGGCGCGGCGAATATCCTTCGCAACGCGAACGACGACGGCTTTCATCACGTCGCCCTTCTTCACCTTCCCGCGAGGGATGGCTTCCTTGATGGAAACGACAATGATGTCACCCACAGTCGCGTACCGGCGCTTGGAACCTCCAAGAACCTTGATGCACATGACACGGCGCGCGCCGGAATTATCGGCCACGTCGAGGTTGGTCTGCATCTGAATCATTGATGCACCTCGTCCTCTTTCTGATGCGCTTGTTGCGCTTAAGCTGTTTTTGTTTCGGCCTGGACTACCGTCCAGCGCTTCAACTTCGAGAGTGGTTTGCTTTCCTCAATTCGAACCACGTCGCCTGCCTTGAACTGATTGTTCTCGTCGTGCGCGTGATAGTTCTTCGAACGTCGGATCGTCTTCTTGTAGATCGGGTGGGTGAAGCGGCGGTCGACGCGCACGACAATGGTCTTGTCCTGCTTGTCGCTGACGACGACGCCCTGGAGAGTACGCTTCGGCATCTTTCGCCCCTTACTTCTTGGTCTGCGCGGCGCGCTTCTGCGCCGCGACAGTCTTGATGCGTGCGATATCGCGGCGAGCCTCACGCAGGCGCGAGGTGTTCTCGAGCTGCCCGGTGGCGCGCTGGAAGCGCAGATTGAAACGCTCCTTCTTCAGATTGAGGACGGCTTCGTCCATCTGATCGGGGCTCATCGCGCGGATATCTTCGACTTTCAAATCGGCCATGATCGGTTCCTTACTCCGCAATGCGCGCAACGAAGCGCGTCTTGATCGGAAGCTTGGCGGCGGCGAGCGACAGTGCTTCCTTCGCGGTCTGCTGGGTCACGCCGTCGATCTCGAAAATGAGACGACCTGGCTTCACCCGTGCAACCCACAACTCCGGCGTACCCTTGCCCGAGCCCATTCGCACTTCGGCGGGTTTCTTCGAGACCGGCAGATCCGGGAACACGCGGATCCAGACGCGGCCGGCACGCTTCATATGACGGGTCAGCGCGCGACGAGCGGCTTCGATCTGGCGCGCGGTGATGCGCTCCGGCGCCATCGCCTTCAGGCCGAACTGGCCGAAAGACAACGTCGCGCCCGACGAGGCGACGCCGTGAATACGGCCCTTATGCGCCTTGCGGAACTTTGTCTTCTTTGGTTGCATCATGGCTTACGCCCTCAAACCTTCTTCGAATTTCAATCAAGCCGCATCGCGACGCGGACGTCCGCTGTCGCCTTCGGCCATACGCTTGTCCTGAGCCATCGGATCGTGCTCGAGGATTTCACCCTTGAAGATCCAGACCTTGACGCCGCAGGTGCCGAAGGTCGTGAACGCGGTGGCGACACCGTAGTCCACGTCAGCGCGCAGCGTGTGCAAAGGCACGCGGCCTTCACGATACCATTCCATACGTGCGATTTCAGCGCCGCCGAGACGGCCCGAGCAGTTGATGCGGATGCCTTCGGCGCCCAGACGCATCGCCGACTGAACGGCGCGCTTCATGGCGCGGCGGAACGCAACACGGCGCTCAAGCTGCTGCGCGATCGATTCGGCGACCAGGGTCGCATCGAGCTCCGGCTTGCGGATTTCGATGATGTTGATGACCACGTCGGACTCGGTGATCGCGGCAACCTTCTGGCGCAGCTTGTCGATGTCAGCGCCCTTCTTGCCGATCACGACGCCCGGACGCGCCGAGTGAATCGACACACGGCACTTCTTGTGCGGACGCTCGATCACGATGCGCGCGACCGCAGCCTGCTTCAGTTCCTTCATCAGCATGGCGCGGATGCGGATGTCCTCGTGGAGGAGCTTCGCATACTCGTTCTTGCCGGCGAACCAACGGGAATCCCAAGTCCGGTTAATGCCCAGACGCAGCCCGATTGGATTGATCTTCTGACCCATCGTCTTCTCCCGCCCTTAGGCGCTCGCCTCGGCCTCGACCTGACGAACGACGATCGTCAGCTGCGAGAACGGTTTAAATACACGACCCGAACGGCCACGGCCGCGCGGTGCGAAACGCTTCATCACGATGCCGTTGCCAACATGCGCCTCAGCGACGACCAGGGCGTCGACATCGAGGTCATGGTTGTTCTCGGCGTTCGCAATCGCGGACTCCAGGCACTTCTTGACGTCGCCGGCAATCCGCTTGCGCGAGAACTGCAGGTCGGCGAGCGCAGAAGATGCCTTCTTGCCGCGGATCAACTGCGCAACAAGGTTCAGCTTCTGCGGGCTGACGCGAAGCATGCGGGCTACCGCCTTGGCTTCGTTTTCCGGGAGAACCCGTTCGCGCTTTGGTTTGCTCATGACTAAGTCCTCAAGCCCTTACTTCTTGGCTTTCTTGTCGCCCGAATGGCCGTGGAAGGTCCGCGTCGGCGAGAACTCGCCGAACTTGTGACCAACCATTTCCTCGTTCACTGCGACCGGAACATGCTTTTGACCGTTGTAGACGCCGAAGGTGAGCCCCACGAACTGCGGGAGGATCGTCGAGCGGCGGCTCCAGATCTTGATAACGTCGTGACGGCCGGACGAACGCGCGGCATCTGCCTTCTTGAGCAGAGAGCCTTCAACGAACGGGCCTTTCCAGACTGAACGAACCATGTCCGGCGATCCTTACTTCTTCTTCCGCTTGTGGCGGCTGATGAGAATGAACTTGTTTGTCGACTTGTTAGAACGCGTCTTCTTGCCCTTGGTCGGCTTGCCCCACGGAGTAACCGGGTGACGGCCGCCCGAGGTGCGGCCTTCGCCGCCGCCGTGCGGATGGTCGACTGGGTTCATCACGACGCCGCGGTTATGCGGACGACGGCCCATCCAACGCTTGCGACCGGCCTTGCCGATCGAGATGTTCATGTGATCCGGGTTCGACACCGCACCGATGGTGCCGATGCAGCGGCCGTGAACCAGGCGCTGTTCGCCCGAGTTCAAGCGCAGGATCACGAAATCATGGTCGCGGCCGACGATCTGGGCGTAGGTGCCCGCGGAGCGAGCGATCTGGCCGCCCTTCCCGATCTTCAGCTCGACGTTGTGCACGATGGTGCCGACCGGCATGTTGCCGAGCGGCATGACGTTGCCCGGCTTCACGTCGACGTAGCTGCCGGCGACAACGGTGTCGCCAACCGCCAGACGCTGCGGCGCCAGGATGTAGGCCTGCTCGCCATCGGCGTACTTGATCAGCGCGATGAACGCGGTGCGGTTCGGATCGTACTCGAGACGCTCGACCTTGGCCGGCACGTCGACCTTCTTACGCTTGAAGTCGACGATGCGGTACGTCTGCTTGTGGCCACCGCCGCGGAAACGCACGGTGATGCGGCCGGTATTACCACGTCCGCCGGACGAGTGCTTGCCTTCGGTCAAAGCCTTGACGGGCTTGCCCTTGTACAGCGCCGAACGATCGACCATCACCAGCTGGCGCTGGCCTGGCGTCGTGGGGTTGAATGTTTTCAATGCCATCGTCGTGTGCCTTACAGTCCGGTGGTCACGTCGATGCGATGACCTTCTTCGAGGGTCACGATCGCACGCTTCGTATCCGACTGAGAACCGAACTGGCCGCGGAAGACTTTCGTCTTACCCTTGCGAACCAGCGTGTTGACGCTCTTCACCTTGACGTCGAACAGCTTCTCAATCGCGTCCTTGATCTGCGGCTTGGTCGCCTTCGCCGCAACCTTGAACACAATCTTGTTGTGCTCGGAAGCGACGGTTGCCTTTTCGGTCACGACCGGAGCCACGATGATGTCGTAGTGGCGCACATCAGCGGTTGTCATTTGAAGCGCGCCTCCAACGCATCGAGAGCGGCCTTGGTCAGAACGAGCTTCTGACGGCGCAGAATGTCATAGACGTTGATGCCCTGAATCGGCAGCACGTCGATGTGCGGAATGTTACGCGCAGCGGTCGCGAAACCGGTGTTCACTTCGGCGCCGTCGATGATCAGCGCGTTAGTGATCTCCAGGCTCGAGAAGTGTCCGAGCAGCGCCTTCGTCTTGGCTTCCTTGAGATCGGCGCTCTCGATCACGATGAGACCGCCGTCCTTGGCCTTCGCCGACAGGGCGTGCCGCAAACCGAGCGCGCGAACCTTCTTCGGCAGGTCGTGCGCATGGGAGCGAACGACCGGACCGAACGCACGGCCACCGCCGCGGAACTGCGGAACGCGAGCCGAACCGTGACGAGCACCGCCGGTGCCCTTCTGCTTGTACATCTTCTTGCCGGTGCGCCAGACTTCAGCGCGGCCCTTGGTCTTGTGGGTGCCGGCCTGACGCTTCGCGAGCTGCCAGTTGACGACGCGCTGGATCAGATCCTTGCGCGGCTCGAGACCGAAGATCTCGTCCGACAGCTGAACGGAGCCAGCCGACTTACCTTCCAGGGTTGTGACCTTCAATTCCATCACGCACCCTCCTCTGCCGGTGCCGCTTCAGGAGCAGCGTCGGTTCCGCCAGCCAGCTTGAACTTGCCGGGCTTCGGCGCATCCTTTGGCAATGCTTTCTTCACGGCATCGCGCACGGTGATCCATCCACCCTTGGAGCCGGGAACGGCGCCTTCGATGAGAAGAAGTCCGCGCGCCACGTCCGTCTGGACGACTCGCAGGTTCAGCGTGGTGATCCGATCGACGCCCATGTGGCCAGGCATCTTCTTGTTCTTGAAGGTCTTGCCGGGATCCTGACGGCCGCCGGTCGAACCGATCGAACGGTGCGAGACCGAGACGCCGTGGGTTGCGCGCAAACCGCCGAAATTCCAGCGCTTCATGCCGCCCGCGAAGCCCTTACCGACCGAGGTGCCCGTCACGTCGACGAACTGGCCGACAACGAAATGGTCCGCCTGGATTTCCGCGCCGACCGGGATCAGCGAATCTTCCGAGACGCGGAATTCCGCGACCTTGCGCTTTGGCTCGACCTTGGCGACGGCGAACTGGCCGCGCTCAGCCTTCGGCAGATAGACGCTTTTGCGCGAGCCCGAACCGAGCTGCAAAGCGACATAACCGTTCTTGTCAGTGGTGCGATGGCCAACAACCTGGCAATTGCCCAACTTGAGCACAGTCACAGGGATATGTTCACCGGTCTCCGTAAAGACCCGTGTCATCCCGACCTTTTGTGCGATCACTCCGGAGCGCATCGGCGTGCTTCCTGTCTTTCTGTCCGCGATCTGCGAACTTAACAAAAATTCTTACAGCTTGATCTCGACGTCGACACCTGCGGCCAGGTCGAGCTTCATCAGCGCGTCCACGGTCTGGGGGGTCGGATCGACGATATCGAGAAGGCGCTTGTGAGTGCGCATCTCGAACTGCTCGCGGCTCTTCTTGTCGACGTGCGGCGAACGGTTGACGGTGAACTTCTCGATGCGCGTCGGAAGCGGAATGGGTCCGCGAACCTGTGCACCGGTGCGTTTTGCCGTGTTCACGATCTCACGGGTCGACGTATCGAGAATTCGATGGTCGAACGCCTTGAGACGAATGCGAATATTCTGGCCGTTCATTGCCGCTGTCTTTCTTGTCCGTCACGACCGGTCAGCCCGGCCATCCACGTTTTTATCAAGAGGGTCGTGAATGCCCGGCCTTCCGACCGGGCATGCGACGGATCGTTTGTTACTCGATGATGCTGGAGACGACGCCCGAACCAACGGTACGGCCGCCTTCACGGATCGCGAAGCGGAGCTTCTCTTCCATCGCGATCGGCACGATCAGGTGCACTTCCATCGCAATGTTGTCGCCCGGCATCACCATTTCGGTGCCTTCCGGCAGATGAACCACGCCCGTCACGTCGGTCGTGCGGAAGTAGAACTGCGGACGGTAGTTGGTGAAGAACGGCGTGTGACGGCCACCCTCTTCCTTGGTGAGGATGTAAGCCTCAGCCTTGAACTTGGTGTGCGGCTTGACCGAACCCGGCTTGCAGAGAATCTGGCCGCGCTCGACTTCCTCGCGCTTGGTGCCGCGAAGCAGCGCACCGATGTTGTCGCCAGCCTGGCCCTGATCGAGCAGCTTGCGGAACATTTCAACGCCGGTGACGATGGTCTTCTGAGTGTCCTTCAGACCAACGATTTCGATTTCTTCGCCAACCTTGATGATGCCGCGCTCGACACGGCCGGTGACGACGGTGCCACGGCCCGAGATCGAGAACACGTCTTCGACCGGCATCAGGAACGGCTGGTCGATCGGACGCGCCGGCTGCGGAATGTTTTCGTCGACGGCCTTCATCAGCGCCAGAACAGCGTCGTGGCCGAGAGCCGGATCCTTGTTCTCGAGCGCTGCGAGCGCCGAGCCGCGGATGATCGGAATGTCGTCGCCCGGGAAGTTGTACTTCGAGAGCAGTTCGCGAACTTCCATCTCGACCAGTTCGAGCAGTTCCGGATCGTCCACCATGTCGCACTTGTTCAGGAACACGACGATCGCAGGAACGCCGACCTGACGGGCAAGCAGGATGTGCTCGCGGGTCTGCGGCATCGGGCCGTCGGCAGCCGACACGACCAGGATCGCGCCGTCCATCTGCGCAGCACCGGTGATCATGTTCTTCACGTAGTCGGCGTGGCCAGGGCAATCGACGTGAGCGTAGTGGCGGTTCGCGGTCTCGTACTCAACGTGAGCGGTCGAGATGGTGATGCCGCGCGCCTTCTCTTCCGGCGCCTTGTCGATCTGGTCGTATGCCGTGAACGTTGCACCGCCCGTTTCAGCCAAAATCTTGGTGATCGCTGCGGTCAGCGACGTCTTGCCATGGTCGACGTGACCGATGGTGCCGATGTTACAGTGCGGTTTGTTACGTTCAAATTTAGCTTTAGCCATGACGTTCTCCGTTCAACTTTGACTTGCGTCAAAGAAATCAAGCAAACTTCTTCTGGACTTCTGCCGACACGTTGGCCGGCGCTTCAGCGTAGTGATCGAATTGCATCGTGAAGGTCGCGCGGCCCTGGCTCATCGAGCGCAGGTTGTTCACGTAACCGAACATGTTCATGAGCGGTACCATCGCGTTGACGACGTTGGCGTTGCCGCGCATGTCCTGACCCTGGATCTGGCCACGACGAGAATTGAGATCGCCGATCACCGAACCGGTGTAATCCTCAGGCGTCACCACCTCGACCTTCATGATCGGCTCAAGGAGGACCGACTTGCCCTTCTGCAGCGCTTCACGGAACGCAGCGCGCGCCGCGATTTCGAAGGCGAGCGCCGACGAGTCGACGTCGTGATACTTGCCGTCCACGAGCGAGACCTTGACGTCGACAACCGGGAAGCCAGCAACGACGCCCGAACCCATCACGCTGTTGAGGCCCTTTTCGACGCCCGGGATGTATTCCTTCGGCACAGAGCCGCCGACGATCTTCGACTCGAACTCGTAACCAGCACCTGGCTCGTTCGGCTCGACCACGATCGACACTTCAGCGAACTGACCGGTACCACCGGTCTGCTTCTTGTGGGTATACTTGACCTCGGCCTTCTTGGTGATCTTCTCGCGGAACGCCACCTGCGGCGCGCCAATGTTGGCGTCGACCTTGTAGGTGCGGCGGAGAATGTCGACCTTGATGTCGAGATGGAGTTCGCCCATGCCCTTCAGGATGGTCTGGCCGGACTCGTGGTCGGTTGACACGCGGAACGAAGGATCTTCGTTCGCGAGCTTCGCCAGAGCGACACCCAGCTTCTCCTGATCGGCCTTCGACTTCGGCTCGATCGCGATTTCGATCACCGGCTCCGGGAATTCCATCTTTTCAAGGATGACCGGATTGTTGGAGTCGCACAGCGTGTCGCCGGTACGCGCTTCCTTGAGGCCAGCCAGCGCGACGATGTCGCCTGCATAGGCTTCCTTGATGTCTTCGCGGTTGTTCGCATGCATCAACAGCATGCGGCCGATACGCTCTTTCTTGTCACGGGTCGAATTGACGACGCCGGTACCGCTGACGAGAACGCCCGAATAGATGCGGCAGAACGTGATGGTGCCGACGAACGGATCGTCCATGATTTTGAACGCGAGCAGAGCCAGCGGCTCCTTGTCGTCGGCCTTGCGCACGACTTCGTTGCCGTCTTCATCGGTGCCCTTGATCGCAGGCACGTCGACCGGCGACGGAAGATACGCAACGACGGCGTCGAGCAGCGGCTGCACGCCCTTGTTCTTGAAGGCCGAACCGCAAAGCACAGGATAGAACGCGCCGGTCAGCACCGCCTTGCGGATGAGCCGCTTCAGCGTCGCTTCGTCCGGCTCCTTGCCGTCGAGATAGGCAGCCATGGCGTCGTCGTCGAGTTCGACGGCGGCTTCAACGAGCTTCTCGCGATATTCCTTCGCCTTGTCGGCGAGATCGGCCGGGATGTCGACAACGTCGTACATCGCACCGAGCGCCTCGTTATTCCAGACGTAAGCCTTCATCAGGACAAGATCGACCATGCCCTTGAAGTTGCTCTCGGAACCGATCGGCAACTGGATCGCGACCGGCTTCGCGCCGAGACGATCGATGATGTCCTGCAGGCACTTGTAGAAGTCCGCACCGGTCTTATCCATCTTGTTGGCGAAGACGATGCGCGGCACTTTATACTTGTCGCCCTGGCGCCAGACGGTTTCGGTCTGCGGCTCGACGCCCTGGTTGGAGTCGAGAACGCAAACGGCGCCGTCGAGCACGCGCAGCGAACGCTCGACCTCAATGGTGAAGTCGACGTGGCCGGGGGTGTCGATGATGTTCAGACGCTTGCCGTCCCAGAACGCGGTCGTCGCAGCCGACGTGATGGTGATGCCGCGCTCCTGCTCCTGCGTCATCCAGTCCATCGTCGCGGCACCTTCGTGCACTTCGCCGATTTTGTGGCTCTTGCCGGTATAATAGAGGATGCGCTCAGTCGTCGTCGTTTTACCGGCGTCGATGTGCGCCATGATACCGAAATTCCGGTAATCCTCGATGGCATGAAGGCGGGGCATAGGAGCTTCCTTAATTTCCGTTCGTTTCGCCGTTACCAGCGATAGTGCGAGAAGGCACGGTTGGCTTCCGCCATCTTGTGCACGTCTTCACGCTTCTTGACCGCGTTGCCACGATTGTTCGACGCATCGAGCAGCTCAGCGGAGAGCCGTTCAGTCATCGTCTTCTCGTTGCGGCCACGCGCGGCCGTAATGATCCAGCGGATGCCCAGCGCCTGACGGCGCACAGAGCGAACTTCAACCGGCACCTGGTAGGTGGCGCCACCAACGCGGCGCGAACGCACTTCGATGGTCGGCATGACGTTTTCCAGCGCCTGCTCGAACACCGGCAGCGGGCCCTGCTTGGTCTTGTTCTCGATCATCTCGAGCGCACCGTAAACGATGCTTTCGGCGGCAGACTTCTTGCCGTCGTACATGATCGAATTCATGAACTTCGTGATGATGATGTTCCCGAACTTCGGATCCGGGTTCACTTCACGCTTTTCTGCAGAATGGCGACGCGACATCGATCAGATCCCCGATTACTTCGGACGCTTCGCGCCGTACTTCGAACGGCGCTGCTTGCGGTTCTTGACGCCCTGCGTATCGAGGACGCCGCGGAGAATGTGGTAACGAACGCCGGGCAAATCCTTGACGCGGCCGCCGCGGATCATGACCACCGAGTGCTCCTGAAGGTTGTGGCCTTCACCCGGAATGTAGCCGATGACCTCGAAGCCGTTGGTCAGACGCACCTTGGCGACCTTACGAAGCGCGGAGTTCGGCTTCTTCGGAGTCGTCGTATAGACGCGCGTGCAAACGCCACGCTTCTGCGGCGACTGCTGCAGCGCTGGCACCTTCTTGCGCGACTTCTGCGCTTCGCGTGGTTTCGCGATCAGCTGGTTGATCGTCGGCATCGTTCACCCTTGTTCGCGCGAAACCTTATCGGCTCCGCAAATTCATTCGGGGCCACCGCCCCACTCGCTTCACGTCTTCGGCCCACCAACCTCGCCTCGCGCGCTTGATCGCGCAAAACGAAATCACGCCAACCATTCATCGCTGAACGGAAAGCGCTTGACGCCACAGAGGACCGCAGCTCGCCTGTTCGGCTCACCGAGATCATGCATCCGAGACTGATCTCAGGAGCTATTGCTCTTAAGACCAAATATTGTCCTGGCATTGCCTGGCTAGTGCCGACAGCGTTTGAGCGACGTTCGTCGAGGTTGGTGCCGTTTCATCCCGTAGGGCTGAAATGGTGGTCCGTTCCGACGTAAGAGAAGCTCACCGCCTGTCGTGAAGTGGCCGGGTTTTATAAGTCATGCGATGCCAAGTCAAGACTAAACGACATCGCAAAAGCGCAAGCGGCAGAGCCACTTCTTGCACTCTCAGCGAAACCCGAACGGGCTATTTATGACATACCGCGCGAATCCGCGCAGCGCCGATTCCGCTGATTCCACAGGCTGCTGATCTGGTCAGACGGAGAGCTTCCGAGCGCCTATTTGGGGCGGGACAGACTGGCAACGGGCGCACACCGGCAGACTTGCGGCGTCAAATTTAGAATAAATCTGTTATATTTCAATTATTTATACAGATTTTCGCGCAAATCACTCGCGCTATGACGATGGCGCCAGCCGCCGCTTTGCCGGGCTTAGGGAAGTCGATCGCAACCAGTCCCGCAGGTCGCGCAGCCGCTCATAGCCGTACTGCCGGGCCGCCTCCATGCCGAACACCAGCGAACGGGTGGAGCCGACGTCGACCACCATGTCGACCATGGTTTTCCGGCCGGTCCAGATCTGGGCCATGAAACTCCCCTCCGCCGAGCACGAATCGATGGCCTGAACATCGGTCTCAGCGAAGAGTTGCTCGGTCATTTTGTCGACCAGCAGCACGCCCGGGGAGTATTTGGCGAATTCGGCGTCAAACGCGATTTTCCACGTAAAGGCCGTGGTCCCGCAATACATCAGCACCTGGGCCGCGATGGCCCGCCCATCGAGGCGCAGCAGGGCCACCGAGGCGTTGCCCTCCGCCGCGAGATCGCCAATCAGCCGCCGGGTGAATTCGGCATCCCGCTCGCTACAAAGGATCGCGGTGCCCTTGTCGCCCTTCCAGCTTCGCTTTTCGAGATCGAGAAACTGCTCGTAAGCGGCCTTTGTCGCGTCCGCGGTACGCTCGTTGACCATCTCCAGCCTGCCCAGGGCGGACAGCCTGTTCCAGTCCTGCCGCAGCTTCTTGCGGGTCGAGCCTGAATTCTTGACGCCCTTTTCGCGCGACACCGACGGCCGCAAACTCCGGGTGAGCGTCAGATGCGCGTGATGCTCGTCCGCGATCGTCTTTTGAATTGCCGCATAGGCCTGCGAGTCCGCATCCATTTCCTTCAGGCTGACCACATTCGGCAGCGCGGGGTTTTTGCGGATTGCGGCGAAGAATGCAGGCATGACTTCGGCGGCGAAGGCGGGATCGATCACCGGCGTCGATAAAAAAGCGTAGTTGAACGGGCGGGCTTCGAGCAGCGCCGGCCAGAGCATCATGACGTTGCGATGCTGCAAGGCCCAAAGCCCCACCAGCCGCGCGGACTCGACGCCCTCCTCCCAAGCCAGCAGCACATAAACCGCCGCGAACATGGTGTCGAACGCCGCCTTGAGCGCCACCGGATTCATGAATGCATTGCCAGGCGCGCGGCGAATGAGATCATTCCACTGCGCGGTGAGGTCCTGGCCCGGCGTTGCGACGGTAACTGAAATCATGAAGGCCAAACCTGCGCCAATGCGCCTCGAAGCCGCATTCTCGCGGTACCTGATTGCGGGTGCACGACTGATATCCAAGAACCAAAAGTCGTCCCGGAACATTAGTGCTGCGACCGCACGACGCAGGCAAGTCGCAACCATTTTAATCGTTAATACACGTGTTTCTGCAGCATTCGCTTAACCAACCGTTCACCATATTTCGTTCAAGCTTTAGTCGAGTTTGCAGCCGCGGTGCTAAGTACCTCGAAAGAGGCCAAAAACATGCGGCATACGGACATCGCCATCATTGGTGGCGGGCTTGCCGGATCGACGGCCGCCGCGATGCTTGGCCGCGCCGGCATTTCCGCGATCCTGGTCGATCCTCACAAAATCTATCCGCCAGACTTCCGCTGCGAAAAGCTCGGCGGCTATCAGCTCGACCTTCTGCGCAAGACCGGAATTTCGGAAGCGGTGCTTGCCGCCACCACGCTCGACCGCAGCGCCTGGACCGCCCGGCTGGGACGCCTGCTCGACAAGAAGCCCAGCGACCAGCACGGCATCATCTACGACGACCTCGTCAACACCGTCCGCCGCCAGATTCCGGACAGCGTCGATTTCATCGAAGCCAAGATCACAGCCGTCGCAACCAGTCCCGATCGCCAGACGTTGACGCTGTCAAATGGCGAAGAAATTTCCGCGCGGCTGATCGTGCTGGCGAACGGCCTGAACATCAGCCTGCGCCACACCCTCGGCATCGAGCGCGAGGTCATCAGCCCCTGTCATTCCATCACCGTCGGATTCAATGTCGCGCCGGTGGGCCGCGACACGTTTGAATTTCCCGCACTGACCTATTTCACGGAGAACTCGGCGGCGCAGATGTCTTATCTGACGCTGTTCCCGATCGGCTCCGCCATGCGCGCCAATCTCATGGTCTATCGCGGCATGGACGATCCGTGGCTGCGGCGCATGCGCCAGACGCCCGAGAATGCCATTCACGAACTGATGCCGAACCTTCGCGCCCTCTCCGGCGAGTTCAAGGTCGACGGCATGATCAAGATTCGACCGGCGGACTTGTACGTCACCAAGGGGCACCGGCAAGCCGGCATCGTTCTGGTCGGCGACGCGTTCTGCACATCGTGCCCTGCTGCCGGCACCGGAACCGGCAAGGTGTTCATGGATGTGCAACGGCTGTGCAACGCCTACATCCCGGCGTGGCTGGCCAGCACGGGCATGGACGCAGCAAAGATCTCGCAGTTCTACGACGATCCGGAAAAGTGCGCCAACGACGCTTCTTCACAACGTCAGGCCTACGACCTGCGTTCGATTTCCATCGATACCGGTTTGTCGTGGCATCTCCGGCGCTGGACCCGCTTCCTGCATCGCGCCGTGGTCGGCGCGTTGCGCCATGCGCGCGAAACGCTGTCGGTCCGGCGGACGGCGCAGCCGTAACGGCTGCCCCTCACCGATCAATCGTCGTCATCATCGTCGTCGTCATCCTCGGTGGGATGATGCGACTTGTGAAGCTGGTCGTCCCATAGCTTCCGGTACATGCCGTTAGCCTTGAGCAGTTCGGCATGCGGGCCGCGCTCGATGGCCTGGCCGTTGCTGATGACGATGATTTCATCCATGTCGACCACCGACGTCAGCCGGTGGGTCGAGAAGATCATGGTGCGGCCCTTGGCGACCTTCAACAGCGTGCGGTTGATCGCGGCTTCCGTGGTCTGGTCGAGCGCCGACGTCGCTTCATCGAGCAGTAGCACGGACGGGTTGCGCACGATGGCGCGCGCAATCGCGATGCGCTGGCGCTGACCGCCGGACAACGTGTCGCCGCGCTCGCCGACCACCGTGTCGTACTTCTGCGGCAGCGTCATGATGTAGCGATGGATCTCGGCCTTCTTCGCCGCATCCACGACCTCGGCGTCGGTCGCGCCTTCCTTGCCGAGGCGGATGTTCTCGCGGATCGACATGTTGAACAGCATGTTTTCCTGGAACACCACAGCCATGCTGTTGCGCAGCGAGTCGCGCGTCACCTTGCGAATATCGACGCCGTCGACGGTCACCTTGCCTTCGCTCGGTTCGTAGAGACGCAGAATGAGATTGAGCAGCGTGCTCTTGCCGGACCCGCTCGGTCCCACGATGGCGACATTCTTGCCGACGCCGATCTTGAGCGAGAGACCGTCGAGTACGGCGGCGTCACTGCCTTCATACTTGAAGACAACGCGGTCGAAGTTGATGTTGTCGGTGATGCGCGGCAGATCCGGCGCGCCGGGCCGGTCGGCGCCGCGGGTCGGCTCATCAAGGAGTTCCTCCATATGCCGAACGGAGGCAGCGGCCTGGATCGCGACCGGAATAAAGTGCATCAGGTGCGCGATGTTGTAGGAGATTTCCCAGAACGCGCTTTCGAAGGTCACGAAGGTGCCGATCGAAATCTTGCCGATGGTGGCGAGATAGGCGCCGATCGCCAGCACGATCAGATGCAGCAGCAGCACCGACACCGTAACGGTGCGCTCCACCATGGTTGAGAGAAACGTCGCGTCGGCCATCGAGCGCCGCGCCGCGTTGTTGCGGAAGGTGAACCAGCCGAACGCCTTGCGCTGCAGGCCGAATGCCTTCACCACCATCTGCGCCGCGACATTCTCCTGCACCACGCCGAGGATCGCGGATTCGTTGACCTTCTGCTCGTAGTTCGCCTGCACCGCCTTCGGGGTCAGGATGCGCGGACCGATCAGCGTGATGGGAAATATCAGCAGCGCCACGGCGGCCAACTGCCAGTTCAGCCAGATCATCAGGCCGATGCCGGCGATCAATTCGAGGAACGGCAGCATCGCGCCGTTGGCGAAGTGCTTGATCGAGGATTCGTAGCCCGCCATGTCGACGGAGAACCGCGACAGGATTTCACCGCGCTTGGTGCGCCCGAAGAAGGCGGCAGGCAAATTCTGGACATGCGAGAAAAGCCGCCCGCGAACATCGGAGATGACGGCGGCGGCCAGCCGTGCGTCCCAGCGTTCGTACCAGACCGCCACAATGGAAGTGATGATGCCGGCGACCGCCAGCACGGTCAGGATGGTGTAGAGCGCCTGGAAATCTTCCTCGCCGAGCGCATCGTCGATCAGGAATTTCAGGCTGAGCGGCATGATGACGTTGAACAACGTCTCGATGAAAAGACCGATCGCGACGAAGCTGAGCCAGGTCTTGTAGTTGCGCAGTTGCGGCCAGGTGAACCGCCACAACGTTGCGAACGCACCCGCGGCCTCGCTCGCGGTATAGGCGACGAGATCCTCGTCGTCGTCATCGTCGTCGATATCGTCCGGCTCCGGCGGCGCCGGAATATCGGCCTGAGCCGCTGCGGCAAGGCGCGCAGCTTCATCATCGAGCGGCTTGCCCGACTCTGGCTTGTCGGTATCCGGGGTGGGCGGCTTGGTCGACATCTAAAACCGTCGCTGCACGGCCAAACGGCCGCAATCACTTGTCGCAGCGGCCGGATGGCCGGTGCGTCCCTAGTGTCCTGAATCCGAAGTTCGCTTCACTTTGCAGCATCTTCCATAGCGAACTTCGGATTCAAAAGGACACTAGAAATTATAA